>NZ_JALDXW010000029.1:0-59730 GCF_032154635.1 Cytobacillus sp. | reverse complement strand
TAAGTGTACCATTTCGAAGGTGTTTTATTGTGTCTCATTTATCTAGGTTAGTCTAGTTATCACGGGTGGTTTTTATTAAAGCTAATGTTATCGTTTAAAACAAGGTCTAAATTTATTTGTTAAATACTCTATACAAGTCTAGTTTACATAAAAGTTTCGGATGTTCCGAAATCACAACCTTTTTGGGTGCCAATGAGTTTTAGAAATTATCGTTTTTGCAGGATTTTATACTATCGTTCAACACAATTGGTTATTGAAAGGGCATTACGAATATTTTTCGTTGCATTTGCTGATAATGCCATGGAAGCAAAAATTGAACTTTTTGAACAACAGGGGCCTCCTGTAACTTCTTTTACGAAGTTTTCCTGTATCCGTCTGGGTTAGAAGAGTCTTTTTTGATCGTAGATAAGCCTAATAAATCTGATGAATGATTAACCGAGACCCGACCGTTTAACTGGCATAATATTCGCGTGTATTCGAATCGTTTTAGTATTCTTCCTGTTGGGAGTTCTTTTTAGAATCGTTGTGTCATTTAAGGTTACCAATTCCTTGATTCAACCTACTAGATCAAATCTAGTGGGGTTACATTTATGGTCGATTTCTACAGTGTTGAAGATTAATTGGTTCAATGAAAAGGCGATGGCTGGATACCGTCGTTTTTTCTTGTTCAATCTTTTTTTAATTTGCGGCTTTAAAAGGAAAATTAATTCCCAATACATAGGAATTTGTGATTTTCTATGACAGAAAATAGGACCGTGCATATCTGATCATTAGTTTTATGAACCCTAGGTATTCACCTATACCGCTAAAGATTCATCCCCATATAATACCTCAATATTGCCTTTTCTATAGGAATTGAATTTTTCTTCATTCCATAATAATTCAAAAAGATTAAAAAGGAGGTATACAAAATACAACCCTTATTTATAGATCCAGTGTTTAAAGAAAGGATTTGGGGCGGTACTGCTTTACACGATCAGTTTGGCTATCAAATTCCCTCAAAAAACACAGGGGAGTGCTGGGCAATCTCTGGCCATCCAAATGGCCAAAGTGTAGTGAAGTTTGGAAAATATAAAGGGAGAACTCTTAGTGACCTTTACGAAAATAATCGTGAATTGTTTGGGAACTATCCATCCCCTGTTTTTCCGCTTATGACTAAGATCCTTGATGCAAACGGAGATTTGTCGGTCCAAGTACACCCTGATGATCAATATGCGAAACAGCATGAAAATGGGGAGCTTGGAAAAACAGAATGCTGGTATGTTATTGATTGCAAGGAAAATGCGGAAATCATTCTGGGGCATTTTGCTAAAACGAAAAAAGAGTTAGCTGATCGGTTGGAAAAAGGTCAATGGGATCAATTACTGAACCGAATCATTGTTAAACCAGGTGATTTTTTTTATGTGTCTTCTGGAACCATTCATGCTTTGTGTGAGGGCATTTTGGTACTTGAAACACAGCAAAGCTCTGATATAACATATCGGGTATATGATTATGAGCGGAAGGAGCATAGTGGAGAAAAGCGTGAGCTTCATTTAAAAAAAGCTCTTGAAGTTATTAACGTTCCAAACATAGGAAGTAAAATAGATCCAATTATTAATAAATTTGGTAAAAATACGATTACTACTTTTATTCAGTCCAAGGACTTTACTGTATATAAATGGGAAATTCATGAAAAGGCTAAATTGGTACAAGACCAGCCCTTTCAATTGGTCAGTTTGATTAATGGAACTGGAATGTTAACGGCTAACGGGGAAACATATCATATTCAGAAAGGCGATCATTTTATTTTGCCGGCTCAGATAGGGATGATACTGATTAATGGTAATTTTGAAGCAATCGTATCACATCCGTAAACGAAAAAGCAGGGAGGAGAACGATGAATAAACACTTATTGAAGCAAGGTGTTAATCTTATCGGGTATGCCAGAGCTGAATTCGGATTAGGGGAAGCATGCCGCTTAGCAGCAAAATCATTGGAATCAGCTGGTATCCCTTTTTGTATCATAAATTTTTCTTACTCTCCTTCTAGGCAAAATGATCTGTCTTGGACACATAAAGAAGTAAAAGTACCGATATATAATACAAATATTTTTTTTATTAATGCTGACCAAATGCTTTACCATTACAATCATAAAACCTTAAAAAGATCTTGGTTTCATAATCGATATAATATTGGCTATTGGCATTGGGAGCTGCCTAATTTCCCCGTTTACTGGAATGGAAGCTTTAACTTAGTAAATGAAATTTGGGTTCCATCTCATTTTACCTTTCATTCAATCTCTAAAAACACCTCAAAACCTGTTGTTATAATGCCACACGGAGTCTCAGTAGAATTTCCTGCCAACTTGAATCGAAAGTACTTTGGAATACCAGAAAATCGTTTTTTATTCTTAACCATGTATGATACACACAGTACATCAGCAAGAAAAAATCCGGAAGGGGTAATCAAGGCGTTCAAAGAAGCTTTTAAGAAGAATGATAGTCAAGTAGGATTGATTCTTAAGATTAATAATTCTAACCATTATCTAAAGGAATTAGCTCAGCTTAAACAAGTAATTGCAGATTATGAAAATATTAGTATTATGAATAAAGTTTTAAACCGACAAGAGTTGAATGGATTGATGAATGAAATGAACAGTTATGTTTCCCTTCACCGTGCTGAGGGGTTTGGTTTGCCAATTGCAGAGGCAATGTCTCTAGGGAAGCCGGTCATTGCGACGAATTGGTCAGGGAATATTGATTTTATGAATGAGAATAATGCATGTCCAGTTGATTTCACCTTGGAAAAAATACGGGATAATTTTGGCCCGTATCATGTAAATCACGAATGGGCCGAGCCTAATATTTTTCAGGCAGCTAATTATATGAGAATGCTTGTCCAAGATAGAAGTTATGCTTATACAATTGGATTAAATGCTCAAAAAAAGATGTTTTCAGACTTTTCGCCAACAAGCATTGGCTTAAAATACACATCCCGACTTACTGAATTGGGATTAATCTAACTAGCCTAAGTGATAAATCGAGTAAAAATGGATATATACCAAGTTCCCCACTACCTAGTTGATTCATATAATGAGGATTAATGTGTTCGTCAAGAAAACGATGATGCATTCAAAAACCTTCAGAAAATTAAAATATTAAAAAGGTGTGGAAAAATATGAAAGCAATTATTTTGGCAGGAGGGCAGGGAACTCGGTTTTGGCCATTAAGTTCTGAAGAAAAACCTAAACAGTTTCTGAACCTAATTTCTAATTATTCAATGCTCCAAGAGACTTATCAGCGATTTAGGAATTGGCTTCCTGCCGAAAAAGTGTTTATCGTTACATCTGAAAAGTATATGACTCTAGTGTTGAATCAATTGCCCGAACTGAAAATGGCCCAAATTATTTTGGAGCCTGATCAACGTGATACTGCACCGTGTATTGCCTTAACCGCATTACATTTTCTTAATCAAAAGGATGATGAAGTTCTCGTCATGGCTCCATCTGATCAATATATAGCGAATAGCCTTGCCTTCCAACATGCGCTTACACATGCAGAAACAGTAGCCGAAAGAGATGATTCAATCGTTACTCTCGGTATCCGCCCAACAGGACCTGAGACTGGATACGGTTATATTAAAACGAATAAACATACACTCGTTCCTTCATCGGTGTTTCAAGTAGAAGAATTTATTGAAAAGCCTGATTTAAAAAAAGCAGAAGAATTAATTTTGAATGAAAATGTATTTTGGAATAGTGGTATCTTCATCTGGAAGCCTTCTACAATAGCCTATAATTTTTACAAGCATCAGTCCGAAATGTGGAAACTCATCAATGACAATCAAACTAAATTACAAGACGTCTATTCCTTATTACCGAAGGTGTCAATTGATTATGCGATTTTGGAGAAGGCGGAGAATGTATTCACTGTCCCAGTATATTTTGAATGGGATGATATAGGAACATGGACTTCCTTGGGACGAATTCAATCCTCCGATCATAAAAACAATTATCTAAACGGTGATGTTATTACTTCTTCTTCAACAAATTGCATCGTATATTCCGATCGAAAAACCATTCTTATCGGTGTAGAGGATCTTATTGTTGCTTCCACAGAAGAAGGGATCTTGGTATGTCACAAATCTGAAGAACAGGCGATCAAAAAATTGCTTAATAATGAAATGAATAAGAAAAATTTTGCGGACAAATGATCGAAAAAAGATTTCCTTCATATTATATAACATTGCTTAAATAGGGAGGACTGAAAATTGAAAAAAGCGCTGATAACAGGAATTACAGGCCAAGATGGTTCGTACCTTGCTGAGTTGCTTTTGGATAAGGGCTATAAAGTCTATGGTTTAAAAAGAAGAACGGCTACACCGAATTTTGAAAATATCAAGCATATACAAAACGAAATTGAGTTATATTCAGGAGATCTTCGTGATATGACATCTTTATCTGAAGCAGTTCAGGCAATCAAGCCAGACGAAGTTTATAATTTGGCAGCGCAATCGTTTGTAGGAGATTCCTGGAGACAGCCTATATATACTGGTGAAGTTACAGGCATTGGTGTAACAAATATGCTTGAAGCCATACGTTTAGCAAAACCGGATGCGCGTTTTTACCAGGCATCAAGCAGTGAGATGTTTGGCAAGGTGATGGAAACCCCCCAAACGGAAAAAACCCCCTTTTATCCTCGCAGTCCTTATGGTGTAGCAAAAGTATATGGTCATTGGATTACGGTAAACTATCGTGAAAGTTATGGCATGTATGCATGTTCTGGAATATTGTTCAATCATGAATCTCCACGCCGAGGAATTGAGTTTGTTACGAGGAAAGTGACGGATGCAGTTGCCAAAATAAAGCTTGGACTCCAAGAAAAACTCCTTTTAGGAAATTTAGACGCCAAAAGAGATTGGGGGTTTGCTGGTGATTATGTAAAAGCTATGTGGTTAATGCTTCAGCAAAAGGATCCGGAAGATTATGTTATTGCTACCGGAGAGACACATACTGTCAAAGAATTAGTTGAAGTGGCCTTTAAACATGTTGGCCTAAATTGGCAGGATTATGTAGTTCAAGATCCGCGATTTATGCGACCTGCTGAGGTAGATATTTTATTAGGTGATCCAACAAAAGCAAAAAAGAAGCTTAATTGGGAACCTCAAATAAGCTTCCGAGAGCTGGTTAGTATGATGGTTGAACAAGATTTAATAATGTACCAAAAAAGGGGGTGATTGATTACGTGATTTCTCTAATAGAAATCATTAAATTTGTTATTTGTACTGCAAGCATTTGTAAATAAACAGGTGCATACTAAAGTTACAAAATCAACTTTAAGAATAGTCTGTTTATAAAATAAAGAAAAACCAATCGCTGTAAAATTATGTTAAGAGGTGATTTTTATGCAAGTTGAGAGTGAACTATCAGCTTTAACAGACATAATCTTTCGGATTAAGCCACGATTTATATTAGAGATTGGAAATTATAGAGGTGAAACTCTGAAAAGACTAGGGGAAGCATCGTCATCAGATGCGGTAATAATTGGAATTGATATTTCTGAGGTACCTTCATTTAAAACAAAAGATAACCAAACATTATATTTAATTCAAGGTGATTCACAATCGCTTGAAACTTTCCATAAAGTACAAGACTTACTTCAGGGAAATCAGCTAGATTTTCTGTTTATAGACGGAGATCATTTTAATGTGGAAAAAGACTTTAATTTATATGCACCTCTAGTGAAGAACGATGGGCTGATTGGGTTTCACGATATTGTACATGGTGCAAAAGAGCTTGTTGGAACTGTTCCTGAGTTTTGGCCAAAAGTTAAGGAGAATAAAAGGCATATGGAAATAGTTGAGAATTGGGAGCAAGGCGGATATGGAATTGGCCTGATTTATAAAGAATAAATATATAATTTGAACAAGCTACAGTTTAAAAAGGAAAGAGGTTACAGAGTTGTTCACTTTATAATAAAATTCGATATATATGATTAGCATAATTATAGAAAAAAACTCTCCATAGGGACTACGATTTTAAATCGCTGGTCCCCTAATTAAATTTGGATAAAAAAGGGAATAAGGTGGGGGATAGATATGTTTTTTAATGGTATAGATCATTTAGTTGTTCAACCTGTATTTAGAAATATCTCCAACTCCTTCACCTATGAATTTTGGGTGAAACCAAAAGTACCCCATAAAATAGTCGAAGAAGCTACAGATGGGGTAAGTGGACATACTGGTCAAAAATATGTAATTGGGCCAGGGCATACTGGAACGGAAGAATGTTCAGGAGTAGGAGTATCTGTAGGAACCAATGGTGTATCCGTTTTTGAACATTCCTCTAATTATCTCCCGGCATTATTAGTATATTCTGCACCCCTAGAAGACTGGACACATGTTGCGATTGTTTATAAGGATAAAACACCTTTCTTGTATATTAATGGTGAACTTAAGAAACAGGGTCTAACCAGTAGGAAAAAAGATGTATATGCCTCTGGTCTTTTAGGCGGCTATGATCCTTACGGTTTTTATATCGGTCACTTAAAGTATATAAATATATGGGATTATTCAAGATCTGGAGATGAAATTAAAAGAGAAATGTATCAAATATTAACCAATCAAAAAAGAGGGTTATTCAAAGCTTGGTGGTTTCACGAAAATATTACGGTCAGTCCTCACAGTCTTTTCAAACAGGTTGGTATAGCTTCTATCTTATGAAAATTGGAAAAAATAATTGAGATCTAATTGAGTAAAGTATTCCAGCAAGTAAGAATTCCCCTATATTAATAAGATAAACCCGATTTTAAAAGTGTAAAACTTTTAAAAGGAAAGGAGCAAGTGTATGAAATATATTGTAGGCATTCCATATGTTAACCGCCTGGATTTATTACAGAAAGCAGTAGAAAGCATTAAACCCTATTGGGAGCACACTGTAATCATTGATAATTCCGACGGTCGAGATTTAAAGGGGCATGAACTGTCTTCAAAGGTTCAAATCTATGAGCCGCCTGTGCCGCTTACGTTTACCCAGTCGATGAATTACATTATCCGCCTAGCTGAAGAAAAGGAATGTGAGGTATGGATGTACATGCATTGTGACGCGGAAGCACATGAAGGGACCCCTGAAGCGTTGCTGACCATTGTTGAAAACACAATAAAAGAAGGGAGGAAATGGGGAGTCATCTTTACCTTATATGATACTTTAGCCGCTTATAGTATGGAAGCTCAAAAGGAAATAGGCTATTTTGACACGATAATTAGAGATTACTTTGCCGATACTGACTATTATCGTAGAATGAATCTCGCTGGATTTGAATTGATTTCTACACCTTTATCTAATAAAATGAACCACGTTGGAAGTGCTTCTATCCACTCTGACAGTAATAGAGCCTTTATTACCACCATTACTTTCCCTCAGTCGGAAGCCTATTATATAGCTAAATGGGGAGGACCCCGTACACAAGAAAAATATAATACACCTTTCAATCATCCCAAATAATATTCCCTAGTTATCAGCATATTTATATTGTCTAAGGCGATTGTGAAACTGAGAAAACAGTTATTTATTTTTTTTGAATTCTATTATTTTGGTGAAAACCTATAATAATGGCACTTTAAGAAAGAAGGGGAGATCATGCGTATTTTATATATATCCGTTCATGAAGTATTAGAATACGATGAATTGAAAATATTTACTGAATTAGGTTATGATTGCTACTCACATGGTGCTTACTGTCGTCCTTATTTAGGCAGTTCACTGCGTCCTCCTATTCCTGAGATGCGTTATGACCAGCATTTTGCGAATTTGGTGGATCGGTCACCCAATAAAGATGATCTTGATCCAGAATTAATTGAAGATAAAGATATTATTATCATTATGCATTCACCGTCAATTGTTGTGAATAATTGGGAAAAGTTCAAGCATAAGCGGGTTATTTGGAGATCCATAGGTCAGTCAGTTTCTGCGGTAGAGCAGGCACTTGAGCCATATCGCAGGCAAGGATTAGAAATTGTCCGCTACTCCCCGAGGGAAAAAATGATCCCTGGTTACATAGGGGACGATGCAATCATCCGCTTTTACAAAGATCCAGCAGAGTATAATGGATGGAATGGAAATAAGAATCAAATCATGGCGTTGAATCAAGCGATGAAACAAAGAGCGATAGATTGCAATTACGATTTCTTTCATCAAGTGTGCAATGGTTTTCCAGTTCAATTGTTTGGCCGAGGAAATGAAGGATTGCCTGAAAGTGCAGGAGAATTGACGTACGAACAATTAAAACAAGAATTAAAGGATAACCGTGTCATTTTCTATACAGGTACTCAAGTAACGAGTTATACTCTAGGTTTTATTGAAGCATTTATGACAGGCATTCCTATAGTATCCATTGGAGAAAAGAGAGGTAACCATCAATTTTATAATCAACAAACCTTTGAAATTCAGGATATTATTGAAAACGGTAAGGATGGATATGTTTCCGATGATATTTCGACATTAAAAATGTATATAAGAGAATTGCTGAATAACCATAATCATGCAAAAGAGATAAGTGAACGGGCTAGAATTAAAGCTATTCAACTGTTTGGAAAAGAAAATATTAAAAAGCAATGGGAAATGTATCTAAAACAAAGTTGATAAAAAGCTTTACAATTGAATGACACATATAATAAATCCATAAATATGAAAGCCTAGATAAGGAGCTTAATAATATGATAGAACCATCAAGTATTTCATGGTTAGGCCCAGTAGGTGATATCGGAGGGTACGGCAATGTTTCTAGAAATTATTTACGAGCATTGAATCTTATAGGACTTCCAATACAAATTATTTATAATGGTCCTATAGATCAGGAGCTTGGAAAAGATGATATTTTACTATTGTCAAACTCTCAAATGCTGCACTGGCCAGTAAAGAGCTTGGACCATACCCCCGTTCTTATCATTCATGGAACTCCTGAGAGTTTTGCAGGAATCAACAAAACAGGATACACAAAAAAAATTGGGATTACTATTTTTGAAACGGATCGTATTCCTGAAAATTGGGTTAATTTATGCAATGATAATGATATGGATGAAATTTGGGTGCCTACACAATTTAATTATCGGACGTTTACTGAATCTGGTGTTAACCCTTCAAAAGTTAAAGTGATCCATTATCCAATTGATTTCACGCAATATGATCAGGAATTTGCTCCATATCCTTTTCCTGAAAAGGTGAAATCATTTAGATTTTTGTATAGTATTGCATTTGATTATCGTAAAGGATTAGATTTACTAATTCCTAGTTATTGTGAGGAGTTTTCAGATAAAGAAGATGTTAGCCTCATAATAAAGATCTATG
Source organism: Cytobacillus sp. (assembly GCF_032154635.1). Classification (GTDB taxonomy): domain Bacteria; phylum Bacillota; class Bacilli; order Bacillales; family Cytobacillaceae; genus Cytobacillus. The sequence goes on along the minus strand of NZ_JALDXW010000029.1, from coordinate 50,405 downwards.
TCCCTGGTTGGAATAATGATGATAATTTTCTGAAGGAAATATCATCTTATATTCCAGTTAAAGAAAATAATCCTCATATCCATTTTATTATTGAAAAAATGCCTAGAGAAACTCTATTATCGTTATATTCAAGCTGTACATGTTATGTTTCAACCGAAAGGGCATGCGGCTGGGGGATGCCCCAAATGGAAATGATGGCCATGGGTAAACCAGTCATTGCCGTAAATTGGGGAGGGGTTACCGAATTCATGAATCAAAATAATTCTTTTCTAATAGAACGAGAGCAAGAGCTGGAATATGTACATGATAAGCTGCAAATGTCGAGACCAGAATTATATTTAGGACATAAATGGGCGAAGGTAACAAAACAAAATGTAAAAGAAAAGTTACGTGAAGCATTTGAAAGCCATAATAAAAGAGAAGAAGTTGCTTCACAGGCAAGGCAAGATATAAGAAATCATTTCTCATTTCAAAAAATTGCATCTCAAATCAAGGAAAGAATATTTGCTTAATTTATTGGAAGAGGAGGATGAACCCCAATTATTTGTTGGGTTCATCCTCCTTTTACTTTACATTAATTCTTGTCTGTATCCTCAGGTGAATAATCTAAACAGCAAAACGGTAATCAAGATTTGAACATAACAGAATATTTATGCAGGAGGATAAACAGTCGCAGTAAGTCCGTGGTTACGAGCGAAAATATCCTGATAAACTGACAAGCGAATCCTCAGAAACTATAACTTGATAGGTATAGTTACCTATAGGTCTAGGTACGTCGACTCATGTGAAGTTAGGATGCCATTCATATAAATCTGAAAAAACACCAGCTGTTCTCAAGTAACTTACATGTTGAAACGTAATTGTTATTGGTGTGGATGGGACTCGAATTAAATTTATTGACAAACCATATTAAAAGCTTGTTGCAGTTCCATCAGTGTCAACTAGAATAGTCACTGTACTATCTGGTTTAACCCTTTGGTTAGTTTCGGTTGTGATTACTTGAATTTCCATAATAAAAAAATCATCAGCGCCAAGTGAGATACGTACTGTGTTTCATTGTTGCTCAGTAACAAAAAGTGTTGACCCAGTTTCCGGTGACCTCGGAACTCAAGCTGGTCCTTGAATTCCTTGTATCCCTTAAGGTCCAGGTGAACCTGGTTGCCCTTGCGGCCCCGGAGAACCAATTAGCCTAGGTAGCTTTGTGGTGTTGGAATCGTGCTAAGTGGACAGCATCCCTGAAAAGGTTGATTATTGTTAATCATATCAATCACCTCATAAACTTTTTATCTTATAAAATATGTTTCTCATTACGATTGAGATTGGACAACTATTGAATATGTATCATTCTCACTTTTCTCCTTTTTCATTTTTTAATATACATTTTAGGCAGTCTATTTGTTTATTTTAAATAGTGTAAAAAAGGCAATTGCCCTCGTTCCGCTTGTCCTAGGCTTAACATAACATATAAAGAAACAGACAGACTTTAGAAGGTGATTGAGTTTGCAGAACAATTATCAGATAAATATTCATAACTATGGAACTTTCTTTCAACCGACAGGCTATGCAAAATTAAATCGCTCATTAATATTGGAAATGTTAAAACAAGGGGCAAATGTACGGTATACACCTTGTGTAAATGAGAGGGAGCCAATATCACTGGATCCAACTGAAGTGTCTTTGTTAAAGAGTCTTTCCCATCGATCTTTACAGGAAAACCATCTTGTTTTTTATAACTTTATTCCCAGTTATTTAAAAAAGGATCGTAATCACTTTAGCATTGGATTAACAATGTTTGAGTGTAATAGAATTCCAAATGATTGGGCACATGCTTGCAATCAAATGGATGAAATCTGGGTTCCGTCTCTATTTAATTATCATAGCTTTATTCATAGTGGAGTGCTGCCTCACAAGCTTAGAGTAATGCCATTAGGAGTCAACGCGGACATCTACCGCCCAGGCCTTTCCCCTTTAACTATTAATGGGAAACGCAGCTTTTCCTTTTTAATTATGAGTTCATCTGGTTGGGATGCACGCAAGGGATACGATGTATTGCTGCAAGCATTTGTTGAAGAATTTAGGGAAGAAGAGGATGTTAGCTTAATCATCAAAATCCGTGCAAGCAGCCAAGACGAGATTCGTCAGCAGCAGGAAAGGGTAAATCAATTTGTTCACCAAATAGCAGGTAGAAAAAAAGATTCAATTATCTTTCTTTCTACAACTGATGATTGGAGTGAAGAGAGATTAGCACAGTTATATAACAGTGTGAATTGCTATGTTCTGCCCACACGCGGGGAAGGATGGAGCATGACAGTGATGGAAGCGATGGCAACAGCTCTCCCTGTCATTACTACTAATTGGTCAGCTCATCTTGATTTTATAAATCATACGAATGGCTATCTTATCGATGTAAAAGGTTATCAAAAGCTAAATAGCGAACTTTCATGGGCTGAGCCAAATAAAGATCACTTAAGATCGTTAATGAGACATGTCTATATGAATCAAAATGAAGCCGTGTACAAGGGACAGCTTGCAAGAGACGCCGTTTTAAATAACTATACATGGTCTAAAAGTGCAGAGAGAATGATGGACAGATTTAGAGAAATCTCGATTGAATCATAAAGTAAATGAAGGAAAATGGAGGGGTGATCATGCAAATTGTCTGGAAAGGATCAGTTTATGATCATTCAGGTTATAGCAGAGCTGCTAGGGAATATCTTTTAGCTTTACATTCAAATGGAATAGATGTAAAGCTTGATTTAATAAACCATGGTTATCAGTTAAATCTGCCCCCAGATCAAAGCAATCTTTTCAAAGAATTAATTGAAAAGCCAAATGCTTTTGGAAATCAAGTATATATCTTACATCAGCCACCCGATTCATGGAGACGGATGCCCGGAATAACGATTGGCTTCACTTATTGGGAAACATCAAAAATTCCTGATCATTGGATTAACATATGCAATGAAATGGATGCCGTTTTTGTTTCAAGTGAACATAATGTTAAAATCATGCGCCAAGCAGGTCTAACTATTCCGGTTTTTAAAATTAGACCATGTTTATCTCCACAAAGTTTGCATTTTCTTTCTAGTCAAGTTCCATCATACATTCATCAGCTCCCTACATTTCGTTTTTTATCTATATTTAGTTGGATAGAAAGGAAAGGGTACGATTTATTGCTCAAAGCTTATTTCGAGGAATTTTCATCAAATGAAGATGTAGTGCTTATTATTAAAACTGGAGCCCACAATAACCAAAAAATCGAAGAACTGGTCGCAGCTGAAAGCAGAAAATATAAAGATCCTGGAAGATATTACATTGATTTGACCATTAGAAATGAATTTGAAATGGAAGGATTATATAACCATTGCAGTGCTTTCGTTCTTCCGAGCAGAGGGGAAGGAATTGGTTACCCAATGCTGGAAGCTGGCAAACGAGGTCTCCCGGTCATTGCGACAGCATGGGGAGGTCAGCTTGATTTTCTTAATGAACAAAATAGTTATTTAATTCCCTATCACTTCGTACCAGTGATGCCACAATCTCATTATCACGGTTATAGAAGTGATCAGTTATGGGCAGAAGCTTCTATTGAACATTTGAAACAAAGGATGAGGAACATTTATGCAAATTATAATGAAGCAGCTGGTAGAGGCAATAAACTAAAAAGCTCTATTGACAAAATATTTACCTATGACCAGGCTGCTATGGATATATCATTTGCTTTAAATCAATTGACTGGCGGCAGGTTTCAAGATAGTACAAACAAAATACATTCGTATCCCGAAAACAAATTTAGAGTAATGGACAAAATCCACCAGTTATATCGATGCGAGTCCACTGAATTCATTAATGGTTTATATAAGGAATTATTATTACGCTGGCCTAACCCGATAGAAATAGATCATTATCGAAAGTTATTATTCTCTGGCGTTAGTAAAATATCTATTTTAAGTGCCTTTTTGCAAAGTGATGAATGTAGTCAGCAATTCAACCAGCCGCTCAATCCTCTAAATAGATACAATCAAACGATTATTGAAGTTTTAAGAACATTCAACGAATACGGTGATGCGGATTTTGTTAAATGCCTCTACCGAGAATTGCTGTTTCGTGAACCTGATGAAGAAGGAATGCAAGGCTTTATAAATATTCTAAACCAAGGCGGCAGCAGGATTTTTGTCATTGAATCTATTTTAACATCTCCAGAATGCACAGCACTTTTTACTAAAGATAATTCCTTTTGAAAGTAAAAGGCATTTTCTCTTTTTGTTTTCACCATAATTAATTGAAACGTAATGACTATTGTATATTTTTATTTTCCTGGGGTGGTAGAATTGAGAATCATTCAAAGGTTATATGGTATTTACCAAAAAGATGGACCAGAGTTTGTAATTAGTTTATATAAGGAGTTATTACTGCGGGAACCGAATGCCATTGAAATAAAGCATTATCAAAATCTTATCATGTCTGGTCACAGCAAAATCTCTATTATTAACTCAGTCCTGCAAAGTAATGAATGTGTGCAGCATTACAATCACCCACCTGCCATTCTCGCCAGACAAAACCAAACAATCGCTGGAATCTTAAGAACGTTTTTTCAAGCGAATGAAATTTTATTTGTACAGAGCCTTTACAGGGAATTGTTATATCGTGAGCCTGATCATGGAGGGCTGTATGGATTTGTAATAACGCTTAAGAAACAAGGAAATCGGATTACAGTTTTAGGAGATATATTAACTTCAGAGGAATGTATTTCACTTCTAAGTTCACCCCATCCTCCTTGGAAAGTTGATTTTGAAAATATTGTCAGCTGCATCATTCCAAGCTTTAATCAAGTTGATTTGGTCAAACAATGTGCAGCCACTTTAAAAGCGACGACCACGAAAACTTCTTACGAGATTATCGTAGTGGATGATGGAAGTGCCATGCATATTCAACAGCAGCTATTGGAATGGGGATCTAAGGAAAATATTAAAGTCATCCTAAAAACCCAAAATGGAGGTTTTAGCAGTACCGTTAATCAAGGGATTAGACAGGCTAGAGGTAAACATATCGCGCTCGTTAATAACGATATTATTTTTCATCAACCTGAATGGCTAGAAAAAATGATTAGTACCATACAAAGCTCACTCGATATTGGCGTTGTTGGTGCACGTTTGCTTTATCCAAATCAAACGATTCAGCATGGAGGAATGAGCGCAGAGCTTTATCATCGATACGTTGGTTTACACGCAGATTATGCACCTGCCCTTGCCATTGATGACGTTCATGCCGTAACAGGTGCCTTAATACTAATAAAACAGGATGCCATCGCAGATTTAGGTCTTTTCTCTGAAGATTTTTTTACAGGTTTTGAGGATGTAGAATATTGCTTCAGAGCAAGATTAAAAGGATGGAGGGTGGTTTACTGCGGTCCAGCAGCAGCTATTCATTTGGAAGGCCAAACAAGAGGAGGACATAAAAAAATTAAATTTTATCGAATGAAGGATTTTGAAGCGAGGAAACAATTTGATTTGAAATGGAGGGGTTATTATCACATCCTTAAATCATAGAGAGATTGTTTATGTGCTTGAAGCTAATGGTGTATCAGGTGGAGTCAAGAATGTTTTTGAGCATATAAATCATTTACATGATATGGGTTATCGGGTTTATTTGTTTTCATTGGATAATCATCCGCGCTGGTTTCCGTTAAAGATACAGACTATAAAATTTAAAAACTATCAGAAAATGCTGCAGCAGCTTAAAATTATGGATGCAATAAAAGTAGCCACTTGGTGGAATACACTCGACACCGTAATGAACAGCTGTGATCCGCTCCAAAATGGACGAGGCATTCCATTTTACCTTGTACAGGATATTGAAGAGAGTTATTATCCGCATTCACCAGATATGAGAGCAAGAGTTCTTCAAACCTACCAGAAGAATGTTCAATACTTAACGGTAGCTGATTGGACTACTCAACAATTAGCACAGCGTTTTCAAAAGCAGGCCACGAATGTATCAATCGCAATTGATCATGACGTTTTCAGACCGAATAGAACACATGATTATGATCCGCTTCGCATTTTGGCTTGCAGTAGAAAAAGTCAACATTTGAAAGGCTTTCATGTCACAGCTGAAGCCGTACAAAAGGTTTATCAAATGTTAAATAACGTATCTCTAGTTACGTTCGGTCTAGAACCACCAAATATCCCCCACATTCCTACTCTACATTTTTCTGTCCCTGACGACCGAACAGTAGCCTACCTTTACGCGAATTGTGGCGTATTTGTTCAAACCTCCTTCCATGAAGGATTCGGTATGCCTATTCTTGAAGCAATGGCATGCGGTGCACCTGTAGTTACTACGAGAGCGAATGGAAATGAAGAATTTTGTGTAGATGGGTATAATTGTCTAATGGTAAATGGTGGAGATGTCGATGGTGTAGCGAATGCTATTTATAGAGTACTAACAGATCGAGAACTGGCAAATTATCTCTCCGCAAATGCCATACAAACAGCACAGAAATATAACTGGCCAAGAGTAATGAGCAATCTAACTTCAGCGTTTAGCAAATATTAAAGCCTGATTTTTAATGGGAGGTTAATTCTTTATGAACAAGCTCCTGACATTGAAGTAGCCTATTTTTTATTTCAGTATTGTCCTCTCGATAATAAAGAAATCCTTTTTGAATCCAATTTAACGATTCAATTAAAGCTTGTTCCCATTCTTCCCTTTCCTGCAAAAAACCATATTGTTTAGCGGTAACAATTAGATGAGTTAAATCTTCTATACCATCAATTTGTTTCGAGTATGACTGTAATTGTTGATCTCGGTGTAATCGAAAGCAGCTTAAAGGTTCAGAAATATAGGCTATGTTTCCTTTGGATAACAATACTAACCAGGATGCCATATCTACACTGAAATGATATCTTCGACCTTTTAATGTTCCAAAAGGCTCTGTCAAATCATGTTTCCGGAATAATGGAGTGGTCGGTTCACCAATATAATTATGACAATCCATTAAGATTCGGTTTCCTATTTCAATTCCCGAGGCAATGGCATTTGTTTGGCTTATTTTTTGATTCAATTGCCCATCAGGAAGAGGCATTCCATTTTCATTTATCAAGTTTCGATGAGAAGTGACCAGTGAAATTTCTTCCTTGTAATCATTTAAAAAATAAGCCATCATTTTTTCTATTTTCTCAGGATAAAATAGATCATCATCCATTAAGTAATTAATATAGTCCCCATTTGCTTTTTCAAGTAAGCTTACGTTGTTATCCAATGGCCCGAGCGTACGTTGATTGCGTATAAAAGTAATATTCGAATAAGCAGGTAGGTATTTAGTTTGCACAAGGTTTGCTGTGTCTTCATTGGAGCTGTCATCCCCAATTAAAATTTCAATATTGGGATATGTTTGCTCCAAAACGCTCGTTAAAGCTAATTCAAAATAATGAGGGCGGTTATATGTAGGAATTAAAATAGAAACGAGCGGATACCTATCTTTCATGTTTTTGTTCACTTATATCGCCCCTTTTAATTATAATTTCAAATCGTACATACTCTTTCAAAAAATGAATGAAAGTGAATGATAATCTATGAATATATTTAAAAATGATAGGAATGAAGAGGTGGCCGAAAGTTGAATAACAATAAAATTTGCTTTATTACTTGTGTTAATCATGCTGAAACATACAATACAGCGTTACAATATATTCATTCGCTAAAGGTACCAGAAGGCTATGAAATTGAAACGATTTCTATTGAAAATGCTTCAAGTCTAACATCAGGTTACAATCAAGGGATGAAAAAAAGCGATGCCAAATATAAAGTTTATTTACATCAGGACACATATATTTTTAATCATCATTTCATTTACGATATCATTTCGTTATTTAATAAATATCCCAAATTAGGAATGCTTGGAATGGTAGGAGCAAAAACGATCCCTAATGGGATTTGGTGGAATAGTAAGCTCGTATATGGAGCTGTCTATTATACCCCTAAAGGTAAAAAAACAATAGGAACATTAGCAAATCGCCCGGTCATGGAAGACTATGAGAAGGTTAAAGCAATCGATGGGTTAATCATGGTGACCCAGTACGACCTTACATGGAGAGAAGAATTATTTCAAGGATGGCATTTCTATGATGTTTCCCAAAGCATAGAATTTGAAAAAGCAGGATATGATGTAGGGGTTCCAAGGCAAGTACGACCGTGGTGTCTCCATGCAACAGGGACAGTAAATTTAAACGGATATGAGGAAAACCGAATCATTTTCGTTCAAAATTATCAAGGTTATTTTTAATATTTTATTTGTGCAATTCCATTAAATTGGACCTTTCATTACAGAAGTACAAGCAAAAACAAAATTTTTTCATATTTTACTTTAAGAAGGGGAGGTGATCCTATGTGTCTATGCAATAAGATTAATAAAATATATTCAGCTGATGGCAAGTATCATGGAAGGCCTATGCAAATGACAAAAGTAGCTCCATCTCAAGTGATGGTCAAAAAAACGCCTACTGTGACCAAGTATGGAACGAACAGATAAAAGGATTCTGGAAAGCGATTGTCACTTCAATCGCTTCTTTCTGAAATAGTTCTTGCAAGATTCATTAGAATGAAGGATTAGGTGGAGGAATTACTAATAATATGAATGAATTTATCAAGCCTCTTCTCAAACGTATGATCTTTTAATACTCGTTTTCTGGCGTTAGCAGCCATGTTTTCTCGTTCTTTCTCGTTTTGTAAATAATACCCCATCTTTTTAAGAAGCTCATCATTACTTTTAAAAGTAGCAATTTCCACATCTTCATCAAAGTGGTTAGGTAAATCCTCCTTATATTCAATCAATTGAAAGGCAGCACAAGCAGCAACATCAAAGGTTCGATTATTGATGCTCTTACCTTCGATGCCAAGCCGGTTCTGGTTATGCTTTAAGTTAAATGGGCGGTGTGTATTTAAAATTATTTTCGCATGGTTATAAAAATATGCTGCAATCGTTGGTTTGACCCAGCCCTCTTTAATCATTAGTTTTGGGTTATTTTGATAGTAATACAATGGTTTTTTCCAATTTCCTACAACCCTAATAGAGTAAGGTGTGTTTTGTAATAAGAACTGGACATATTGTATCCGATCAGGATAAGGATAACCAACTATGCATATATCACTTTTAGATTGCCCTTCTATCTCGTTAGGCTTAAATATTTCTGGTTCAGTAGCGAGCGGTAATTGGTAAACATGCTTGTGGCCGTTTTTTTTATAAAATTCAAGGGCTGCTAAATCAATTGTAAATACAAAGTCGTAATGATGGGAAAGTTCTGCTGTTTGATCGATGTAATAAGGGTCTTCTGTGAACCATACAGCCGTCTTTATTTTGTTAGCTTTCAGCCATTGGATCATGCTGTTTGGCAGCTTAAAGCCTACCATTGTGATTGCTGTCTCAGGCAAAAATGATTTTGTCAAACTTTGTAAGGTACGAAGTCCGCTTTTGATTTGAAAGAACTTTACCTCATGTTTTTTGTTTAACTCTTGTAATATCCATGCTTCAAAATAGTCATAAATTCCATTATACCCTGAAGAAATAAAGAGTATTTTCATTACATTCTCCTACAGATTGATAGAAATATTGTTTAAAGTTCCGATGCCATTTTTGATCTCTTCACAATAGAAAAAGCCCTCTAACAAAACGAATTTTTCTTTTTTTGTTGTTGGAATTCGCAGCTCGTTTTCAAATGTTAAAATTTCACCGGGTTCTAATTTTTGGAGCCGGTTAGGCTTCAGCCAATGCTCCCCAGTTTTATCTGCCTGTTCCTTCCAGTTTTCATGGAAGTAGTGCCATGCTTCGCTGTTCGTTCCATCTATCATTAGAGCAGTATGTGTGACAGAACCAATTTTCCCGCCAAGTCGAACATCTTCAGGAGGCTTAATACGTATACAAATCATCGGATTATTTAATACAGAATGAGTGCTTGTATTTTTAATTATCATATTTCCAATTACTGTCACTTCTTTTTCATCCTCATCCATATCAGGTAGCATTACAGTATAGCTGAACCAGACAGATGCCTCAGCAGTTTCCTTCGGTTTTTTTTTCCAAAACATATCGATCCCACCTTGAATCTTCTGAAGATATCTTTACATTCTATGCATGAATGGATAATAAATATTTCGAAATATTTATACAATCAAAAAAGAGGAGCGGAACTCCTCAGTTAACAAGCTGTATGAAATCAGATTCTTTTTATATCCCTGTCGGTGTTGGGCCAGGTCCTGGAAACACGGTTGGACATTGAGGCGGGAATGCTAATGGCGGGCAGACAAACGGCATATCAGGGCGTGGCTGACAGAAGTCTGCTGTAATTTCTAATTTGACCATCGCTTCCATTTGAACGTTTTGACATAGATTGATTGAAATATCAAGCTGTTGGAACTCGAATACTCCTGGAGTAATTCCGACTTGGCGGCAAATGATGTTCGCATCGCACTCAAAGTCAGTAATTTCACATTGGAGGAATGTACCTGGAGGTGCACATAGGAAGAACTTCTCAGATACAGCCCAAGGAATTGGATCAGAAGTACAGCTTAGACCAGCAGCATTTGATACACGTACTACGATAAATCCTTTTTTCAACACTTTAACTTTTTGAAGTGTAACAGTAGATCCATCAGGTAGCTGGAATTGTCCACTTGCACGTCCTTCTGGCTGTGGTATTTCCTGGCAAAGAATGGCCCCAGGTGCTAACGGGTCAATTGGATTACCGTCTTCATCAGTAGGGAAGCATTCTACTGTCAGGTTTCCACCAAGAAAGGCACATGGATCACCTGCACCGCCTGGAGTAGGGGTTACGCCGCTTGGGCAATCAAATCCAATTTCAGCAAGAGAATCCGTGCCAGTAAAAGCTATTAGCGGCACATCTGCTTGGCGGGTGACCCAGTCGTAAACTTTATTTACTTTTATACATAAAGTTTCTTGGCCACCGCTAATTGATTTAAAATCCATGAAACAATCATCTCCTCAAATATTATGTTAATGGGGCTGAGCCTACTGTATACTATGCGGTTATCCCCGATCTGTGTTTAGGCAGGAGTGCATTTTTAGGTGTACATGTTAGGCGAATTTATGAAAAGATTTCTACGTACAGTTGACCCATACATAATATATTCCCTTCATTCAGAGGTGTGATTTAAATTATGGATGAAATAAGCCTAATTAAATCTGTTTCGAATGTTTAGTTCTTTAAGCATATAAAGATTTGATGAAAAGTGTTCTCCGTCTATTCAGTTACACTTTTGCCCAGGAAGCATAGAATGAAAAAAAAGAACTGGGCTAATGACTAAGGAGGAGAAACTGATGATAAGACGGAATCAGTTTGAAAAACTGACACATATACAGCTTCAACAGAAGGTGATTCATTTAGAGTCTGAACTATCCTTTTACCGAGCGGATAGTCAGACGAGAGATAGGAGATACCTGGAACAAATAAATATGTTGAAAGACGAGAATGAGCGGTTGAATGTAGAACTCTCCAAAAGAATGAAAGCCGAAGGAACCTCTCATCGAGAAAAAGATGAATTAATAACGGATTATAATGAGCTGTTGATGAAAAATATAGCTTTACAGGAAAAAATCACCATGCTTGAAAAAAAAACGGTCCGAACAGATCTAGATGAAGATCATGCTGTAGAAAATAGCCAGCTGCAGGAATTAAATAAAAAGCTACAGGCGAAAATGGTTGAATACGAGGAACAGATAGAAGCTTATAAAGAAAAGGATCGAACAAGTAAGTTGCATGGGGACAGAATATCCAGTAGTTTGTCCGAAGCGCATGAACAAATCCAGCAATATACACATCTACTCAGGGACAAGGAAGAAGAATTAAAACAAAGAAATGAGGATTATGATCAATTACTTAAGCAATATGAAAAAATGGGCCATGACTTTCAAAGAATCCAGGAAAAACAGGAACAATTACAACAGAAAAACGTATCTTATCAACAAAAGATACCCCAATTGGAATTAGAAAAAAATACTGCGCTTGAGTCTGTTAGTCATCTGCAAACAGAATTATCAGAAGCAAAATTCAAAATAAAAGAATTAGAATCACTGAAATTAGAAATGTTAAACCGTCTGGAGAACCAAGTGAAAGAAATGAGTAAATTAGAAGAAGCAAACAATCGGTATAACGAGGAAAAAATTTCACTCCTTAATAAGATTGAGCATCTTGAAGAGGAAAATGCTTCGATTCATGAAAGCATTTCAAGCATATCTTCACAAAGGGAATCCGATGAGAAAAGACTAGAAAAAATCACTTCCAATTTAAATGAGGTTTTTGCAGAGACAAAGCAGTTAGTACGGATGACATCATCATTAAAACACCAATTGGAAGCAAAGACTATTGAACTTAGACAAATAAAAAAAGAGAAGGAGATGCTCATGCAAGAAGTCATTTTGCTTAAAGAAGAATATGAGAAGTCAGAGGCTAAAAAGAATGAGTTAGAACACCAAATTGAGATCATGAGAAATGAATTGCTGAAAGCACAAAGTTCCTTAACGAAGCTTGAAAAATTCGAAAATGAGAAATTAAAGCTTAAAGAGGATTTAGAGTCAAAAATTGATGAATTTAATATGCTTACTGATCACTATCAGCGTGAGAAAGAATCGTATCTTAAGGTTCTTGAACATGTGCAGGATCAAGTGAATGTATATAAAGAAAAGTCTGAACATTTCGATACCGAAAAAGGATCATGGTCCAAGCAAATTGATGAATTAAAGGCTGAACTAAAAGAAACAAAAGCAACGATTGTGAAAATGGAAGAAATGGAACAGAATAATCTAAAACTTACTGCAGAGCTTCAAGCGAAAGAGATTGAAATCTATAAAGCTAAAAAGGATGGAGAACGTGTACTTGCACAACAGATTGAAAAATTCCAGGCAGAGATCGAACTGTATCGATTAAAAATTAATCAGTACGAAAAAGACAGGCAGACTTGGGAAAAGCAGATGAAGCAAATGAAACTTCAATTTAATGCTTTGGAATCTACATTGGAGGAAAAAGAGAATTTTATTAAGCAATATATTAATCAGCCAATATCACAATCAGCACCTGAACGCACCCATTCATATCAGAATGTAGAGTCAGAGAATCAAATGCACACACAAACTGAACATTCCGTGAGAAATAATAGCCCTGTTCAGCAAAATAATTCCTCACAGCAGTCAGAACAGTTAACCCAACAGCAAGCTCAGCCACAGGGACAACAACAAATTCAATCACAAGGTCAACAACAAGTCGATTGGTTCCAAAGAATGATGCAGCAGCCGCGTGGCTACCAGCCCATTCCCAAAAGTCAGAGTGGGCAGCATGGAACCATGGACTTCTTCACCTTACGCAATAAAACAACCCAGCCCACGGGGATGGGAAACTACGGAAATCAAAGATAATTTGAACAATCTAGATCTTCGTAAACCTTCTTTTGAAATAAAAAAAGCAGTTTATGAAGAAATGATTGTGTATTGTCAACAAGCATTGCCTTATGAAGCATGCGGGTTACTTTCAGGAAAACAATTCAATGGTACAAAACTATGGGAAATAAAAAATGAATCTCTTCATTTAAACCGGTTTATGATGTCTAAGGAGTCAATCGAACGTACTTCAAAGAATGCAAATGGAATGGGTGAAAAAATTACAGGTATATTTCACTCTCATCCAAGCTCATCTGCCTATCCATCTTCGCATGATATTGAAAATAATCCGTATCCCAATTTAGCTTATTTAATTGTTTCTTTTTATAAAGGGAAAGTAGAAGTGGGTTGTTTTCAAATAATTAAGGGAACGGCAGTCCCATTGAAGTTAATTATAATGGATGAGTGAAAAAGACGGCGGGTCAAGCAGAACGCCGCTTCTTTTATTTATTTGAAGAATGATTACTTGAGACTGAAAAAATGGGTTTTAAACGAAACACGTCGTATTTTTACGAGACATATAATTAAATGTATAGCAACCTAAATATCCAGGAGGGAGAATTTTGATAAAAAAACAGGCGATAAAAATTCAAAAGAGATCTTTTGAATCGCAACAATCTCCGGAATCCATACCCTATATGGGGCATAAGATCAAATCCAATACCGTACTAGGAGGAGCCAATCATAGAAAACTGAAATATAAAAACGGTGGCTGCGGCTGCGGAAGAAATCAAAAACAATCTTAAGGGGAACCCAAATTTAAATACTCCTAAGAACAATAGCTGCAGTAAAAATTTTGAATACACAAAAAGCTATTGCTTGTCAAACGAAATAATAAGAAGTGCCACTTCACAAGAGGACATTGCTTGTTACCGCTCGTTAAAAAAGACGACTCTTGAATTCTGAAACCAAATTTAATGGGTCGTCTTTTTTATATTATTCTTACATAAAGAAATAGAATCGATTTTGCTTTGGTGTTTTTTCAAAAGCATAGTAAAATAAAGCAAAACAAACAAGGAGGTAAACTGAATGAGCGAATGCAAATTGGATCATTCCCACGAAGATGTAAAGGCAAAGTACGAGCAACAAAAGGAATTTTTACCAAATGATACAATTCATTTATTTGAGGGTTTTTTTCAAAAGGAACATACTCAAGACATCTTAAATGAAGTCTTCCATCTATTAAAAAAGTTCGATCTGTCATCAAATGACGAAAAGGAAGAACGTGTCAATCGTCTATATTTAATATTAAAAAATGTATAATCGATACTTACACCGCTGTAAGAAAGTCTGCAGCGGTGTTTTTTTGTAAAAATACATTGGTCGGTCTGATACGCTGAGCATGTCTTTATGTACGAGGGACACTTTGTGCAGTGAAATAAAACAAGCTGGGATTTATATGTGGTTGTTTATTGCCTGGATGTACAGGGATAAGTAGAATAAAGCGATTTCTGAAACATATACTTGTACTAGAAAACGCATACATATTTTGCTCCGTTAGCCCATCAATTTTTTATATTGGGAGGAAATAAAAATGCCAAAAACGATGTACAAGCTTGATTTAAGTAAACCAATGGAGGAACAGCTTCATCCTGGACATAATAGATGGCATCCTGATATACCAGCTGCTTTCTCTGTTGATCCCGGAACTGCATTTCGAATGGAATGCCAAGATTGGACAGACGGACAAATCAAAAATAATGATAGTCCCAATGATATTAGGGATGTGAATTTAGCCCGCGTACATGTATTAAGTGGCCCTGTTTATGTAAACGGTGTTGAACCAGGAGATCTTTTAGTTGTTGACATATTGGATATTGGAACGTTTCAAGAATATGAATGGGGCTTTAACGGCATTTTTGCAAAAGAGAATGGGGGGAGCTTTTTAACAGATCATTATCCCGAAGCTGCAAAATCGATTTGGGATATTGAAGGGATTTACACAACATCAAGACATGTGCCAGGTGTGAAATTTGCTGGAGTGATGCATCCTGGATTAATTGGTGTGGCACCTTCACTTGAGCTTTTACAAAAATGGAATGAACGAGAAAATGAATTGAAGATGACAGATCCAGACCGAGTACCTGCCCTTGCAAATACTCCTAACCCGGAAGCAGCTGTACTTGGCACTCTTAAAGGGGCCGATTTTGACCGAGTTGCAAAAGAGGGAGCCAGGACCGTTCCTCCAAGGGAAAATGGAGGAAACTGCGATATTAAAAATCTATCAAAAGGTTCAAGAATTTATTTCCCTGTTTTCGTAAAAGGGGCAAAATTGTCTGTAGGTGATCTTCATTTTTCACAAGGTGACGGGGAAATTACTTTTTGTGGCGGAATCGAAATGGCTGGCTGGATTGACCTTAAAGTGGATGTTATTAAAGGTGGGATGGATAAATATAAAATAACGGATAATCCGGTGTTCAAACCAGGTCCAGTTGACCCTCTTTATTCGGAGTTCCTCGTTTTTGAAGGGATATCAGTAGATGAGAAGGATGGTAAGCAGCATTACCTAGATGCGAATATTGCTTATAAAAGAGCATGTTTAAATGCAATTGAATATTTAAAAACATTGGGATATACAGGGGAGCAGGCATATATGCTATTAAGTACTGCTCCAGTTGAAGGGCGAATAAACGGGATAGTTGATATTCCGAATGCATGTTGTACAGTAGCAATACCGACACAAATATTTGAAAAGGATATTTTGCCGAAATAAGCTGTTGGGAGGAGAATTCTTGTGCCCAGTTATACATTTTGCTGCCAAAATTGTGGCGATTTTACATTGTTTTTTACATCAATGACAGGAAAAAAAGATCGTGCAGCATGTCCAGACTGTTTGGAAGAATCTTCACGCGTGTTTTTCCCGCCTAATCTTTTTTCTTATTCGAATGAACTCCGAACGAGAATGGAAAGAGGAATGGAGCCACGTAAAATGAAACGGGAAGAATTAGGACCAAAGCAGAAGAAAAGAAACAAATCAGTTAGTCGTCCGTGGCAAGTTGGCAATTGAAATAATTGAAAACGGCTGTTTATATAGCCGTTTTTTTATGTATTCTTTAAGAAGTTTGTACAAAGTAATTTCCTTTATATAAGTGGTTTATTCATGCAGTGTTTCCTAAAGATAGGTAAGGAATCCAACTTCTTCCTATTGCAATCCAAATCTGTTTGGAAGCTTCGTTTTATACATATTTCGTTAATAGTTGGGAATTTTATTTGTATCTATATAGTTAGGAGTTTTTTTTATGGACAATAAAGTATTCATGTTTATCAATCAATTTTCTGGAAGAGGTTCAGCAATGGATTGGCTGATGATCTTGATATCAAATAGGATTCGTTATGTATTTATATTCGTTTTGGTCTTCATGTGGTTTAGAAACGATTCCTACAAAAAAGTGTCTTTTAATGCGGTAATGTCTATAGGGATTACACTGTTTATTCATACGTTCATTAAATTGTTTTATTTTAAACCACGTCCTTTTGTGACAAATCGTGTCGGCATACTTATTCCTTCAAAAAAAGATTCTACATTTCCAAGTAAACATACGTTGCTTGTTTTCGCTATTTCCTCTTCTATCTTTCTTTATGACCGTTTTCTTGGTTCAATCATGTGGGTATTATCATTATTGACGGGCATCTCTCGTATTTGGGTAGGGCATCATTATCCATCAGATATAATCGGCAGTGCTTTTATCGCCACCCTAACCAGTATCATCACTGATAAAATCTCTTTTTTAAAAAAATCAATAGCCGTCAATAGCAACTGGCAATAAACCCCACTGGATAAATCGAAAAAATCCAGTAGGGTTCCCGGAGAAACCGTTCCATTGAAAGAATCTCGGCCTAATCACCTTCAGTATTTCGGAATACCAGACCAGCTTTATAATCGAGTACACAATTGGTATTTTTATTATTTCAAATTCAAAAAACTATTCTTCAAAGGTTGACTTTTTTCATCTACATCATTGGATTTCATTCAAGCAACCTTGTCTAAAATGATGACAGCGGTTGCTAAGGCAGTAATTAAGATCTTAATTTAATTTCCGAAATAACGATAATTATTGAAATAATTAAGCAAGTTAAGGCGGGGATAGTCATTAATATTGATTGGTGAGCCCTATAAAGATGTGCGTGTATCGCCCCGGCCATGAGAATAACAAATAGTATACTTGAACCAATTGCCAAATATCGATTCCATATCCCAGCTACTAGACCTAACCCTCCTAAGATTTCAAGTAGTCCAGTAATGGTTAAAAACCATAAAGGGTATTGATAATTCAACCAATGCTCAACTTGAAAAGGTATACGGAAAACCTTAATAATCCCTCCTATTAACATAAAAACTGCCAAGACTACTTTTAATATAATTGTTATCAATTGTTCTCCCTCAATTCTGATTAATCATTTTCGTTTAACATCCCCTGTAAAAAGAGATCCACTAACTGAAGAGACAAGCTTTTTGTATCTTTAATTCCCGGGATGACATATATGAAGCTTAGGTGCAAAATTACAGCACTTATACATTTAGCGACAATCTCCATATCTATTTCTGGACGGAAATAACCAAACTGCTGTTCTGTGGTTAGATTATTCTTCAGTATAATGGTTAGATCTGCTATAAGATCATCAGCTTTTGGATTGAGACTAAACCCAATACGCGTTAAATTTGGATCTTTTTTTAAAAATAAAAACACGTTTTCTACTATTTCTGCTAAACGATTAGATAGATCCATATGTTCTAAATTGTCTTCTAAACGTTTCGATTCAATAAGCTTTTTTAAATTTGAATGAAACTCGCTTATTAATTCTTCAAATATGGCTTCTTTACTAGAAAAGTAAATATAGAACGATGGTTGTGTCAATCCCACTTTTTTAACGATTGTACTAATTTTCGTTTCATGGAATCCATTCCTTGCAAATTCAGCCGCTGCTGCTTCAAGCAATCGCATACGACTTTCCAGCCCTTTAAGACCTCTTTCATTCATAAATATGATTCACCTCAAATAAGATACTCACAAGTAATATTACTCGTGAGTATCTTTTCACAAATCCATTTACTTGTCAAGGAATTTAATTTTTATGAATTTTCAATGGCTTCAAGAATTAAAATCAAGGGAACGGATCAGGTGGGGGGTTATAGCTTATAAGAATTTTTGAGTGGAGGGACTAGACACCCAGAAAGATTGATGGGAAACAGTGTATCACTTTTTAAAGGGTCATAATGCTAAATAAAAGGACCGCACATATGATATAAATCAAATTTGTGCGGTCCTTTGCGGCTTTGAACGGATATTCTATCATTTTTTTAAAAGTATGAATGTTTCTATAAATAACAGGAAGTATGCCAATCACTATCCAGAGAAAATCCAAAATAATTCAATCTTTTTTTTAGGGGATCCTTTTTTTTACTTAATTAAAATTATTCATTTGCTTTCTCATCATTGTCTTCCTTTTTATCAACTTTATAGATATTGATACCAGGCTTTGCATCCTTATCTATCTTTACAGAGCAACCAGAGATGAGGAGCAGCGATAAAAGGATAGAACAAATGGGTATAAGTTTCTGTTTGAACATCCTATCCACCTTCTTTCTAATTGTATTAGTAAACTAGTTGTATAGTACACTAATACAAATGTCTTTGTCAATGACTTCCAATTGATTGTTTAATAATTTGTAAAATTCTTGTACTTCCCTAACTGATTTAGATCCGCATTTTCTTGATTTCTTCAATCAATTAGAACCATTGAATATTATCAGGCTGAGTGGAAGGGGATACCCTTCCATTCGGTGCTTTTTTGGTGGATTTTTATTGGTATTACAATTTTTTTGTAGCTATTAAAATATTATTTTAACTATCTCTTTTTTGTGGTATGATGAATTCATAAAATGGGATTACTATAGAAAATTGACATACATGTAAGGGAAGTGTCTGAATTGAAGGAATCTCACCAGCCGATTTTTGATTTAGCAATTCGTACAGCCGATATGCTTGTGAAAATGTTCGGCTCCCGTTGTGAGGTAGCTGTTCATGATTTTGCTGATCTAAAAAAATCACTCATTCATCTTGCAGGGAATGTGACAGGGAGAGAAATCGGATCTCCAATAACAGACCTTGTTCTAAATGAATTAGCAAAACAGAAAAAAGATATTGAAGATATTCCTAATTATAAAACGCAATCGAAGAAAGGGAATATCATGAAATCGGCTACTATTTTCCTGCGTGATCATAAAGGCAAAGTAATTGGGGCGTTATGTTTGAATTACGATATTAGCCTCCTTATGCAATTCGGCGGAGAAATTGAAGAATTTATCAACTTTGATGAGCAACAGGAAAAAACGGAAAGCTTTTTCACTTCTGTTCAGGATGTGACACATGAAATGGTTGAACAAGTACTCCATGGCTTTAAAAAAGCACCTTCATTAATGAGTTTAGATGAGAAGGTGGAATGTGTTCGTCAGCTTGAAGAGAAAGGGACCTTTCTTATAAAGGGAGCGACTGAATATGTCGCATCCGTACTAGGTGTGTCCAAGTTTACCGTATACAATTATTTGCAAAAAATTAGGACGATGAATGAGTTCCAGACAGAAGATCTGGCTGAGCATAAGTAATCATCATCCATTGAAAAATCAATAAAGGAGCTTATGAAATGAAATATAGATCAGCTTTTGATATCATTGGGCCTGTTATGATCGGTCCTTCTAGCTCACATACAGCAGGTGCAGCAAGGATTGGCCGTGTTGCCAGAACACTGTTTAATCGTTTGCCAAAGAAAGCAGTGGTTTCTTTATATGGTTCTTTTGCAAAAACGTATAAAGGACATGGAACAGATGTAGCAATTGTTGGTGGGTTATTGGACTTTGATACCTTTGATGACCGTATCCCAACCTCACTTCAGCTTGCAGAGGAAGCAGGAATGGAAGTGGTTTTCCAGGTGGAAGAAAAAGTGACAGATCATCCGAATACAGTTCGGATTAATTTATATGATGATAAAGGCGATTTAGAGCTTGTTGGAATATCGATAGGCGGAGGAACAATTGAAATAACAGAGCTTAATTCCTTTGAATTGAAATTGTCTGGTGAGCACCCTGCTATACTAGTTGTTCATAATGATCAATTTGGCGTGATTTCTGCTGTTACGCAAATATTAGCTAATCATGAAATTAATATTGGTCATATGGAAGTTTCCCGTAAAGAAAAAGGAAAAATGGCCTTAATGGTTATAGAAGTGGATCAAAAAATCGACCAAGAGATTATGAAAGAGATCGAAAACCTGCCAAATGTAACGCAGACAATTAGAATGGTTGACTAAAAAAGCGCAAGCGCCTTGATCATCTCTGTACAAACGCTGGAGCTAGACAATTGTCTAACTTCAAAGTTATACATTTTTATCTTTTAAAAAAGTACGTTGTTTTTTTAAAACCAGAATAAAAACAGCCAAGAATTAGGGGTGAAATCATGTTATTCAGAAACGTAGCTGAGCTAGTTGAACTTGCAGAAAGGAAACAAGTGAAAATAGCAGAAATTATGATTCAGCAGGAAATTGAAGTGACAGGTCTTTCTAGAGAAGAAATCATAGCAAAAATGGATCGCAATTTAACTGTGATGGAACAAGCAGTTGAAAGAGGATTAAACGGTGTTACCTCTGTTTCCGGTTTAACGGGAGGAGATGCAGTCCTTCTACAGAAATATATTCAAAGTGGAAAAGCTTTATCAGGGAATATCTTGTTGGATGCAGTAAGCAAAGCGGTTGCAACGAACGAAGTGAATGCAGCCATGGGTACAATCTGCGCAACACCAACTGCAGGTTCTGCTGGTGTTGTTCCTGGTACATTATTTGCAGTGAAAGAAGTATTAAACCCAACAAGAATGGAAATGATTGAATTTTTATTTACGTCAGCTGCCTTTGGTTTCGTAGTAGCAAATAATGCATCGATTTCAGGTGCTGCTGGTGGATGCCAAGCTGAAGTGGGATCGGCAAGTGGAATGGCTGCTGCTTCGATCGTTGAGCTTGCTGGCGGAACACCGCGCCAAGCAGCCGAAGCAATGGCGATTACATTGAAGAATATGCTTGGACTTGTATGTGATCCTGTTGCGGGATTAGTGGAAGTTCCTTGTGTAAAGAGAAACGCCATGGGGGCTTCTAATGCGATGACTGCTGCCGATATGGCTTTAGCTGGGATTACAAGCCGTATTCCATGTGATGAAGTCATACATGCGATGTTCCTAATTGGGCAATCGATGCCTTCAGCATTAAGGGAGACAGCAGAAGGTGGACTTGCTGCCACACCTACCGGTAGAAGGCTGGAAGCTGAAATTTTCGGGAAGAATAATTAGTAGTATGTTTAATGCCTAGATCCTGATTTTAAGGGGATTTAGGCTTTTTTAATAAAAAGCTAGGTTAATAAATGACAATGTTTTCTTAACAGTTAGTTCTCAGCAAAGGGAACCTATGATAAACTAGGATTATCAAAATTTTCCATTTCTAAAATGAATGGGGGGGATCTATTGAAAAAAATGATTGTCGTTTGTAGTAGTTTAATTGTATTACTGTTTGCTGGAAGTTTTTCTTACTTACAAATATCTCCCCCTTTAGTAGCTATTCCTTCAGCATACGAAACAGGGAAAAAGGTATTATTAATTGAAGTAGGAAATAAAAACCCTTTCGGAAAGATAAAAATTCAAGATGTATTGGTGAACAATTATGATCCGCCATCTAAGGTGAAAGTGCAGGTAAGCAACCATACTAAAGGGTTCATTATTTCTGATCATTTTAATAGTGATGAATCAAGAAAGTACACATTCAAAGATTTAAAAAGTGTGAAACTGGAACCAAACACAGATCCTAAAGAACAACTAAAAAAAATGAATGATGGTACTATTACAGATGATGATTTGATTTATGCAATCACAATCGGGCATCAAAATAGGATAGAGAACGTATTGGTTAAATATCAATATTTAGGCGTATCTTTTGAGAAAGTTGTCAAAACGAATGAAATATAGTTTCCCGCTCACTTGATTTAGTTATCCATATAGGGAGCTTCTCCAATTTTAAAGGTTCCCCATATATTTATATAAAAACCAACAGTATTAATTAACATGGAATAAAAAAATATGTGAGCGTGAGGTTAGTTTCTTCTAGGATGGAAATAGCTTGTGATAATGATTTGTTTTTTTTCATAAATTTCATTGAAGATTAAAAAAAGTGTAAATAAATATACACAGACTCCTTATAGGAACAATGATAATATAAAATTACCAAAAAAATAGGGAGCGATTTTTATGGAGGAGATACTAAAGCAAATTTTAGCTGGCATGAATGAAATGAAGCAAGAAATAGCTGATATCGGAAAAAACATTAAAACAGTTGAACATAGGCTGGACCGTTTGGAAAAAATGGACAGCATTGAACATAGAGTAGAAGTCAATCAAATTGACTTAACTGATATTAAAGAGATTTTGGAGAAAATGGATTCATTCCAAACGGATGTTCTTAAGGATTTTTTCCAAATCTTTAAAGGCAACTCATTTAATAAAATTCTTCATGAAGAATTAAATTTGATTAATCAGCGCTTAGATGCGCAATTAACGAAAATTGCAAAAAATGAAGAAGCGATCTTAATGATTGAAGGAAAGCATAATAAAGTAAGCTGAAAACCATATGATGAGGCGTTTTATAGAAGTTTATCTCAAAAATGAAAGAACAGAAGTAGAGAGAACACCTGCTGATTTTTAATCGAATCAGCAGGTCTTTTTTATGTTGAAAATAAATTATTTAATTTTCTGAAAACTAATTGACTTTTACCTGTTTACACGGTATCTTTGTGTTAAATATATATGACATATAAAAGATATAACGTCTGATAAACGTTATATAAAATAAATAGTTTTTAGGAGGTGAAGGCATTGTCGGATGTAGTATTTTCAAATCAATTAACGGAAAAGGAAAAATATGATCATTTTTTGCAGAGGATTGAAGCAGGGGAAAAAATTGAAGCAGACGATTGGATGCCAGATGAATATCGCTTCACGCTGATCAAACTAATCTCCATGCACGGTATTAGTGAAATTATGGGGGCGCTCCCTGAAAAAGAGTGGGTGCCAAAAGCGCCTTCATTAAAGAGAAAACTGGGGATTATGGCTAAAGTTCAGGATGAAATGGGGCATGGCCAGTTATTGCTTCGTGTAGCGGAGGACTTAATGAAGCCTTTAGGTAAAACACGTGAAGATATAATGGAAGATTTATTTAACGGCAGGCTGAAATTTCATAATGTGTTTCATATGGAGGCGCCAACATGGGGAGATGCGGGGTTAATTGGATGGCTTGTCGACGGGGCTGCAATTATTTCGCAAACGAATATGCTGAATGCTTCCTACGGTCCTTATGCTCGTGCTTTAAAAAGAATTTGTGCTGAAGAAGTTTTCCATGCACAGCATGGAGAGGCCATTATCATGGCCTTGGCAGAGGGCACAAGGGAACAGAGGTTCATGGTTCAAGAGGCAATCAATCGCTGGTGGGAAGCGCTTCTCATGTTTTTCGGACCGGCAGATTCATCGACAACAGGATCATCCAAGCAGGACATTACAATTAAATACCGGATCCGGACGAAAACAAATGAAGAGCTTAGGCAGGACTTTTTTTCAAAATATATTCCAAGGGTGCTATCGCTCGGGCTGACCTTGCCAGACGAAACAATGCATTTTGATCAGGAGCAAGCACTTTGGATATACAAACAGCCGGATTGGAATCGTTTTAAAGAGATTATAAAAAATAATGGACCGAAATCCAAGGATCGTTTGGACCTTCGCAAGACGGCTTATATTGAAAATCAGTGGGTACGTGAGGCTTTGAATATAGCAAAATAAAGGGAATATAGAAAGGAGTGAAGCGGTTGGGCAGTGAAGGGTTTTATCAGGAATATGAGGTCTTCAGCAAACGAACGGATACCTCTCCTCTTCAATATCAATTTTCTTTGCTGGCACCGAACAGTGAGATAGCTTTGATTTTAGCACAGGAAAATTTTATGAGGAGAGAGCCGGTAGCCGATATTTGGGTCGTAAAGCGTTCTGATATCCGCAAATTGAATTGGGAGGAAAAGCAATCATTGCAACGGCTTGATAACAAGGATTACCGCAATACAAAAGGGTACGGCTATTTAAAGAAAAAATGGCGGCAATATGAACAAGGGATGCTTGATGAGAAAGAAATTCTTTCATGGGGAGAGGAGAAGAAACGTGAAAATGGTTGATGGAAAGCCAATGGATATAACATATCAATCAGCATTACTTTCACTCCTGTACCAGCTGGCTGATGATGATTTCATCCTGGCTTATAGGGGCTCGGAATGGCTAGGTCTTGCCCCTCATATTGAAGAGGATGTTGCTTTCTCATCTATTAGCCAAGATACAATGGGTCATGCAGCCATGTTCTATCAGCTTCTTAGTGATCTTGGTGAAGGAGACGTGAATCATCTTGCACATGCACGTCCTGCTTCGGTACGGAAGAATGCTATTTTGCTAGAAATGGTGAATGGTCCCGGTCACTATTTGTCTAAACCGCGCTATGATTGGGCATTTGCTGTAGTCAGGAATTACTTTTATGTCCAAGCGAAAAAGGTTCGGATGGAATCCTTGAAAAACTCTTCCTATGTGCCGCTGGCAAATACAGCGCTAAAGGTGAATATGGAGCTTTATTATCATCTTTTGCATTGGAAAACATGGTTTGTGCAATTGATGCAGGCTGGGGAAGAGGCAAGAAAAAGGATGGAGGCTGCGATTATACGAGTACATGCTGATTTTGAAGGGGTGCTGTCACTAGGTCCTTGGAGTAAAGAATTAGCCACATTTAAAATAATTGAAACAGAGGATATTCTAAAGAGTAAGTGGATACTGTCTATGAAGCCTGTCTTCGATACTGTAAATCTTTCAATGCCAGACCAGTTTGGGATGAAGAGCGGAGACGGGCGAAAGGGAGAGCATTCAAAGGATTTGGCTGATGCCTTAATAACCCTTAGTGAAGTATATCAGGTCGATCCCGCCGCAAGCTGGTAAGAAAAAAAGAGGAGGAAAAGTCTAGTAATAATTACAAAGGATTGATGCAGGATGCTTCAAGAAAATGTAAGTAATGTTATGGAAGCGCTTCAACAAGTGAAAGATCCAGAAATTGATTCAATATCAATCATCGATTTAGGAATGGTTGAAAAAGTGGAAGTGATAGGAAATTCTGTTTTAATTGAACTGCTGCCAACATTTATGGGCTGTCCCGCTCTAGATATTATCCATAAGAATGTCATCGATTCGGTAGCTAAATTAAATTGCTTTAAAGAAATTAATGTTCAATTTATTTATTATCCCCCTTGGACATCGGAACGGGTTTCAGATGAAGGAAGATTGAGATTAAAGGAATTTGGAATTGCCCCACCGCCAAAACGAATAACAGAAACTGGTGAATGGCACGTCGATTGCCCATACTGTAACTCTACTTATACGACCATAGAAAATATATTTGGTCCGACTGCCTGCCGCAGTATTCTATATTGTAAATCATGTAAAAATCCATTTGAAGCGATGAAGCCTGTCTCAACGCTGATGTAGAACTGTATATTGCAAAATTAGGACATTCGCAAAAATAAAGATTAATTGCAAGAAAGTAAAGGACATATGCAAAAAAATAAGAAGAAACTGCAATAGTGAATGATTATTTACTAAAAATCTTAATAATTCGAAAGGAAGTTGTCCAAATGGTAAAACTAATCGCGCTTTACAAGCATCCTGAAAATAAAGAGGCTTTTGACAAGCATTATTTTGAAACCCATGGTCCGTTAACAGCAAAGATTCCGGGTCTAAGAAAAATGAAGGTTACTAGAATTGTAGGCAGTCCAATGGGAGGCGAAGGCAAATATTATTTAATGTGTGAAATGTTTTACGACAGTCATGAAGCATTGCAAGCAGCGATGAGAACCGATGAAGGGAAAGCGTCTGGAAAAGATGCAATGAAATTTGCAGGAGATCTCATCACGCTAATGATTGGTGAAGAAGTGAATGAATAATAGTTATGAGTGTATTGAAGTTTCCATAGATGGAAAGCTCGGCTGCATTACTTTAAATCGTACTAAGGTGCTAAATGCTATTAACCGTCAGATGGTATCTGAAATTCTTTCTGCCATGGAAGGCTTCGAGGAAAATGAACATATACGTGTGATCGTGTTAAGCGGCAACGGAAGGGCATTTGCTGCAGGTGCAGATATTGATGAAATGGCAACTGATGAAGCAATTGATTTCGAGGTCCGCAATCAATTCAAGGATTGGGATCGCCTTGCGATGATAAAGAAGCCAATTATTGGGGCAGTACAAGGGTATGCACTTGGCGGTGGCTTTGAGCTTGCCCTTTGCTGTGATCTGCTTTTTGCAGCTGATGATGCGGAGTTTGGTTTCCCTGAAGTGAATCTTGGCGTCATGCCAGGTGCGGGAGGTACGCAGCGGTTAACAAAGCTTGTTGGAAAAACAAAAGCAATGGAATGGCTTTTTACCGGCAGAAGAATTAGTGCACGCGAAGCCCTCCATTTTGGCATTATTAATCGTCTTGTCTCAAAAGAAGTTCTCATGGAAGAAACGTTGAAGTTTGCAGCAGAAATTGCCAATCAAGCGCCATTATCCATTCGGCTTATTAAGGAATCTGTTCTTAAAGCAGTGGATGTTTCCTTAGATGTAGGAATGCATTTTGAACGCAAAAATTTCTATCTATTATTCTCAACGGAGGATCAAAAAGAAGGAATGAGAGCTTTCCAAGAGAAAAGAAAGCCTAATTTTAAAGGAAAATAGAGGGGGTGTACATACAAACAATGTTTGAAACGGTTAAATACGAAGTCATTAATCAAGTTGCCTGGATTAGGTTAAACAGACCTGAGAAATTGAATGCTTTCACAGAGCAATTGAATAATGACATTCAACATGCAGTGAAACAGGTAAGCAGAGATTCAGCAATTCGCTGTCTAGTAATTACTGGAGAGGGGCGGGCATTTTGTTCGGGTGAGGATCTCGGCGGAGTAAAGGATGACATGGATCACGGGGAAGTCTTAAGAAGCCGATACAATCCGATGGTAATGGAACTTCACAAATGTGAGAAGCCAATTGTAGCTGCAGTAAATGGCGCTGCGGCTGGTGCAGGGGTGAGTTTAGCCTTAGCTTGTGATTTCCGACTTTTATCAGAAAAAGCCAATTTTATCGAAGCATTTATACATGTCGGTCTCGTACCTGATGCTGGGAATTTATACTATTTGCCTAAGTTAATTGGTCACGCGAAAGCTTTAGAATTAGCTGTTTTAGGTGAAAAAATCTCCGCACAAACGGCTGTGGATTTGGGGCTAGCGACAAAGGTTATTCCGCTTGAGCGATGGACTGCTGAGGTCACAGCATTTGCAGAAAGGCTGGCAGCTATGCCGACAAAAGCCATTGGATTGATTAAGGGAAATTTGAAGGCTAGCTGGGATCATTCTCTTGAAGAAAGTCTGGAAAAGGATGCGCAGGCACAGCGAATCGCTGGACTCACGGTGGATCATAGAGAAGGTGTGCAAGCTTTTATCGAAAAAAGAAAGCCTGTATTTATTGGTAAATAATTTGCATGGAACGAGCACAATGGGATTTAGTGCTCGTCTCTTTAATTAATACAAAATGTTTAACTTTTGAGTTAGAGAATTGTCTAGCGCAAGCGGACTACCCCCTAGAGGTCACAAGCCAATCCTCTCAAAAAGGGAAAGCAGCCCTTTCCGTGAGTCATGACTTGTGCTTGTCGGGGGTGATCAAGGTGCTTTCGCAATTCTAATGTTAGGGGGGATCTCATTGAAAAATGTAGTTGTGATCGGTTCAGGTGTCATGGGAAGAGGGATTGCCTATGTAAGTGCTGTAGGCGGGTTTTTAACGACATTAATTGATATTAATGAACAGCAGCTAAAGCATGCAGAAAAAGAGATCAATGCCATTTTTGAAAAAGGCGTGTTCCGAAAGAAGCTTACACATGAAACAATAGAGGAATCGAAAAGGAGGCTAAATTACTCGATTAGCTTATCGCAAAATGTAATGGGAGCGGACTTAGTGATTGAAGCAGTTCCAGAAGTAATGGAAATTAAAAAAAATATTTTTGAGGTCATCGATCAGCATGCTGAAGCCCATTGTATTTTAGCAACAAACACCTCAACGATGAGTCCAACCGAAATAGGCTCTTTTACTAAAAGGCCAGATAAGGTCATTGCGATGCATTTTTTTAACCCTGTGCATAAAATGCCTCTTGTTGAGATTGTTAAAGGGTTGGAGACGAGTGAGGAAACTGTGTCCATCATAAAGCAAGCTGCAACACAAATGGGCAAAGAGACAGTCGTAATGAAAGAATTTCCTGGATTTGTCACAAGTCGTATTAGTGCGCTCGTAGGGAATGAGGCCTTCTATATGCTCCAGGAAGGCGTGGGCACACCAGAGGAGATTGATAAAGCAATTAAGCTTGGGTTGAATTATCCAATGGGACCATTTGAGCTTGGAGACCTCGTTGGTCTTGATACAAGATTGAATAATTTAAACTATCTCCATGCAAAATTAGGGGAGAAATATCGTCCGGCACCACTTCTTGAGCAATATGTTAAAGCTGGCAGGCTTGGTAGGAAAACTGGCAGAGGTGTATATGATTATCGGAGCAAGGAGGATTGAAGATGGCAGAAGAGGTTGTCATTGTTGATGCTGTAAGGACACCATTTGGACGGTATAATGGTTTGTTAAAAAGTGTGCGTCCAGATGATTTAGGTGCGATTGTTATTAAAGCCTTGTTAGAAAGGAATCCAGAAATCAAGCCCGCTGAGATTGAAGAAGTAATTCTTGGAAATGCCAATCAAGCAGGTGAGGATAACCGCAATGTTGCCCGCATGTCAGCACTTCTTGCCGGTCTACCGGTAGAAGTTGGCGGTTCGACCGTCAATCGGCTTTGCGGCTCAGGTTTAGATGCGGTTAATTACGCCGCTAGGGCAATCCTTGCTGGAGAAGGAGAGATGTTTATTGCTGGCGGTACAGAGAGTATGACACGTGCACCGCTTGTGATGGCTAAGCCAGAAATGCCGTATCCGAGAGGAAGTATGGAGTTATATGACACGACGATCGGCTGGCGTTTTACAAATGAAAGCTTGCGTGTAATCTATGGGGCAGAAAGTATGCCAGAGACTGCTGAAAATGTGGCAAAAGTGTATGGGATTTCTCGAGAGGAACAGGATAGCTTTGCTTTAGAAAGCCAATTGAAAGCAAGCGTGACTATTCAAAATGGCTTTTTAAAAGAAGAAATTGTTCCTGTAACATATACGGATCATAAGGGAAATGAATTCGCAGCTGAGAAGGATGAACATCCTCGGCCGGAAACAACTTTTGAAAAGCTGTCACAGCTTAAGCCAATTTTTCCGAATGGTACCATAACTGCTGGGAATTCTTCTGGAGTGAATGACGGAGCATCCGCTTTATTACTGATGACTTCAAAAAAAGCCGAACAGCTTGGTTTAAAGCCATTAGCGAAATATATTGTTTCTGCAACAGCCGGTGTTCATCCGTCTGTCATGGGGATAGGTCCAGTTTATTCAACAAGAAAGGCACTGGAGCGTGCCGGGCTAACCATAAATGATATCGATTTAATTGAATTGAATGAAGCTTTTGCGGCTCAATCGATTGCATGTATGAAGCTTCTTCAAATGAAACCAGATAAAGTAAATGTGAATGGCGGGGCCATTGCATTTGGTCATCCGTTAGGAGCAAGCGGTGCGAGAATTTTGACAACCTTATTATACGAAATGAAACGAAGAAATGTGAAATATGGACTTGCCACAATGTGTGTAGGTGTTGGACAAGGAATATCAACAATTGTGGAAAGTGTATAACCTGGCTTACCTGAAAAGGGACATATCTCTTTAAATATTGTTATTTCGGAAAAATATTTTTGGAAAATATAGAATTCTTTTAGTAGAATAGAGATATAACGTATTTTTTCCGAACAAGTTTGGAAATGAAATGAGGATGTGTGCAGGTTGAATACAAGGTCAATGATTTTTACATTATATGGAGATTATATTTCTCATTATGGGAGCAAAATTTGGATAGGCAGCTTAATTAGGTTATTAAGCGAATTTGGCCATAATGATCAATCAGTCAGAGCGGCTATTTCGAGAATGAATAAGCAGGGATGGGTTCAGTCTGAGAAAATTGGCAATAAAAGTTATTATTCTTTGACTGATCGCGGCCAAAGAAGAATTGATGAGGCGGGGAAACGGATTTTTAAATTAATGCCTGAAAAATGGGATGGAAAGTGGAGAATATTTATGTATAACATTCCCGAGGAAATTAGGAATGTCAGGGATGAACTAAGAAAGGAGCTTGTTTGGAGCGGGTTTGGTACACTCTCAAACAGCTGCTGGATTTCTGCGAATGACTTAGAAAAACAAGTTTTTGATCTGATTGAGAAATATGAAATTGATGACTATGTAGACTTTTTTATTTCTAAATATGCCGGACCGCATGATAACAAACGTTTGGTAGAAAAAAGCTGGAATTTGGAAGAAATTAATGCGAAATATCAAGAATTCATTTCTGAATACAGCCAAAAATACATCATTGATAAAAATAAAATCCAAAAAGGCAATAAAACGGATGCAGAATGCTTTGTTGAACGAACAAAGCTTGTTCATGAATACCGGAAATTCCTCTTCGTTGATCCAGGTCTTCCAGAAGAGCTGCTTCCGGAGAAATGGTTAGGCAGCCATGCAGCGGCTTTATTCAGCGATTATTACAAAGAATTGGCTGAACCAGCCTCTCGTTTTTTCGAAAGTGTTTTTCAAGAAGGAAATGAACTGAAGAATAAAGATCAAGAATACAATGTCCTAACACACCCCTTCATCGTAGACTAAAGCGGTGCCCACAAGCGGTGCCTGGCACCGCTTGTGGACAAAATGGCATAGAGTGTGTGTCTGGAGAGGACAAATTTTAGGGGGGGCATTGGGGTGAATGCTTTAACAAACTTATTAAAAATTAGGTATCCCATCATTCAAGGCGGAATGGGGAATATTAGCAATGCAATTTTAACTGCAGCAGTATCGGAAGCTGGAGGTCTGGGGACAATTGGTTCTGGAACGATGACACCAGATGAAGTGGAAGAGATTGTTAAGGAAACATTGAGAAGGACTGACAAGCCGTTTGCACTTAATGTAGCTCTTACAGTTTCACCGTATGTTCGTGATATTCTTTCCCTCATAAAAAAATATAATATACCCATTGTCTCTCTTTCTGCTGGAAACCCCGCCCCATTTATTCCAAAGCTGCACGATCAAGGTGCAAAAGTAATAACGGTTTGTGCTTCTGTTAAACAAGCAAAGAAAGCGGAAGCTGCTGGCTCCGATGTGATCGTTGCTGAAGGATATGAGGCTGCTGGTATCAATTCTGCACTTGAAACGACGACACTTGTATTAATTCCGCAGATTATTAACGCGGTTAACATTCCCGTCGTTGCAGCGGGCGGAATTGGAGATGGAAAAGGGCTTGCCTCAATGCTCGCACTAGGTGCAAGCGGAGTCCAGATGGGAACGAGATTCATTGCTACGAAGGAAGCTCCTTTTCACGAAAAATATAAACAAAGAATCATTGATGCTTCTGATCATGGTACGGTAATAGTAGGGAGGACTGTCGGGAAAATCCGGCGTGTTTTAGCCACTGATTATGCCAGAAAACTATTGAAATATGAGGAAAAAGGTATTTCTTTAGATGATTTTAATAGATTAACCTCTGAAGAATTCCACCGAACGGGTGCACTGGAAGGGAAGGAAGAAGAAGGTTTTATGAACGGTGGGCAAATTGCCGGATTAATTATAGATATTCCTACTGTCCAGGAGCTGATTGACAAAATAATCATTGATGCTAAGGGGCAGCTTGAAAAGGCCTATTTACTATTTAAATAAATATCAATTGAAAGCATACAGATTAGTTTTCTGTATGCTTTTCTTCTTGCTATCATATATTAACCTATAGTAATCTAAAAATATAAAATTTTTAGAATATTATTGACCTTTACTTCTTGTAGGTGTTAATATAACGTTATAAATACGTTATCCATAGTATTTATCATATAAATTCGATGTATATTACCTCATTCAACATGTGCCCATCTACATAAGGAATTCACACTATCAACATTTGGTAGTGTTTTATTTTAAAAAATATAAGGGGGTTACTAAGAGTGAAAAAATCTTTAAAGGCATTCTCTTTAATACTAGCAGCAGGGTTGCTTGTATTAAGCGGCTGTGGGAAAGAAGCTGCAAACGAGCCGGAGAAAAAACCGGCAGCAAAACAAGAAGAAACTAAAACATTTAAAGTAGGAATTACTCAATTTGTTGAACATCCTTCTTTAGATGCAGCAACAGAAGGGTTTAAAAAGGCGATGGAAGAGTCTGGATTTAAAGAGGGAGAAAATGTCGAATATGACTTCCAAAATGCTCAAGCAGATATGAATAACACTCAAACAATTGCCAATAACTTTGCTGGAGATAAGGTAGACCTTATTTTTGCAAATGCGACTCCAAGTGCTGTCAGTGCTTTAAATGCTACGAAGGATATTCCTATCGTATTTACGTCTGTTACCGATCCAATTGGGGCAGGACTTGTGGAGGCACTTGATAAGCCTGGAGATAACATTACAGGCACGACAGATAACCATCCGGATGGAACGGAGAAAACGATTAAATTTATTGTTGAGGAAGCAGGAGCTAAGACAATTGGGGTTATTTATAATGCTGGTGAGCAAAATTCTGAAGTTCAGGTTGCTCAAGTAAAGGAACTGGCAGCTAAATTCGGTGCAAAAGTGGAAGAAGCATCTATTTCAACGTCAGCAGAAGTAAAACAAGGGGCGGAGTCACTAGTTGGGCGTGTCGATGCTATTTACGTTCCGACAGATAATACTGTTGTATCTGCACTAGAATCTGTTATTGCTGTTGCAAATAATGAGAAGATTCCTTTGTTTGTTGGTGAACTTGATTCTATGGCACGTGGAGCTATTGCTGCAAGCGGGTTTGATTATTTTGATTTAGGTTATCAGACGGGAAAAATGGCTGCTGACATTTTAAAAGGAAAAAAGAAACCTTCAGAAATTCCTGTTGAGCTGCCAAGCAGTCTAACATTGATGATAAATAAGAAAGCTGCTGAAGCACAGGGGCTTGAAGTAAAGCAGGAGTGGGAAAAAATTGCTGAATTCTATGAAAGCGAATAATAAAGGGTGTGAGACATAATGCCAACTGCTGTATTTGGTGCATTTGAATCTGGCATTATTTATGCAATTATGGCTCTTGGTGTGTATTTATCCTTTCGTGTGCTTGATTTTCCAGATTTAACGGTCGATGGCAGTTTTGTTACTGGAGCCGCTGTTTCTGCGACGATGATTGTCAGTGGTGTTAATCCATTTATTGCAACATTGGTCGCGTTATTTGCTGGCTTCATAGCTGGCTGTATAACTGGAGTCCTTCACACGTTCGGAAAAATAAATGCACTTCTTTCAGGTATTTTAATGATGATTGCCTTGTATTCTATTAATCTCCGGATAATGGGAAAATCGAATGTTCCTTTATTGAATACAGATACAGCAATGACGAGCATGAGTGATGTATCAAATAAAATCGGGATGGATTCTTTCTTTAACGGAATATTTTCCGCTATTGGTCTCGGTGATAGTTTGCCAAGGACATGGGGAATTTTAATTTTTATGATTCTAGTCACGTTTGCTATTAAGTTTCTAACAGATAAGTTTTTGCAAACCGAGATTGGGCTTGCAATAAGGGCAACAGGTGACAATAAAAGAATGATTCGCAGTCTATCAGCTAACACAAATTTAACGGTTATTCTCGGTCTCGGTCTCTCAAATGCAATGGTTGCATTTTCAGGCTCTCTCATTGCTCAGCAGGGAGGATTTGCTGATGTAGGAATGGGAATTGGGATGATCATTATTGGTTTGGCTTCAGTAATTATCGGAGAAGCGCTTTTCGGTACAAAAACGATTGCAAGAACAACGTTAGCAGTAATAGGAGGAGCAATCATTTACCGGATTGTTGTTACTTTAGCCCTTAGAGTAGACTTTCTTGAACCTGGCGATATGAAGCTTATTACTGCTACGATTGTTATTCTGGCGCTTATTATGCCAAAGTTCATTGATGCTTCAAAAGAGAAAAAACGAAAAGCAAAAAGAAAGGCAGAACATATGGTGCTAAGCCAAATCCCTTCAGAAAGAAAGGGGGAGGCAGATGCTTGAATTAAAGCAGATCCATAAAGTATTTAATGAGGGGACACCAGATGAGAAAATTGCCCTGGACCGGATCAATTTAACGTTAAATGCAGGTGATTTTGTTACAGTCATAGGGAGTAATGGTGCTGGAAAGTCGACATTAATGAATATGATCTCCGGCGTCATGACCCCGGATGTCGGTACTGTTTCAATTGATGGGCAGAATGTAACCTCTATATCTGAATACAAACGGGCTAAACTTATTGGCCGTGTGTTTCAAGACCCAATGGCAGGTACGGCCCCTAGCATGACTATTGAAGAGAATTTAGCAATGGCTTATTCAAGAAATAAGTCGCGCAGTTTAAGAAAAGGGGTGACGAAGAAGAGAAAGGAGTATTTTCAAGAGGTACTCTCAAGCCTTCATCTAGGCTTGGAAAATCGTTTGACTGCAAAGGTTGGTTTATTATCAGGAGGGGAGAGGCAGGCTCTTTCATTACTAATGGCAACCTTTACTGAGCCATCTATTCTCTTATTGGATGAGCATACAGCTGCCCTTGATCCAGCACGTGCAGAGCTAATCACGAATTTAACAAAGGAAATAGTTAAAAAATTCAATTTAACTACTTTGATGGTTACGCATAATATGCAGCAGGCATTAGATCTTGGCAATCGATTAATTATGATGGATAAGGGACAAATCATCCTTGAGGTAGATGAATATCAAAAAGGATACTTGACGATCGAACAGCTATTATTCGAGTTTCAAAGAATTAGAGGCGCAAAAATGGCAAATGATCGCGCACTCCTATCTTAAAATTCAAAGGGATTAATTAGGCACTTTAAGCTAGTTAATCCTTTTTATTATGGAGTTTGCATAAATAAAATGAATTTTTAAAGTTTTTACAATTTATTGACTATTTATTAAACGAAATGATATTATATCGTTAATAATACGTCATACATATATAGTGATACTCCTTTAATGGCTATTAAAATCATGCGGGATGATTTTGACTTGGGGGGAATGAACATGAAGCAACACCTGAGGATTGGAGATACAGCAATTGTGGAAGTAATGGTTACGCCAGATATGTTCGCGCAGTTTGAAGGGGAAATAGTTCACCCCGTATACTCAACTGTAGCAATGGTCTATCATATGGAGTGGGCGTCAAGAAAAATTATTCTCCCCTTTTTAGAGGAGCATGAGGAAGGAATGGGCGGAGCTGTATCTGTAAAGCATCTTGCTCCATCAATTGAAGGATCACAATTAATCATTACTGCAACGGTTTCTGCTTTAGAGGAAAATACTGTGATGACAAAGGTTTCTGTAAAACATGGAGAAAGACTGATAGGGATGGGAGAAGTGAAGCAAGTCATCCTTTCAAAAAGCAAGATTGCCAGTTTACTTGCTAAATAAGAAGGATGCTGATTAGCTGGCAACATCTTTATTGTTACATTATGTAAGCGTTATCAAAAACTTGGGAGGCGCAAATGATATGAATATGTTTTCAAAAATTAGAGGGCATGAACAAGTTGTTTTTTGTAATGATGAATCAACTGGATTAAAAGCAATTATAGCTATTCATAGTACAAGACTTGGCCCAGCTCTTGGAGGCTGCAGAATGCTTCCTTATGAAAGCGAGGATGAAGCACTAGAGGATGTTCTTCGCCTATCAAAAGGAATGACCTATAAATGTGCGGCGGCTGATGTTGATTTTGGCGGGGGAAAGGCAGTTATCATTGGAGACCCAAAGAAGGATAAAACACCTGAACTATTTCGGGCTTTTGGGCAATTTGTGGAATCCTTGAATGGCCGGTTTTACACAGGTACAGATATGGGCACTTCCCCAGAAGATTTTGTCCATGCATTAAGGGAAACAAACTGCATTGTTGGTGTGGACGAAGTGTATGGAGGAAGCGGAGATTCATCGGTTCCAACTGCTCAGGGTGTTATTTATGGATTGCAGGCAACAAATAAAGCGCTGACAGGTTCAGATGATTTAACTGGGAAAAGCTATTCTATCCAAGGCCTTGGCAAGGTTGGATTAAAAGTAGCAGAGAGGCTGATAGAAGAGGGGGCAGATCTTTATGTCACAGATATTAATCAGCAGGCAATTGATAAGCTGCTGACAAAAGCGAAAACATTAGGTGCTGGTGTAAAAGTAGTCATTAAAGACGAAATTTACCAAGCGAATGCGGATATTTTTATTCCGTGTGCTATGGGAGGAATTATAAATAGTGAAACGATTGAACAATTGAGGGTGAAGGCAGTAGTTGGCTCGGCAAACAACCAGCTTTTGGAGCTCCACCATGGGCAATCACTGAAAGAAAAAGGGATATTATTTGCACCTGATTATATTGTAAATGCCGGAGGTCTGATACAGGTAGCTGATGAGCTTTATACCCCTAACAAGGAAAGAGTTCTCCAGAAAACAAAAGCCATCTATAATTCTCTCCTAAATATTTATGAGTATGCGGAAAGCAAGGGAATAACAACAATCGAAGCAGCTAATCAATTCTGTGAAAATCGAATAGATGCCCGATCAAGAAGAAATAGCTTCTTTTCTCATATGAAGCGACCGAAATGGGCAGTAAGAACATAATTTTTTCTAATAAAAAACAATATTACAACAATAGTAAACTGTTAATCGCAGAAAATGATAAAAGAGAAGGGTGAGAAAATGGATAATCAGTTTCCGGTCCAGCAAATCATGGATCCAAACGGAATAATTGTTTCACCTGAATATAGAGAAAAAGTTACTGCAGAACTGGCAAAAAGCTTTTACCAGCAGCTTGTAAGAATCCGAATGTTTGACCGAAAGGCAATTAGTTTACAGCGGCAGGGGAGGATTGGCACATACGCACCATTTGAAGGCCAAGAGGCATCTCAAGTAGGGAGTGCTCTTGCATTGCAATCATCCGATTGGATGTTTCCAACATACCGAGAACATGGAGCTGCTTTTGTATTTGGCCATTCGCTGCGAAATATTCTTCTTTTTTGGAACGGCAGAAATGAGGGGTGTATCCCACCGGCTGGAAAAAAAATCTTTCCTCCTGGTATTCCGATTGCGACGCAAATTCCTCATGCAGCTGGGGCTGCATTAGCGGAAAAGATGAAAGGTACAAAAAATGCCGCAATTGCTTACTTTGGAGATGGGGCAACATCCGAGGGAGATTTTCATGAGGGACTAAATTTTGCCAGTGTATGTAAAGCACCAGTTGTCTTTTTCAATCAAAATAATCAATATGCCATTTCAGTTCCAATTGAAAAGCAGATGAACTCAAAGACGATTGCTCAAAAAGCAATAGCCTATGATATCCCAGGAATTAGAATCGATGGAAACGATGTATTTATCGTTTATTTTGAAACATTAAAAGCTTTGGATCGTGCAAGACGCGGTGAGGGACCGACATTGATTGAAGCAGTGACATGGCGATACGGGGCGCATACGACAGCAGATGATCCAGCAAAATATCGGGATCAAGAGGCGAGTAAGATCCGGAGAATGGAAACAGATCCAATCTTGCGACTAGAAAGATGGCTGAAAAATGAAGGGCTTTATAATGAAGCATGGGTTCGTCATATTGAGGCAGATGCTGCAAAGGAAATAGAAGAAGCAATCATTGAAATGGAGGCCTTTCCTCCTGCTGATCCAGCAAATATATTTGATCATGTTTTTGCTGAGCCGACTTGGCAAATACATGAGCAAAAAGAGGATTATCTCAGATTGATTGGGGGTGTAAGCACTTGAGTACAGCAGTTAGAACGAAGACGATGACGCTGATACAAGCTATTAACGATGGACTTGACACCGTGCTTGCCGAACGAAGAGAAGTTATATTGATGGGGGAAGATATCGGTAAA
Source organism: Cytobacillus sp. (assembly GCF_032154635.1). Taxonomy (GTDB): domain Bacteria; phylum Bacillota; class Bacilli; order Bacillales; family Cytobacillaceae; genus Cytobacillus. The sequence goes on along the minus strand of NZ_JALDXW010000029.1, from coordinate 11,823 downwards.
AATGGCGGTGTTTTTCGAGCAACTGACGGGCTTCAGGAAAAATATGGAGAGGAACGGGTGATGGATACGCCCTTAAGTGAGGCTGGTTTTGTCGGAGCAGGAATTGGCATGGCGGTTAATGGTTTCCTGCCAGTTATTGAAATTCAATTTTTAGGTTTTATTTATCCTGCCTATGAACAGATCATGACACATGCTACACGATTAAGAATGCGTACAATGGGACATTACACCGTTCCGATCGTCATTCGAGCTCCATACGGTGCAGGAGTGAGGGCACCTGAAATTCATTGTGACAGCACCGAAGCCATCTTCACACATATGCCTGGCATCAAAGTGGTTTGCCCCTCAAGTCCTTACGATGCAAAGGGACTGCTGATAGCAGCGATCGAAGATCCAGATCCTGTTTTATATTTAGAACCGATGCGCTCTTATCGATCAGGTAGAGAGGAAGTGCCAGAAGGAAAATACACCGTTGAAATTGGCAAAGGAAAAAAACTGTTAGAAGGTGATGATGTCACAGTTATATCTTGGGGGGCCATGATGCCAATTACATTAAGGGCAGCGGAAGAGATGAAGGCGGAGGGAGTCAAATGTGAAGTCATAGATTTGCGGACACTCTTTCCAATAGACAGAGATATCATCGCTGAATCTGTTAAAAAAACCGGCCGTACTGTCATCGTACATGAAGCACATGCGACGGGTGGAATTGGGAATGATGTGCTAGCCATTATTAATGATACCTCCTTTTTTTACCAGAAAGCCCCGACAGAACGGGTGACAGGTTTTGATGCTCCGGTTCCTTATTTTGGCTTTGAAGATCATTATTTGCCGAATGAAAAAAGAATTAAGCATGCGATTAGAAAAGTAATGATGTTTTAGAGGAGGGAAGAAATGGAAGTAAAGCTACATGACATTGGTGAAGGGATGACAGAGGCAGAGATTAATTGTTTTCTAGTGAAGCCTGGAGATATCGTTCAAGCTGATGATCCGCTTCTTGAAGTACAAACAGATAAAATGACCGCTGAAATCCCTTCCCCAAGAGCGGGGATTATTCGAGAATTTAAAGTGGAACCAGGTCAAACGGTACCTATTGGAACGACACTTTTACTATTGAATGAAATGGATGAGGAAATGAACAGGAATAATCAAAAACAGACGAGTCACTCCACTAAAGGAGAAAGAGATCCGTTTGCTTTTGCTGAAAAAAAGTCATCATCCAAACGTGTGTTAGCTTCACCTTTTACGAGAAAAATTGCTCGTGAAAATGGCATAAATATTGAAAAGGTAGTAGGATCAGGTCCCAGTGGACGAATTACTGACGAAGATATTTATCAGCTTATTTCTGCCCTGCAGGAAACAGCGGTTGCTCCGACTATAAATTCAACAGTTGCCCCAACTAATACCTCTAAAAATGAGACCATCCCATTTAGGGGCAGACGAAAGCAAATTGCAAAAAAAATGGTCAATTCCGTGTATACGATCCCACATTGCACTCATTTTGAAGAGGTAGATGTGACCAGCCTACTACAATTTTGCAGCGAGCTAAAGAAACGTAATCAAAACATTTCAATCACTGCTTTTTTTATAAAAGCACTATCCATTTGTTTAAAGGAATACCCAATATTTAATGCTATTCTTGAAGAGGAAAATGAAGTGATCAGGGTTCTGCATGAGCATCACATTGGTATTGCAATAGATGCGGAGGACGGATTAATGGTTCCTGTAATACAGAATGTGGAAAAAAAATCCATCCAAAGCATTCATGCAGAAGTGAAACAGCTAACCGAGAAGGCTTTGGAAAATAAATTAGCAATAAAGGATATTTCAGGCGGGACTTTTACAATCAGCAATGTCGGCCCACTAGGTGGAAGCTTCGGTGCAACTCCGATTATACAGCATCCAGAGGTTGCTTTAGTTTCCTTTCATAAAACGAAAAAAATGCCCGTTGTTACAGAGGATGATCAAATTGTCATACGATCGATCATGAATCTTTCGATGTCTTTTGATCATAGAGTGGCTGACGGAGCAACGGCAGTCCGGTTTACAAACCGCTTCGCTGCACTTATTCAAGAGCCAAAAATGCTTTTGCTGGAGATGATATAAATGGTTGTCGGCGAACTTGCTCATGAACGAGATCTCATCATTATTGGAGGCGGTCCAGGCGGCTATCATGCTGCGATACGATCTGCACAGCTCGGACAATCAGTCACGCTCATTGAAAGAGAAAGACTTGGCGGTGTTTGTTTAAATAAAGGCTGCATTCCTTCGAAAGTTTTTACTATGGGGGCGACTAGGTTAGCCTCTCATAGAAAGGCTGACCAGTATGGTATCGAAAGTGAATCCATCCAATTTAACCTGAATAAACTTCAGGCACATAAGGAAAAAACGATTCATCAGCTTCGTGAAGGCATTGCCTCCTTGTGTAAAGCAAATAAAGTAGAGCTGATAAGCGGTGCGGCCTTCTTTCTTTCCGAAGACAGAATTGGAGTAGCGACCGATGATCATTATGAAGTGTATCGATTTAAGCATGCAATTATTGCAACAGGCAGTTCTCCTACTGTACCTGCAGGAGTAGAAATTGATCATAAACGGATATTAAATATATGGTCAATTACAACAATAGAAACGATACCTGAAGAGCTTGTTATTTACGGAAGTGATTATATCGCTCTTGAGATGGCGATGGCATTTAAGATTTTTGGCTCTCGCGTTACGCTGATAATTGAGAAGAATGACTTTTCCTTTGACTATGCAATCAATCGTGAGCTAAAGAGAGTGTTCAAGAAGAACGGAATTAAAATAATCAAAAATGCTGTAATTTCTGCAGTGTTTGCTGACGAGAATAGCGTCACTATCAATCTAGAAAAGGAAGAACTCACTTGCTCGCATTTATTCGTTTCCTCAGGACAAAAGCCAAACACTGAAAACTTAGGTATTAACCGGATTGGCATTCAAATGACAGATAGCGGGTTCATTGAAATAAATAAACAATGTCAGACATCTATCTCAACAATATTTGCAATTGGTGATGTGACAGAGGGTCCAGTATTAGCTGCAAAAGCAATTCGGCAAGGCAAAGCAGCAGCAGAAGCCATTGCAGGTATCTCCTCTGAGGTAGACTTTAGCTTTTTACCTACAGTTGCTCATACATTACCACCAATTGGGAGCGTGGGACTAACGGAACAGGAGGCGTGCGAGCAAGGATATCAGATCAGTGTTGGTCAATTTCCACTATCATCGAGCGGGTTTGCTGCACTTACTGGAGAAAGAGATGGGTTCATTAAAGTAATAACGGACAAAGAGAGTCAGCTTTTTCTTGGTATGCATATGATGGGATATGGAGCGGTAGAGCTAATTACAAGCGGAGTATTTTCTTTGGAAGTGGCTGCACGTGAGGAAGACTGGCTGTTTCCTGCATACCCCCATCCGAGTATTAACGAGGGGATGCTAGAAGCTGTTGAAGCGATAAAAAAACAGGCCATTCATTTTCCACCTGTAAAAGATGGTAAAAGATAGAAAGTTTAATATAACGATAATTTCACTTTAACGCAGATAAGCATCATAGCTTTAACTGAAACTCTTGAGAACGTTTCCAAAGTTCATATATGATTATAATAGTTCAGAATATTACTAATTTTAAAAATAGGAGGAATGAAAATGCAAGAAAAAGTAGTTACTAAACAACAAAAGGTAGAGGAATTCTTTCCTGTAAAAGAGGTGGATTACTTAGAAATTTATTCTGGGAATGCTAGGCAGTCTTGTCATTTCTATTGCTCTGCCTTTGGCTTTAAGCCTGTTGCTTATTCAGGTCTGGAAACAGGGAATAGAGAGACCGTTTCTTATGTCCTCCAACAAAGGAAAATCCGCCTAGTCATTACCGGTACATTAAATGAAAGCAGTCGAGTAGCATCGTTTGTAAAGAAGCATGGCGACGGAGTAAAGGATATTGCGTTAACAGTTGATAATGTAGAAAAAGCTTATCAAGAAGCAGTTTCAAGAGGTGCCATTGAAATCCAGCCGCCATTTGAATTAAAGGATGAGCATGGAACGGTTAAAAAAGCGGTCATCGGTACATATGGTGACACGATTCATACATTAGTTGAGAGAAATAATTATCAAGGTGTTTTCATGCCCGGCTATGAACCATTAGAAATGAATGTGCCGTTTGAAGATGCAGGTTTTATCGGCATTGATCATGTTGTCGGCAATGTAGAAAGAATGGAAGAATGGGTTAATTATTACGCTAATGTAATGGGTTTTAAGGAAATGAAACACTTCACGGACAAGGACATTACGACTGAATACTCTGCACTCATGTCTAAGGTCATGCATAATGGCGGTAGAATAAAGTTCCCGATTAATGAACCTGCTGAAGGAAAGCGGAAATCTCAAATCGAGGAATATCTAGAATATTATAATGGCCCTGGAGTTCAGCATCTAGCTATTCTAACAGAGGATATTGTAAAAACGGTTAGCATCCTTCGAAAAAATGGCGTTGAATTTTTGAACACTCCATCTACGTATTATGATGCATTAGCAGAGCGAGTTGGAAAAATAGACGAGGAAATAGATAAAATCAAAGAGTTAAGTATTTTAGTAGATCGTGATGATGAAGGCTATTTGCTGCAAATCTTCACGAAGCCAATAGTCGACCGTCCAACATTATTTATTGAAATCATTCAGCGTAAAGGAGCAAGAGGCTTCGGAGAAGGAAACTTCAAAGCTTTATTTGAGTCTATTGAACGTGAGCAAGAAAGAAGAGGAAATTTATAAAAATAGTAGACTCCCTTTATTAAAAAGGGAGTTTTGCAAGAATGTGGCCAGCTTTGCAAAAAAATCTGTACTTTGTTCAATAAATTGAGGTGTTTTACATGGCAAACATACAAACGAGACGTGCAGTAGAAGGAATTGTCTCCTATCCGCTAGGCGACTCACCAGAAGAAATAAAAGAAAAATTTCATCTTCGGACAGTAAGGAAAATGTCTGACAATGAAAATGTGTATGGCTGCTCAAATCGAGTCAAGGGAGCGATCGCCCAAAATTTGAACCAGCTATCTTTATATCCTGATGGAACGACAGGAAGGCTAATTAAAAAACTGTCTTCATTTTACCAGCTGGAGCAAGAACAATTTCTGATCGGGAATGGGTCAGAAGAGATCATTCGCCTTCTAGCAAGAGCATATATAAATCCAGGTGATGAAGCGATCATGGCTTCAATGACATTTCCCCGTTATGAGACGAATGTCGTTATTGAAGGTGGTACTGTCAGCACCGTCCCAATGGTAAATGGGACTCATGATTTAGCCAATATGTATGACATGATTACTGAGAAAACAAAGATGATCTTTATCTGTAATCCAAATAATCCGACAGGAACTATCGTTGGAAAAGAGGAACTTTTACGATTTATAAAAAACATTCCGCCGCATATTCTGATTATATTAGATGAAGCTTACTACGAATATGTAAGCTCGAATGATTATCTTGAATCTATTCCGCTCCTTAGTAATTACTCAAATCTAGTAATACTAAGAACTTTCTCAAAAATTTACGGTTTAGCCAGCCTTCGTATCGGCTACGGGATTATGCACCCGTCGATTGCAAAGGAACTGTACAAGGTGAAGGAGGTTTTTAATGTAAATCAGCTAGCACAAGTGGCTGCTGAAATAGCTCTTGAGGATCAGGAATTCATCAAAGGATGTGCGGAGAAAAATGAGATGGAAAGAACGCTTGTTTGTGAGCAATTACAAGAGTTAGGGCTTGGATATTTTCCTTCTGAAACGAATTTTGTTTATGTCTACACACAGCAGCCTGTTTCCGCCAAGTTAATCACAAACGGCATAGTTGTCCGGAAAATGAATCTAACAGGATACGCTGATGCTTTTCGGATTACACTCGGAACAAGAGAAGATAATAAGTTTTTCATAGAAACGCTTAAAGAAGAAATAGGTAGAGAGAAGGCGGTGTGAATTTTTGGAAATCAAACCAGGGAATCTGGAGTGGAAAGATGCGTACAAATTATTAGTAGGATCAATTTTACCTCGACCTATTGCATTCGTGACAACGATCGATGCTAGCGGAGTAGTAAATGCTGCGCCCTTTAGTTTTTTTACCGCGATTTGCGCAGACCCGATGCTCATTTGCTTTTCACCCATGAGAAGAGGAACAGATGGAAAGAAAAAAGACACGCTTGCCAATATTGAATTAACAAAGGAATTTGTAGTAAACATTGTCAGCGAAGAGTGGATTGAAAAGATGAATATTTGTGCGACAGAATACCCTGCTGAATTGGATGAACTTGATATCTCTGGTTTGCAGAAGGAAAACAGTCAGATGGTAAGTCCGCCCCGGGTGAAAGAATCAAAAGTGCATCTGGAATGTTCCCTCTATCAAGTACATCACTTTGGGGAAAATGCAGGTGCAGGTAGTCTTGTTATTGGAAAAGTAGAGCATGTCCATGTTGCAGAAGAGCTATATGAACATGGCAGAATAAATACCAAAAAACTAAAGCCGGTCGGACGTATGGCTGGACAAATGTATACAAAGCCATTGGGTGAGGTTTTTGAATTAGTCCGAAAAACAAATCCGAGGTGAGGCTATGAAATTTGTAACCTTTCAAAAGAAGGATGGATCGATAAGAGCTGGTTGGATCGAAAATGATCGCTTTGTCGTTGATATGCATGAAGCCTCAAACGGTGTATTGCCGAAAGATATGCTTTCTTTTCTAGAAAACCATTCTTTTTTCATGAAGTATATATCAAGTGAACAGAAGACATGGTCTCCGGATAAAGGTGTTTACTTACTAAAAGAGATTGATTTAAAAGCTCCGTTGCCAAATCCGAAAAGTTTTCGGGACTTTTATGCTTTTGAGGAACATGTGAAAACTGCAAGAATCAACCGTGGACTCGATATGATCCCTGAATGGTATGATATTCCCGTATTTTATTTCTCTAATCACTTAGCAATTAAAGGTCCAAGCGAACGGATCACTCGCCCAAATAATTGTGAATGGCTTGATTATGAATTGGAAATGGCATGTGTAATCGGAAAAGAGGGAAGGGATATAAAAGCAGAGCATGCGGATGAACATATTTTTGGCTATTGCATCCTAAATGACTGGAGTGCAAGAGATTTCCAAAGGAAGGAAATGAAGGTGGGCCTCGGACCAGCAAAAGGGAAGGATTTTGCAACCTCTATAGGACCGTATATAGTAACGAAGGATGAATTAGAAGAATATCGGGTTGATAATGGCTATGATTTAACCATGAGAGCAACGGTTAACGGTGTCTTGTTATCAGAAGGAAATATGAAGGATATCTACTATTCCTTTGGAGAAATGATCGAGCGGGCTTCAAAAGGGGTTACCTTGTATCCAGGTGAAATGATTGGATCTGGAACAGTAGGGAGCGGCTGTATTTTAGAGCTTGGAACGGATGTCCATCCCTGGTTAGTGCCGGGAGATGAAGTTGAATTAGAAATTACTTCTTTAGGAAAATTGACTAATAAAATCATTAGTGAGTGAGGTGGAGAGATGTTTTATCGCCAAATGGGAAGAATTCCGCATAAACGTCATACGACGTTTAGAAAAAATGACGGAAGCCTATTCAGAGAACAGGTGATGGGAACGAAAGGATTCTCGGGAACACAATCGATTCTTTACCATCACCATATGCCAACGGAAGTAGTAAAAACATCATTAATAGGAAAGTATGTACCGGAATATGAAGAGCCAGGTCCACTTATGCACAGGCATTTGATGACAAATAATATTACGAAGAATGGTGATGCGCTTAATGCGAGACAGTATCTATTAGGAAATGAAGATTTGCTAATAGGGACAGGAAATATAACCGAGCCAATGAATAGCTATTATCGTAACGGTGACGGAGATGAAATGATCTTTATTCATTATGGCAGCGGAAAAATAGAAACCATATTTGGAACGATCACTTATCGGCCAGGAGATTATATAATAATCCCAATTGGAACGATCTATCGTTTCATTCCAAATAATAGTGAAAAGACGAAAGCATTATTTATTGAATCATTTAGTCAAATAACAACACCAAGGAGGTATCGGAATGAGTATGGGCAATTGCTCGAGCATAGCCCATTCTGTGAAAGGGATATTCGTGGTCCGGAAATACTGGAAACATTTGACGAAAAAGGTGAATTTGAAGTCATCACAAAAACGAGAGGATATCTTCACTCCCACATACTCAATCATCATCCTCTTGATGTAGAAGGGTGGGACGGATATTTATATCCATGGGTTTTTAATATTGAGGATTTTGAACCAATAACAGGAAGAGTTCACCAGCCGCCACCGGTTCATCAAACATTTGAAGGGCATAATTTTGTTGTTTGTTCATTTGTGCCAAGATTGTTTGATTACCATCCTGATGCAATCCCAGCACCATACACACATAGCAACGTGAACAGTGATGAACTTCTTTACTATGTTGAAGGGAACTTTATGAGCAGAAAAGGAGTAAATATCGAATCTATTACCCTGCACCCAAGCGGAATCCCCCATGGACCGCATCCTGGAACAACGGAAGCGAGCATCGGAAAGAAAGAAACACTGGAGCTTGCGGTCATGATTGACACATTCAGACCGTTAAAGGTTGTTAAGCAGGCAAAAGCGATTGAGGATGAGAAGTATATGTTTACATGGGTTTAATTAACAAAAAAAGCCTGTAGGATAGCATTTAGAATGTGTATCCACAGGCAATGTTGTTTTCAAAGAGATAAATAATGAGAACTATTTAGCTCCAGCGCCTATTGGACTTCTCTCCCTCCTACAATAAGCCAGTACAAAGGCGCTTTTCGCTTTTTATTCGTTATGCCACAATGTAGCAAGCGTGCCCTCACCAGAATGAGCAGCAATGGTGGAGCTTATTTCACCGATAAAAATATCGAGTTTAGGGAATAGAGCTTTGATTTCATTTCCAAGCTCTTTCGCTTTTTCATGAACGTTCCCATGTAGTATTTGAACTTGTGAAATGGAGTGTTTTTTATAGGCATCACCAAGTAATTCAAGCATCCGTTTGACTGCTTTCTTCTCTGAACGGACCTTTTCGAAAAGTTCGAATTCTCCGTGATTGTTAATTCTGATAATTGGCTTTATATTTAAAAGGCTGCCTAATAAATAGGCGGTGCCTGACATTCTTCCACCCTTGTAAAATTGATCAAGGCTTCCTAGTAAAAAATAATTTTCTGATTTAGTTGCATCCTTTTGGAGGAAGTCTGCAATTTCTTTACTGGACATTCCCTTTTTTGAAAGATCCATCCCTTTATTTATTAAGGTCGTAATTGCATAAGACATGGACTTGGAATCGACAGCTTCAACTGGGAAATCTGCGAGCGCAGCTCCAGAAAGACAGCTATTAATGGTTCCGCTTAGCTTACTAGAAATATGAACGGCGATAGCAGAATCATAGTTATTCTTTAATCGTTCAAACAGCTCAGCGAATCGTCCTGCAGAAGGCTGGGAAGTCTTTGGGATTTCTTTTGCTGAAACAATTCTTTTATATAATTGATCTGTACTTAAATCGATTCCATCTTCAAAAGTATCATCTCCGAATGTAATGGATAATGGAATAACATACACATCAGGATGTTTTTTCAAATCATCTGTAATATAGGCAGTACTGTCAGTAATCCAGGCAATCTTTTTTACAGTCATAAATTAGTTAGTCCTTTATAAATATTTACCCGCTTAAAGGTTAGCCAAGAAGAGATATATTACTATTTTCTCATAGTTATAATTAATAATTTTATCAATTTACGGGCTTTTCTTATTATACACTATTGTAATCGGTTGCACGAGTTTTATTAAAATTTCAAAGATTGGTCACAAATGCCAGCATATAAATAAAAGCCCCTGCTAAGCAGAGGGCTTTTGTTTACGGTTATTTAGATAGCTGCTGGGACCATTCTTCGACATTCCAAATCTTCGTTACCCAATCTTCATAAAAGTCAGGTTCGTGGCAGACTAAGACAACCGTTCCTTTATATGCTTTTAACGCACGCTTCAATTCTTCCTTTGCAACAACATCAAGGTGATTGGTAGGCTCATCGAAAAGAAGCCAGTTGCTTTCGTTCATAAGAAGCTTACATAGTCTTACTTTTGCTTGTTCTCCACCGCTTAACTGGTTTAGTGGACGTGAGATATGTTCATTTTTAAGACCGCATTTTGCTAAAGCTGCACGGACTTGATGCTGATCCATAGATGGAAACTCATTCCAGACATCCTCAATTGGTGTGATATTTCCGGCTTTTACCTCTTGTTCAAAATAGGAAGGATAGAGGAAATCCCCACGTTCAACCTTTCCGCTTATCGGATTGATTTTTCCGAGCATTGTCTTGAGAAGTGTTGATTTGCCGACCCCATTGCAGCCAACAATGGCGATTTTTTCTCCACGTTCAATCGTTATCGACATCTTAGGCAGTAACGCGTGAGTATAACCAATTTCAAAATCCGTTCCTTCAAACACATATCGGCTGCTACCGCGTGACTCTTTAAATTCAAAGGTAGGCTTCATCGCAGTTTCAGGACGATCGATTCTTTCCATGCGATCAAGCTGCTTTTGACGGCTTTTTGCCCGTCCAGTCGTTGAGTAGCGAGCCTTATTTTTGGCGATAAAATCTTCTTGTTTTTTAATGAATTCCTGCTGTTTTTCGTATGCGTTGATATGCTGATTTTTATTAATCTCTGCTAATTCGAGGAACTTGTCATAACTTGCTGTATACCGTGTCAGCTTCGAAAATTCCAAATGAAAGATTGTGTTTGAAACCTGATTCATAAATTCTGTATCATGAGAAATAAGCATGAATGCATAGGGATATTCTTTTAAGTAGTTTGCAAGCCAGCGAATATGCTCGACATCTAAATAGTTTGTCGGCTCATCAAGTAATAGAACTTGCGGCTGTTCGAGGAGCAGCTTTGCAAGCAATACTTTTGTACGCTGTCCACCGCTTAATGCGGAAACATCGCGGTCTAATCCAATGGCATCTAAACCAAGCCCACGTGCAGCTTCTTCAATCTTTATATCAAGAGAATAAAAACCGCCAGCATCCAAGCGATCTTGGATTTTTCCCATTTCGTCGAGCAATTCCTCTAACTCTTCTGGCGTTGCATCACCCATTTTGGATGTAACCTCATTAAGTGCTTTTTCCTGTTCAAAAAGAGGAAGAAAAGCATCCTTAAGCACATCCCGCATTGTTTTCCCAGGTGTTAATACGGTATGCTGATCCAAGTAGCCATAATGCACATTAGGAGTCCATTCAACACGTCCAGAATCATGTATCAGCTGACCGGTAATTATATTCATTAAAGTTGATTTTCCAACTCCATTGGCACCAACAAGCCCTACATGATCTTCTGCTAAAAGGCGGAAGGAAACATCTTTAAATAAAGTGCGATCACCAAATGTATGGCTCAAATTTTCCACATTTAATAAACTCATTTTTATATCCTCAACTTTCAAAAGTAATCCATTTTTACATCATACAAGATTTTTATAAATTCGACTAGACTTTCAGCTGCATGGCTGCGGAAAAAGTGATGGAAAAAGAGGTGGAGGGTGAAATAGCGGGGCAGCTTGTCGAAGAATTAATTAAGAAAAAAAGGAGCATTCGAAAAAGAATATATGAACCGGATAATTCCGGAAAATGGAAATGTTGGGTTCTAAAAAGAGTATATGAACCTAATCCTTCCAAAAAACGGAAATATTGGTCACTAAAAAGAATATACGAACCTGATTCTTCCAAAAAGTAGAAATATTGGACCCTAAAAAGAATTTATGAACCCGACAATTC
>NZ_JALDXW010000028.1:0-60237 GCF_032154635.1 Cytobacillus sp. | reverse complement strand
TTGAGCACCCTCAAATTCACCTTTCTCTTTATTTGAAGCTAGTTATGTCCCAGCCCCTTTACATTTTTCTTTTATTATTTATTCGGAGCATAATTATAATTGCTATGGTTATTAACACAACAAAAAACAATACAATAATAACATTCTCCATCCAATGATTAGGTACCTTATGAACAAAGACAGCCTTATGCCATTCGTTATCTCCTACTTCAACAGCAATTGCATTTTTGGTAGAAACGCCCATAATCTCATAATATTTTGTCCCTTTTGGGTACATATTTGATGCATCACCAAAGTATTCTCCAGTCATATCGTTCGTGCCTCTTCTCACTTTTCCTATGACGTCTCCGATATCAGATACCTTTTCATCAGTTACTTCATATACATTTCCTTTCCAGACAACGAAAGAATATGCCCAGTCAAGTGCTTGAACAGACCACTGACATGTAAAAATGAAACACAATAGAAGTAGGATGATTTTTCGCAAAAAGATTTTCCCCTTTCCTTCCCTACTCCACCTCTAATGCAAAAGCATAGAAAGCATCGCCATTGGATACATTTTCTTGCTTTTCATCCTTCCACCATACGCCATAGGAATAATAATATATCCCCTTTTGCTCAGGTGCTGCAAACTCATGATCCTCAACTAAAACCTCCAGTTCTTTCTTTTCCTCATTTATTTGCAGGAGATAAACACTGCTCGGCAATGGTTCATAATCCATTACAAATTTGATTTTTTCGCCAGGTTTTACTTTAATTGGCACCTTTCCCTCTAACATTTCTACTGGACCAGCAGTATCAACACACTTACTCCCCCAGCAGTATGTTCCTAATTTAGTATCATATTTCTCAGTGGCGATTTCAATGATCACTTCCGGGGGTTTGGAAGAAGATAAATAATCATTCGAGCAGCCTATGAGGGTAGCTAGCAGAAAGATAAAAGTAATAAATATACATTTTTTCATATCAATTCCTCCTGTTTTATAAATAGACGTTCTTTTCCAAATAAAGTTGCTTGTTCACAATAGAAGCAGCCCATGCTAAACTATTATTATCAGAATATAAAGAAATTTATCAACCCTGCGCTACTAGTCAGTTATTCCTGCAAAAATCTATTGAAAAAGAGGGTAGGCAGATGAATGAGGTATTTCATAGTACACATTTTAAGCTCGAGAAAGTGAGTAACAGTATTTATGCAGCAACAGTGATATAATACACTTGTATTATTTAAATCGTTAATAACATGCAGCCGAAAGTGTAAGTCAATTGCCAAAGAAGGCGGAGGGGCTGCAGCAAATGCAGGGTTTGTGGATTTAGGAGAAAAAGCGATCGTTTTTGATACATTTAACACGCAGCAAGCCTCTCAAGATTTAAAGCACATGGCGGAATCAATTACCAATCACCCTGTTACATGGGTGATAAATAGTCATTGGCATGGTGACCATATTAGAGGGAATCAAACATTTGAGGATCGGATAATCATATCAAGTCAAGCTACATACAAAAGTATGAAAGATATTCATCCTTCAAGATTTGCTGCCCAGAAAAATGATATAGATGGACTAACAAATTATATCCAATCTTTAACGAATCAGCTTATTCAAAACAAAGATACTCAATTGCCCTATCAAATCAATTTTTTAAACGAGATAAAAAATTCCTTGCCTACCCTGAAATTAGTATTGCCAAACCAAACATTTATTGACGAAATTTCCTTTCATGGAAAAAAACAGACTGCCAGGCTCTTTACATTAGGCGGCGGGCATTCATTTTGTGATGCGATGCTATATATTCCAGATGAAAAAGTAATCTTTATGGGAGATTTATTATTTGTAAATAGTCATCCAACTTTTTTTGAGGAATCTGATCTTGGGCATTGGACCAATATGTTAAAAAAGGTTGAGGGGATGGAAATTGATGTGGCAGTTCCGGGACATGGTCCAGTTGGTACAAAGGAAGATATCTCAACCATCATCCACTACATATCTGATTTAACTGCCATTATTAAAGAAAGCAATAATAATGAAGAAATTGAAATTCCTCCTAAGTATAAAAATTGGAGCTCACCAGAGGTTTTTTTGCAAAATATAAAAATAGTTGAGACTTTATTAAACAAGGGAACTCCCATATTGTGAAGTTCCCTTGTTTTAATCTATAAGAGACAACAGCTTACTTTGAAACGAAAGAATCATTTATCCCTTCATCCCTTTAATGAAAGCATCAAGTTTGTCTAGTGATTTAATATTTTGATTGCATTTTTGACTATCTTGGCAAATATAGTTTCCTCTTTTTATATATGTTCCTTGCACTGAACCCTTTGTTTCCATAATAAACATGCCTAATTCTTCATGGCAATTGCAAATCGCGCATATCCCCTTCTTGCTAATATTTTTAAAAGAACCATGAAGTCCCATGATTTTCTCATTTTGCACAGCTACGATATACTTTTTATTTGAGCCTGTATCATTCCATCCGAGATAAGATATTTCCTTTCGATCTATCTGATCTAATGGGGGTACTTTTAACTTCTTAGCCTTCGGGAATAACTTTTTTATTGATTGTTCGCTTATAGCTTTAAAAGGAATCATATACTGCTTTAGTTGCGATAAAAACGTATCTGCTTGCTCTTTCTCTCTAATTTCAACAATCGGATTAAATATTTGTCTCTGCTCCTCACTAAGATCATCGAACAAATGGATAATCTTTTCATCAGTGAGCGTTTTCAATGCTTCAAGTACCTCTTTATCATTAACGGTTGTAAATCCATTAATGAGTATTTGTAGTTGATTTTTAATATAATTAAATTGATCACTTCTAATGAAGGGCTCCATTCTTTTCCACTCCTGTTCAAAACATATTTCCATTTAACTTTAAAAGGTACACGTCATGTATTCAATGGAAAAATTGATTAGGAAATAAAAACGCCATAGATAAAAGCACTGATTAGGATACCAGTGCTTTATTTAGTATATACGATTTTTTTTATCGTTTCGGTCGAGAGATAATATTCCTCAGCTAATTGATCAATTGTCCTTCCGCCTTTAAAAGCTGTTCTTATAGCAGAATTTCTTTCATCAATCGCCTTTCTCGTACCAGATCGCGTACCCCATTTACGATGGGATGCTTTCTTTTTCGGGATATAAATCGTCTCACCTTGAATATATTTTTGAATTTCTATAATTAAACTTTCCGGTAAAATTGCGTTTGCTTTTACATATTTCATCTCTGGTTAGCCCCTCATTTATTTTTTTCAAAATAAGGTGCAAAGCCGAATGAATTAGAAAAGCGTACTTGGGCGATTTTTCAATTTAAAGTCTACCCCATGCAAAGTATCGCCTTTCCAAAACTAGGCTTTGCATGAGATGCTACAGAATCTGGCCTCCTTATCGCCAATTCGATCACCTCCTATAATTACTTTTAATCCCATTATAATAAAAGAACGCTCTTCATGGCTAACGGAACATGTTGATCAAAGAATTTTTAACCTAATTTTCCTTAATTAGTTCAATTACTTTCTCTAACTGAATATCTTTATTTAAAACAATTGATTCCCTTGTTTTAGGAACTAAATAATCTGGATAAATCGCGTCTTTGTAAGTTTTGGAAAGGATATATTCTTTTGTGGATAAAGACAAATTTATCTTGCTATTTGGAAGAACTCCACTGACAACCTCTCCGAATGCAAATGGAGAATTTCCGGTAGGTTCACCAATAAGTATACCGATATTATTTTCTTGTATGACGCTCGCAAACATATTAGCGGAACTAAAAGTATGATTACTTATAAGCACATAAGTGTTACCTGTAAAACTCGAGTAATTATTAATACTTGAAGGTTGTATACGATTTATAAAAGCATCAATAACCGCGGAATTTCCCCCAGCATTTTGCCGTAAATCAATAACGATATTCCCTATACCATCCCTTTTAACTTCTTTAAAAAAGAGACTTACATTTTTCCGGTACTCCCTTGTATCATCACATGCATGTAAATAATAGTATCCAATATCATTTTCGTGGTCTATGGACCAGCCAAATGTATTTGAATCGTTGAACCGTTTATACCAACTATACCAGTTATCCTCTGCATCGGTCATTTGCGAATCTGCTACAGCTTTCTTTACAAGGGGAATTCTTACCTTCCTTTTTTCTCCTTGTATATTTTCTACAGATACTACTACTATATTGTTTTTAACCAATGACAGCTTTTTCAAATAATATTCATCTTTAATGAAAAAATTCGCACGAAACTTTTTCCAGTAGGGGTTCTCCGCCGATACGAATCTTCCTAAATCCTCAACAATTTCTTCAACTTCCATTCCGCCTAAGCTGACAATAAGATCCCCTTTTTCAACGCCATGTCCACTCTCTAAAACTGTCCACCCCTCTTCCGTCCAATCAAGAAGTAATGGCAGTATTCTTCGTTCGTCTAACATCACAAGACCCGTATGAGCATCTTCCATTTCCGCAACAAATTCTTGAAGAATAAAATAAAAATCTGTTGTGCTTTTTTCAGAATCCAGTTCACTTTTTATTTCAGCAATCCGCTTATCCCACACTTCCTTTGTCATTTTCCTTGCAGGATCGGGATGCTTTGCTAGCATTTCATCTATTAAAAATTGAAAGTCCTCCTGCATTTCATCTGGCTCTAGCATGACAACTGGATTCACTTCCTCTTTCGAAAATAAGTACCAGCCCATAAAAATTAGAAAGAATAACATACCTATTCTTGCCGTAATTCGGCTCTTATTTAAATTCCTTTCTATTTTCACCGCACCCACTCCTTAAATACACATATTCCCAATTATACCAAGTGGATATTATGCAATTTTCTAACTTATATGACAAAAAATCGACTGTTCAATATCAACAGTCGATTAATAAACATTATTATTTACTTTGTTCAGGCAAAGGAATTATTCCTCTTCTTATAAAGTTTGCAGACACTGGCTTCTTCCCGACTTCTCTTGCCCAGACAGAAATTTGACCGATATGATGAATTTCGTGAGCAATTACGTGACGCATCACCTCACCCCAAGTAAAAGTTTCCACCCGCCCATCTGGTAAAGAATCATGAAGCAGGTTACTTTCCATGCTTGCATCCCAATTTCTCACAAATTCTTCTACTTCAACTCTGAATTTAGTATCAAGCTCTTTTACCTTTTGCAGACTTTTATGCTCTTCAAAGCTTTCCTGAAAGTCAGGTTTGCCTTGAAGAAGACGAATCCAGCTCCATTCAACATCGATGATGTGAAAAAGCGTATGCAAAATTCCTCCTACCCCACCTGTTCGGGCTATAAGAAGCTCCTCCTCTTCAACGTCTTCAC
Source organism: Cytobacillus sp. (assembly GCF_032154635.1). Classification (GTDB taxonomy): domain Bacteria; phylum Bacillota; class Bacilli; order Bacillales; family Cytobacillaceae; genus Cytobacillus. The sequence goes on along the minus strand of NZ_JALDXW010000028.1, from coordinate 54,910 downwards.
ACCATTGATACCAATCTTCCCTTTTCAACCAATTGTACTGAAACAATGCTTGCATAAAATCCCTCCTGCTTGTCTAAAAATTCTAAATATACAAGACGAATTTTATCATAAGTAGGTTTTCTCCGACACTTATATTGACTCTTCTTTCTTATTAACTGGACCAATATATTTCGATTGCGGACGAAAGATAACATTGTTTTCTGCTTGTTCTAAAATATGGGCGCTCCAGCCGACTATTCGGCTGGCAGTGAAGGTTGGGGTAAATAAATCACTTTCCATTTGGACGGCTTTCATGATCGCAGCTGCATAAAACTCTACATTCGTATATAGTGATCTGCCAGGCTTTACCTCCTCAAGAATTTGCACGCCCAGCTTTTCTACTTTCATTGAGAGATCTAGCCACTCATCTTCACCTGAAAATGCCAGGAGCTTTGATTTCAATGCGGCTGATCGAGGATCAACCGTTTTATAGATTCGATGTCCAAAACCCATCAGCTTTTCTCCACGATTTAATTTATCTCTAATAACCTTTTCTGCATCCCCCTGTTCGTGTACATCATTTAAAAAAGAGATTACTTCAGAGGGTGCACCTCCATGAAGAGGTCCTTTCATCGTTCCAATTGCAGAGGTAATCGCTGAAACGATATCAGACTCAGTAGATGCCGTCACTCTTGCAGAGAACGTAGAGGCATTCATCCCATGCTCCATCGTTAGGATCATATATGTTTCCAGTGCATGAACATGTGCTTTCAGTGGAACTTCTCCATTTAGCATGTAAAGATAGTTTTCTACATGGTTTAGTTCAGGCATCGGCGAGATAAATGTTTTTCCTTCTAGATGTCTTTTTCGATAGGCAATGATTGTTGGTGTCATGGCAGTGATTCTTATTGCCTGTTCAATGGTTGGTTTCCAGCCATAATTACTTCTTCCTTCAGCAGAAATGACCGTTCTCAACACACTCATCATATTCATGTCATCAGGCAAGCTCCTAATTAAGTCAATCAGATAGCTAGGAAGTTCCCGATTATTGATTAATGAAGCTTTTAATTCACTTAGCTGTTTATTTGTTGGAAACTCTCCATTCCATAGAAGATAAGCTGTTTCTTCAAAGGAATAGGCTTCTGTTACTTCCCCAATTCCATAACCCCTATAGATAAGCTGCCCCTTTTCACCGTCCACATGGCTAATCTTTGTTTCCGCTGCAATCACACCTTTTAAACCGTAATGAATCATTTCCCATTTCCCCTTTCCTTATTTAGGTAAATTATATAAAATATATACAATTAAAAAAATTGAATGTTTTTAAATATTTTGATTTATATTTTTAATCAAAAGGAGAGATAACGGATGGATTTTAGCTGGATCCATACATTTTTAGTCGCCGCTAAAAATGGCAATTTTAGAAGAACAGCAGAATTACTTTACATTTCACAGCCTTCTGTAACCGTTCATATTCAAAATCTCGAGAAGGAATTAGGTGTTCAGCTTTTTGATAGAGAAGGCAGAAAAATGAAACTAACAGAGGAGGGCAGGCGGTACATTCCACATGCAGAAAAATTGATGGAGACATACCAAAAAGGGGTAGAGGATTTACACTCCTTTAATCAGGGGTATACTTCAAAGCTATCACTTGCTATCTCTCCGTTAATCGCTGATACGATCCTTCCGTTTGTTCTAAAAAAATATATAACTATCCATCCTCATGTTGAAATTTCAGTGAAGGTTCTTGAATCCATGGATATCGAAAAAGCTGTACTAAATGATGACATTGATATTGGGCTTTCCTGTCTCCATAGCACGAGTCCAGAATTATATTGCGAAGTTTTGTATAAGGATGAAGTGAAATTAATCGCACAGCATGATGGATTGGATGCGGAATCTGCTCCACCATTGGATGAAGAAGAAGTGCTGATGAAAAATTATCTGCTAACTGACAATCATCCGGTCTATTGGGAAACTTTAAGCCGTGAAATAAAATACAAGTTTCCATCTGTGAAAATGATGAAGGTCTCGCAAATTCATATTACTAAAAGATTTATCGTAGAAGGATTGGGTGTTTCCTTCTTGCCTGTTTCAACAGTCAGACGAGAATTAATAGAAGGGTGGCTGCTGGAAGTTCCCTGCAGTTCTATCAAACTGCCAGAAGCAAATACCTATGCAATTTTGAAGTATCATCATTCCAAGCAAAAAGAATTTATGAAGTTTTTAATGAATTTCCGAATATAGGTCTTAATCATCTAATATTTTCCTAGTTGATGTTCTTTGCAAAAATGGAGATAACACGAGAAATATCGTTCCTTATTAATGAGGATGACTATGTCAGATAGGAGACAATAACAAAAGATAACTAAATTGTAATAGGTGTTATAGATGCGATTACGGAGTGAAGGCATAGGATTTTCTTTAGCTGATTTTATCTTTGATATTTTTAAAAAACAGGATCATTTTCTGCCTAACCATACCATAATCGCATCCGTTAGCTGATTATTTTCTCCCAAAGTTTTAAATGTCCTTTAAAACTCACGAAATTACGCTTCTACACATTCATTAGGAAATTACCCCCATGCCTTTTTGCTCATCCAATTTAATGTTTTCTTAATCCCATCTTTATAAGGTGTCTGTGGGATAGGTCCGATGTTCGCTTCGTACTTCTTACCACTCAAGATTACGGGATCATCCATTAAGTACATCATTTCCACCATCTCTCGCATAAATGGCTGAAAAATTCCGATAAACCGAATCATTGTTTTTGATACCGTTCTTATCGACTTTTTATATCCTATCTCCCTACGTAAGATCTCAATAATTTCCTCACCCGTTATTGGATGTGCAGATGGAATATTCCAATTTTGATTGTACGTATCCTCTCGTGAAGCTAATTCCACCATTGCCTTTGCACCATCCAATGTAAAAATAAACTCTCGAGCCAAACTGATGTCACCAACAAAATTTGCAGATTTATTTGTAACCACTTTTTTTAGTGTTTCATGAAGGATTGTATTTTCCGCATTAGGTCCGTATAAATCTGGCATATGCACAATCAAATAAGGGGCATTACTTCTTTTTAACCTATTTTCCATTGCAAGCCGGATTTTTCCCTTTTTTGTATGTGGCTCCTTCCTCGTTTCTTCATTTACTTCTATTTTGGATTGCCTGCCATAGGCATATATATTATCTACTAATGCAATCTTTGCTTCGTGCATCTCTGCAGCCCGGACTATTATCTCTATGCATAAAGGATGTTTGTCCTTCCATTCTTGGTAGGGAAAGCTCACTGCATGAAAGATAACATCTGCACCATCTGCAGCCTCGATTACATCCTTTTCTACTAATGCATCCCCTAAGAAAATGGATACCTTTGGTTCGTGCTGATAAAGAGCATCTAACCTTTCTTTTGTTCTTGCAAACGCCACCACTTCCACACCTCGATCAACTAGCTCACGAACTAATGCATAGCCTATTCCGCCTGTTGCACCTAAAACTAATGCTTTCTTCATTAATTACACCCTTTCTTCATATTTGACCACTGGTCAAAAAGAGATAAAAAAATATAGCAAGCTCTAAACCCACGAAATGATTTAGAGCTGTTCTAGCCATTTAATCCTTTTAATATAAAATTTACATGCGATTTAGCTGCCAATTTCGCTTCTTCAAAATTATCAACATAGCCACGATAATGGGAAACAAAGCCATGTAGCGCTATAAATGCAGACCACACGTCTATAATCTCCAATTTTTTCTTTGCTAAAGATTGAACCGCTTGAGCAAATTTTTGATAACTGTAGTTGGCTGCTTCTTGGGATAGGCTATCTACCTCTGTATTTCTTACCAAAAACATGATTTCATACTGACTTTGATGGTTTAATCCAAATTCAATAAAACGAATTAATACATTATAAAGCTTTGTAGAATCATCTTCAGATCCTTGAATGGTTTCTTCTAACCAATAGTTCAGTTTAGAAAAATCTTCTTCTACAATCGCATAAAACAGTTCTGCTTTATTTTTAAAATGATAATAGATCGCTCCATGACTGCATCCCAGTAGCTTTGCAATACTGCGCATGGAAACTTGTTGAAAGCCTTTTTCGACAAACGTAGTTCGTGCTTTCTGTAAAATGATTTCTCTTGTCAGCTCTTGAGAAGTTGTTTTACGAGGGGACATCATCGATAACTCCTTTTATTGACCATTGGTTAATAACAATATACCACATTCTTTATCATAATCAAAGATCATAACAGAAATTTGGCGTGATATTCCCCTTCTTGAACAATTATCGTAATTGTTTCAGCGCGTAATCCGTTGTCATGGTGATGTTATCTGGCATCTCGTCAATCGGGAACCACTGGATTTCTTCTATAGCATGAGGCTCATTATTTATCACTTGACCATTTGTAATACGGACGATAAAAGTAGGAGCGACATAGTGAGTATCTTCTGCTTGAATAATATGATTGGTTACACATAACAGTCGTGAAATCTCAATATCAATTCCAAGTTCTTCTTTAATTTCACGTATGACTGCATCTTCTATCGTTTCCATGTAATCAACTTTACCTCCAGGCAGACTCCAGCAGCCCGCTTCCGGCTTCTTTTTACGCAAGACGAGTAAAATTCTGTTATTCTCATCTAATATAACAGCTCCAACGCCAACCATTGGCAATTTTTCTTTTTCCATTAGTATTCCTCCTTACATGCATGCCGTTCTCGATTATACAAGACAACCAAGAGTCTGGTAAAGTATTCCATAAAAAAAAGAGAATATTACGCAGTGTTAGAGTGTATAAAGAGAACGAAAAATGCCGCACAACTTTGATTTTAGGAGTTAGATCTCCACTTTTTTAGTTTTCGAACAGCAGTTTCTACATATTATAATAAAATCCGTACGTCCCAAGCTTATTCTTATCTTTTAAAAACCAAAAAGGTATTTTTATATAGTTAATTATACCATTTTACGTTTTTCATAGGCAGTGTAATCAGAGGATACAATGTAAAGCTGTTTTACTCTTCAATAGAAATTTCTTTATTCTTCTTTGATAAAAACCAGCCGCCAGCCGCAATCAATATTAATACTGCATAGAAGGTAATTTTCCATTCCGGCGACTTTGCGAAGCCTTCAGGCAACACTGATAATGCGGGGTGTGAAAGTGTATAAACCGATAATTTCACTCCAACCCATCCGACAATAAGGAAAGCGGCAATTTCCAAGCCAGGTCTAGCATGAAGTAATTTAACAAAAAAGTTTGCAGCATAGCGCATAATAATTAATCCAATGAAACCACCGGCGAAGATGACTAGAAACTTTCCTCCATCTAATCCGCCAATATGTGGCAGCCCTGAATCAGGAAGAGCAATAGCTAATGCGACCGCCGCAAGAATAGAATCCACTGCAAAGGCGATATCCGCTAATTCCACCTTAAACACCGTCATCCAGAAACCTGCATTTTTCTTCCCCTTCTCAATATCTGCCCTTTCTTCTCCTTTTTTGATTATCACTTTTCTATAAATATGATTAATAGCAATAAACAGCAAATAAAGGGCTCCGATCGCTTGAACCTGCCAAACATCAACGAGAAAGGAAATTGCAAATAGTGAACCAAATCGAAAAACAAATGCTCCTGCAAGTCCATAAAATAAGGCTTTCCTTCTTTCCTCTTCCGGTAGGTGCTTAACCATAATCGCTAAAACTAATGCATTATCTGCTGCCAAAAGCCCCTCCAGCGCAATTAATAATAATAATACTCCACCGTACTCTAGTAAAATGGCTAAGTCCATGTAAACATCATCCTTCCAAAATAGAGATATTTAATCAAATAAGTAAGTGGAAGAGGCTTTATCAAAAAAACAGAAAAAGCCTTTACCACAATGGTAAAGGCCCGTAAAACAATAAAGACCCTTACCCGAAATTGGTAAAGGTCTTGCTAACAACGATAACGTTGCCACCAAAGCCGAGAGTTACTCACTCTGAAATGACGACTTTGCTGTAAAAGCTACTCCCCTTTAGGAGTTACTATTTGATTGATTACTTTAATTGTAATCACATCTAAGTCAAATTGTCAATAATATTATTTCTTTCAAATTCATCAAATATTAACGGATTGGAAGCTTTTCTCACCTTATATTAAATGTTTAGGAAGTTCCCTAAATCGCCTTAGCTTCTTTTTTTCTTTTCAAATATTTATCATCAATCCGTTTTTCAATTTTCTCAAGCTGTTCACGGTCTCTTAAAAGCTCTTCTTTATTATCTCTTATCAGATTGGATAACGTCATTCTTTTTCTCGACATCTCTTCATCTCCTCTCATGCTGCGTTTGTAAGGAAAATTCATTTAATTACTAAACACTTTTCCTATAAGAGCTTGTTCATCGCCGTACAAACACAGAAGGGCCAGTTCTTTCGATAAAGAAGACACAATGAGTGGATCGAATTGATGTGACCTTATCGTAGGGAGTGGACCTAAAATTTACTAGGCGATCGGACGCTGGTGCTAGACAATCCCTAACTCAATAGTTATACATTTTTCCTATAAAAAAGGACAGAAAAGGTGTAGTAATCTCTACCCTTCCCTGTCCTTTATACCTGTGAGTTTTATCCCAATAATGGGTCCCCTTTGGTGCCGTACGAATGTATACGAGCTCTCCAGAGATGCGTCCTATTTGTGGTTCTTCTACCTGAGAGATTTGTTCCAAGGGTCTTTTCGGAACTTGCCCCTTCGGTGGCCTGTCATAATGCACTCTCCCACAATAGTCATCCGCTCATATTGAATTTTCTATATATTTAAAATAATACTTATTTGCTGAAATGTCAAGCGGAAGGGTCATATGCAGGGAATTGTAAAAATCTTACTAGTTTATGAAATTGACAAATGAGTTCCTCTGCCTTAAAATTTAATCTTTGGGCAATGCTCACGTGGTTCGAGAACCTCCCACGAAAAAAAACTAAGGAGAGAATAGAATATGAAGGTAAAAACACTTGTTGGTAATGGCATTTTAGCAGCTTTATATATTGCTGTTTCCATGCTCATCCAGCCCTTTGGGTTTACGGCTGTCCAGTTTCGGGTATCCGAAATGTTCAATCATCTAGTTGTCTTCAACAAGAAATATATTTATGGAATGATTCTAGGTGTATTTTTAACAAACTTGTTATTTTCACCAATGAAAGCGTACGATCTTATTTTCGGGGTCGGACATTCTTTCCTTTCATTACTAATCACAATTATTTGCTGCCGTTATATAAAAAACATCTGGGTACGAATGATTGTAAACACAGTCGTCTTTACGTGTATGATGTGGATCATTGCTCTTGAGCTTAACCTCGCATTCGGGTTGCCATTCGGCTTTACCTGGGTCACAACTGCCATAGGTGAGTTCGTTGTCATGGCCATCGGAATTCCAGTAATGTATGCATTAAACAAACGAGTTAACTTTGAGAAACTAGTCTAAAAACTCAATATATAGCATGTGAAATCTTAATGAATTTCACATGCTATTTTTTATTTCTCAAGCATGATAACCATGCACGCCAAATTTCATAGAAATCGAATAGATGTTTTATCATTTGATATTGCTTTCCTTCATTAAAAAAGATGTGAAGAGGCAATCGATACTTATCTCAAAAAAATTATTCCTTATATACTGTGATGATCGGCTGAAGACGGACTTTTATTTCCTTGATGAAGGAATTTTTACAAGCTAACCGGACAAGGATGGGCTTTCATTCACTTAATGAAGGGCTCTTTGCAGGTCAACCGAGCGCGAACGGGCTTTCATTCACTTGATGAAAGACTTTTTGCAGGTCAACCGAGCGCGAACGGGCTTTCATTCACTTGATGAAGGACTTTTTGCAGGCTAACTCAACGAGACGGGCTTTCATTCACTTAATGAAAGACTTTTTGCAGGTCAACCGGACAAACACTTGCATTCATCTGGAAAATTCATAAAAAAATAACAAGGCAGAAAAATGCAATAAACTTTCCTGCCTTGTTATTTTCTTTTTCCCACAAAAGCGAGTCCGCTATACCAAAAGCATCCTCACTTTTTTTGTCCACCACACATGGACAAAATCACAACTTTTGTCCACGGACGGTGCCTGGCACTTGTTCAAAAGCAGACCAGTTAATACATTTTTCTAATAAGATGGATAGGAGCACTCCCATGATGAGTCCATTAGAAATAAATGGCTGGATGAGTACAGGCAGGTTTTTGAAAAGGGATGGCGAGACATTCATTAAACTGATGCCAATAAGAACTGGCGCAGCCAGCCGGAAGATTGTGTTCGAATTGAACTCTTTACCATTCAGACTGCTGAAGGCCGTACCAAACAGCTGTAGATACGCTACAAACAGGACTGCATTCCCAACGGTAATAGGCATTGATGCCAATAATGATCCGAGTACAGGAATTAGTCCAATAACAGCGAGAAGTGCACCGCCAATGTAAAGTGGCTTTTTTTCTAAAATCCGTGTACTTTGTAAAAATCCGATTGAAGATGTAAATGGCGTGAATGGGACTAGTCCAAAGCCTGTCCCCACTATCGAAAAAATACATGTAATAAAAATAGAATGACTGTACTGTTTCTCTGATGCCTCATTTTTAAAAAGCTTTTGAGCGGCACTAATTGAAGCAATTGTGTTGCTTAAATTTAACATTCCAGCAAAGAAAGCTACCGCTATCATACCAACCTCTAAATTTGGCTTACCTAAAGGAAACAATGTAAAGGCAAAACCAGAAGCTTGTGTGACTGAATCTGCTTGGTTATAAAAGATTAATTCATACAGTCCCCATCCAATAATCAATCCGATTAAAATCGAAAAATTACTGATAACTGCATTGCCTTTTAATTTTATTAGACTAACCAATATGACAATTCCAACAGAAAACAGGCTCACAGGTATATCAATCGTTCCTTGCTCCGTGATTTTCAGCATACCTTTAAAAAAGATTAAAACAAGCTGAAAGGTTAATAAAAATAAATAGACCGACATCACCATCGGATTGAAAATCGATTGCAGGAGTGAAATGCCATTGAAAGCTGCAAGAATGATCGTCACAACACACGCTATTAGAAGGCCAGTGGCAATCCCTCCGCCAATGGTAGAATAGCTCATTCCAAGTGAAGAAGCTGATAAGCCTAAATTAAGAATAAGTCCCCATATTAATCCTGAATGCCCCTCCATTAGCGGATAGCGATGTCCCTTCCATCCTTGCAAGATGCATGCAAGACCTGTAAAAACAAGTGAAACTTTCAGCATCATCGCCATTGTTTCGTGTGGCAGCTGAAAGGCATTTGCCACAGATATCGGAACCATGACTGTATTTGCAAAAATAAAAAACAGCCATTGAACAGAAGAAAATACAGTCATCGATGAAAACCATTTATTCATATTTCCACCACTTTCTAATAAACAATTGAATAATTTTATAGTTTTTGCTCCTTTTGACAGGCACTTCCCTACTTAGGTAAGAAAAAACAGAAAAAAGCCGACTGCTTCAGCCGACTATCCTATTATAATATAATTGAACGAATCCTTAAATTTTTTTATTTCCTAGTCATTATTCAGCAAAAAGATAGGTCAACTACGTATGGGATCAATGGCGTTCAAATAAATTTTCTTATCAATCAATTAAAATTGTTGATAAAAAATTGAAAAACAGATGATAGGGTACAAATATGAGGTGTATATCATGAAATACAAAATTCTAATCGTAGATGATGAAATTGATATTGTCCATATGCTGAATGATTACTTTGAATTAAATGGTTATGATGTTCTTACAGCAATTGGAGGAAAAGAAGCGTTAAAGAAAGCAGAGAAGCAGCCTGATATTATATTGCTCGTTATAAATATGCCCGACATTGATGGGATACAGGTTTGCATTCAAATTCGCAATTTTGTATCTTGTCCTATTTTATTTCTTACGGCGAGAATTGAGGAGAGTGACAAAATAAAAGGCTTCGGCATCGGGGGTGACGATTATATCGTTAAACCTTTTTCTATTGATGAGCTTGGAGCTAGAGTAGCAGCACATCTTCGGCGTGAACACCGGCAAAAAGATTCCCCCAAAATTAAATTTGATCATGACCTTGCAATTGATTACTCTGCCAGATGTGTATATTTCAAAAATGAGCCACTAAGCATTGCAAAAAAGGAATTTGACATAATTGAGTTACTCTCACAGCATTCAGGACAAATATTTGACAAGGAACGTATTTACGAGAGAGTCTGGGGCACGGACGGCGAGGGAGACAGTGCAGTCATTGCGGAACATATACGCCGTATACGGACAAAATTCAATTCTGCAGGAATGAAACCATATATAGAAACGGTTTGGGGTGTTGGATATAAATGGGTAAAGTAAAGAATATATTTAACAATATGTCTCTTAAAACTTCTTTTATCATTTATACGTTCATTTTCCTTGCGACCGCATTTTTGTTTTCACTTGCTTCCTCTGGATTTTGTCAGTATTGGCAAGACTCAATTAATAAAAAATATAAAGAGCTATTTGAAGATGAGATTAGGGTAGAAGGGCAAATTATTGTTCAGGGAGATGCAAAATACAACGATAAAATTTACTTATATACTGAAAATTTACACTCCTTTTACACTTCTCAGGATGAATTAATCTACAACCTTCTCAGTTTTTTCAATATTTTCCTTGTTCCAATATGGTTTTTAACCTGCATCATTACAGCAGGGATACTATTTTATAAACGTAAACTAAAAAAGCCGCTTGAAATCCTCGATCATGCAGCAGCTAAGATTGCAAATAATAATTTAGATTTTTCAGTGGAATATAGTAAAAAGGACGAAATGGGAAAGCTTTGCTTTGCATTTGAAAAAATGCGTCTCGCTTTAAAAGAAAATAATTTGGAAATGTGGAGACAGATGGACGAGCGCAAACGGCTTAATGCTGCATTTTCCCACGATTTGCGAACACCACTAACCGTTTTAAAGGGACAAAATGAAATGCTGCTCAAATATGTGCCAAACAAAAAAATGACAACAACGAAATTAGTCTCTACTTTACACACAATGAAAACACATATTAATCGTCTTGAAACTTTTGTAAATACAATGAGCAAACTGCAAAGGTTAGAAGATATGGAAATAAATAAAACAGCAATTACCTCTAACGAACTGATCATGCGTTTGAAAGAAAGCAGTGAAATTTTGTGTACAGAAAAACGATTGAGTTTCAATGATCATTCTTTGACTACATCTACTTTGAAAGTAGACTTATCTGTCGTTATGCAAGTTTATGAGAATATTCTTTCTAATGCCATCCGGTACGCTAAAAGCAAAATTATCATTGAATTTTCCAATAATAAGGCTTTTTCTATCACTGTGTCTGATGATGGAAACGGCTTTAGCAATATAGATTTAAATAACGCAACTAAACCTTTTTATCAATCTGAAATATATCCAAATACCTCTCATTGCGGCATGGGGCTCAATATTTGCAAAATTTTATGTGAAAAACACGGCGGCTATATGAAACTATCAAATAACTCAAATGGTGCAACAGTGAAAGCTGTCTTTTAACTGAATAAAGTACATTTTAAAAACTTCTGTTAGCACTTTTTGGTGACAGAAGTTTTTTTCGTAGATAAAAAGTTGAAATTTATGCTTTACGATAGCTTTGATAAGAAGAATTGAAATTTACCATTAAAAGGAGGTTTTTATATGAGTAAAAATACGATTACCATCCAAAATTTAAACAAGTTTTATGGTAAAAAACAAGCGTTATTCGATATAAATTTAAAGATTGAACAAGGAATGTTTGGTTTGCTCGGAAGAAATGGTGCAGGAAAAACTACATTGATGAAGACACTCGCCACCTTGACTCAATATAAAAACGGTAATATTACGATCTGTGGTGTACCTATTGAAAAAACAAAGGAAATACGTAAGATTATCGGCTATCTGCCACAGGAGTTTTCGATGTATCCGAGCATGAGCGTGATAGAGGCAATCGATTATTTAGGTGTACTTTCCGGAATGGACAGCAAGGAACGGAAAAATTTTACTTAATCAGGTAAACCTGATTGAACATAAAAACAAAAAAATAAAAGCTCTTTCTGGTGGAATGAAACGCAGACTTGGTATTGCACAAGCTCTATTACACGATCCAAAGGTGCTGATTGTTGATGAGCCTACCGCTGGGCTCGATCCAGAAGAACGGATACGCTTCCGGAATCTACTTTGTGAGGTTGCAGAAGATAGAACCGTCATTCTTTCCACACACATCGTAGGTGATATTGAGGCAACCTGCGAGAATATCGCCATTTTAAATAATGGCAAGCTGCTTTATAGCGGCACGGTTGACACACTATTAGAAACAGCAACAGGTAAAGTTTTCACAAAAGTTGCTAATAAATCAGAACTGCCAAAGTTAAAAAAGGAGTACAGCATAATAAGTATACTTCCCCTGGGAGATCAGACACATATACGTTTTTTATCGGACTCTCCTGTTTCAAGTGCAGACGAGTGCAAGCCGAATATAGAGGATGCATATATGCTTTATCTTTATCATAATGGAGCAACCTTTGAAAGTTTTGGGGGTGAGAGGTAATGTTCGCTCTATTTCTTCGGGAGTTCAAGAAAGTCATATTATCCCTTACCTTTCTCACATTAGTTGCGGCAATACTTTTAATGGTCTATTCACAAGATGTACTTAATTTCAATGACAGAGAAATTAAAATGCCTCATCCGGGACAGAATTACGGAATGCAGACAGAGGAAATTCCAGAAATCATAATGCCCGCAGCACTTACATCTCTATACAGTGAATACAAGTCCAACAGCTATACAGCCTATCCAATTGGCTTTTATAAAAATGTAAAGCTAAACAATAGAGATCAGCAGCAAGTGGCGAAAATTCTATCTATGCTTACTGGAATATCATTGGATGAACTTATAAAATCAGCGAGCGTCACTGCGAAAAATCGTAAGAGCCTCATATTCGAAGACGGCAAGGATGCAGCTCTTTTAGTGAAAGATGAATTAACTTATGAAAAATTCAAATCATATATGAAGCAGGTGGATAAGCTTATTGGCGGCGGTTCAAATTATTCCGAAACCTTCTTAATTAACTTTGGGAAGATCCCCATTACTTATGAAGAAGCGGTTGCTAGTTATCATATGATAAAAGATGAGGACCATTTTTTAGGAGCATATGCCCGTTTATTTAGTGATTATATGGTCACGGTACTTTCGATTCTTCCCGTTTTTGTCGCTATAGCTATCAGCATAAAGGATAAACGCTTCGTTATCCATGAGCTTATTTATACACGAAAAATATCATCTGTAAATATAATCCTAATACGATACATTTCAATCATTACGGCAATTATGATTCCAGTGATGGTCATCTCCTATATTTCTAATATGTCCGTATGGTCATTTTATGACGGGATGAAGCTCGACTACCTTGCTCCTCTTAAATATAATTTGGGCTGGATTTTACCATCTGTAATGATTTCTGCAGCAGTAGGAATGTTCTTTACCGAACTGACAAATACTGCAATTGGAGTTGCTGTTCAAGGCTTATGGTGGTTTATTGACATTAACAGAGGAATAGCTGAAGTCAATAGTAGTTATTCCCTTTTCCGTCTGTCTCCTCGCCACAATTCATTGGCAAATACACAAACTTTTATTGATCATTTTTACAGTCTTATCGCAAACCGACTATTCTTTATAGTGTTAGCTTTGATTATAGTTGCAGCAACCATTCTTATTTACGAGCAGAAAAGGAGAGGAAAATTAAATGGTCAAGGAAAACTCAAATTACTTATCAAAAAAACATTTGCAAATATGGAAAATAGCCAAAGCAAATCTGAGGCATAATTTTCTTCCGCACTTTCTGTTGTCTATCTTATTGCTGATCCTAACTCCATTGTTGTTTGGAATATCCAGTTTAGATAGTAAAGCATCAGCCGTTCCTCTTGAAGTTTTTATATCATTGAATGGGATCCTGCTACTTACGCCGATATATCAACCTGAACAAGATCCTGCTATTGACGAAATAATATCCTCAAAATACATCAATAATACTTATGTTTATCTGATACGTATTGCCTATTCGCTTGGATCGTTGGTTATGCTAATCAGTATTTTTTCATTATTTATGAAGGGGAGGGCTTCTGATATAACTTTGCCATTATATTTAGGAGCCATTGGAACTGCTATGTTTTTAGGCTCTATTGGATTACTTACTGCTTCAATTTTTGGGAATGTAACCGTCTCCTATATGGTGCCAATTATTTATTATGCACTTAATTTTGGAGGGGATCATTTAGGGAATTTCTACTTATTCTCAATGACTAGAGGGGAATTTAAGCCGAAGATATGGCTTTTTGTAAGTAGTTTAATATTCATCATTCTTTCAATTTACGCAATGTGGATATTATCTGGTCAATTAAAAGCTATTATTCTGAAAAAATTGCATCGGTGATTGTTATTAGAATAATTGAAAAAATAATCCCTGAACCCAAAATGAACTTCTATGATCAGGGATTATTTTACATTTCAAATATCCTGTTTCATAATTGTCGGTATGTAGGAAGGCTACTCTTTTATACCGTCACCGCAGCGAAAAACTCCTCATAAAGTGCCTGGACTGCTCGTTTTTCATCGATTTCCTTTACACCGAACATCATGCTGACCTCAGATGAGCCTTGATTAATCATTTCGATATTTACGTTTGCATTCGCTAAAGCTTTTGAAGCCCTTGCCGTTGTTCCGATATTGTGGCGCATTCCTTCTCCAACAACCATGATTAATGCAAGGCCACGCTCGATAACTACTTCGTCAGTGTGAAGCTCTGTTTCAATCCGTCTTTTTATTTCCTTTTCCATATTCGGATTAAATTGATTTTCTCTTAAAATAATGGAAATATCATCAATACCTGAAGGAATATGTTCATACGATAATCCGAAGCTTTCTAGTATAGCTAACAGCTTTCTTCCAAATCCAACCTCTCTATTCATTAAATATTTACTGACATAAATGCTGCAAAATCCTTGGTCACTAGCAATCCCAATAACCGGTCCATTTGTATTATCACGTCCAGAAACAATCCTTGTTCCTGGCGCTGATGGATTATTCGTATTTTTAATTTGCACAGGAATGCCTGCCTGAAATGCCGGAACGAGCGCCTCATCATGAAGCACTGTAAATCCAGCATAGGAAAGCTCACGCATTTCCCGGTAGGTTAACTCCTTAACCTCCTTTGGCCGACTAACGATGGATGGATTGACAGAATAAACAGCATCTACATCAGTAAAATTTTCATATAAATCTGCTTTTAGCCCATTAGCAAGAATGGAACCCGTCACATCCGATCCACTGCGAGAAAAAGTGTATACTTCCCCTTCCTTACTATATCCGAAAAACCCAGGAAATATTAATATGCCTGAACGTTCGCGAAGTGAATAAAGTAATTCATACGATTCTGGAAGGACTTGAGCATTCCCTGGATCCGCACTGACAAACAGACCAGCATCCTTTGGATTCACATAATGGGCTTCTACTCCCTGATTTTGAAAATAGGCTGCCACCAACTTAGCATGGTTATCTTCCCCACTCGCTTTTATTAAATCGATGAACTGGTTTGGCTTGCTTCTATCCCAAGCTAGCCTCCCCACTAAATCATCTTCAATTTCCTTAACAATCTTACGAGGGAGCTGCAATTCCAATGCAATAGAAGAATATCTTTCTATTACCCTTTCAACCCATTCCGATGGGTCAGTATTTAATAAACATTGCTCTGCGCATTCAATTAATAAATCTGTTACTTTATCATCTGCAGCAAACCTCTTCCCAGGTGCCGAAACAACGACTATCTTTCTTTCAGAATCAGATTGAACAATCTGGAAAACTTTCTCAATCTGTTTCCCAGATGCTAAAGAGGAGCCACCAAACTTCACGACCTTCATCCATACATCTCCTAATCTCTAAAAATTTAATCTTAATTTTACTCCTATTCAGAAAATAATCAAGAGTTTTTCCTCCGTATAAATACATTTGTTTATATAGGGAGAACAACGAGATTCTCTACACTAGGAATAACTGCCTATAATTGTGAATATAAGCCCTCTCCTTCATGACAAACGGATGGTTTTTAAGCGAATCTCTAACAGATGGATTTAGTTTTAAAATATAATGATAGTATCTAAATCAACCGTATTTTTACAATTCATACAGGAAATTGAGAAAGGAAGCAGAACTCATGGGGATTTTAATAGTAGATGACAATCAATCAAACTTGTTTGTTATTGAAAATATTCTAAAACGGGCTGGATATGATCATTATCTATCACTAACATCCGCTAAAGAATTGTTTGCTTACTTCCAGCAAAAGCCGCAATTACCTATGGAGGTAGACATTATATTAATGGATATTATGATGCCTGAAATGGACGGCATTGAAGCCTGCAGACGTCTTCAGCAAATGCCGCATCTAAAAGATATTCCTGTCATTTTTGTAACTGCTCTTGAAGATTCTAACAAGGTTGTAGAAGCGCTCGATGCCGGCGGAATTGATTATGTAATGAAGCCAATTAATAAAACAGAGCTTCTAGCAAGGATTCGAGTTGCATTAAGATTGAAATATGAAAAAGATTGGCATATCGAACGGGATCAGAAAATTCGAAATGAGCTCGACCTCTCCATGCAAGTGCAGACGAGTCTTTTAAGTGAACCAGTTAATAAAGAAAACCTGTTATTAACAGCCTCCTATTTACCTGCATATAAGCTTGCAGGCGATATGTATTATTGGCAAAAGCTTGATGAGAACCGCTACGCTGCCATTCAGCTGGATATGATGGGGCATGGAATATCCGCCTCACTCGTGTGCATGTTTATTTCATCGGTCCTAAGGGATGCGATCACATCAGGCTCAGATCCAGAATATGTCATGAAAGAGCTCAATCGGTGGATGAATTCGCTGAATCGGCGTAACCAGCAAATCCCTTACTATTTCACAGCCATCTATCTTGTTCTAGATACTAAGAGGAAGTGCATAGAATATGTGAATGCCGGCCACCCAACTGGATTTGCCTTAATAGACAATAAGGAAGTAAAGGAACTTGCAAGCAATACTTGTGCTGTAGGATTTTTTGAAGAGATCCAAATAAATAAAAAAGTTATCACCTATGCTGATTCTGTTCAGCTTCTGCTATGCACTGATGGAGTAGAAGATTCCATTGAAAAATACGAGCCGAATGGATATAAGTTTCTAAAGGCGAAGGCAAATTCCTATTGGACAGATATCGAAAACAAACAGCCTATTGATTATCTCTTATCCAAAAAGCAGCAAGCAAATGCAGAAGATGATATGTGTGTTGTATTAATTCAAGCTGGATAAAAAAGAAGCAAATAATCTTGTTGGATTATTTGCTTCTTTTTTCAAGAATATTATTCCTTTTTATGCATCAGTTCTCCTTAAATATTCCTTCAAATCATCTTGGATGCTTTCTTTCGCAAGTTCTACATTTGAACGGTAAGCCGATCGATTTAATAAATGTGCTACAACCGGTGAGGTTAAGAATACAAAAAAGATTCCAAGTATTAATCGAATACTTACATATCCCTCTGTCAGCAAAAAGTATAGAAAAGTCCCGAATAATATACTTGATACCCCAATACTCGTGCTCTTTGAGGCTGCATGTGCACGAGTATAAACATCAGGCAGACGAATTAAACCAATTGCACTGAGAAAACTAAAGGCAGTTCCGATAAGAATGAAAATAGAGACGATCATTTCACTTAACATGTTTGCGTTCAATGACAACTCCCCTTTCAATGTATCTAGCAAAGGCAATGGTACCAACAAAGGAAAGAATCCCCAGCAAAAGAATAATGTCTAAAAATGCATGGGTATGAAAGAGGATAGAAAGAATAGCCACACCTGCTAAAAGGTTTACCCCAATATTATCCAATGCCATTACACGATCAGGCTTAGAAGGACCTTTAACTACTCGATAGAGGGCAGCGATAATGGAAAGAGTGATGAAAAATAAACATCCCATTAAAAAAAGTTTGAACATTATCGGGTTACCTCCTTTATAGCTTTCTCATATTTAATTTTTGATTGAATAACCGCATGTTCAGAGTCTGGTAAATTCAACCCATGAATATAAAAAATTCTATTGTCTGGTGTAACCTCCATCACAACCGAACCCGGAGTCAGCGTCAGAAGAAGAGCTAGAAGTGTTATTTCCATATCTCCTTCTAAATCCGTCTCCAGCTTAAATATTCCTGGCGTAACTTTAATCTTAGGTCCAATCACTTGACGAATGACATAAATACTTGATGAAACGGACTCACTAATAAACAAGCACAACAAACTTAAGATGGAAATAAAACGTTTTAAATAAAAGGATTCTGGAAAAAAACGCCTCATACAAAACAACACAAGGATACCTACTAAATAACCGCCTATGAACGATAAGATGCTCCATTCATCTTGAAAAAACATCCATAAAAATGCGATAAATAGGTTAATTAATACTTGAATGGGCAATGGTACCCCTCCTTTTCATGATCATTAACATCTATCAATCTTTATCGGATCGGATTCCCACCCATAACAGCTTCTATATACATATTCGGATTTAGCATGCTCTCCGTCGCTATTTGCACATAATCCTGGATTCCCTCTGCACCCAATCCAAGTGCAATGGTTATGGCAGTCAGACATCCAATGGACACCATCATACTCCCATTCAATTTCCCTTTCTCCATTTCCTTGCTTACATACGTTTCTCCCCAAAAGCTATTCATAAAGATTTTCATAATTGAATAAAGGACCATTAAACTCGTAATTAATCCTATTGCACCAAGCCAATAGTATTCGGCTTCAAAAGTTCCTCTAGTAATAAAAACTTTTCCTAAAAATCCACTAAGCGGTGGAATTCCAGCAAGGGAAAGAGCCGCAACAAAGAACATCCAGCCTAAATAGGGATGATTGCGTATAAGCCCGCTAATTTCCTTTAGCTTACTTGTTCCGGTGAGATGAATAATCATTCCTCCCAGCAAGAAAATAAGCGCTTTTATAAGCATGTCATGAATAAGATAATAAATGGACCCCATCATTCCCATTGTTGTTAATGAAGCAAGTCCAGCGATAATGAACCCCACTCCTACGATGACATTATAGGTTAATATTTTCTTTATATCCCAATAAGCAACTGCACCAATTGCTCCTAATACCATCGTTATTGCCCCAAGAATGCCTATAACTAAATGCGTAATTTCCGGCTCATGATAAAACACGAGAGTAAACAAGCGGAAAATCGCATATATCCCTACCTTTGTCAATAAACCAGCAAAAATGGCCGCCACTGCTGTTGGCGGTGCACTATAGGAACTAGGGAGCCAAAAGAATAGGAAAAGGGCTGCTTTCATGCCAAACACAATTAAAAACAAAAAGGCAACCGTTGTCATGAGACCGTCCTGCCCTGCCTCAGCTACACGCAAGGAAAGGTGAGCTAAATTCAATGTGCCTGTTATTGCATAAATATAGGCAATCGCAAGCAGAAATAAAGAGGATGAAAGAACATTGATTAAGATGTACTTAATTGATTCCCTCAGCTGAACTTTTGTTCCGCCTAAAGAGATAAGAACATACGATGAAATAAGCATGACTTCAAAACAGACAAATAAATTGAATAAGTCACCTGTCAAAAAAGAGCCATTCACACCTGAAATCAGAAATAAAAACATTGGATAGAAATAGTGCTTTTCCCTATCCCTCCCAATAGTTGAAAAAGCAAAGATCAAACAAAATAGAGCAATAATACTAGTAGTAAGAAGAAGAAGAGCAGAAAACATATCAGCAACAATCGTTATGCCAAATGGAGCTTCCCAGCCCCCCGCCTGAAGTGTCTGTATCCCTTCATTTCTAATCTGATTCATTAATAAGACAGATACAGCTGCTAAAGCAATAATTGCAATTATGCTTAACAACCGTTGAAAACGAATATTTTTTCTAAAGATGACCATAATTAGCCCCAATAGTATAGGCATAATCATTGGCAGTATAACAGTATTATTCATCTTCAATTCCCCTTAATTGATCCATATTATCTGTCCCTAATGTTTTATATGTGCGATAGCTAAGTACTAGAAAGAGTGCAGTGACTGCGAAGTTAATTACAATTGCTGTTAAAATAAGTGCCTGCGGTAATGAATCTGTAAAAGTAGTGTCATGCTTCCCCAGCAACGGAGGGCCTCCTGTCTTTAACCCCCCCATTGTAAGAATTAGCAAGTTAACACCATGGCTAATAATAGAAGTCCCTAATATGATTCGAAGCAAACTCTTTGTCAAAATTAAATAGGTCCCTATTGTAAAAAGGACACCTATAAGAATAGACATCGATGTTTCCATTTTATCCATCCTCACTTATGCTTAAGATAATGGTTACTGCTGTTCCAATAACCGCTAGAGCAACCCCAACATCAAATAGAACAGCCGTTGCAAGCTCTGTTTTCCCGAAGATTGGAAGATTAAAATAACCGAAAGCTTGATTCAAAAAGGGTTTATCGAACAACAAAGATATTGCACCGGTAAAAATAGCAATTAATACACCAGATGCAGCAACTTTTTTAAAATCGACTGGGATATTTCTTCTTACCGTTTCGATATCAAAGGTTAGAAAAAGAAGAACCAACCCTGAAGCTACGCTCAATCCACCGATAAAGCCCCCGCCAGGATTATGATGGCCTCCAAAAAAAAGGTAGATAGAAAATGTCAAGATAATAAAAACTGCTACCTTTGTCACTGAATGCAAGATGACATCGTTAGGTTTCATTTTTTCTCCCTCCCAGCTGATTGAAGCTTTATTAGCGTGTATACACCTAAGCCTGCAATACAAAGTACAAGAATTTCTAACATTGTATCCAAGCCACGAAAGTCAACAAGAATGGCATTAACGATGTTTTTCGCACCTGCCAGAGTATAAGAATCTTCAAAGTAACTCGAAATCGATTCAAAAAGACGATGATTATTCGCAGATATTGCTATGACAGTAACGACTGTTCCCACTCCTAGCGAAACAAGCAAATTGGTTAGTCTAAAAGGAATACCGCTTCTTTCCTTGCGCAGCTCTGGTAAATGGTAGAAGCACAGCAGGAATAATGCTGCTGTTACCGTTTCAACAACTAACTGTGTTAAAGCTAAATCAGGTGCACGGAAAATAACAAAGAAAAGAGATACGAGATATCCTAGTGCACCAACTGCAATAATTGCCGTAAATCTAGTTTTAGAAAAAACTACAGTGAGAGCGGCAATGAGCATCGCACAAATTACCCCGCCTTCATATAAGTGAATGGGTGCATTATCGGAGAAGTCGAACGAAATATCCTTTGATAACAAAAGTGACCATCCAAGCAAAAATATCATAAATGTAAAAATATATACTAAATAATCACGGACAAGACCGGTCATATACTGTTTTGTCAATTTCAGTGAAATTCTTTCCATGCCTGCAAGCGAATGATTATAGATGCCATTTAGCGTTAGAGCTTGTGGGAAGTAGCCGTAAAGTGGGGACCACTTTTTTAAAGAGCGATACATTAGTAAACCGATGCCAACGACACCTATTGTCATAAATAGCTCCGTGCTCCACCCATGCCAAGGGCTGATTTTCACATCAAGTCCTCCTACTCCAGCAAATTGCGGCAGAACAGCCATTAGAGCAGGCTGCAGCAGATACTCTGAAACTACATTTGGGAAAAAGAAAATAACAATGACTAAAAGGCAAAGAATGATTGGTGGAATCAGCATGCCAATTGGAGCCTCGTGGGCCTCCTTATCCAGCCTTTCAGGACGGTGTTTGCCCGTAAATGTTTTAAATACGAGAATCATGCAATATATAAATGTAAATACACTCGCTACCCAAGCGATGATCGGAAATAGGATTGCCAGACTGTTCATCCCAAACACTGGTGATTCAAAAACCTTCAGGACACTTGTAAAAAACATTTCTTTGCTTAGAAATCCATTAAAAGGCGGAAGGCCAGCCATCGCAAAGCTCCCAATGATTGTTAACGTAAATGATACAGGCATCAAACTCATCAACCCGCCTAATTTCCGGATATCACGCGTACCTGTTTCATGGTCAATAATGCCAACAACCATGAACAAACTCCCTTTAAAGGTGGAATGATTAATTAAGTGGAAAAGGGCAGCCAATATAGCAAAGGCATAAACTGTCGATTCATCTCCTTGGCCAAAATACAAAGAAGCCGAACCGATTCCAAGAAGGCTCATGATTAACCCTAATTGACTAATTGTCGAGTAAGCTAATAATCCTTTTAAATCTTTTTGATTAACAGCATTAATCGAACCATACATTAGTGTCATTAATCCAATGATTGAAATAATCCAAAACCACTCAGCTGTTCCTCCAAATATAGGCGTAAATCGGGCTACTAGGTAAATACCTGCCTTGACCATCGTTGCAGAATGTAAATAGGCGCTTATTGGAGTAGGTGCTTCCATCGCATCAGGCAGCCAAATACTAAATGGAAATTGAGCAGATTTCGTGAATGCACCTAAAAGAATCAGTAGCATCGCAGGCAAAAATAAAGGATCCATTGTTATCCGATTCACATGCTCGGCCATTTCACGTATGCTATATGTGTCAGCCATCATGGCA
Organism: Cytobacillus sp.; assembly: GCF_032154635.1. Taxonomy (GTDB): domain Bacteria; phylum Bacillota; class Bacilli; order Bacillales; family Cytobacillaceae; genus Cytobacillus. The sequence continues at coordinate 32,248 of NZ_JALDXW010000028.1, read as the reverse complement.
AGCATGATCAATCCTGCCAGCATGGCTAGACCGCCAAAGATGGTAATTAACATCGACTTTTGGGCACCATTTCGTGAGTTCTTTCGCTGATACCAGTAGGCAATTAATAAGAATGATGAAATACTAGTTAATTCCCAAAAAACGTATAAAACTAAAATATTATCTGAGATTACAAGGCCCAGCATGGCTCCCATGAATAACAGCATATAGACATAGAAGTTATGAAGCGCTTCTTTTTCTTTCGACATATAATAAATCGAATAAAGAACGACTAGCGCACCAACACCGGTAATTAATAAACTAAAAATCAAACTCAGACCATCGATATATGCGGTATAATTGATTCCTAATGACGGCATCCAGTGAAGGTCTAAAGTGATTGTCTCCCCCTTTGCAATAGAAGGAATATACTTTAAAAAATATAGAAATACTGCTAGTGGAACAGCGAGCACAAACCAGCCTGTATGGACTCTAACCGAAGTCCATTTATAAACAAATGGTACGAGGATAGCAAAAATAAATGGGATAAATATCATAACATGTAACCAGGACATCCAATCCCTCCTCCTGACATTGGTGTAAATAAAATGTATTTTGTTAAATTACCTGTAGTTGATATTGACTGAAACGAGTGCATAAGCTATAGTCATACATAGTCTAACCGTGCCACCTAAATTTCATCTAACTTTGAGGTGAGTATTAAAATGAAGAAGTTCAAAGGACGTATGGACGAAAGCATCCTCGTCTGCGTCTATTATGGGCCAAATGGTGAACGTCTCATTCAGCGTGGATGTAAAATAGCGCATATGCTTGATTGTCCGCTATATATCCTAACCATTGATCGTTTGCCTTTTGATGAGCTGGATGCCGAAAAATCAGATTATATTACCAGATGGAAGCAGTTAGCTGAACAACATAATGCAGAGGAATTTATCTTAAAAGATAATGAAAAACGGCCAATCTCAAAAGTAATTGCTGAAATCGCAAGAGAAAAGAAAATAACACAAATTATTTTAGGCCAGACAGCCCAAAGCCGATGGGAGCAAATTGCAAAGGGGTCCATCATTAACGCATTATTACGTGAAATCCCTTTCGTAGATTTACATCTTATTTCCGTTTCTCGTTCACTAAGAGACCATGAGGGGCAGTTCGAAAAAGGGGTCCGTGCTTATCTGACGAGAGAAGGAGAAGTCTATCGTTTAAGCTTTAACTATACGAAAGATGTTGAATTTGAAGGAATTTTCTTTAAGGACCATGGCACAGATTTTAATAATGGTGTATTTAAGTTTATGAAAGATAAAGAGACACTGCAAGTTAATGTAACAGAAGACATCGTGAAGGAACTAAAGCATGTTCGAATGATTGAACCGCTAGACATAGATGAAGATTAGTCATATGCGCTCTTCCGCTTACTCATTTATAAGCGGCAGAGCTTTTTTATTGTATTATAAATTCACATCAACCTTTATTAACTGCTTTTCGTTCTTCTCAATTCCTATATAACGTAAAGTTTCTGCTGGAGTATGATGATTATAAATCGACATTAATATAGAAATAGCTATGCCTTTTCGATAAGCGTGATAGCCAAATGTTTTTCTCAGTGTATGCGTGCCTATTTTCCCACTAATCCCCACTTCTTTTGCAGCCTGATTAATAATTCGATATGCCTGCTGACGTGTAATAGGCAGGTTGTTTTTTTTAGATTTAAAAAGGTAATCATCATCTTGTAATTTTGAGTTTTCTAAATAGTTTTCTAACGCCATTCTTACTTGATTATTAATGTAAAAACCTTTCTTTTCTTCGCTTTTTTCATCACTTAAATAGAGAAATTCCTTAGCACACGTTCCATCCCATACATCACAAACTTTTAGGGAAAGCAAATCATGAACTCTAATCCCCGTATTAATTCCTAATACAAATAACAATAGATCCCTTGGTGACTGATTTCGTAAATTCTTTTTTATTGCAAGAATTTTATTTATGTCTCTTATAGGATCAACATATTCCACCGTAATTCCTCCTACAGCTTAATGTTACATAACATCATTTTATCAAAAGCTAAGTAACATTACAATTATAGAAATTGGCAAAAAAAAATAGAGCATCATGAATACTCTATTTTTCCCAATCTAATTACACCTTATTTTTAATTTACTTTTTTACGAAATAATTTTTCTTTTGCATTAAAGTCTTCGAAGAAATTTGCTTCCGTTCGAATGGATTCCTTACTTCCTAACCCTAGAAAGCCGTTCGGGCTTAAACTTTCGTTAAATAATTCAAGAACACGCGCCTGTAAACTGACATTAAAATAAATGAGGACATTCCGGCAGATAATCACATGAAACTCATTAAATGAGCGATCAATTACTAAATTATGCTGTGCGAAAACAACCGCTTCCAGCAAATGAGGATTTATATAAACATACTCACAATCAGCTGTATAGTATTCGGAAAAGGATCGTTTTCCACCAGCTAGCATATAGTTTTTTGTGTATGACTGCATTTTTTGAAGAGGGATCATTCCTTTTCGTGCTTTTGTAATGACTTTTTCATTCATATCTGTTGCATAAATCTTCGCCCGGTTTCTTAGCCCCTCCTCCTCCAATAAAATAGCCATGGAATAGACTTCCTCTCCAGTGGAACAGCCCGCATGCCAAATACGGATTTCTGGCAGTTCCTTAAGATAAGGAATAACCTCCTCGCGAAAGGCTTTAAAGAAAGAGGGATCCCTAAACATCTCAGTCACATTAATAGAGAAATCACCCAATAATTTATTCATATATGTCTCATCATGGATAACTCTTTCTGTTAGACTAGCAATGTTTGGCAGCCTCTCCTGGTTAAGGCGGTTTTGAACTCTTCTCATAATAGAAGATTTCATATATTGTCTGAAATCGTAGCCCGAAAGCCGGAATACGGCTAGTAATAACAATTCAAGTTCCAATTCTTCCTTATCTATTCTTGGCATTCTTGAGCATCACTTCTCCATAGAAATCTTTTCTTTTTTACAAACTAGGACAGCCAAACCCTCATCACAGATAATAGCTGTTCAAGGTTTAGCGGCTTGCTGATGTAATCGGAGGCACCTGATTCAATGCACTTGCGCCGATCACTTTTCATTGCCTTTGCAGTTAAAGCTATGATTGGCACTTCCTGATATTTCTCTATTCCACGAATCTTTTGCATCGTTTCATACCCGTCCATAATTGGCATCATAATATCCATTAACACGATATCAATTTCTTTTGTTTCCTCGATTATTTTTAAACATTCTATTCCATTTTCTGCCGTTCTTACATTCATCCCCTCCTTTTCGAGTGCATTTTTAACCGCGAAAATATTTCGGTAGTCATCATCGACAACAAGGACTGTTTTTCCTTTTAAGACGGAAGAGTTCTCATCAAAAAATTCCACTGTTTCAACTGATTGGGACTCCTTCAGTTCTTCTGTATGCATTTCATCTGCTATTGCGGATGCAGCCTCCTCTTTCACTCGATTCTCCTCTATTTCTGGCAATCCTTCCGGCAAGCTAGGGATAAGTAAGGTAAAGCTGCTTCCTGCCCCTTCAATGCTCTGTACTTTACATACCCCGCCAAGAAGCTGTGCAAACTCTTTTGTAATAGATAATCCTAATCCCGTTCCCCCATACTTTCGCATTGTCGCTCCGTCCACTTGCTGAAATGCTTCAAAAATTTCCTCCTGTTTATCTTTTGGAATTCCAATTCCCGTATCTGTAACTACTACTTTTAGCCAGGTATCCGCTTCTTTTCCAAGAGATAACTCGAGAAATTCTTGCCTTTTTGCTTTATCTACTGAAACAGAAACAGAGCCTTCCTCTGTAAATTTAAAGGCATTTGAAAGCAGATTTTTAATCATTTGCTGCAGGCGCTGCTCATCTGTAAAAATAAATTGTGGGGCTGTTTCACTTACATTGACAGTAAAGGTAAGATTTTTTTGATTAGCAAATGGCATGAAGTGACTTTTTAATCGGTTAGTAAATTCGTTAATGTTCACCTCTTCAAAATGAATATCGAGCTTCCCTACCTCTACCTTAGACAGGTCCAAAATATCGTTAATTAAATTTAGCAAATCCTGACCCGATGAATGAATAACCTTGGCAAATTCCACCTGCTCCTCATTCAAGCCGTGTTCTAGATCATCTATCATCATTTCTGAAAGCAATAATATGCTATTTAATGGTGTGCGGAGTTCATGGGACATATTTGCTAGAAACTCTGATTTATATTTCGAGCTTTGCAGAAGCTCACGTGCCTTTTCTTCCAGACTTTCTTTTGCTGCTCGTAGTTCCTCCGATTTAAGCTCAGCATCCTTTGTTCGCTCTTCTAATTGCTCATTGATCATGCGGAGCTCTTCTGCTTGCGTTTGCATCTCCTCGGATTGCGATTGGAGTTCCTCTGATTGGGTTTGGAGCTCCTCTGATTGCATTTGCAATTCTTCCGTCTTCGCCTGGGACTCTTGAAGAAGACAAGCAATTTCCATTCTTCCAAGTATATTTGTAATGGCAATCCCGAGAGTTCCAAGCACCTCCTCCAAAAGCTTTACCTGTGTAGATGTAAAGTCTTGCAAGCTAGCTAGTTCAATAACAGCTAACACCTCATCTTTAAGCAATATAGGTGCCATTAATATACTTTTCGGTTTGATTGCCCCCAGCCCTGTTGAAATTACCTGATAATCATCAGGAACCTCATGTAAGAAAAATATTTTTCCATCAATCGCACACTGCCCAACAAGACCTTCTCCTTCGAAAAAGTGATCTCTGCCTGCCTCGCGATCCATATCCGCATAGGAAGCAATTTTACGGAAAATAGGCTTCTTTCCTTCTTCCTTTAAATAAAAAACACCAAGCTTTGCTTCTAGCACTTCTGCTAATTTGTTGATTAGTTCTTCTGCAAGCCCTTCAATTGTTACATGATGACTATACAGATGAACAATGCTTGACGAATGCGTTGTTACCCAGTTTTGTTCAGTAATTTCTAGTGTGTATTGCATTTCCCTTGCACTATAGGTTTCCAGTGACGTTGCCATTGAATTAAATGCAGATGCAATTTCACCGATCTCATCTTTTGTGTTTACATCTAACCTCGGAATTCTTGTTAAATTTGAAAAATCAATTTTCTTTATTCCTTTCGTAATTGAATGGATATTTCTGCTTGTACTTCTAATTAACCAAAGGGTCACAATAATGATTAATAAAAGAGCAACCGCGACAGCAGAGATAAGCACAGTCACCAGCGTATTATATGTATTTGTAGCGTTCTTCAATGATTCTTCCATTAACGATTCCTGATAATTTTTAAACTCGTCTAAATTTATTAGCAGCTCATCCCGATTTGTTCGTTCCTTATCATATAAAGATCTGAGATTATCTATTTCTCCGTTTTTAAGATCTACAAGAAATTGCTGTTCCATTTCATAATACGATTGGTATGCTACTACTATATGATTGATGTACCTTTTTCCTTCTTTCGTGTTTACTGAATTCTGGAGATCAATCAGTCTCGATTGAATACTAGCATCGTTTTCCTTTAGTGACTCTGAAATAATAGTCGTTTCGGGTACTTCATTATCTACAACAATTCTTAGAAGCTGACGATCGGCCTGATCAAATAATTGCCTAATTTCCGTTGCTTGCTTCACTTTATAATATCTGTCCTGAACAATTTCTATCATATTTGCTCTCATCACATTCGCCATAAATAAGATGACAAACATTAATAGAACCATACAAAAGATCGTTAAGCCCAATCCAAGAAATTGCTTCTTTTTAAAACTCATATTTCCTCCCCCTTCCTCCTAAAATATCATTCTTATTGAAATCTATTAGAATACATTTTAGAAGGCTGTAGTAGATCAATGGTGATAGTATTACATTGAAGGCGGAAGTAATAATACTTCCGCCTCATTATGTGGAGTCCTTAAAGCTCATCTCTATTCTCACTGATACTGATGAAGCGCTTCGCCGGCATTTGTCATCCATTCTATTTGTCGAAGTTTTAGCTGGAATAGTGTTAACGGATCGCGATAGGTTTCAGGATTCATTCTCATTTCCCTTAATGACTCTTTATTCCATTCTATTTCTTTACTTGCTTCTTCTGCTGCTTCATTTAATACAGTGAATGGATGGTCAAAAAACATGTGTATATCTCGATGCAGCGATTTTTCAAATAATTCAAACGGTTGAATCAGCTGATTGGATATCGTCGCTGTTACATTGCTATAATCCTCATTTTCAATATACTGCTTATATTTATTATGAATTAAAGCCTTATTCTGTGGAAGGGCATTAAATAGTTTCCCAGCACTTTTAAGTAAAAATTGGGATGGGGTAAACCGAAGAAGTATATTCATTTTTTCTAGGTGAACCGATCCTCTAGTCATCCGGTCTGCATCCCGCCGCCAATCTTCTAAAAGCTTAAAATCACAATCCAGCTTAATTTTCTCATCGCCGTAAAGTTCATTGAAGCCTGAGCACATATCATTTAGGAAGCTTTGACTCTGTTCAAACTCGATCTTTGCATCAGCAATCCAATTTTTAAAAGTATAATAAATGTTTGGGAGTACTTTTTCATCCATATAACTCTGAACTTTTTCGTTCATTTTGTCATTTAGTTTGATATGAATTTTGCCAAAGTCGCAGTCCTCTGTAATAAGCTCCGAGCAAGCCCGCAATAATTTTGGAATTTCTTCGGTTAGCTCTAACTTCATTTCATCTACCATTTTTCGATACGCTCTTTTTATAGTTCGTATCTTCTCTTCTTCCAGATCGCTTAGTTGATTCGTTGCCCCGTTTAGCTTTGTTACCATCTCTTCATTCCATTTAATTGAATCAATGAAGCTATTCTCCATGTCAACGCGTCTTTCTAGCAGATACTTTATCGTTTTTCTAATATAATGATGTACCTTAGAAGTGCGTTCATCTTCTAGATTTTGATTATATTTTATTTCAGTGATAAAGTTTGAGAGTCCTTTCCATTCGAAATCAGCAGCGAAGGCAGCATGAATTTTTACTTTTGGGAAATACGTATGCACTTGTGCGGTGACATGGTCAATTACCTCTTGCTCTGTGCTATTGACGAGAAAATGGATAGGAAGATTTGGTGCTTTCTCTCGAATCTTTAACGCGACCTCCAGCTCCCTCTCTGAAAAAAGCTCATCTGAATCTAGAATAAATAATAAGCTATCTGCGAGCTGTAAGTATTGATATACTTCATTTCCAAACTTTTTCTCTCCAGTCATGCTAGGTGTATCAATGAATGCAACTTCATTTTCACGTAAAAAAGACATGGGCTGTTTATATTGAATAATTGCCTGAGGGTGGACGGAATGCTCTGAGAGACTATCAATCTTTTTGATTTCCTCATCAGAAATCTCCATTACTTCAATAGTATCATGATCTTTGAAAATAGCTGGTAAGGAGGAAAAATTATGCATGATATTTCCTCCTATAGTTGATTGGATAAAATTCCTTTTACTTCGATAGTCTGTTCCAACCAGAAGAATATGATAGGCATCCAGATCAAGCAGCTCCTTCACCATCCAGCCAAAACGTTTCCCTAATTCTATTCCATTCTTCTTGGCCCAATGAACAATAGATTCAAATAGAAGATACCCCTCTTCCAGTGCATCTCCATCCCTTTCTGTTCTCTTTAATAGACTTTCTGCCTTATTGATTATTTCTGGCTCAATCGCTGAAGGGAAAATTTCACTCCATGCCAGTGTGGAAGCAGCAGCAAATAAAGTATGGGATGAATCAGCTAGCTTCAGCCAATTCGTTAGGTGATTAGGTATAAGATGTGATAATTCTTTGATTAAATACTTTCCATCGATTAATTCATAATACGTATTGGAATAAAGTTCTGATAACTCACGCCATATATGTGCTCTACTCCCGTCCTTATGTAGAAGAATATGATTGATCTCTTTAAGCCAAGAGAAATAAAACTCACTATTCTTATAACACTTCCAAAATGACACAGTTAGTGCTTCAAACTTCATTAAATCCACTTTATATAGTGTATGAAGGACCTCACTAAAATCACTAGGAGGCATTTTCATCATTTTTCCTTGCTCTACATACTTGTGGGCAATATCGTACCAATGTAAATTTCCTGTACGAACAGATTCATTTACCGCAAGTTCTACCGCATTATGCCAATCCTGGTACTCCTCAAAAAAGGATCGAGCAATCTCCGTTACTTCTGTATAGTCCGGATTAAAGCTTACCGCTTCTTTAATCACTTCAACAGCCCTTTCAAGCTTGCCCTGCTCAATGTAAAGCGAAAACAGCTGAAGAAGCACTTCTGTTTTTAATACTTCTGAATCAGCATGAATGGACTGGTAAATATCCTCTGCAGTTGAAAGCAACTCAAGCTCAAAATAGGCATCCGCCATATTTTTCTTTGCCCATGGTTCTAGTTCATTGCTTATATTCTCCCATTTAAAAATGGCTGCTTCATAATCCCGGTTATGGAAATAGACCTCCCCTTGAGAGAAGCGAATAAAGGATAAATCGGACAACTCCTTTTTCTGCTCATCCATATAAAGATCCCCAAGAAGTTTCATAGAATGCAAATCACCATTTTCTGGTAACAGCGTTTTGTAATAAACTTTGTTATTTAGCTTCTCATCTATTGTCATCATGTTTCCCCCACGAACATTATTTTGAATTTGAAACAAATCCAGCCGAAAAAGCTGAAGGGTCAAGACAACGATTCAACAAATTTCTTCAACTCTTTCTTGTATTCTAACAAATTATCCATATATTTTTGATTACATTATTGTATTCCATTGTAACAATTTTAATAATAGGAAAATATTCATGCGCTTTTCTATCTGAATATCCGCTTTTCAATCATATAAAACATGCGCATTGAATGAAATTCGTCAGGATATAGGTTTTTTTGTCGCATTCGAACGGCTCCTTTCATTGTCCCTAATTGATTTACCCAAAAGAAATCAGTAAAATAAGGAATAACTATATCGAATAGAAAGGCTGATACAGGTTTGGAAAATAATTCATCCAATTTTATTAAAAATATTATGATTGAAGATTTGGAGACTGGAAAGCATAAAGAAATTATTACTCGCTTTCCTCCTGAGCCGAATGGATATCTTCATATCGGTCATGCCAAATCGATTATTATTAACTTTGGTCTTGCAGATGATTTTGAAGGAAAAACAAATTTACGCTTCGACGATACGAATCCATTAAAGGAAGACCAAGAATTTGTAGATTCGATTAAGGAAGATGTCAAGTGGCTTGGGTATGAATGGGATGAACTTCGCTTTGCATCTGATTATTTTGAAGAAATGTATAATCGTGCAGTCCTTTTAATCAAAAAAGGAAAAGCATATGTTGATGAATTATCACAAGATGAGATCCGTGAATACCGCGGTACACTCACAGAACCTGGAAAAGACAGCCCGTATCGCAATCGTACAACTGAAGAAAATCTTGATTTATTTGAGCGTATGCGCAATGGTGAATTCGAAAACGGCAGTAAGGTTTTGCGGGCAAAGATTGATATGGCTTCACCAAACTTAAACATGCGTGATCCGGTTATTTACCGAGTAGCACATGCGACTCATCACAATACTGGTGATAAGTGGTGCATTTATCCGATGTATGCCTTTGCCCATCCGCTTGAAGATGCAATTGAAAATGTCACTCATTCAATTTGTACGACTGAATTTGAAGATCAGCGCCCGTTATACAACTGGGTTGTTGAGGAATGTGAAATGGAAAGCAAGCCTCAGCAAATTGAATTTGGGCGCCTGAATATCACGAACACGGTCATGAGCAAGCGGAAACTAAAGCAGCTTGTAGATGAAGGCTTTGTCGATGGCTGGGATGACCCGCGCATGCCAACAATTTCTGGTTTAAGAAGAAAAGGCTTTACACCAGGAGCCATTCGTGAATTCGTTAAAGCAACTGGTGTTTCAAAAGGCTCTGGAGCTGTTGATGAGGCAATGCTAGAGCATTTCGTCAGAGAAGACTTAAAGCTTAAAGTACCGCGTACAATGGGCGTACTAAATCCATTGAAAGTAGTTATTACAAACTACCCAGAAGACAAAGTTGAGATGCTTGACGCTGAAATTAACCCTGAAAATCCTGAAATGGGTTCTCGTCAAATCCCATTCTCGCGAGAAATTTATATTGAACAGGATGACTTCATGGAGGATCCTCCGAAAAAGTACTTCCGCCTCTTCCCTGGCAACGAAGTACGTTTAAAGCATGCATACTTCATTAAATGTAATGATGTCATTAAAGATGAAGATGGCAAGGTCATTGAGATTCACTGCACATATGATCCTGAGACAAAGAGCGGAACGGGCTTTACCGGCCGTAAAGTAAAAGGAACGATCCACTGGGTAGATGCAAAAAATGCCATTCCAGCAGAGTTTCGTTTATACGAACCACTTATCCTGGACGAACAGATGAACGATGAAATGCCTGAAGGGAAAACATTCCTTGACTACGTCAATGCAAACTCTCTTGAAATTGTTCAAGGGTTTGTTGAGCCTAATATGAAGGATGTTGAGCCGCAGGATAAATTCCAGTTTTTCCGTCATGGCTATTTTAATGTGGATCCAAAGCATTCTACTTCAGAAAAAGCGGTATTTAACCGCATTGTTTCATTAAAGAGTTCATTTAAATTATAAAAACATCTAAGCAATTGGGAAGAAATAAGGAGGAATTCAGGTGACAAATCAACAGAACAATCAAGAGCTGCCAGCAAAAACATGTACAATTGATAAATTAGTAACGGTTCCTGAAGATATTGAGAGAGTACTTGCAGGCAAAAAAACAGCTACTCGCCGTAATGGCCGTTATGCAGACATCGGTGAGATCATGACTCTTCAGGGGAAAGACTTTGTCGTTGAAAATGTTTATTCTCAAGCACTTGGTGAGTTAACGGATGAACATGCCAAGCAAGAGGGCTACGAAAATGTAGAGGAGTACAAAGAATCCATTCTTTCTTTTCACCCAGGTATGCCATGGCTGCCGCAAATGAGAGTGTGGGTACATGAATTCCGTCCTGTCTCGGAGTAATGGACACACTCTATCGATTTATTGTTTACCTGCATGTAGGCAGTGCGGTTTTCTCCATTGGACCCTTCATTATCTTGATTCCAATTGTTAGAAAGCTTCGTTCTGCCGACACTAATGTTCAACAAGCCTATATTGATATCATTCGTTTTTCCGTTAGACTCGTTAAACATGCAGGGCATGTTTTAGTGGGGAGCGGCGTTTTACTTATGATAATGGGTCCTTGGACATGGAAAACATCGTGGATCATCGCTACCTTAATTGTCATGTTCGGTTCTATATTTTTCTTGGCTCGTGCCTATACACCTACCCTTCGTGTATTTTTTGAACCAAAACAAGACCAGCACAAATTAATCAAAAAACTCTCATGGTCAAGCTGGCTTTATCTCATTCTACTTATGATCATGCTTTGGTTTATGGTTGCTAAGCCAGTGCTTTGGTAAAAAAACGATAATAATGGTCAGTCTCATGTAGAGGCTGACCATTTTTTTAAGATAAGGTTTTTAACTTATAAGTCAGAGAATTGTCTAGGTCACAAGCCAATCCTCCCACAAAGGTAAAAACACCTTTCCGGAAGCCTGGTCTTGTACTTGTCGGGAGTAAACAAAGCGATTGCGCATTTCTATTAAGGGATATTATTTTCTTTTTAGTAGACTAGTGAACTATAATAAACTTATAAAATGACGAATTAATTGAAACTTTTTACACATATAAACGTTTATAAACTAACTGCGCTATTTAAAGGAGTGTATGATTGTGGGCGTTACTTTACGTAAAGGGCAAAAAGTAGATTTAACAAAAACCAATCCGGGTTTGGAGATGGTTGTTGTCGGATTAGGGTGGGATGTTAGTAGTGGCCATTCAAACTATGATTTAGATGCTTCTGCATTTTTAGTCGGTCCATCCGGAAAAGTTCAAAGTGATCTTGATTTCGTATTCTATAATAATCCATCAGGCGGAAACGGCTCGATTATTTATAGCGGCGATAACAGAACAGGAGCTGGTGCAAACGATGATGAGCAAATCAAAATTGAACTGAATAAAGTTCCTCCATCCATTCACCGCATCGCCTTCACTATTACGATCCATGATGCCCAAGCAAAAGGGCAAAGCTTCGGACAAGTTTCAAATGCCTATGTAAGGATATTTAACGCATTTACGAATGAAGAATTAATTCGCTTTGATCTTGGACGTGATTTCACAGTGGAAACGGCCATTGTCGCTGCTGAACTATACCGCCATAATGGTGAATGGAAATTTAATGCCATTGCGAGTGGGTTCCAAGGCGGTTTAGCAGCACTATGCCGTAATTTCGGCGTAACTGTTGATGATGAGCCATCTGTACAGCCTGCATTCCAGCCAGGATACCAGTCGCAGAATAGTTCAGCCTTTGGGGGCACACAAGCATTTAATACTCAGCAAAACACAGGATACAATCAGCCTGGTTTTGGCCAGTCAACTCACCAACAAAGTACATTAAATCAACCAGGGTTTGGACAAAACGGACAATACAATTCTCATTATAATCAGCCTGGAGGAATCGGACAAGCTAATCCATCTTATAATCAGCCTGCTTATGGCGGACAGCAAGGTTATTCGCCAAGCTATAGCCAGCCTACATATGGTCAGCCCCACTCTTCCAACGCCTATGGGGGTGACAATATTAATTGTATTCGCTGTGGGTCTTCCAATGTTAGAACTGGAGAAAAGGGCTTTGGTCTTGGTAAAGCAGCGATTGGCGGACTTATTCTAGGACCTGTAGGACTATTAGGCGGATTTATTGGAAAGAACCAATTAAAGTTCACCTGTAACAACTGCAGCCATTCCTGGTCTCCGAATCAGACCGATTATGCTCAATGGGCAAATCAGCAAAAAAGAAGAGCACAAGAGCTATTTACCCGCTATAAGAGTCAAGATGTTATGGATGCAGTAGTAGCTGCCTGTGCACTCGTAGCACTTGCTGATGGCAGACTCGATCAAGCTGAACGCCAAAAAATGATTGAATTTGTCAATCAGAGCGAAGAATTAAGAGTGTTTGATACGAATAAAGTCATTCAACAATTTAATTTCTTTGTACAAAAAATTGAAAGAGATTCTATTATTGGACGTGCAGAGGCATTCAAAGCTTTAGGGCGTATTCGATCAAAGCCAGAAATTGCTAGATTAGTTGCCCGTTATTGTATAGCTATTGGGTATGCAGATGGTCATTTTGACCCAAGCGAGAAACAAATCGTGACTGAAATATGTATGGAGCTTGGCTTAAATCCACATGAATTTTTGTCATAACTTGAAAAGCGGAAGTGCTCTGCGCTAGACAGTTCTCAAATTCGAAAAAATAGATAATACTTCTGCAAAAAGAGGGCGATCCTTGTTGGATCCTCCTCTTTTTGCCATAGTATGTAAATGGAGGGATTGCGATGCACAAGAGAAAACTTGTCATTACCCAAAATCTAGGCAACGGTCTCATTGATAAAATTAGAGAGATCATTCCTGACTGGGAAATTATTATTGGGAAAGAAAAAAGCATCTGGACTGACCATTTAAATGAGGCAGAAGTTATTGTTAGCTGGAAGAAGGAAATGGAGGGGATGATATCTAATCAGTCTAAACTCCGCTGGCTGCAAGCCTGGTCTGCTGGGGTTAATAGCTTGCCATTACATGAATTAGAAGCTAAAAATATACATACAACCTCAGCAAATGGCGTTCACGCCTATCCAATCTCAGAAACGATCTTCGCCCTTATGCTAGCATTAACACGTAAAATCCATACATATGTAAAGAACCAACAAACAAAAATATGGGATCATGCAGGCTTAAATCTTGAAATACATGGAAAAACCATTGCCATACTAGGGGTTGGCGCTATCGGCAAAGAAACAGCAAAAATCGCCAAGGCATTTGGCATGGAAGTCATTGGCTTCCGGCACTCTGGAAAACCTGAGGAATATGTAGATACCATGTATACACTTGAACATTTAAATGACGTACTCCCACAGTGTGACTATGTCGCTGTTACGCTTCCTTATACAAAGGAAACCCACCGTCTATTTGGAATGGAGCAATTTAAATTGATGAAGCCTTCCTCTTTCTTCATTAATATAGGAAGAGGAAATATTGTTGTAGAACAAGAGCTTATTAAAGCTTTAAAAGATGGGGAAATTTCAGGAGCTGGTCTCGATGTTTTTGAAATAGAGCCTTTAAATGAAGGAAGCCCCTTATGGGAGCTTGAAAATGTTATCATTACTCCACACACATCTGGTTCAACAGAACATTATACAAAACGTGTGATAGAAGATATTTTCATCCCGAATTTAAAAAGCTATGTACAAGGGGGAACCCCAGCTATTAATTTAGTTGATTATAAAAAAGGATATTAATTAGACGTTATTAATGACTGACAAAAAGCAGTGCCACACCAAGGAGGCACTGCTTAAGAATTATCTAATATTTTTCTCATGGTAAGCTTGCTTATCTGCTTTAATCTTTTTGGCTTTTTTCGGCTTTGGTCCCATATTGTCAAATCGTGCTTGTTCATAAACAGCTGTTCCTACGATTTCAGCAACATCCTTCAGCTTTTCTTTACTAATTTTATCTATTGTATCTTCTGGCGTATGGTACCAAGGCTCAGTTGGACTATGAATGAATAATGCGGCAGGGATTCCAGCTTCTGCAAATGGAACGTGATCACTTCTTCCACCTTGTGAATATGGGGTCGGTGTTCCGTTCAATCTCGTACTTGAAGCTTGGGCAAGCTCAGTGACAAGGTTCGGCTGACCATCTAAAGTTGCCATTATTAAGTCCCCGGCATCCTTGCTTCCCACCATATCAAGATTAAAGTTTGCAATCATGCGATTTTTTTCATCATCTGAAAGGTTTGCAACATAGTGCGTTGAGCCAATCAAGCCTAATTCTTCAGCACCAAATGTAATGAAGCGAATTTCGGAATCAGTCGGTAAATCTTTAAACACCCGAGCGAGTTCAAGTGTCATTGCCGTTCCAGAAGCATCATCATTTGCTCCAGGCGCACCAGCTACTGAATCATGATGAGATCCTACTACAATCACATTATTCGTATCTTTCTTTTTATTCGTTGGCTTTTTCGTAGCGATTACATTATGGGAAACACTTTCCCCCGTTCTTGCACCTTCTATCTTTAAATCTGCTGTTAATGCTTGCCCATTGCTTAAGGCAGCAGCAAGCGCATCTCCCTCTGCTTTCGATAAAGCTGCTGCAGGAACATAGTTTTCATTTGCCTCTCCTAGTGTACCGTTCATGGCTCCTGATGTATTATTGTAAATTACAACACCAGAAGCACCTTTATTAGCTGCATTTAACACTTTTTCTGCAAATGAAATTTCTCCACGTTTAATCAAAGCAATTTTCCCAGTAAGATCTAAACCTTCTAAATCACTTGCCGTACCTAAACCCGCGTATACAAGTTCACCTGAAACCTCTCCGCTCACAGTGTAAGTAAAGGAATCTGGATTTAGCTTCCCATCATAACCGTTTACATTCAATTCAATCGTATGAGGAGGAGTATAGCCATAGAATGTAAATGGCTGCAGATCCACTTCATATCCATAGGATTCGAATTGCTCTTTAATAAACTTAACAGCATTATCTTCTGATACAGTACCTGCAACCCTAGGGGTTTTTGATAGAAATTCGATATTCTTATAAATATTTTCTACATTCAGCTTGTTAATAACCTTATGATCAAATACTTTAACAGGCTGATTCTGAGCAATTTCTACCGGTTTTGCGAAAACTGCCTGTGAACCAACTGCACCGAATGCTAATGTACTTGCTAGTACGATTGTTAAAATTGGCTTTTTCATAGACTACCTCCTAATAGATTAATAGATTCTATTAAGATATTAAAATATTTAAACAATTCTGATAAGAGCATTATATACTAAGTTTAGCTAGGCATAAACTTCTAATTACAAATAAATATGAACCGATCAGTCCATTAATCATGGGCAAGACTGCATAAAAAAAAACAGTCTCTACCAAATTGGTTCGAAACTGGTTTTTAGTAAAATTTATTTCATTATGTCATGGTCAACATAGCGCTCTCCATTTAATTCACTAATTACATTAATAGCTACTCTTGCGCCATCACCAGCTGTAATGATGGTATGCATACTTACTCCAGCAACTGTACCTGCCCCCCAGATGCCTTCAATATTTGTCTTACCATCCGTATCTAAGTCTAAAATTGTTTTAATGCGTGGCTCAGTACCAGGCTTTGTATGTAAACCAATTTTTTCAGCAAGATCTGTTAACATCCCTGTTGCAAAGATGACATGTTTCGATTCAAATGATTGATCACCCGTAAGAATTGTGAAGCCAGATTCAGTTTTCTCGATATTTTCAACGGTAGCTTCTATAAGCTCTGCCCCAAACTTTGCTGCTTGCTTTTTACCAACCTCAACCAATTCTGGTCCAGTAATCTCCATCACACCGTAATGGTTTTCAACCCATGCACGCTTTGTTACACTTTTGTCATTATCAATAACCAATACTTTTTTACCTGCTTTTGCAGCAAATAATGCAGCACTAGCACCTGTAGGGCCCGCCCCAATAATTGTTATATCAAACATGTTAGTTCCTCCTTTAAATATTTTCTATTTATAGACTATATAAAATAATACTAATTGTAAAATAATTTGTTTCGTAAGGCATTATCTGCTAATGCCCTTAATCCTCATCCTTTACATCTATGTCTTCTGGAATAGGTTCATTTAAAATTTCTTCTACTAATTCCTTATATTTTTCGACTTGCTGTAAATGAGTAGTGAATTGGTCTTTATTGATTAAATATTGCTCCCCATCATAAATCGCACGGATTCGTTTTTGCTGCACAAGGCTTTCAATATATGCTTCTGGATAAGAGAGATATTCAGCCGTTTCTTTAATGGTTAAATACATATTTAATTCATCCTTTTTTAAGTATATAAAGTTATTATAACAGACAAAAATGACCTTTTTCGAAAAATAGAAAGCAAAAGAAGCACATATGAATCAGAACATAAATTCATACGTGCTTCTTTACGTTACTTTCCTCAACCTTTAATTTCTAACAGTTTTTTTCTTAAATCACTTTCCATTGCTGCTAGTTCATTCTCTGCAAGACGGCGCTTATGACGGCCTTCCTCTTGAATCTTCAGCGTTTCCTCCAAGGTAGAAATTAGACTTTCCTGTGTTTTCTTCAATGTTTCTATATCAACGATTCCACGCTCATTTTCTCTCGCCGTTTCGATCGTGTTCGTTTTAAGCATTTCAGCATTTTTTAGAAGCAGTTCATTTGTTGTCTTAGACACTTGCTTCTGTGCCTCTACTGCATGACGCTGTCTAATTAAGGTCAATGCAATTGCTACTTGATTCTTCCAAAGCGGAATTGCAGTCATGATCGAGGATTGTATTTTTTCAATAAGTGCCTGGTTTGTATTTTGAATCAGACGAATTTGCGGGGCACTCTGGATTGTAACCTCCCGACTTAGCTTTAAATCATATAAGCGCTTATCCAATCGATCAGCAAATTGAATCATATCATTTACTTCTTGGAACTTCATTTGATCATTTGACTCTTCTGCCTCTTTTTTCAGTGCTGGGATCGTTTTTTGGTGCAATTCCTCAAGCTTAATCTCCCCTGCAGCAATATAGACATTCAATGCATGAAAATATTCCTTATTATTTTCATAGAGCTTTTCAAGCATCACGACATCTGATAAAAGGATATTTTTGCTGCGTTCTAGCTTCACACTAATTCGGTCAATTTGTGCCCCTGTTTTTTGATATTTGGATAGTGTTTCTTGGATGGAGCTTGATATCTTGCCAAACATACGTGCAAAAAAGGATGATGGCTGTGCTTGCAGATCATCAGGATTAACCTCATTAAATTTCTGCATTAATTCGTTAATAATTTCGCCGACTTCTCCAATGTCCTTCTTCTGAACATGTTCTAGCATTGAATGGGAGAAGGTTAATAGCTTGGATTGTGCCGGTGTACCATATGAAATCATTGCTTGGTGATTTTTCGGATCGATTTGTTCAGCAAGCTGGTAAGCCTTTATTCTGTTTTCCTCTGGGATCACATCAATAAGCCTAACAGGCTTCTCCTCCTTCTCTTTCATGCTTGGAAGCTCTTGATTGTCTCCAAATGGATTGGAGAGAAGGTCATCCATTAAATTTGCCTGACTTGTATTTTTCAACAGGGATGGATTGCTTTCACTCATTTTAATCGCCTGCTTTCATTATAATTTCGGGAATCTTTTATTGTTTTAATTGAATGCTTTGCTACGTCTATTTCAAAATTCAGGTGATCAATATCATCTGAAATGACTTGATACAAATCTTGCTCTACTAATGAAGATAGCTGTTCCAATGTCTTCCGTGTTTCATTTAAAGACTGATCGAGCTCATATGTCTTTTTTGGCTGAGCAGATAAGAAAACGTATTTCTCAGATAGCTCCACCGCCGAATCCAAATGAGAAAAATAAAATTGTTCTGCCTTGTAAAATCGCTTTGGCTCTTTTTTAGTTAAGGTGTATATTTTTCGTGTTGTTCGTGTAAAATCCACCCGCTGCTTTAATGACGGAAAATGGCGAATAGAAAGCAGCGATTTATGCAACCGATTGATTTTTCCTTTTGCTTCATCTAAATTCTTCTTAATATACTGGTACTCTTTTCTTGTTAATTGATGCTTTTTCAAAAAGCGCTTCTTCAAAACCATCCCACTTAACAAATAAGTAAGAAATCCAGCCAAAAGAGAAATAACACCCGATAGCATAAATGTTTGATCAAAGGCGAAAAAACTCAATAACCAAACAATAAAGGTCGTAGGGATGCTTAGTAACATTCGTAAAACAAAGACTAAGAACTGATTCATCTCACAATCGACTCCTGACATTTAATCCTTATTATTTATACGTATGAACGAAATCAAAGTTTCAGCTTAAAAAATAAAAACAATTCCATCCTTACCATTAAAGATACATGATATACACACTCCCTTCCATAGACCACAACCTTAAATATGACTAAGACTTAAGACGTATTTAGAAATACCGCAGCCAGTCATCGCCCTTAATTATTTCACCTACTTTTATCTGTTTAAACGGACGCTCTTAATTAAGTTACCTAGG
Source organism: Cytobacillus sp. (assembly GCF_032154635.1). Lineage (GTDB taxonomy): Bacteria > Bacillota > Bacilli > Bacillales > Cytobacillaceae > Cytobacillus. The sequence goes on along the minus strand of NZ_JALDXW010000028.1, from coordinate 13,027 downwards.
CTTGATTGTTAGTCCATTTTTACTTTGGTAATAAAATTTACCAAAAAGTGATCATTTCCTAGTATAATTATCACACGAAAGGGGTAATATGAATGTTTTTCACCAAAGAGAGAAAAGGCAACAAAAGCCTGGTACAGCAAATAATTAACCAAGAAATAGGACATGTACATCTGGAAGTAGAAAAAGGTACTGATATTGCTATCCAATTAGAATTAATTGGTCTGACAAAGCAAGATTTAGCCATATTAAGTGGAATTAAACCAATTGTTGCTAAGCATATTAAAACCATTTATCAAGAAGCTCTCTCACATCCACATGAAGGAGTTAAAAAAATAACCGACACCTCACTTATAGGGATCACTTCAGAAATGAGCCAACAGTATGTCCTTAGCTTTTTTGAAGGAACTATAGATACTGAATATTGTCAGCGCCGAAAGCAGGTCGGCCAATTATATGTCCAGATAGGGGTGCAAATCCATTGGTTCATGTCCGTTTATAAATTATTAATGACACGAATTCTTGAATGCGTGTTTAAAGAATTACTCATTGACGAACATGATGCATTCCAAGTGTTTCTTGCTGTTTCTAAAATATTCAACTTAGAAAACCAGCTTGTTACCTCAGCTATGCAAATGACTATACAAGAAATGCTGGCAGGAAAAGAACGTGAAGCAAAAACAAATATAAAAGCATATGTTGGCGATTTTGTTGAAAACTTAGCTGCAATGACAGAAGAAACGGATGCATCCGTTGATCAGATACTTCAACAGACTGTTCTTATTTCCGAAACAGCTAAAATGAGCCTTCAAACTTCTGTATCTATGGAGATCCATTCTGAAAATGGGAAAGAGCAGTTGGACAAAGTGATTACTAACATGCACGAACTGAAAGAGAATGTTCAGCATATTACTAAATCAATTGATGAACTCGAAAAAAATTCCACTAAAATTGGTGAGATTGTTAATGTGATTACTGGCATTGCTGACCAAACCAATCTACTTGCACTAAATGCGGCAATCGAGGCTGCTCGTGCTGGTGAACACGGAAAAGGCTTTGCAGTGGTTGCTGATGAAGTAAGAACACTCGCTGAACAAACAAAGAAATCATCTTTTACTATTACAACCCTTGTTAAGGAGACCATATCACAAATTTCTGATGTTATAATGCAAATCAACACGATTAATCAAGTCGTTGACATTGGAAATACAGAACTAACAAATACAACCAATGTATTTGAAACTGTTTTACAGAACAGTATAGTTAATAAAGAAATGAGCGACAATACAGAAAAGGCTATTCAGGTTTTGTCTAATCTTCTAAGTCAAATTAATGATGCCATTTCAAAAATGGCTGATTCAACAGAGGAATTGAGGACAACTATATCTAATTTTTAACTATTTAAAAGTCTCGATAAACTAGCTTTATCGAGACTTAATTTATAATATTAACAGTTAGTTGATTTCAAAACGGATCGATCGATTGCCTCAGCAAATGTATGAATAATATCATCTACATGCTCAATTCCCACTGAGATTCGGACTACTTCTTCTGTGATCCCTAATGCCTTGCTTGCCTCCGGCGGTAACGCACGATGAGAGGTCGTAAGCGGATGAGAAACCGTTGTCTCAACTCCGGCTAGTGTTGGAACAATTTTTATCCAGGAAAGTGATTTGAAAAATTGTTGGATATCCACGTTCTTTGAGAGTTCAATCGATACCATCGCACCGTATCCAGATTCCATGTCATTAAACGGATAATAGACTTTAGCAACATTCGGGTTCTCTAAAAAGGCATCAGCTAGCTTTCTAGCGTTAAATGATTGGGCTTTCATGCGTAGTGCAAGTGTTTTTAATCCCCGGCATGTTAGCCACGCTTCAAAAGGACTTACATTCGCACCAAGATTTACGACCTTTGCTCGTGCTAAACGAACTAAATCTTCCCTGCCAACAACTACTCCTGCTGTAACATCGCTATGTCCGCCGATATACTTCGTTGCACTATGGATAACCAAATCAATACCTAATGGATAAGGATTACAATGAAATGGAGTGGCAAACGTATTATCTACAAGTGTAAATAGATGGTGTTTTTTGGCGAGAACTATAACTGCTTCTAAATTCTCCACTCTTAGCAGCGGATTTGTAATTGATTCTGTATAAAGAAGCTTTGTATTCGACTTTATCGCTTCTTCAACCTTAGATAGATTAGAAAATGATACAAAAGTCGTCTCAATGCCAAGCTGATTTAATTCCTCTTTAAGAAGATGAAAGCTCCCGCCATACAAATCATCCGCTGCAATTATATGATCCCCGCTTTTCACTACAGCAAGTACCCCTGCCAAAATAGCAGATAATCCAGATGAAGTCGCGACACCAGCTGGAGCACCTTCCATTACTGCAACAGCCTGCCCGAGCTCATCCGTATTCGGGTTTCCTGTACGAGAGTATAAATAATTCCCCTCTCCTTGATAAAATCCTTCTAAATCATCCAGATTATCAAATGTAAACGCAGATGTTTGATAAATCGGTGTAATCTTGCTTTTTATCAGCTTTTTTTCCTTATTAACACTATGCAATAACATGGTCTCAAACTTTTTCTCCAAAACACTCACCTTCCTTTTTAGGTGCCTGGCACCGCTCGTGGACATTTCTATTATTTATGTACGCCTCTGACGGACATAATCTCATATGATTGATGAATGTTTCTATTATAAGCCCCTGGCTATACTTTTTCATTAATGATAAACACTTATTTAAAAAAATAGTTGATTTCCTCGTGATCAACTGGCATGCTTAAGAGACTTTAAAGTAAAAGAAAAGCAGGTGGCTTAAATATGATTGAGATCAAAACATCCACACTAAGTGATGGGGAATTCAATAGAGGTGTATTTGCGACACGGAATATAGCAAAGGGCGAGCTTATACATGAAGCACCTGTTATTGCTTATCCAAACAAAGAGCATGAATTTATCGAGAAAACGATACTTGCCGATTATGCATTCGAATATGGCAAAAATCATAGCGCCATTCTTCTAGGGTATGGCATGCTATTTAACCATTCATATCAGCCGAATGCCACATATGATATTAACTTTGATAACCATACATTTGACTTTTATGCCTATACAGACATAAAAGCAGGAGAGGAAATCCTGATTAATTATAATGGGGATGTCGATGATATGGATCCATTATGGTTTAATAAAGAATAAAATCAGAAGGGACATTCGCTTGTGCGAATGTCCCTTTCTTTTTGTCTTATATTAGTTCTCTGCTAATTTTGTTGTAACCTTTTCATCTGCTTTTTTCATCATCGGATCTTCCGCTTGTTTTGCCCGCTTAATAAAGAAGGCAAGAACAATTGCAACAGCTGCAATCCCTGTTGCCACTAAGAATGCGTCATTAATTCCCTCTAGCATTGCTTTCATTGCAATTTGCTGCTTCATTTCTGCTAGAACGGCTTCAGTTGGTTGAGCCGTCAAATTTTTCATCGCATCCTCAGCTATTTCAGTTGCATGTGTTTCTGTACGAGTTGACATAACAGTAACTAATAGTGCTGTGCCAATCGCTCCTGCTACTTGGTTCAATGTATTGTTCATCGCTGTGCCATGTGGATAGAAACGTGCTGGCAATTGATTTAATCCATTTGTAGAAACTGGCATCATAACCATTGACATTCCAAACATCCGTACAGAGTTTAGGATCACTAAATACGTATACGTCGTTTCATCTGTTAATTGGCTAAAGAAGTACGTTGTTACTGTCATGATGATTAATCCAGTAACTGCAAGAATACGTCCGCCGAATTTATCAAATAGTTTCCCTGTAATTGGTGACATAAAGGCCATAACAAGCGCCCCTGGAAGCATCATTAATCCTGCATCCATTGGGGAAATTCCACGAATTGTTTGAACATAAATTGGAATTAACAGCATACCAGCAAACATAGCCATATTCACAATCATCGTAATTGATGACGATAAGGCAAACATTGGATATTTGTAAACCTTGAAGTTAAGCATTGGACGTTCCATTTTTAACTGACGTAAAATGAACCATACAAGTGAAATAACTCCTATCGCAATTGTTCCATAGACATGAGGACTATCCCATCCTTTGCTGCCTGCAGAGCTAAATCCGTATAAAATACCACCAAAACCAACACTTGATAAAAGAAGCGAAAAAATATCAAGGCGGATATCCACTTTCCCCTTTTTATCCTTAAGTAAGAAAAAGCCAATTAAGATAATAACAACAGCAATTGGCGTGACAAAGTGGAATAGCATTCTCCAATCATAATGTTCAATAATCCATCCGGATAATGTTGGACCGATTGCCGGTGCAGCCATTAAAATTAATCCGAATACCCCCATGGCTGCTCCTCTTTTTTCAACTGGGAAGCTCACAAGCATCACATTCATTAATAAAGGCATCATAATTGCCGAACCCGAAGCCTGAAGCATCCTGCCTGTTAATAATATTGGAAATGAATGTGCAATCCCAGCCACAAGCGTACCTATTGTAAATAAACACATAGCTACTAAGAATAGACGACGTACGGAGTATTTTTCAATTAGGAATGCTGTTGCAGGAATCAGGATTCCGTTTACGAGCATAAAGCCGGTTGTAAGCCACTGTACTGTTGAAGCATCAACCTCAAGATCAGTCATGATTGAAGGCAATGCTACATTTAATAACGTATTATTCAAAAAAGCAATAAAAGCACCAATCATCAGGACAGCTATTATCCCATACGGTGGACGATCAGTCTTTTTTATGGAATGGTCCATGTTGTTTCCCCCTATATACATTTAGTTCATTATTTTGTACTGCTGTTTCACATAAGCTATATCATAAACCATGAGTTCAAATTATGCAATTAAAAAATACCTTGATATTTATGTGTTTGTATAAATCTAAGAAATAATATACTATAAGTTTTATACAGGTAGTTCAACAATTATTAAAGGTGATTATATGAACGCTAGGAAAAAACATGTGATAAAAATGGCTCACCAATTATTTATCGACAAAGGCTTTCAAGCAACTTCCATTCAAGACATATTAGAATATAGCGGTATTTCTAAAGGAACATTTTATAATTATTTTTCGTCTAAAAATGAATTATTAATCGCTATTTTTAATACAATCTATAAAGATTTAGAAAAGGAACGGAATGAATTATTAATTGGCCAGGACCCTTCTAATATTGAAATCTTTATTAAGCAAGTTGAATTACAGTTAAAAACAAACCGAACAAGTAAATTAGTCTCCCTTTTCGAGGAGGTCTTTGTTTCCAATGATGAAGATCTTAAGCAATTTATCAAGCGCGGACATTTGCGGATGCTTCACTGGTTATTCCATCGGTTCATTGATCTCTTTGGAGAAGAAAAAAGACCTTATTTATTGGACTGCTCGATTATGTTCACAGGGATACTTCAGCATAACCTTAAATATGACGCCCTGGCAAACCAATCGCATGCCAGTATTCATAGAGTCGTTCGATATAGTGTCGAGCGTATTATTAAGATGGTTGAAGAGGTAGCAGAATCTGGCGACCAGTTAGTTCAGCCTGAGCTAATAGAAAGCTGGGTCCCTGTTTGCAAGAAACTGGACCGATCTTTTCAGCAAAAGCTTTATCATACAGTATTAGCTTTAAAAAAGGCACTTAACCATAATGAAGAGCACACACAGCACATAGAGCTATTGGATTTTATTCAAGAGGAGTTGCTCCACTCAAAGAGTCCAAGGAGATTTCTAGTGGATAGCGCGTTATTCTCTATAAAAACAAATCAATTAGTCCTTGGAAAAATTGAACTTGAAAAGCTTGAACAGCTTGTTTCTGATTTTTTCGGGCAAATAGAAGAATAACATATAAAATAATTAGGAACCAGTTTTACTTGCCAATGCCAATGCAAGAACTGGTTCCTCATTTGCTTATTAATGAAATATCCCACTTTCATTTGACTTTTTTCTTAATTTATACAGAATCCTATTCATCGGTTCTTTCAAAAATAACCCTATAAGAATAGCAGCTGCAGCAAAGATGAGCAGGCAAAGGATATCCATTCTTACGTTTACCCAGACAATCCCTCCAACCGCTTCACGCATTAAATCAATAGAGTAAGTAAATGGCAAAAACGGGTTGATGATTTGAAAAAATCTTGGAACTAATTGTACCGGATAGGTTCCTCCTGCTCCTGCAATCTGTAAGACAAGAAGTACAATCGCCATCGCTTTGCCAACATTCCCGAATATCGAAACAAGCGTATAAACAATAAGAATAAAAACAAAGCTAGAAAGCAGTCCAAATAAGAGAAACCAGCCAGGACTATGGATATAAATATTCTTCAATATGAAAATATCTCCTAATGTGACGATTAATGTTTGTAAAAAGCTAAAGGTCCAAAAGGTTAAAAATCGGCCCAGATAGATTTCATGACTTTTATATTTCTCATAGTGGGCAGGATCAACAGACAATAAAGAAATTAATAGCAAACACCCGACCCAAATAGCTAAAACAGTATAAAAAGGATTCATGCCTGAACCATAGTTTGGCAATGAAAATAAGAGGCTGCTTTCAATTTTCACTGGATTAGCCAAAAAGTTACTTTCTAAATTTGGATTATTTCGCAGAATGTCTATAATCTCATTAAGATTTGTTTCCTTCTGCAGCCTTTCTATCGTGTTAGCTAACTCTCCCACTTTTTGGGCGATCATTGGATATTGCTCGTTCGCATCTTTTAAAACCTTCTCCCCTTTATGGATAGTACCAGAAGCATTTTTTAATTCACGATCGATAGAAGGAAGAGTCTGAACGAATTCATTTAATATTCCTCTCGCATTTTGAAGAATTTGTTTTGTTTTTAGGACTTCATCTGCAATAACCGACTCAATTTTTTTAATATCCGCTTCGCTGATTGGACGTAATACTTGCTGAACATTGTTAATAATAGCTTTGAAATGATTCATTTGATCTTGAGACGGGATCTTCCCAGCTGCTAAAATATTCCGCATTTCCGCCGATACAGTCTCCGCATTTTTAAAATTTGTATGAATTTGCTCAAGATGGTTTCTATGCCTTTCAATGATAGCCCTTGTTTTTTCATTGATCGGGTGATCTTTAGTTATATTCAATGCTTGATTTAATTTTTTTTGGATAGTTGCGGAAATCTCCCCGCCCCTGATTAAAAGTGGTTCAATCTTCCCCAGCACTGTTTGCAGCTTTTGAGGATCAACATTCATTGGCTGTACTTGATTGATTAGTGTTTCGGCAGAATCAGTCACCTTTTTTAGTGATTGTATATCCTCATGAATGTTTGGCTTTAGCGTATCGATTTCTGCTTCAGCACTAGTAATAGCCTGATTCGTTTTATCAATTATGGACAGACCTTCATTTGCTATCGTTTTTACTTTAGGGACAGCCCCTTGAACCTTACCTAGAATTTTGTCTGCATCCCCTGCATAGGATATGGATTGATCAAGCAACGCTTTCACTTCTGGAAGTTTTTTTTGGAGCCTGAATACGAAATCCTCAAATTGCTTTATAGCAGGAAGCTTATTTTCCAGTTCGATTCCAATCTGATTGAATATATCAAAAATTACGCCGTTGACCGTCGTAACAAATTTGTTACTGACTTGCTCGGCAATGGCACTAGCTCCTTTTGAAGTTATTTTTGGTGCAATAGCATTCTTTTTATCGTTCTCATAATATTCAATTGTTGCCTGTTGCTGTTTGTCGTTAACAATTGTTGCAAGATCCTTTGAAAATTCCCGAGGAATAATGATGGTTGCAAAATAATCCCCGGACAAAACTTTTTCCATTCCATGATTTTTATCTGTAAACTGCCATCCTAAATCTCGATTATTCTTTAACTCCTTTACAATCTCCTCTCCCGCATTAAATGAGACTCCGTTGATTTCGGCACCACTGTCTTCATTAACTACGCCAACAAGGATATTTCTTGTATTTCCATAAGGGTCGATCGATGCCTGAATGTTAAACCAGGCATATAAGGACGGCAGCAGGATAAGACCTCCGACTACGATTGCCGCAGCCCAATTTGTGCTTGTCTTCTTCAGGTCGTTTGAATAAATACCCCATATATTTTTCATCAGGCACCTTTCCTTTCTATCCCCCACACATTTCCAGCTATTACATTAATGTGCATCGAATAAACACTTTTATACCCTATGCAGTTCCCCTGGAATAAAAAAAGAGATTAGCCTCAATAAGATGCTAATCTCTTCTTTTATCTATATAAATTCTGCGATATCTTTAACCGGAATACGAGTGGTTTTGAATGGTGGTGCTGCAGCTTTGCCTATTGCAATTAGCACAATGGGCATATAACGTTCAGACACATTAAACCTTTCGATAAATTTCACCTTATCAAAGCCACCCATTGGTACAGTGTCATACCCTTTTTCTTTTGCAATGAGCATAAGCTGCATTGATACTAATCCAGCATCAAAAGAGGCGATATTTTCTCTGACTTCTTCTGATAGATTTGGGTACAAGCTATTTGCATTGTTCATTAAACGATTCATATTTTCTTCATCCATATAGCCTGCCTCATAGCCGCTTCGATAAACCTTTTCAATATTCTTATACATTTCCTTATCACCTAACACTGCGATAACAGCAGAAGATGTCTCAATTTGCTCTTGGTTATTAGCAATCAATCGAAGTTCCTTTTTCACTTCTTCGTTATCGATGATGATAAATCGCCATGGCTGAAGATTACTAGAAGAGGGGGCTAAGATGGCCCCATTTAAAATGTCTTCCATTTCATCTCTTGAAATTTTATAATTAGCATCATATTTTCTAACAGAATGACGTTCCTTTATAACAGTTGATACGCTTTGGTCTGTTTTAAATGACATTGTTTTTCCTCCTAGTTGCGTTTACTTACTAATAGTAAGTTTGAATACAGCTTACTATTAGTATGTAAATAGGTCAAGTAAAAATACATTTGTGATAGAATAGAGAGAATTAAGATATTAAATGGGGTTATTATATGAGTGATTCAATGCTTGAAAAGAATAATCAAAATGTTTGCCAGAATATATGTAATGACTTCCATAGCACCATCGAGTTTCTTGGAAAACGTTGGATGGGCATGATTATTTATAGCTTATTTTCAGGGCCAAAACGCTATCACGAAATCATGGATAACATTCCTGGGATATCAGACAGATTATTAACTGAGCGATTACGGGACTTAGAAAAAGAAGGATTGATTGTAAAGAGGATTCTATCTGCCCCAAAAAGGAAAGTTGAATATGAATTGACCCAGTCTGGAAAAAAACTTGAAGATGTGTTTATAACAATTATCGCGTGGACACAAGCCAAGAATGAATCATAAATTGATACAAAAAACCTCCTATAATAAATAATAGGAGGTTTTTTGTATCAATACCCATTCATTACTTCTTTTTGTTCTTCTTAGTCAATCTGCCCAATACGAATGCTCCAGCAGCTACACCAAGCACTGTGTTAGTCTTTTTATTAAACACTTGTTTTGCAACAAGATTTAAATTTTGCGGTCTTTCCGCAAGGCGTCTCATGAAATATCCATACCAATCTTTTCCAAAAGGGACATACGTACAGAAATTATAGCCTTCACTTGCTAATTTAAGCTGAAGCTCTTTTCTGAAACCGTATAGCATTTGGAACTCAAATTTATCATTTGGAATATCATTCTTTTTCACGAAGTCTTTTACATGATTGATGATATTATGATCATGAGTAGCAATGGAAGTAAATTTGCCATTTAACAAGTGCCATTCAATTAGTTTAATAAAGTTGGCATCAATTGCTTTTTTATCTTGATAAGCCAATTCTTCTGGTTCTTTATATGCACCTTTTACAATACGAAGGCGGTAATTTTTATATTTTTGAATATCCTCTTCCGCACGGAAGAAATAAGCTTGAATAACTGTTCCTACATTATCATATTCCTTTGAAAGCTCATCAAGAATATCGAATGACGGATCTAAATGTCCATGGTCTTCCATATCAAAGTTTACAAAAATTCCATAGCTGCTTGCTCTGTCTACAATTTCTCTTAGATTATTCAGACAGAAATGGTAATCAATATCTAATCCTAATTGAGTAGGTTTTAATGAGATATGTGCATCAACTTGGTGTTCATGAATCGCTTCAATCACATTAAGAATTTGTTCTTTTGCTTCAGTTGCCTCTTCTTCTTTAAAAACAAATTCGCCTAAGTTATCCACTGTACAAGAGATCCCATGTGCATTTAATTCTTTAATGCTCTTAATGGTTTCTTCTATATTTGTTCCCGCTACGACACTTTGCGCCCCCAACTTTAGCCCGTACTTCTTCGCAGCACTATTTAGAAATTGGTTTTGTGATAGGCCGATAAAAAAATCTTTCAACATAGCGATTACTCCCAACTATTTTATTTTTCAGAGTAATTATATCACACGTATTCGACAAAAATCGATTGCTGAAATATTTAAAAAATAATTATATTCGCTCTCTATTATATTCCTTTATCTAAGTTTAGGAAACTTTGTTATTATTTAGCCGTATTATTAAGCTACAATGTAATTAGATCTTGTACCGAATAAGGAGGAGCTATGAAAACTTTAGTACGCGGGGAAAAAATAAAACTCTCAGACCTTACTGCGCTTACTCAATTACAAGTAGAAATGAATGTTACATCCAGCTTTGAAATCGATATTACTTGTTTTGGTTTAAATGAGGAAAAAAAACTTCTTGATGACCGTTATATGATTTTCTATAACCAATTACAATCACCTTCTAACGAAATTCAACTCCAATCCCATCGCAGTGGCGGGGGAACATTCCTTATTGACTTGCCTAAACTGCCCACCTCCGTTCGGCATCTTGTATTCACAGCGACGATTGACGGAAATGGGACTATGGGGATGATTTCAAGCGGATCTTTCGTTATCAAAGCAAATGGTGAATCAATACTTACCTATTCATTTAATGGCAATGATTTTAAGAATGAGAAAGCAATCATTATAACCGAAATCTATTATAAAGATGGATGGCGGATTTCTTCAGTTGGCAGAGGGTTTGATGGGGGGCTTGCAGCGCTATTGAAGGATTTTGGCGGTGAGGTTGCAGAAGAACAAGCACAATATGCTCCTCAAGCAACACCGACACCGCTGCCGTCAGCTCCTTCTGCTCCAGTCAACAGCAAAAAAATATTACTTGAAAAGAAAATGGAAGTACAAGCTCCTAAAATTCTCGATCTTTCCAAAAAAGCTAAGGTTTCTTTAGAAAAAGTTGGGCTGCAAAATCATCATGCAAAGGTGGCTTTATGCTTAGATATATCTGGTTCAATGTCCGGACTTTATCGATCTGGGAAGATTCAAGAATTTGCGGAACGGATCTTAGCGTTAGGCACTCGCTTTGATGATGATGGATCGATTGACATTTTCTTATTCGGTGCAAATGGTCATGAAGCAGGAGAACTAACCATTGATAATTTTAACGGATTCGTCAATCAGCTGATTAAACGTTACCCTTTAGAAGGCAGCACGTACTATGGTAAAGTGATGAAATTGATCCGTCAGCATTATTTTGGCTCAGCAAGCAAACGGAAGCAGCCGATCTCTATGGAAGTGCCTGTCTATGTCATGTTTGTAACAGATGGATCAACCTTTGATGAGAAGGAAACAATCAACCATATCCAAAACTCCTCCTACGAACCGATCTTTTGGCAGTTTATGGCTATAGGGAAATCCAATAAAGGACTTAAAGGCCGTGGTTTCTTCCGTGCTTTTCAATCAGACTTTTCTTTTCTAGAGGAATTGGATAACTTATCTGGGCGATATCTTGATAATGCTGATTTCTTTAGTGTCGAAGACCCGCAGCACATTTCAGAAAACGAGCTTTATGATTTACTTATGAAGGAGTATCCAGAATGGGTAAAGGCAGCTGCTGATAAAGGATTAATTCAGAAGCAGTTTAGCCGAATGGAGATTTAATATACAAAAACACATTCCCTCATTTCAAAAGGGAATGTGTTTTTTTGCTAACAGTTAAATCAAATCGTAAATCTTTTGATCAAACCTTTTAACCCCTCAGCCATTTTGGCTAATACGGGACAGGGGGACAGGTTCCATGTCCCGTTTTCGGTGCAAAGGTTCCAAAATTGGATCCTCTTCATATCGTACTAATATGACTATTTTGGAGGTTTTTTTATGTACCATCACATTGTAAAACCTAATGAAACACTTTGGTCGATTTCCGAGGATTATCGGGTCCCTTTTCAAACTCTGATTCAAGCAAACCAAATCGTAAATCCTAATAGGATTAATGCGGGGCAATCCATTATTATTCCGGGACTGCCTAATCCCAATCAAATCCCATATTCTATTCATGTCTCCGTCAAAAATAAAACATTGACTTTAATGCGAAATCACACTCCGGTAAAAACATACCCTATTGCAGTCGGTAAAATACTTACTCAAACCCCAGTGGGTGACTTTGTTGTAATAAATAAAGCCCCTAACCCCGGTGGACCTTTTGGAACGATGTGGATGTCTCTCTCAAAAAAGCACTACGGAATACACGGTACAAATAATCCTTCTTCCATCGGGAAATCCGTTTCAAAAGGGTGTATACGAATGTACAATTCGGATGTAGAAGAGCTGGCCCGTACAATTCCGATAGGCACTCGGGTTTATATTCGGTAATTTATTTAAAACCAACTAGGCTAATATATTAAGAATCCAAGTCTGCGCTTGTTGGGGTCTTCATAACCTTGATGAACGACCCTTTCCTCATTTTCTAAGCTTGTTGGGGCTTTTATGACTTCGATGAACGACCGTTTCCTTATTTTCTGCGCTTGTTGGGGTCTTCATAAGCTCGATGATCGACCGTTCCTTCATTTTCTGCGCTTGTTGAGGCTTTCATTATCCCGATGAGCGACCGTTTCCTTTTTTTCTAAGCTTATTGGGGCTTTCATAACTTCAATGAACGACCCTTTCCTCATTTTCTAAGCTTGTTGGGGCCTTCATAA
>NZ_JALDXW010000027.1:0-60443 GCF_032154635.1 Cytobacillus sp. | reverse complement strand
CAGCGCCGATGGTAGTTAGGGGCTGTCCCCTTGTGAGAGTAGGACGTCGCTAGGCAAATGAAAGAGCATCTTTATTGATGCTCTTTTTTTGTGTTTCATATTCTCATTATCATAATAGGTTTGAGAAATAAAAAATGGGGGAAAATTATAATACTTGTTCATTGCAACGAAATATATACTTATGTATAATTAAAGTCAAATATAGTCAAAGTCAGATTGGGGGGAGGAGTAATGAGAAATATTTCAGATATTATTGAGAATTATTTGAAGCAGGTCTTAGAACTGAGTGAACGAGAACTCGTTGAGATAAAACGCAGTGAAATTGCAGATAAGTTCCAATGTGTACCGTCCCAGATTAATTATGTCATTAATACAAGATTTACAATTGAAAAGGGTTATGTCGTTGAAAGCAAAAGAGGCGGCGGCGGATATATTCGAATAATGAAGGTTCAGTCTTATGATCATGCTCATGTAATTGAACAAATATTATCTTTAATTCAAGGTCGATTAACACAAAATAGTGCGGAAGATGTGATATTCCGTCTTGTAGAAGAGGAAATCATCACTAAGAGAGAAGCAAAAATTATGCTTAGTGTGATTGATCGATCTGTATTATATATTGATCTGCCTTATAGAGACGAACTCCGTGCAAGAATGTTACGAGCGATGTTAACGACTTTAAAATATAAATAAAACAGCGAGCTGGAGAGGTGAAAATATGATCTGCCAGGAATGTAATCAAAGGCCTGCGACGCTGCACTTTACAAAAATAGTAAATGCTGAAAAGGCTGAGTATCATTTATGCGAGAAATGTGCGCAAGAAAAGGGTGATATGTTCATGCTTAGCGGCGCAGCGGGCTTTTCAATTAATAATTTATTAGCTGGCTTATTGAATATGGATCCTACAGTCCAAAAAAAGGAACAGGATACATTCCAAAAGGAAAATGTTTTGCAATGTGATCAATGTTCTATGACTTTTCAACAATTTATTAAAATAGGAAGATTTGGCTGTGCCCATTGTTACAAAGCTTTTGAGGAACAGCTTAAGCCAATACTTAGAAGATTGCATAGCGGAAACTCCTCGCATAACGGGAAGATTCCTGCAAGAATTGGCGGAAGTTTGCATTTGAAAAAAAATATAGAGGAATTAAAGTATCAGCTAAAAGAGTCTATTTCCAAGGAAGAATTCGAAAAGGCTGCGGAAATTAGAGATGAAATACGATTGTTGGAAGGCCAATTAAATATAAATCTTGAAGGAGGGAAATAGCTTGTCTTTAGAACGTTTTATTAATCAAGCTGTCAGCTCCTGGATGAGTGCTGAAGGTCCCGATTCAGACATCATCTTAAGTTCAAGAATTAGATTAGCCCGAAATATAAATCAATTTAAGTTTCCTACCTTTTTTTCTAATGACGAAGCCAAGTCAGTCATTCATAAGATAAAAGAAAGAGTAAATGACTCTTCTTTTACGAAGCTTGGGAAAATGGAGCTGTTGATTATGGATGAACTTCAGCCGCTTCAAAAAAGAGTACTTATGGAAAAACATTTGATTAGCCCTTATTTAGCAGAGAATTCATCTCATGGAGCTTGTTTGCTCTCTGAAAATGAGGAATTAAGTATTATGATCAATGAGGAAGATCACATCCGGATTCAATGCTTATTCCCTGGCTTCCAACTTTCAGAGGCTTTGGAAATGGCAAGTGAGATTGATGACTGGCTGGAAGAGAAGGTCGATTATGCATTTGATGAAAATATTGGCTATTTAACAAGCTGCCCTACGAATGTAGGAACCGGGTTAAGAGCTTCGGTAATGATGCATTTGCCGGGACTTGTTTTAACTCAGCAAATCAATCGAATCATACCAGCAATAAATCAATTGGGATTAGTTGTTAGAGGAATTTATGGAGAAGGCAGCGAAGCTTTAGGAAATATCTTTCAAGTTTCTAATCAGTTGACACTTGGGAAGTCGGAAATGGATATAGTTGAGGATTTAAAAAGTGTAGTGAGTCAGCTCATCTCACAGGAAAGATCGGCAAGGGAAGCATTAGAGAAAACTTCAAACATACAATTAGAAGACAGAGTGTTCCGCTCTTTTGGGATATTGTCCAATTCACGAATTATTGAATCAAAGGAAGCGGCAAGATGCTTATCGGATGTTCGTTTAGGTATTGATATGGGGTACTTAAGCGATATTTCTAAAAATATTTTAAATGAGCTTATGATTTTAACGCAGCCTGGATTTCTTCAACAATATGCTGGGGGTCCATTAAGACCTCATGAGCGGGATATCCGAAGGGCTTCCTTAATAAGGGAAAGATTAAAAATGGAGAATCAATAGATAGGAGGATACTGATATGATGTTCGGTCGTTTTACAGAAAGGGCCCAAAAGGTTTTGGCTTTAGCACAAGAGGAGGCCATTCGTTTAGGTCATAATAATATTGGAACAGAACATATTCTTCTAGGTCTTGTGCGGGAAGGGGATGGTATTGCAGCAAAAGCCCTTTATGCACTGGGACTTGGTTCGGATAAAATTCAAAACGAAGTGGAAAATTTAATTGGCAGAGGGCAGGATACAACCCAGACGCCGCATTATACACCTAGAGCTAAAAAAGTGATTGAACTTTCAATGGATGAAGCAAGGAAACTAGGACATTCCTATGTAGGGACTGAGCATATCCTCCTCGGACTTATTCGTGAAGGTGAAGGTGTAGCTGCAAGAGTGCTTAATAACCTTGGGGTTAGCCTTAATAAAGCACGCCAGCAAGTTCTGCAGTTATTAGGAAGCAATGAATCAGGTAATCACCAGGGAGGATCATCGGCTAATGCCAATACACCTACGCTTGATGGTTTAGCAAGAGATTTAACAGCAATTGCGAAAGAAGGCAGCCTAGATCCTGTAATTGGCCGCAGCAAAGAGATTCAGCGGGTAATTGAAGTATTAAGCCGCAGGACGAAAAATAATCCTGTTTTAATTGGTGAGCCTGGTGTTGGAAAAACAGCTATAGCAGAAGGACTGGCACAGCAAATAATTAATAACGAGGTTCCAGAGACTCTACGTGATAAAAGAGTAATGACCCTTGATATGGGTACGGTAGTTGCTGGTACAAAATACCGCGGAGAATTTGAAGATCGTTTGAAAAAGGTAATGGATGAAATCAGGCAAGCAGGTAATATTATCTTATTTATTGACGAGTTGCACACATTAATTGGCGCAGGAGGAGCAGAGGGAGCAATTGATGCTTCTAATATCTTAAAACCTTCACTTGCCCGTGGCGAATTGCAATGTATTGGGGCCACAACGCTTGATGAATATCGTAAATATATCGAAAAAGATGCAGCCTTAGAAAGACGCTTCCAGCCAATTACAGTTGATGAGCCGACAGCCGATGAGTCTATACAAATTTTACAAGGGTTAAGAGACCGCTATGAGGCTCATCACCGTGTAACAATAACTGACGCAGCAATTGATGCGGCTGTAAAGCTATCAGATCGCTATATTTCAGATCGATTCCTCCCTGATAAGGCAATTGACCTTATCGATGAAGCGGGTTCGAAAGTGCGACTTCGCTCTTATACGACACCACCTAACCTCAAGGAGCTAGAAATAAAGCTTGAGGATGTACGTAAAGAGAAGGATGCTGCCGTGCAAAGTCAAGAATTTGAAAAAGCTGCCTCTTTAAGAGATACGGAGCAGCGCCTTCGTGAACAGCTTGAAGAAACAAAGAAATCTTGGAAAGAGAAACAAGGGAAAGAGAATAGTGAAGTAACTGTCGAAGACATCGCTAGCGTTGTATCTAGCTGGACGGGAATCCCTGTTTCTAAACTGGCAGAAACAGAAACACAAAAGCTGTTAAATTTAGAAGAGATTCTTCATTCAAGATTGATTGGCCAAGAAGAAGCGGTTAAAGCAATTTCTAAAGCTGTTCGCCGTGCACGAGCTGGGTTAAAAGATCCCAAACGTCCGATTGGCTCATTTGTTTTCCTGGGGCCAACTGGGGTCGGAAAAACAGAGCTTGCACGTGCATTAGCTGAAGCGATGTTTGGCGATGAAGATGCCATGATTCGTATCGATATGTCTGAGTATATGGAGAAGCATTCCACTTCAAGGTTAGTAGGGTCACCTCCAGGATATGTAGGATATGAAGAAGGCGGACAGTTAACAGAAAAGGTTCGCAGAAAGCCGTATTCTGTTGTGCTGTTAGATGAAATTGAAAAGGCACATCCAGATGTTTTCAACATCCTTTTACAAGTATTAGAGGATGGTCGTTTGACTGATTCGAAAGGTAGAACGGTTGATTTCCGTAATACGGTATTAATTATGACATCGAATGTTGGAGCAGAGGCATTAAAACGTAACAAATATGTCGGATTCAACATTCAAGATGGTGAACAGGATTACAAGGATATGAAAGCGAAGGTAATGGAGGAAATGAAAAAGGCGTTCCGTCCAGAGTTTGTCAACCGTATTGATGAGATTATTGTCTTCCATGCACTAGAGAGAAAGCATTTAAAGGAAATCGTTACATTAATGTCTGATCAACTGACGAAACGGTTAAAAGAGCAAGATATCGATATTGAATTAACGGATGCTGCGAAGGAGAAAATTTCTGTAGAAGGCTATGATCCAGAATATGGGGCAAGGCCGCTTCGCCGAGCGATTCAAAAACATATCGAGGATCGTTTGTCAGAAGAGCTGCTTAAAGGCACGGTATTAACAGGTCAAAAGGTTGTTATTGATGTCCGTGATGGAGAGTTTGTTGTAGAAACAGGGGGATCAAACATTACGGCTACTTTACAAAAATAATGAATGTAATAAAAGAAGAAGGTGCACGTGGGATCGTGTACCTTCTTTGTAATTACTAAATGCAAAACAGCGTATAATATAATTCTGGGTATATTCTCAAAGAAGAATTAGAACATAAGAGGTAAGGGATTGATAAAAGAGGGAGAATAAGATTATGGCTAAAAGAAAAACAAAGTTTATGTGCCAGGATTGTGGGTATGAATCACCTAAGTGGATGGGGAAATGTCCTGGCTGCGGTGAGTGGAATAAAATGGTTGAAGAAGTAGAGAAGCCTGTTAACTCAAGAAGGGGAGCATTTGCCCATTCCGCAGGATCGACCGTTCTCTCAAAGGCGACGCCGATAAACTCTATTGAGACAGTAAGTGAGCCAAGAATATATACAGATTTAAATGAACTTAATCGTGTACTTGGAGGGGGAGTAGTTAGAGGTTCTCTTGTGCTTATCGGCGGTGATCCTGGCATTGGAAAATCTACTCTTCTCCTGCAGGTTTCATCCCAACTTGCTAATAAAAATCACTCTGTTTTGTATATTTCTGGAGAAGAATCGATGCGTCAAACAAAATTGAGAGCGGACCGTTTAGGGGTTTCTTCAGATAACTTATTAGTTTATTCGGAAACGAGTCTTGAAGAAATCAGTAGGACAATCGATCAAGTAGGTCCAAGCTTTGTAATTATTGATTCCATTCAAACAATCTTTCATCCAGAGGTTACCTCAGCTCCTGGAAGTGTTTCTCAAGTAAGGGAATGCACGGCTGAATTAATGAGAATTGGGAAGACAAAAGGAATTGCCATTTTCATAGTCGGGCATGTTACAAAGGAAGGCTCTATTGCCGGACCGAGGTTATTAGAGCATATGGTAGATACGGTACTTTACTTTGAAGGCGAACGCCATCATACATATCGTATTTTGAGAGCAGTAAAAAATAGATTCGGGTCCACAAATGAGATGGGTATTTTCGAAATGAAGGAGTTTGGGCTGGAAGAGGTAGAAAACCCGTCCGAAATTTTCCTGGAGGAAAGATCCCAAGGTGCAGCTGGATCAACCGTTGTTGCATCGATGGAAGGAACCCGTCCTGTTCTAGTGGAAATACAGGCGCTTATTTCTCCAACAAGCTTTGGGAATCCAAGAAGAATGGCCACGGGCATTGACCATAACCGCGTGCCATTGCTGATGGCTGTACTAGAAAAAAGGGTTGGGATGCTCCTGCAGAATCAAGATGCTTATTTAAAGGTAGCCGGCGGAGTGAAGCTGGATGAGCCTGCAATCGATTTAGCGATTGCCGTCAGTATTGCCTCCAGTTTTCGTGATAAGCCAACTAGACCAACAGATTGTATTATTGGAGAAGTTGGATTAACTGGTGAAGTCAGAAGGGTATCAAGAATAGAACAGAGGGTTCAGGAGGCTGCGAAGCTTGGTTTTGAAAGAGTTATTTTACCATCTAATAACCTTGGCGGCTGGAAAGGGCCAAAAGGAGTAGAACTTATTGGGGTAGGTTCTGTTAGTGAAGCATTAAAAGCGACATTAGGAGGATAAAGGATGGACATAAAAAAACTTGGTGAAAAAACGATGAGTGAAATCCTTCAGTTTATGGCTCCAGGGACGCCAATAAGAGAAGGAATTGATAATGTCCTTCGTGCAAACACCGGGGGATTAATTGTACTTGGGAATAAAGAGAAAATGATAAATATCGTTGATGGAGGGTTTCAAATAAATTCTCCATTTTCGCCAAGTTATTTATATGAGTTAGCTAAAATGGATGGGGCTATTGTTTTAAATGAAGAAGGGAATAAAATTTTAATTGCGAATGCTCAGCTGGCACCAGATCCTAGTATCTCTTCAACGGAAACGGGAATGCGTCATCGAACAGCTGAAAGAGTAGCGAAGCAAACAGGATCCCTTGTTATTGCTATTTCTCAGCGTAGAAATGTTATTACTCTTTATAAGGGATATTTTCGCTATGCTTTAAGGGATATTGCAGTAATTTTGTCAAAAGCAAATGTTGCACTACAAACGCTTGAAAAATATAAGGTTGTATTAGAACAGAATATTGCTAATTTAAGTGTGCTGGAGTTTGAAGAGCTAGTTACCTATTGTGATATCATCAATGTTTTTCATAGTATCGAAATGGTATTGAGGATAAAGACGGAATTGCTAGCTTATTTAAATGAATTGGGTATTGAAGGAAGACTGATCCGTTTACAGATGAATGAGATTTTACTGGATATTGAAAGGGAAGCGGAATTAATTATTAAGGACTATGCACATTCGAAGGATGTGCATACTGGCGAACTATTTGCTAAATTACAGGAATTATCTATTGGGAAAATACTTGAAGATACCGTTATTTTGAAATTATTAGGGTATAACGGGTATATACACACGGATGAATATAAATGTCCGCGTGGCTATCGTATGCTTTCAAAAGTTCCGCGTCTGCCCCCAGTCATTATTGAGAATTTAATTGTGCATTTTTGTGATTTACCAGCAATTGTTGCCGCATCTGTAGAGGAACTGGATGAAGTTGAGGGCATTGGAGAGGTAAGAGCGAGGAAAATCAAAGAAGGGCTAAAATTGATAAAAAATCAGCTTTTTTCAGATCGACAGCTATAAAGTGACTATTGAACTATAATAATCATTATGATACAATGTCTGGTTGTTTTATTTGACACTAGATTGCGAATGGTGCTAACCTAAGGCTGTAGCATTGACTATTTTCGTTAATCTTATTTTAATATAATTTTATTTCCTAAGGAAATTTCCTATTTCTATAGGTTTCAATTTTGGGAATTTGTTAATAATGATTAAAGGAGGTGAAGGAATGTTAAAACGTATTATTCAAGCATGCTTCCTTATTATTGGGGTTACGCTTGGGATATTTTTGATTCCTGATTTATTAAGATTAATTTCACTTGATAACATTACCATGTTAAATAATCCTTATATGTCCGCGGTGTTAGGTGCAATTATTTTTTATCTTATTTCTTTTTGGGCGGTTGATTATGTTGTTAACTTTGTAAAGTGGGTAGAGGAATCGCTTGTACGAGTACCGATTACTGATATTATTTTCGGAAGCATCGGCTTAGTTTTTGGATTGATTGTTGCTTTTTTAATCGGCTATGCATTGAATGCCATTGAGGTTCCTATTTTAAATACGGTTGCACCAATTGTGCTAACACTTATATTTGGTTATTTAGGGTTTCAAGTTGGCTTTAAAAAACGGGATGAGCTCCTTAATTTATTTTCTAACCGAAAGAAAAAGATAAGTGAAGAGGAGCCAGAGGCAGCTTCTAAAAATATATTGAAAATATTAGATACAAGTGTCATTATTGATGGCAGAATTGCAGATATTTGCCAAACTGGATTTCTGGAGGGAACCATTGTTATCCCGCAGTTTGTTCTTGAAGAATTACAGCATATTGCTGATTCTTCAGACGTGTTAAAACGCAATAGAGGGCGAAGAGGGCTGGATATTTTGAATCGTATTCAAAAAGAGCTTGCCATAAAAGTAGAAATTTATGAAGGCGACTTTGAAGAGATTCAGGAGGTAGACAGTAAGCTTGTAAAACTTGCAAAAATTACAGATGGTGTAGTCGTAACGAATGATTTTAACTTAAATAAAGTTTGTGAGTTTCAAGGGGTTGCCGTCTTGAATATTAATGATCTAGCTAATGCTGTAAAGCCTGTTGTTCTCCCAGGAGAAGAAATGAAAGTTCAGGTTATTAAGGACGGGAAAGAGCAAAATCAAGGGATAGCCTATCTGGATGATGGCACGATGATTGTGGTAGAAGATGGACGCGATTATATTGGCAAACATATCGATGTTTTAGTAACAAGTGTCCTGCAGACCTCAGCTGGACGGATGATTTTTGCGAAGCCAAAACTATTAGAAAAAGCATTATAGAGAGATAGGGGATTGTTTTACATGACTTATCAAGTCATTATTCCTGCAGCCGGTCAAGGAAAGAGAATGGAGGCAGGTAAAAACAAAATTTTGCTAGAAATTAATGGGTTACCTGTTTTCATTCATACGTTGAAAGTCTTTCAGAAGGATGAATCGTGCAAGGGGATATTTCTTGCGATCAATCCGGAAGAGGAAGGGGCATTAAGAGCGATCTTAGCTGAAAATCATATTACGAAGGCAGTCGCTCTTGTCCCGGGAGGAAAAGAAAGACAGTATAGCATCTACAATGCATTAAAGCATGTAAAACAAGAAGGAATCATATTGGTACATGATGCAGCTCGTCCATTTATTGATAAGGAACTTATCCTTCCTTTAGTGGATGCTGCAAAGAAGATGGGGGCTGCTATTTTAGCAGTCCCTGTAAAGGATACAATAAAAAAAGCTGCTGGAAATATCGTTGCTGAAACGGTCGAACGTACGAGCTTGTGGGCGGTTCAAACCCCGCAGGCTTTTCGTTTTTCCATTTTGATGGATGCATATAAGAAGGCAGAGCAGGATGATTTTCTTGGAACCGATGATGCAAGTTTAGTAGAGCGTCTCGGTCAGGAAATTATGATTGTAAAAGGTAATTATGACAATATTAAGCTGACAACGCCAGAGGATCTATATTTTGCTGAAGCGATTCTCAGAAAAAGACAAGAGCGGCTGTAAAACTTTAGATAAAGGAGCAAATCGAATGTTTCGAATTGGACAAGGATTTGATGTACATCAATTAACAGAAGGACGTCCGCTTATTATCGGCGGAATTGAAATTCCATATGAAAAGGGCTTATTAGGTCATTCGGATGCGGATGTTTTATTACATACAGTTGCTGATGCGTGTTTAGGTGCAATCGGTGAAGGAGACATTGGCAAGCATTTTCCTGACACAGATCCTGCCTTTAAGGATGCGGACTCAGCAAAATTATTAGAGCACGTTTGGATGCTTGTAAAAGAAAAAGGCTATGAGCTTGTCAATGCAGATTGTACAATCATTGCTCAGAAACCGAAAATGGCACCTTATATTGAGCAAATGAGAGAGCGGATTGCGCAATTATTAGAAACAGATAAAGATCAAATTAATGTGAAGGCAACGACAACCGAAAAGCTGGGATTTGCAGGAAGAGGCGAAGGGATTGCTTCACAGGTAGCCGTATTATTGCAAAAAAGAAAATAAAATGACTCTTTATCACAGAAATGTAGGGTGCTAAAATAGATGGGAAGCTAGAAGATTATTTAGGAGGCAACAGTATTATGTCAAACGATATTCGCGTACGTTATGCCCCGAGTCCAACTGGACATTTACATATCGGTAATGCTCGTACGGCATTATTCAACTATTTATTTGCTCGTAATAAAGGCGGGAAATTCATTATCCGTATTGAAGATACAGATAAGAAGCGCAATATTGAAGGTGGAGAAGAAAGCCAACTAAAATATTTAAAGTGGCTTGGAATTGATTGGGATGAAAGTGTAGATAAAGAAGGTGCGTTTGGTCCATATCGTCAATCAGAACGAAATGATATTTATAAGAAATACTATACGGAGCTTCTTGAAAAAGGGCACGCTTATAAATGCTATTGTACGGAAGAGGAGATTGAAGCAGAACGGGAAGCACAGGTAGAAAAAGGCGAAACACCTGCTTATTCTGGAAAATGCCGCCATTTAACACAAGAGGAACGAGCTAAATTAGAAGCGGAAGGCAGACAGCCAAGCATCCGTTTCTTAGTCCCAAAAGGGAAAGAATTTACTTTTACTGATATGGTTAAAGGGAATGTTTCTTTTGAAGCAGATGGAATTGGTGATCATGTTATTGTCAAAAAGGATGGAACACCTACATATAACTTTGCAGTAACGGTAGATGATCACTTAATGGAGATCTCCCATGTTTTAAGAGGGGATGACCATATTTCTAATACACCGAAGCAATTAATGATTTATGAAGCACTTGGCTGGGAAGCTCCAACATTCGGTCACATGACATTGATTGTGAATGAAAGCCGTAAAAAACTGAGTAAGCGTGATGAGTCTATCATTCAATTTATTGAGCAGTATGAAGAGCTTGGTTATTTACCGGAAGCGCTTTTTAATTTTATTGCTCTGCTGGGGTGGTCACCATCAGGTGAAGAGGAGCTTTTCACAAAGGAAGAGTTCATTACGATCTTTGATGCGGATCGGTTATCAAAATCACCAGCCCTATTTGATAAACAGAAGCTGACGTGGATGAATAATCAGTATGTGAAAAAGCTAGATATCGATCGGCTTGTTTCGATCGCCTTGCCGCATCTTGTGAAGGCCGGTCTAGTAAATGAGCAAAGAACAGAGTCAGAGGAACAATGGGTGCGAGGCTTGATCGCGTTATATCAAGAAAAGATGAGCTATGGCGCTGAAATTGTTGAGTTGACGGAAATTTTCTTCGCCGAAGAGACTGTTTTGGATGAAGAGGCGAAAGCAGTTATGAATGAAGAGCAGGTGCCTGAAGTGCTTGCCGCTTTCTTACATGAAATCGAACAGTTAAATGAATTCAAGGCGGAAGAAATTAAAGCTGCAATGAAAGCTGTACAGAAGGCGACGGGTCATAAAGGGAAGAAACTCTTTATGCCAATACGTGTGGCAATCACTGGACAAACACATGGACCAGATCTTCCACAGGCGATCGAGCTTTTTGGAAAGGAAAAAGTAAAAACAAGATTAATAAGTATTTTGGGTTAACATATTGATTAAAATGTAATATAGTATTAAGTAATTCAATATAAGAAAGTGTGGAAGAGGAAAAGTAGGATCATGAAGCTTTTTAGAGAGAACCATCACCGGCTGAAAATGGTTTAAGCCTCTCACTGTTCTGAAGTGCCCCTCTGAGTCTTATTTCGAACATTCAAGCTGCCTGATGTGTAAGCAAGGGCTTTGCTTTTTTAAGTAGAAATGAGCGGAACTCCTTCCGTTAACAGGTTAAAGTTGAGACTGATAAAGTCTAAACAGAGTGGAACCGCGCATAAAGCGTCTCTGTCCTATTTGGCAGAGGCGCTTTTTTTTTTAGACAAGATGGAGTATGGGAATTGTCTAGCTCCAGCGCTTACGCATTTCTAATCAGGAAATATAAAATTTCCCGGGAAAATATTATTTGAATAAAACTATTCTTGAGGATAATTACCGATTCTAAGGGAGGGAAGTTAGGATGTTTAAGAGGATGAAGGAGGATATTGAGGTTGTATTTGAACAGGATCCTGCGGCAAGAAGCTATTTAGAAGTAATATTAACTTATTCTGGACTTCACGCTATTTGGGCACATCGTATCGCTCACGCCCTATTTAAAAGAAAGTTATTCTTCCTAGCCAGGGTTACCTCTCAAATTAGTCGTTTTTTTACAGGAATTGAAATTCATCCAGGCGCTAAAATAGGCAGACGGTTTTTCATTGACCATGGCATGGGTGTGGTGATCGGGGAAACATGTGAGATTGGAGATAATGTCACCGTTTTTCAAGGTGTAACACTAGGAGGAACAGGAAAAGAAAAGGGCAAACGCCACCCGACAATTAAAGATAATGCCCTTATCGCAACGGGAGCAAAGGTCCTTGGTTCTATAACAATTGGAGAAAATTCAAAGGTAGGGGCAGGTTCCGTTGTCCTACACGAGGTACCCCCTAATTCAACGGTTGTCGGCATTCCAGGCAGAGTGAAAGTTCAGGATGGGGTCAAAATAAGTAAAGACTTAAATCATTGTGATCTGCCTGATCCGATTGCTGATCGATTTAAAGAGATGGAAAATGAACTATCTGCATTAAAAAGTGAAATCGAGCGTTTAAGGAAAGAAAGGAGTCAAGTTAATGACCATTCATATTTATAATACGTTAACAAGAAAGAAAGAGCCTTTTATCCCTTTAGAAGAGGGAAAGGTAAAAATGTATGTGTGCGGACCGACCGTCTATAATTATATTCATATAGGGAATGCCCGTCCGCCAATTGTATTTGATACAGTTAGAAGATACTTTGAATATAGAGGATACGATATTAAATACATTTCCAACTTTACAGATGTAGATGATAAATTGATTCGGGCAGCGAGGGAACTTGGTGAAGATGTGCCGACAATTGCTGAGCGTTTTATCGACGCCTTTTTCGAGGATGTTTCTGCACTAGGATGCAAGCGTGCCGATGCCCATCCGAGAGTAACGGAGAGTATGGACATTATTATTGAGTTTATTGAAACATTAATTGAAAAGGGATTTGCCTATGAATCAGAAGGAGATGTATATTTCCACACTCGGAAATTTGAAGGTTATGGCAAACTATCTCATCAATCAATCGATGAGCTGCGCTCTGGTGCACGTATTGCTGTAGGGGAGAAAAAGGATGATGCGCTTGATTTTGCTCTTTGGAAGGCAGCGAAAGAAGGAGAGATTTATTGGGATAGCCCATGGGGTAAGGGTAGACCTGGCTGGCATATTGAATGCTCTGCGATGGCTAAGAAGTACTTAGGTGAAACCATTGATATTCATGCTGGTGGGCAGGATTTGGCTTTCCCTCACCATGAGAATGAGATTGCGCAATCAGAAGCAGTAAATGGAAAGACATTTGCTCGTTACTGGATGCATAATGGATATATCAATATTGATAATGAAAAAATGTCGAAATCCCTTGGTAACTTCGTACTAGTCCATGATATTATCAAAAATCATGACCCGCAGGTGCTTCGCTTCTTTATGCTTTCGGTTCATTACCGGAATCCAATAAATTACAGTGAAGAACTTCTAGAAAGTACAAAGGCAGCATTGGAACGAATTAAAACATCCTATCAGAATTTAAAACATCGCCAAGAGGTAAGTGCAAATCTTACAGACAATAATGAAGAGTGGATAAAAAAGATTGGTGCCTTACATGAAGAATTTATTAAGGCGATGGATGATGATTTTAATACGGCGAATGGAATATCCGTTCTTTTTGAGCTCTCTAAATTAGCTAATTATTATTTGATGGAGAAAAATACATCAATCCAAGTCATTGATGCTTTAACAAAGGAATTCGAGGAACTTTTTAACGTTTTAGGGCTGTCATTAGATTTTCCTAAAGAAGAATTATTAGATGAGGAAATTGATCGAATGATTGAACAGCGAAATCAGGCGCGGAAAGAACGAAATTTCCAATTAGCTGATGAAATTCGTGATAAGCTGAAGGAAATGAATATCATCCTAGAAGATACACCTCAAGGGATTAGATGGAAAAGAGGCTAAATGAATGCTTCACTATGATACGAAAGTGGACGAAAAACAGTTAAACAGCCTCGCCCTTGCCTATATGGGCGATGCTGTTTTTGAAATATATGTACGCAGACATCTGCTTCAAAATGGAAAGGTACGGCCAAATCAGCTTCATCGGGAAGCAACCTTTTATGTGTCAGCAAAAGCACAATCGCAAATTGTTCATCAATTTATCGATGATGGATTTTTGACGGAAGAAGAATTGGCTGTTGTTAAAAGAGGAAGAAATGCAAAGTCAGGTACAGTTCCAAAAAATACAGATGTCCAAACCTATCGATATAGTACGGCATTTGAATCACTTATAGGCTATTTATATTTATCGGATCAAAAAGAACGGCTGGAGGAAATAATTGTTGCAGCTTTTCAAATTGTTGAAGATAAGAAAGGAGGAATAGCGGAATGAACGAAGATATCATTATGGGGAAAAACCCTGTTATTGAAGCGCTTAAATCAGGAAGAGATATAAATAAAATCTTAATCGCTGAAGGCTCTCAAGGCGGTCAAATGCAACAGGTAATCGGTTTAGCAAAAGCATCAAGTGTATTTGTTCAATTTGTCCCAAAGAAAAAATTAGACCAAATGGCAGAAGGAAATCATCAGGGGGTTATCGCACAAGTTGCAGCCTATCAATATGCTGAAATAGATGATTTGTTTCATACAGCTGAAAAGAAAAACGAAGCCCCATTCTTTTTATTATTGGATGAAATTGAGGATCCTCATAACTTAGGTTCGATTATGAGAACAGCAGATGCTGTAGGAGCTCATGGGATTATTATTCCTAAAAGAAGGGCTGTCGGTCTAACGGCTACAGTTGCAAAGGCTTCTACCGGAGCAATTGAACATATCCCTGTTGTCCGTGTAACAAATATGGCAAGGACCATTGATGAACTAAAAGAGAAAGGTGTATGGATTGCTGGTACTGATGCAAAAGGCAGAGAGGATTATCGGCAGTTTGATGGAACATTGCCAATAGGCTTAGTGATAGGCAGTGAAGGAAAAGGAATGGGGCGCCTTATTCGAGATAAATGCGACTTTCTTATCCATTTACCAATGGCGGGTCATGTAACCTCCTTGAATGCATCAGTTGCTGCAGCATTACTCATGTATGAGGTCTACCGGAAACGACACCCTCTAGAGGGATAAAGATGAACATCCTAATTGTCGATGGATATAATGTGATTGGTGCTTGGCCAGAACTGCGAGCACTAAAAAACAAGGACTTGTCTGCAGCCAGAGATCGCTTAATAGAGAAAATGGCTGAATACCGAGCGTATTCCGGATATAGGGTGATTGTTGTTTTTGATGCCCATTTTGTGAAGGGAACAGAAAAGCAGTATAAAAATCATAATGTAGAAGTAATTTTTACGCGGACAAATGAAACAGCAGATGAACGAATAGAAAAACTGGCGATTAGTCTCAATAATATAAAAACACAAATCCATGTGGCTACTTCAGATTACACAGAACAATGGGCAATATTTGGTCAAGGGGCATTGCGGAAATCATCAAGAGAATTATTAAATGAAATGAACAATATTGAAAATAGAATAGACAAAAAGGTAAAAAAGATACAAGAGGAAAGACCTTTCAGTAGAATACCGCTTAGCAACGAGGTATCAGAAATATTTGAAAAATGGCGCAGAGGAAAGCAGTGAGCGGTTGACGCTGGAAAAAAGCCTACTGTATAATATTTCTATCTATGTTTGTGCGGTCGGAGGGATCTGAGTGGATACTGACTTAAAGGCAATCGACGAAAGTAATTTAGCGTATTTACAGCTTGAAGACGAAGAATTGGTTGATTTGGTTCATCGGGGAGAAAGTGAAGCATTAGATTATTTGATTCATAAGTATCGTAATTTCGTTCGTGCAAAAGCAAGATCCTATTTTTTGATTGGTGCAGATAAAGAAGATATTGTTCAAGAGGGAATGATCGGATTATATAAGGCGATTCGGGATTTCAAAGAGGACAAGCTTTCCTCGTTCAAAGCCTTTGCCGAGCTATGTATTACTAGGCAAATTATTACAGCTATCAAAACAGCCACTCGACAAAAGCATATCCCATTGAATTCCTATGTATCTTTGGACAAGCCGATTTATGACGAAGAATCGGACCGGACATTAATGGATGTTATTTCGGGTGCGAAAGTAATGGATCCTGAGGAATTAATCATTAACCAAGAGGAATTTGATCATATTGAAGTGAAAATGGCAGAGATTCTTAGCGATTTGGAAAGAAAGGTCCTTGCGCTTTATTTAGATGGCCAGTCCTATCAAGAAATCTCAGAAGAACTAAACCGACATGTGAAATCAATTGATAATGCCCTTCAGCGAGTCAAGCGAAAGCTTGAGCGGTATTTGGAAGTTCGTGAAATTTCGTTGTGATCGGATCGGGGATTCTTTCTACTCTTTCTTCCAGTTTTCGCTGTTATTGACATCAATTATTGTCCGTGTTAAAGTTTTAAGGACGTAGCAGTATTTAGTAGGTGGAATGAATGAGAAAAAAAGTGGTACTCGCTTGTGCTGAGTGTGGTTCTCGAAATTATTCAACAATGAATAACAAAGAAACTGAACGTTTAGAACTAAAAAAATTTTGTAAAACATGCAATAATCATACTACCCATCGCGAAACAAAGTAAGGTTAATAGATAAAAATTAAAAGGATATTTCTCTTGAGGTTGGGGGTTACGACATGCAACGCATCTTGAAGTTTTTCCGTGATGTTGGCCGTGAAATGAGAAAGGTCAGCTGGCCAAAACGTAAAGAATTAACAAGTTATACTGTGACGGTTCTTGCAACGGTCGTGTTCTTTGCTGTATTTTTTGCTGTAGTTGATTTAGGTATTTCTGAACTGATTCGTTTAATTCTTGAATAACCCCTCTATGTCCATGGTATAATGGAGAATAACAGAGGAAACATTTGCAAAGCCCGGAAACGGGTTTTTTCATTTGGAAAAAAATACTCTACAATTAAAGCCTAAAATTTGTTATTACAGGGAGGGAAGGACGAACGAGTCCCCTTGAATGGAAAAGAATTGGTATGTTGTTCATACGTACTCTGGTTATGAAAATAAAGTGAAGGCTAACTTGGAGAAGCGTGTTGAATCAATGGCAATGCAAGATAAAATTTTTCGGGTAATTGTACCTGAAGAAGAAGAAACAGATTTCAAAAATGGAAAGAAAAAAGTTGTTAAGCGTAAAGTTTTTCCAGGATATGTATTAGTTGAAATTGTAATGACTGATGATTCCTGGTATGTAGTCCGTAATACGCCGGGTGTAACAGGCTTTGTTGGCTCTGCTGGATCTGGTTCTAAACCAACACCATTATTGCCGGAAGAAGTAAATGTAATCTTGAAGCGCATGGGCGTTGAAGAAAAACGTGTAGATATCGATTTTGAACTTGGAGAAACGGTACAAGTGAAAGAAGGGCCATTTGCAAACTTTACCGGTTCGATTGAAGATATTGATAAGGATAAAGCGAAGATTAAAGTTTTAGTCAATATGTTTGGCCGTGACACTCCGGTTGAACTGGACTTTTCGCAGATTGAAAAATTATAAAAGATTATGAGAAGCCTTCAAAGTACTGAATGTTATTCTCTAACTTCAAAAAGTTATTCTTGCTTATTTGAAAAAAACTTGAAATCGTCTTTAAAAAGTGGTAACATTTCAAAGGTCAGTATGTCTCGGCAATGAGACCGGACAAATGCTAGAGTTCTTTATCTTTATATAAAGACTATAAGTTGAGTGGGAGGGAATTTCCCTATTACCACATCACGGACTTTAAGGAGGTGTGTCTCGTGGCTAAAAAAGTAATCAAACTTGTTAAATTGCAAATTCCAGCAGGTAAAGCAAACCCTGCTCCGCCAGTAGGTCCTGCACTAGGTCAAGCCGGTGTGAATATCATGGGATTCTGTAAGGAATTTAACGCTCGTACAGCTGAACAAGCTGGTTTAATCATTCCTGTTGAAATTACGGTTTTTGAAGACCGTTCATTTACATTTATTACGAAAACTCCTCCTGCTGCAGTTCTTCTTAAGAAAGCGGCTGGAATCGAGTCTGGTTCTGGTGAACCAAACCGTAATAAAGTAGCAACAGTCAAGCGTGACAAGGTACGCGAGATTGCTGAAACAAAAATGCCTGATCTAAACGCTGCAAGTGTTGAAGCTGCAATGCGTATGGTTGAAGGTACTGCTCGCAGCATGGGTATCGTCATCGAAGACTAATCCAAGTATGCTGTTCAACGGGGTTGCGTTGCTGAATTAGGTTTCACACGCAACCTTTTGTACGTCTAGCTCGGACATTTTTTGAAGGCGTATGTACGTTTTTTTATGATGTCTAGCTTCAGCGCCTAGCCCCTCGAGATCATAAGCCGGGGCTGAGCAAGGCGCTTGCGCGTTTCGCCGTGGGAGGTTATTCCGCTAAAACCACAATCTAGGAGGAAATAAAAATGGCTAAAAAAGGTAAGAAGTATTTAGAAGCTAGTAAGCTTGTAGATCGCATGAAGGCTTATCCAATTGGAGAAGCAATTGAACTTGCAAAGAAAACAAATTTTGCTAAATTTGATGCAACTGTAGAAGTAGCATTTCGTTTAGGAGTAGATCCTAAGAAAGCTGACCAGCAAATCCGTGGAGCTGTTGTGCTTCCAAACGGTACTGGTAAAACTCAGCGCGTCCTTGTTTTTGCTAAAGGTGAAAAAGCGAAGGAAGCAGAAGCTGCAGGAGCAGATTTCGTAGGCGATGCTGACTACATCAATAAAATCCAACAAGGTTGGTTTGATTTCGATGTAATCGTTGCTACACCAGATATGATGGGTGAAGTTGGTAAGCTTGGACGTGTATTAGGACCAAAAGGCTTAATGCCAAACCCTAAAACAGGTACAGTTACATTTGATGTAACAAAAGCTGTTCAAGAAATTAAAGCTGGTAAAGTTGAATACCGTGTTGATAAAGCTGGTAACATCCACGTGCCAATCGGTAAAGTTTCATTTGAAAACGAAAAGCTTGTTGAAAACTTCAACACTATTTTCGATACAATGATGAAAGTTAAGCCTGCTGCTGCAAAAGGTACGTACATGAAGAACGTTTCTGTTACTTCAACAATGGGACCTGGCGTAAAAGTAGATCCATCAACTGTAACAGTAAAATAATAACAATTGACAAACAAACATACATTTAGTAAGATGTATTTTGTTGTGAAAATAAAATAACATTTTTACCGTAGACAGCAGGGGCATTCATGCTTAATTTCCTGCCGAGGTATTACGATACAGTTAATTGTTTGATTAACTATTGTATACTTCCTCCATGTCTATTATAGGTGTGGAGGTTTTTTATGGAACGGTTTAAATGTAGAATTTCTACAGGAGGTGTAAAGATGAGCAGTGTTATCGAACAAAAGAAACAGATCGTAGGAGAAATTGCTGATAAATTTAAAGCGAGTGTATCGACGATTGTTGTTGATTATCGTGGTCTTACTGTTGCAGAAGTGACTGAACTTCGTAAACAACTTCGTGAAGCTGGCGTAGAATTCAAAGTATACAAAAATTCATTAACACGTCGTGCGGCTGAAGCAGCTGAGCTTACAGGCTTAAATGAAGTGTTAACAGGTCCTAATGCGGTTGCATTCAGTACTGAAGATGTAGTTGCTCCAGCAAAAATCATTAATGATTTTGCGAAAAAACATGAAGCGCTTGAAATTAAAGCGGGTGTAATTGAAGGTAATGTTGCTTCAGTTGATGAAGTGAAGGCTCTTGCAGAACTTCCATCACGCGAAGGTTTACTTTCTATGCTACTCAGCGTTCTTCAAGCACCAATCCGCAATCTTGCTCTTGCTGCAAAAGCTGTTGCAGATCAAAAAGAAGAACAAGGCGCGTAAGTTAAGATTAGCGTTAAACTAATAGAATTAAACCAAAAATAAGGAGGAAATTTTATCATGACTAAAGAACAAATCATTGAAGCAGTTAAAAATATGACTGTTTTAGAATTAAACGACTTAGTAAAAGCTATCGAAGAAGAATTTGGTGTAACTGCTGCAGCTCCTGTAGCTGTTATGGGCGGAGCTGCTGCTGGCGCTGCTGAAGAAAAAACTGATTTTGATGTAATCCTTGCTTCTGCAGGCGATCAAAAAATCAAAGTTATCAAAGTTGTACGTGAAATCACAGGTCTTGGACTTAAAGAAGCGAAAGAACTTGTTGACAACACTCCAAAACCACTTAAAGAAGGCGCTTCTAAAGAAGAAGCTGAAGAAATCAAAGCTAAACTTGAAGAAGTTGGAGCTGGCGTTGAAGTTAAGTAATATATATATTGAAAAGCCCGCTGGATAGCGGGCTTTTTTTGACTAGAAACAATGATGTATTCTTATCGTTGACGGGAACGTTCAAATCCTCTTTAGCTTTCTACAATCCTTTCTCCGTCGGAGGTGATTTGTCTTGTCTGAGCACTATTATTCCAAAACACAAAAAGTTGAAAGTGACCCAAAATATTGGAGCTTCATACTTAATAACTTTTCTTTCCGTTTTAAAACGGATAATGGGGTATTCTCTAAAAAGGAAGTTGACTTTGGATCTAGGTTATTAATAGAAGTATTTACAGAGCCTGCTATAGAGGGGAACATTCTTGATGTTGGATGTGGATACGGACCAATTGGGTTATCTATGGCACAGCAAATGAAGGATCGGCTAGTTCACATGATTGATGTAAATGAACGGGCGCTTTCGCTTGCAGCGGAGAATGCTCAATTAAATGAAATCGAAAATGTTTGCATATATGAAAGTGATCGGTTAGAGAATGTTAAGGGCAATCGGTTTGCTGCAATTCTAACAAACCCGCCAATTCGCGCTGGAAAAAAGGTTGTTCATGATATTTTTGAACAAAGCTTTGATTGCTTGCTTCCGGGTGGAGAGCTTTGGGTTGTTATCCAAAAAAAGCAGGGAGCTCCATCAGCTATTGAAAAATTGTCTGAGATATACGGAGAAGTAGAGACGGTTGCGAAGAAAAAAGGATACTTTATTATAAAAGCCAAAAAAGATTGACTTGACTTTTTTCGTATGGTAGTATTATAAAATGCCAACATATTATATTCCTGTTAATTACTAAATTGCACAAAAGTTGTATAAAAATGGTATTAGTGGGAATGATAACAAAATAATTGTCGTAATGTAGAAATGTGGTTTTTTAGTTAAAAACCCTTTTTCTTTTTGTCTAATCGAAAAGCGGTAGATTCCGAAATGGGATTTGTCTAGCGCAAGCAGCCTACCCCCTCGAGGTCACAAGCCAATCCTCCCAAAAAGGTAAAGAACACCTTTCCGGGAAGCTAGTCTTGTGCTTGTCGGGGGTGGGTAAGGCGCTTCCGCTTTTCTTCAAATAACGCTTGATTTGAGGGGTGAATCAGTTGACAGGTCAACTAGTTCAGTATGGACGACACCGCCAACGTAGAAGTTACGCACGAATCAGTGAAGTTTTAGAATTACCAAATCTAATCGAAATCCAAACCTCTTCCTATCAATGGTTTCTTGATGAGGGTTTACGTGAAATGTTCCATGACATTTCTCCGATTGAAGACTTTACTGGTAATTTGTCGCTTGAATTTATTGATTACAGCCTTGGCGAACCAAAATATTCCGTTCCGGAATCGAAAGAAAGAGATGTTACATATTCTGCACCTTTACGTGTGAAAGTGCGTCTTGTAAACAAAGAAACAGGCGAAGTTAAAGACCAGGATGTCTTTATGGGTGACTTCCCGCTTATGACAGAAACAGGTACATTTGTGATTAATGGAGCTGAGCGTGTTATTGTTTCACAGCTTGTCCGTTCTCCAAGTGTATACTTTAGTGGAAAACTAGATAAAAACGGGAAAAAAGGCTATACGGCAACTGTAATCCCGAACCGCGGCGCTTGGCTTGAGTATGAAACAGATGCCAAGGACGTCGTATACGTTAGAATAGATCGTACTCGGAAACTGCCCGTTACGGTTCTTTTGCGTGCGCTTGGGTTCGGATCTGATCAAGAAATCATTGATTTGATTGGAGACAATGAATACATCCGTAATACACTTGAAAAAGATAATACCGAAGGAACGGAAAAGGCGTTATTGGAAATTTATGAGCGTCTTCGTCCTGGGGAACCACCAACAGTTGAGAACGCAAAAAGCTTATTGGTTTCAAGATTTTTTGATCCAAAACGCTATGACTTGGCGAATGTTGGTAGATATAAGATTAATAAAAAGCTTCATATTAAAAATAGATTGTTTGGTCAGCGCCTTGCAGAAACGCTTGTTGACCCTGAAACAGGGGAAATTGTTGCTGAAAAAGGTGTTACCCTTGACCGCCGTACATTAGATCGTATTCTGCCTTATTTAGAGAAAAATATTGGCTTTAAAACGGTTAGTCTTGTAGGCGGTGTTCTGGAGGAAGATATAACACTCCAGTCAATTAAAATTTATGCACCAAACGAAGATGGCGAAAAGATTATTAATGTAATTGGCAATGCTTATGTTGAAGAGGCTGTGAAAAATATCTCACCAGCTGATATCATTGCTTCAATTAGTTATTTCTTTAACCTGCTGCATTCAGTTGGTCTTACTGATGATATTGATCATCTTGGTAACCGCCGTTTGCGTTCTGTTGGAGAATTGCTTCAAAATCAATTCCGTATCGGACTTTCAAGAATGGAACGTGTCGTTCGTGAGAGAATGTCCATACAGGATACAAATACAATTACTCCGCAGCAGCTAATTAATATTCGACCTGTTATTGCTTCAATTAAAGAATTTTTTGGCAGCTCGCAGTTATCTCAATTTATGGATCAAACAAACCCGCTTGCAGAGCTAACGCATAAACGCCGACTTTCTGCGCTTGGACCTGGTGGTTTAACGCGTGAAAGAGCTGGTATGGAAGTTCGAGACGTACACTACTCTCACTATGGCCGGATGTGTCCAATCGAGACTCCAGAGGGTCCAAACATTGGCTTGATCAACTCTTTATCTTCGTTTGCGAAAGTAAACCGATTCGGATTTATTGAAACGCCGTTCCGTCGTATTGATCCTGAAACAGGAAAAGTAACGAGCCGCATTGATTATCTGACTGCAGATGAAGAGGATAACTATGTTGTCGCACAAGCGAATGTTCGTCTTGGTGATGATGGATCATTCCTTGATGAAGAAGTTGTAGCTCGTTTTAGAGGGGAAAATACAGTTGTTGCCCGTGATCGCGTCGACTATATGGATGTATCGCCTAAGCAGGTTGTATCCGCTGCGACAGCATGTATTCCTTTCTTGGAAAATGATGACTCCAACCGTGCATTAATGGGAGCGAACATGCAACGTCAAGCTGTTCCATTAATGCAGCCGCAAGCACCTCGTGTTGGAACTGGAATGGAATATGTTTCAGGGAAGGATTCTGGTGCTGCTGTAATTTGTAAGCATGAGGGAATTGTTGAACATGTAGAGGCTCGTGAGGTATGGGTTCGCAGAATCAATACGATTGATGGCCAAGAAGTAAAGGGCGATCTTGATAAATACAAATTACTCAAGTTCATTCGTTCGAATCAAGGAACCTGCTATAACCAGCGTCCAATTGTAGCTGTTGGCAACCGTGTAACAAAAGGTGAAATTCTTGCTGATGGACCTTCGATGGAGCTTGGTGAATTAGCTCTTGGCCGAAATGTCCTAGTAGCCTTTATGACATGGGATGGCTATAACTACGAAGATGCAATCATTATGAGTGAGCGCCTTGTAAAGGATGATGTATACACTTCTATTCATATTGAAGAATATGAATCTGAATCACGTGATACGAAGCTTGGGCCAGAAGAAATTACACGTGATATTCCGAACGTTGGCGAAGATGCTCTGCGTAATTTGGATGAGCGTGGAATTATTCGAACGGGTGCTGAAGTGAAGGATGGAGATCTCTTAGTAGGAAAAGTTACACCTAAGGGAGTAACTGAATTAACTGCTGAGGAAAGACTTCTTCATGCAATCTTTGGTGAAAAAGCACGTGAAGTACGTGATACTTCACTCCGTGTACCTCATGGTGGCGGCGGTATTGTTCTAGATGTAAAAGTATTTAACAGAGAAGATGGAGATGAGCTCCCACCAGGAGTAAATCAATTAGTTCGTGTTTATATTGTTCAAAAGCGTAAAATCTCTGAAGGGGATAAGATGGCTGGACGACATGGAAACAAAGGGGTAATCTCACGGATTTTACCGGAAGAAGATATGCCTTATATGCCGGATGGCACACCTGTTGACATCATGTTAAATCCATTAGGGGTTCCATCCCGTATGAATATCGGTCAGGTGCTAGAGCTTCACTTAGGAATGGCAGCTAGAGCGCTTGGTATTCATGTAGCTTCTCCAGTATTTGATGGAGCAAGTGAGGAAGATGTTTGGGCGACCATCGAAGAAGCTGGAATGGCACGCGATGCGAAAACAGTTCTATATGATGGACGTTCAGGAGAACCGTTTGATAATCGTGTATCCGTAGGTGTCATGTACATGATCAAACTTGCGCACATGGTTGATGATAAACTTCATGCTCGTTCAACTGGGCCATACTCACTTGTAACTCAGCAGCCGTTGGGTGGTAAAGCTCAATTTGGCGGACAGCGTTTTGGTGAGATGGAGGTATGGGCACTAGAGGCTTATGGTGCGGCATACACACTACAGGAAATCTTAACTGTTAAGTCGGATGATGTTGTCGGACGTGTAAAAACATACGAATCCATTGTTAAAGGTGAAAATGTCCCTGAACCTGGAGTGCCGGAATCATTTAAGGTACTTATTAAAGAACTTCAAAGCTTAGGTATGGATGTGAAGATTCTTTCTGGGGACGAAGAAGAAATTGAAATGCGTGATACGGAGGATGACGAAGAAGTTCAGCAAGCTGAATCTTTAGCAATTGCTCCGGAACCACAAAGCATTGAACAGGAAGTTGTTACAAAGGAATAACTTCTTAGAAATGAGAAATCAAGTGTTTTCTACTCCTAAGCCTCCGTTTACAACATATAACGGAGGCTAAAAGGATAATATAGTTGCACCCTGTTTGCTACATATGGGCAATAAGGGAAAAGCCCGGAGATCAAAAGGGAGGTAGGCCCCTTGCTAGATGTAAACAATTTTGAGTATATGAAAATCGGTCTAGCTTCGCCAGATAAGATCCGTTCATGGTCACATGGTGAAGTGAAAAAACCGGAAACAATTAATTACCGTACATTAAAACCAGAAAAAGATGGTTTGTTCTGTGAACGCATTTTTGGTCCTACGAAGGATTGGGAATGTCATTGCGGAAAATATAAAAGAGTTCGATATAAAGGTGTAGTTTGTGACCGATGCGGTGTTGAAGTAACTCGTGCAAAGGTCCGTCGTGAAAGAATGGGACACATCGAGTTAGCTGCTCCGGTATCACATATTTGGTATTTTAAAGGAATTCCAAGTCGTATGGGACTCGTTCTTGATATGTCTCCTCGTGCACTTGAAGAAGTTATTTACTTTGCCTCTTACGTAGTGACTGAGCCAGGCGATACAGCACTTGAGAAAAAACAGCTGCTCTCAGAAAAAGAATACCGTGCGTATCGTGAAAAATACGGGAATAAATTCCAAGCATCAATGGGTGCTGAATCCATCAAAAAACTCCTTTCCGATATTGACCTTGACAAAGAAGTCGATATCCTAAAAGAAGAATTAAGAACAGCCCAAGGACAACGAAGAACACGTGCAATTAAGCGTTTGGAAGTACTAGAGGCATTCCGTGGTTCAGGCAATGAACCATCTTGGATGATTCTTGATGTTCTTCCAGTTATTCCTCCAGAATTGCGTCCAATGGTACAGCTTGATGGCGGCCGTTTCGCAACTTCAGACCTTAATGATCTTTATCGTCGAGTAATTAACAGAAATAATCGTTTAAAACGTTTATTAGATCTTGGTGCACCTAGCATTATCGTACAGAACGAAAAGAGAATGCTTCAGGAAGCAGTCGATGCATTAATCGATAATGGACGCCGTGGGCGCCCAGTTACTGGTCCAGGTAACCGTCCGTTGAAATCTCTATCTCATATGCTAAAAGGTAAGCAAGGTCGTTTCCGTCAAAACCTTTTAGGGAAACGTGTTGACTACTCTGGCCGTTCGGTAATTGTTGTTGGGCCAAATTTAAAAATGTATCAGTGTGGTCTTCCTAAAGAAATGGCATTAGAACTATTTAAGCCGTTTGTTATGAAAGAACTAGTTGAAAAAGGTCTATCGCATAATATTAAATCAGCAAAACGCAAAATTGAAAGAGTGCAGCCTGAAGTATGGGATGTTCTTGAAAGCGTCATTAAAGAACATCCAGTTCTACTAAATCGTGCACCAACTCTTCACAGACTAGGTATTCAGGCATTTGAACCAACAATTGTTGAAGGGCGCGCGATCCGTCTGCATCCGCTTGTGTGTACAGCATACAACGCTGACTTTGATGGTGACCAAATGGCTGTTCACGTTCCGCTTTCATCTGAGGCACAAGCAGAAGCGAGATTATTAATGCTTGCAGCTCAAAATATTTTGAACCCGAAAGATGGAAAACCTGTTGTTACTCCTTCTCAGGATATGGTATTAGGGAATTATTACCTAACAATGGAAAGAGATGGAGCTGTCGGAGAGGGAATGATTTTTAAAGATATAAATGAAGCGCTGCTTGCATACCAAAATGGGTATGTGCATTTGCACACACGGGTAGCTGTTCACGCAGGATCTTTAAAAAATCCAACCTTTACCGAGGAAGAAAACAAAAAGTTATTAATAACAACGGTTGGGAAGTTAATATTTAACGAAATTCTACCAACATCATTCTCATATATTAATGAACCGACAAGGCATAATCTTGAGGTAGAGACACCGAAACAGTATTTTGTTGATCAAGGTGCAGATGTCCCTTCTATTATTCGAGAAATGCCGCTTGTAGAACCATTTAAGAAAAAAATCCTTGGGAATATTATTGCTGAGGTATTCAAGCGATATAAAATTACGGAAACATCAAAAATGCTTGACCGTATGAAAGACCTCGGATTTAAATACTCTACTAAGGCTGGGATTACAGTTGGTGTAGCAGATATCGTTGTACTAGGTGAGAAAGAACAAATTATTCATGATGCTCAAAATAAAGTTGATAACGTTATGAAGCAATTCAGACGCGGACTTATCACTGAAGATGAGCGTTACGATCGTGTTATTTCTATTTGGAGTGCTGCGAAAGATGTCATTCAAGAAAGACTAATGAAATCACTAGATAAGTCGAACCCGATCTTTATGATGAGTGACTCTGGTGCTCGTGGTAACGCCTCTAACTTTACTCAGTTAGCTGGTATGCGCGGACTAATGGCGAACCCGGCTGGACGAATCATTGAATTGCCGATCAAATCAAGTTTCCGTGAAGGATTAACGGTATTAGAGTACTTTATTTCTACTCACGGTGCTCGTAAAGGTCTTGCGGATACAGCCTTGAAAACGGCTGACTCAGGTTACTTAACGCGTCGTCTTGTAGATGTAGCGCAAGATGTCATTGTCCGTGAAGATGATTGCGGAACAGACCGCGGCTTGAAAATTAGCTCGTTGAAGGATGGAACTGAAGTAATTGAAACGCTAGAGGAACGTCTAATTGGGCGTTATGCTAGAAAATCAATTAAACATCCTGAAACAAATGAAGTAATTGTTCCGGAGAATGGGTTAATTACAGAAGATCTTGCTGAAGCAGTTATTAAAGCGGGTATTGAAGAAGTGTGGATTCGATCAGCGTTTACATGTAATACACGTCATGGTGTATGTAAGAAATGTTACGGCCGCAACCTTGCAACTGGTCAAGAAGTAGAGGTAGGAGAAGCTGTAGGTATTATTGCTGCTCAATCTATCGGTGAACCAGGTACACAGTTAACCATGCGTACTTTCCACACAGGTGGAGTTGCGGGAGACGATATTACTCAAGGTCTACCACGTATTCAAGAAATTTTTGAAGCACGTAATCCTAAGGGGCAGGCAGTTATTACTGAAATTGAAGGTGTAATTGTCGGCATAAACGAAGGTCGTGATCGACAGCAGGAAATCGTCGTTCAAGGTGAAGTAGAATCAAGAACATATACTGCACCATACACTTCTCGTCTCAAGGTAGCGGTAAATGACCATGTAGAACGCGGTCAAGAACTAACAGAAGGTTCAATTGACCCGAAAGAGTTAATAAGAGTTAAAGATGTAACTGCGGTACAAGAATACTTGTTACGTGAAGTGCAAAAGGTTTACCGTATGCAAGGGGTAGAAATTGGCGACAAGCACGTTGAGGTTATGGTTCGTCAAATGCTTCGTAAGGTGCGTGTAATTGATGCAGCAGAAACAGATGTACTTCCTGGAACATTACTAGATATACATCAATTTACTGATGCAAACGAAAAGGCACTTCTTGCAGGGAAATTACCAGCAACTGGTCGTCCTGTATTACTCGGTATTACAAAAGCATCACTTGAAACAGATTCGTTCTTATCCGCGGCATCCTTCCAAGAAACAACAAGAGTTCTAACAGATGCAGCCATTAAAGGAAAACGAGATGAATTGTTAGGGCTAAAAGAAAATGTTATTATTGGAAAATTAGTTCCTGCTGGAACAGGTATGCAGCGATATAGACGTGCTGAGCCATACACAAATGAAGAAGCAGCTGAAGATGCTGTGACTGTAGAATAATATTTTTAGTGCTAGCTGACTTGAACAGCTAGCACTAAATTTTACTAAGAAACTTGTTAATAAAAGTAGAAATAGTTATTGACATAGAAAATCGAAAGTGGTAATATAGCAAAGGTGCTCCTATTAACCGAATACTTTGGAGGATGTTGTTTATGTCTTATGAAAAAGTATTGCAGGCAAAAAATGTCGTAATAGGAACAAAGCAAACGGTGAAAGCACTAAGTCAAGGGACGGTTACCGAAGTTGTAGTTGCTAAAGATGCGGACCATAAGGTCGTAGCAAAAGTAGTAAGTACAGCAGAGGAGATGAAGGTTCCGGTTCTATATGTCGATTCAATGAAAAAACTTGGAAAGGCATGCGGGATTGATGTTGGTGCGGCAACTATTGCAATAATTAATTAAAAACTGTTTTTGTAGATAGATATCTGCAAAGACTTTGTTTTTTGCAACAAAATGAACCACCTGGATGTGTGGGCTTAACAAAAATGAAGGGAGGACAATTACATGCCTACTATTAACCAATTAGTGCGTAAACCTCGTCAAACGAAAGAGGACAAATCTAAATCACCAGCACTAAACAAAGGCTACAACAGCTTCAAAAAAGCACAGACTAATGTATCTTCACCACAAAAGCGCGGTGTATGTACTCGTGTTGGTACAATGACACCGAAAAAACCTAACTCAGCGTTACGTAAATATGCGCGTGTTCGTTTATCTAACGGAATCGAGGTTAATGCTTACATTCCTGGTATCGGACATAACCTACAAGAACACAGCGTTGTGTTAATCCGTGGCGGACGTGTGAAAGACTTACCGGGGGTACGTTACCATATCGTACGCGGAGCGTTAGATACAGCTGGAGTTGCAAACCGTATGCAAGGACGTTCTAAATACGGCGCGAAGAGACCAAAAGCACCTAAGAAGTAATTTTAAAATATAACGTAAAGAATTTCCGAAAGGAGGAAATAATATGCCACGTAAAGGTCCTGTAGCAAAAAGAGATGTATTGCCGGATCCGATTTATAACTCAAAGCTTGTTAGCCGCCTGATCAACAAAATGATGATCGATGGTAAAAGAGGTAAATCACAAGCTATTTTGTATTCAGCATTTGATATTATTAGCGAGCGTACTGGCAAAGAGCCGATGGAAGTATTCGATCAAGCACTTAAGAACATCATGCCAGTACTTGAAGTAAGAGCACGCCGTGTTGGTGGTGCAAACTACCAAGTACCAGTAGAGGTGCGTCCAGATCGCCGTACAACTCTTGGTCTTCGTTGGTTAGTAAACTACGCTCGTCTTCGCGGAGAGAAAACGATGGAAGAGCGTTTAGCTAACGAAATCTTAGATGCAGCTAACAACACTGGTGCATCTGTTAAGAAACGTGAAGATACACATAAAATGGCAGAAGCAAACAAAGCATTTGCTCACTACCGCTGGTAAAATAAGAAGATTAATTAAAATAACACTCATACTAGGAAGGAGAAAGACCCAATGGCAAGAGAGTTCTCCTTGAAAAACACTCGTAATATCGGTATCATGGCTCACATTGATGCTGGTAAAACAACAACAACGGAGCGTATCCTTTACTATACTGGGAAAATCCACAAAATCGGTGAAACACACGAAGGTGGAGCCCAAATGGACTGGATGGAACAAGAACAGGAACGTGGAATTACTATTACATCTGCGGCGACAACTGCGCAATGGAAAGGTCACCGTGTTAACATTATTGACACTCCAGGGCACGTAGACTTCACTGTAGAAGTTGAACGTTCTCTTCGTGTTCTTGATGGTGCTGTAACTGTACTTGATGCACAATCTGGTGTTGAACCACAAACAGAAACAGTATGGCGTCAAGCTACAACATACGGTGTACCACGTGTTGTATTCGTAAACAAAATGGATAAGCTTGGAGCAGACTTCTTATATTCTGTAAAAACGCTACATGACCGTTTACAAGCGAATGCAGCAGCTATTCAGCTTCCAATCGGAGCAGAAGATCAATTTTCCGGAATTATAGATTTAGTAGAAATGAAGGCTACTATCTATAACA
Source organism: Cytobacillus sp. (assembly GCF_032154635.1). Taxonomy (GTDB): domain Bacteria; phylum Bacillota; class Bacilli; order Bacillales; family Cytobacillaceae; genus Cytobacillus. The sequence continues at coordinate 29,698 of NZ_JALDXW010000027.1, read as the reverse complement.
ACGATCTTGGAACGGATATTGAAGAAATTGAAATTCCTGAAGAACACAAAGCACAAGCTGAAGAATATCGCGAAAAGCTAATTGAAGCGGTTGCTGAATTAGATGAAGACTTAATGGAAAAATATCTTGGTGGAGAAGAGATCTCTATCGAAGAGCTAAAAGCGGCTATCCGTAAAGCGACATTAAGTGTTGAATTCTATCCAGTAATGTGTGGTACAGCTTTCAAAAACAAAGGTGTACAAAAAATGCTTGATGCGGTTATTGACTACCTTCCATCACCATTAGATGTACCAGCAATTAAAGGTACATTACCTGACAGTGATGAAGTTGTGGAACGTCATTCTAGCGATGAAGAGCCATTCTCAGCTCTTGCATTTAAAGTTATGACAGACCCGTATGTTGGTAAACTTACATTCTTCCGTGTATACTCTGGAACATTGAACTCAGGTTCATATGTACAAAACTCTACAAAGGGCAAGCGTGAGCGTGTAGGACGTATCCTTCAAATGCATGCAAACTCTCGTGAGGAAATTTCTATTGTATATGCTGGGGATATTGCAGCAGCGGTTGGTCTGAAAGATACAACTACTGGGGACACTCTATGTGATGAAAAAGAATTAGTAATTCTTGAATCTATGGAATTCCCAGAACCAGTTATCCAATTATCTATCGAGCCTAAATCAAAGGCTGACCAAGATAAGATGACAACTGCTCTACAAAAATTACAAGAAGAAGATCCAACATTCCGTGCGCATACTGATCAGGAAACTGGACAGGTAATTATTGCTGGAATGGGTGAGCTTCACCTTGATATCCTTGTTGACCGTATGAAACGTGAATTCAAAGTAGAAGCTAACGTTGGTGCACCACAAGTTGCATATCGTGAAACTTTCCGTTCGTCTGCATCAGTTGAGGGTAAATTTGCTCGACAATCTGGTGGTCGTGGACAATTCGGTCACGTTTGGATTGAGTTCTCTCCAAACGAAGAAGGAAAAGGCTTCGAATTCGAAAATGGCATCGTCGGTGGGGTTGTTCCTCGTGAATACATCCCAGCGGTTCAAGCTGGACTTGAAGATGCGCTTGAAAGAGGAGTACTTGCTGGATATCCATTAGTTGATATTAAAGCAAGATTATTTGACGGTTCATATCATGATGTTGACTCATCTGAAATGGCATTCAAAATCGCTGCATCTATGGCACTTAAAAATGCAGCTTCAAAATGTAATCCAGTCATCCTTGAACCAGTAATGCGCGTTGAAGTAATTATCCCTGAAGAATACTTAGGTGATATCATGGGTAACGTTACTTCTCGCCGTGGCCGTGTAGAAGGTATGGAAGCTCGTGGTAATGCACAAGTTGTTCGTGCAATGGTTCCACTATCTGAAATGTTTGGTTATGCAACTTCATTGCGTTCTAGCACGCAAGGCCGTGGTGTATTCTCAATGCACTTCGATCACTACGAAGAAGTACCAAAATCAATTTCAGAAGAAATCATCAAAAAAAATAAAGGTGAATAATTGATTTTACCTTATTTATAAAGTATAACTACTAATGTAGGCTAAATTGCTGCAAATAGAATATTCTTTTTGCAGCTCATCCAAATACTTAACTTTTATATTCTAAAGGAGGATTTTCCTAATGGCAAAAGCTAAATTCGACCGTTCAAAACCCCATGTTAACATTGGTACAATCGGACACGTTGACCATGGTAAAACAACTTTAACAGCTGCAATCACTACTGTACTTGCAAAAGCAGGTGGCGGTGAAGCACGCGGTTATGATCAAATTGACAACGCTCCTGAAGAAAAAGAGCGTGGAATTACAATCTCTACTTCTCACGTTGAGTATGAAACTGCAAACCGTCACTATGCACACGTTGACTGCCCAGGACACGCTGACTATGTTAAAAACATGATCACTGGTGCTGCACAAATGGACGGAGCTATCCTAGTAGTATCTGCTGCTGATGGCCCAATGCCACAAACTCGTGAGCACATCCTTCTTTCTCGTCAAGTAGGTGTACCTTACCTTGTTGTATTCATGAACAAATGTGACATGGTAGACGATGAAGAACTTCTAGAATTAGTTGAAATGGAAATTCGTGATCTATTATCTGAATACGATTTCCCAGGCGATGACATTCCAGTTGTTAAAGGTTCAGCTCTTAAAGCTCTTGAAGGCGAAGCTGAATGGGAAGAAAAAATTGTTGAATTAATGGCAGCAGTTGATGAGTACGTTCCAAACCCAACTCGTGAAACTGATAAGCCATTCATGATGCCAGTTGAGGATGTATTCTCAATCACTGGACGTGGAACAGTTGCAACAGGACGTGTTGAGCGTGGACAAGTTAAAGTTGGTGACGTAATCGAAATCATCGGTTTAACAGAAGAGCCAAAATCAACTACTGTAACTGGAGTAGAAATGTTCCGTAAGCTTCTTGACTATGCAGAAGCTGGAGACAACATCGGTGCACTTCTTCGTGGGGTAGCTCGTGAAGAAATCCAACGTGGTCAAGTTCTTGCAAAGCCAGGTTCAATTACTCCACACGTAAAATTCAAAGCTGAAGTTTACGTTTTATCTAAAGAAGAAGGTGGACGTCACACTCCATTCTTCACAAACTACCGTCCTCAGTTCTACTTCCGTACAACTGATGTAACTGGTATTTGTAATCTTCCTGAAGGCGTAGAAATGGTTATGCCTGGAGATAACATTGAAATGAACGTTGAGCTTATCGCTCCAATCGCTATCGAAGAAGGAACAAAGTTCTCAATTCGTGAAGGTGGACGTACAGTAGGCGCTGGCGTTGTTGCTACAATCGTTGAATAATTAATATTAAAAACCAGATGGGTGACGATCCATCTGGTTTTTTTATTGGGAAAATGTTTGTTTTTAATCGCGTTTCTTCTATATAAATGGCGCGGCGGCTTTAGAAAAAAATAAGTACAGAGAAAAAAGAGTGTAAGATTAGATGCAATATTTGGTTTGTCTAAATCTTGCTTGAAAAAGTCTGTTGTTGTCGCTATAATTATACAAGTATGCAAAACCAAAAGAAATTATGTGAAACTATTGCATTTCATTATTAATTTCTGTATAATAGACAATGTTGGTCTTTGACTGCGATGATGTGAAAGGTTGCTGACACACCCGGCCGCTTTGCCATGGCGAGTGTGTGGGAAATTTTCACTGAGAATGTCTATTTGAAAATAGGCGAAAAGGAGGGAAAATAATGGCAAAACAAAAAATTCGTATTCGTTTAAAAGCGTATGATCACAGAATTCTTGATCAATCTGCTGAAAAGATTGTTGAGACTGCAAAGCGTTCTGGTGCGGCTGTATCTGGTCCGATTCCACTACCTACTGAGAAGTCTGTTTATACAATTCTTCGTGCGGTTCATAAGTACAAAGATTCTCGTGAACAATTCGAGATGCGTACGCATAAACGTCTAATCGACATCATTAATCCAACACCACAAACAGTTGATTCGCTAATGCGTTTAGACTTACCATCTGGTGTAGATATCGAAATTAAACTTTAATGAATAAATTTAACTAACAATCTAGGAGGTGTGACTGATATGACCAAAGGAATCTTAGGAAGAAAGATTGGTATGACTCAAGTGTTTGCTGAAAACGGTGAACTTATCCCGGTAACAGTTGTTGAGGCAGCTTCAAACGTTGTTCTTCAAAAGAAGTCAGTTGAAACTGATGGCTATGAAGCAATTCAAGTTGGATTTGAAGATAAACGTGAAAAGTTATCTAACAAACCTGAAAAAGGACATGTTGCAAAAGCTAACACTGCTCCTAAGCGCTTCGTTCGTGAATTACGTGGAGTGAATTTAGGAGATTATGAAGTTGGTCAAGAAGTCAAAGTTGATATTTTTGCAGCAGGTGAAACTGTTGATGTAACAGGAATCTCAAAGGGTAAAGGTTTCCAAGGTGCTATTAAGCGTCACGGACAATCTCGTGGACCAATGGCTCACGGTTCTCGTTATCACCGTCGCCCAGGTTCAATGGGTCCTGTCGCTCCAAACCGTGTATTCAAAGGTAAATTATTACCTGGACGTATGGGTGGAGATCAAGTAACTGTTCAAAACCTTGAAATTGTAAAAGTTGATGTTGAACGCAATCTTTTACTTATTAAAGGAAATGTACCAGGTGCTAAAAAAGCAATGCTAAAAATTCAAAGTGCGGTAAAAGCATAGTAGTAAGTCGGAAAGGAGGAATAAAGAATGCCGAAAGTAGCATTATACAGCCAAGCTGGATCAAAGGTTGGAGAAATCGAACTTAATGATACAGTGTTTGGAATCGAGCCTAACAACCATGTATTATTTGAAGCGGTTGTTATGCAAAGAGCTTCTTTACGTCAAGGAACTCATAAAACTAAAATTCGCTCTGAAGTAGCAGGCGGTGGACGTAAGCCATGGCGTCAAAAAGGAACAGGCCGTGCACGTCAAGGTTCTATCCGTTCTCCACAATGGCGCGGGGGTGGTACTGTATTTGGACCTGTACCACGCAGCTATAGCTACAAGCTTCCTAAAAAAGTTCGTCGCTTAGCTATTAAATCTGCATTATCTTCTAAAGTATTAGGTGAAAATGTATTAGTATTAGAAAGCCTTGCTTTCGAAACTCCAAAAACAAAAGACTTTAAAGGTGTACTTAAAGGCCTTTCTGTTGATACAAAGGCATTAATCGTAACAGCTGACCTAGATGAAAATGTAGCATTATCTGCTCGTAACATCCCTGGTGTAACGGTTGTGACGGCGTCTGGAATCAACGTATTGGATGTTCTAAATCATGATAAGTTAATCATGACGAAAGCAGCGGTTGAAAAAGTAGAGGAGGTGCTTGCATAATGGATGCACGCGATATCATTAAGCGCCCCGTAATCACTGAACGTTCTACTGATCTTATGGCTGAAAAGAAATATACGTTTGAAGTTGATGTGAAAGCTAACAAAACTCAAGTTAAGGATGCTGTTGAAGCGATCTTTGGCGTGAAAGTTGAAAAAGTCAACATCATGAACTACAAAGGTAAATTCAAGCGTATGGGTAAATTCGGCGGTTACACAAACAAACGTCGTAAAGCAATTGTGAAATTAACAACTGACAGTCAAGAAATCGAGTTTTTCGAAGCTTAATATATTGACGAGAAAAGGAGGGAAACGAAATGGCGATTAAAAAGTATAAACCTACCACAAATGGTCGACGTAATATGACTTCATCTGACTTTGCTGAAATTACTACAAGCACACCAGAAAAGTCATTGCTTGCTCCTTTACACCGTAAAGGCGGCCGTAACAACCAAGGTAAGTTAACAGTTCGTCATCAAGGTGGCGGTCATAAGCGTCAATACCGTTTAATCGATTTTAAACGTAACAAAGATGGCATTCCAGGACGCGTTGCTACAATCGAGTATGACCCGAACCGTTCAGCAAACATTGCATTAATTAACTATGTTGACGGAGAAAAGCGTTACATCCTTGCACCTAAGAATTTAGAAGTGGGCATGGAAGTAATGTCTGGACCGGAAGCAGATATTAAAGTGGGTAATGCACTACCACTTGTAAACATTCCAGTGGGTACAGTTATTCACAACATTGAATTAAAACCTGGTAAAGGTGGACAATTAGTACGTTCAGCAGGTACTTCTGCACAAGTTCTTGGTAAAGAAGGTAAATACGTACTAGTTCGTTTAAACTCTGGTGAGGTTCGTATGATTCTTGCTACTTGCCGTGCAACTGTTGGTCAAGTGGGTAATGAGCAGCACGAACTTATCAACATTGGTAAAGCAGGACGTTCACGCTGGTTAGGTAAACGCCCAACTGTTCGTGGTTCTGTAATGAACCCTAACGATCACCCACACGGTGGTGGGGAAGGACGTTCACCAATCGGACGTAAATCACCAATGACTCCATGGGGTAAACCAACTCTTGGATACAAAACTCGTAAGAAAAACAACAAATCAGATAAATTTATCGTGCGTCGCCGCAAAAAATAACGGGATTGAACTACGGTTCCAGAGGCGGGCCGTAGAACAATCGCGAAGGGAGGTTCAATCATGGGTCGCAGCTTAAAAAAAGGACCTTTTGTTGATGAACATTTAATGACAAAGATCGAAAAGCTAAATGAAACTGAGGGCAAACAAGTAGTTAAAACTTGGTCTCGCCGTTCTACGATCTTCCCGCAATTCATCGGACACACAATTGCTGTTTACGATGGTCGTAAACATGTGCCTGTATACGTTACTGAAGACATGGTAGGCCACAAGCTTGGAGAATTCGCTCCAACTCGTGCATACAAAGGCCATGGCAATGATGATAAGAAAACAAGACGTTAATGAGAGGAGGGCATTCATATGCAAGCTAAAGCTGTTGCAAGAACAGTTCGTATTGCTCCTCGTAAAGCTCGTTTAGTCGTAGATTTAATTCGAGGTAAGCAAGTAGGTGAAGCAGTAGCGATTTTAAATTTAACGCCAAAAGCTGCTTCTCCAATCGTAGAGAAGGTTTTAAAATCTGCATTAGCCAACGCTGAGCACAACTACGAAATGGACGTTAATAATTTAGTAGTTGCTCAAGCATTTGTTGACGAAGGACCAACTTTAAAACGTTTCCGTCCTCGTGCACAAGGTCGTGCAAGCCAAATCAACAAACGTACTAGTCATATTACTATCGTTTTATCAGAAAAGAAGGAGGGGTAATCAGTGGGTCAAAAAGTAAATCCAGTCGGTTTGCGTATCGGAGTTATCCGTGATTGGGAATCTAAATGGTACGCAGGCAAAGACTATGCTGATCTTTTACACGAAGACCTTAAAGTACGTGAGTACATCACAAAGCGTCTAAATGATGCTTCTGTTTCTAAAGTAGAAATCGAACGTGCTGCAAATCGTCTTAATATCACTATTCACACTGCGAAACCAGGAATGGTTATCGGAAAAGGTGGTACTGAGGTAGAAGCACTTCGTAAGGCACTTAACTCACTTACTGGCAAACGTGTACACATTAATATTCTTGAAATCAAAAAAGCTGATATCGACGCGAAATTAGTTGCGGAAAACATTGCTCGCCAATTAGAAAACCGTGTTTCTTTCCGTCGTGCACAAAAACAAACGATTCAACGTGCAATGCGTGCTGGCGCTAAAGGTATCAAAACAATGGTATCTGGTCGTTTAGGCGGTGCTGATATCGCTCGTTCAGAAAGCTACAGCGAAGGAACAGTTCCACTTCATACTCTTCGTGCTGATATCGATTATGCTACAGCAGAAGCTGATACAACTTACGGTAAATTAGGCGTAAAAGTATGGATCTATCGTGGAGAGGTCCTTCCTACTAAGAAGAAAACTGGGGAAGGAGGCAAATAATATGTTATTGCCAAAGCGCGTAAAATATCGTCGTCAACATCGTGGAAAAATGCGCGGTCAAGCAAAAGGCGGTACTGAAGTAACATTTGGTGAATTCGGTCTACAAGCTACAGAAGCTTCATGGATTACGAACCGTCAAATTGAATCAGCTCGTATTGCGATGACTCGTTACATGAAACGTGGCGGTAAAGTTTGGATTAAGATATTCCCACATAAGCCATACACTGCAAAGCCTCTTGAAGTCCGAATGGGTTCCGGTAAGGGTGCTCCTGAAGGATGGGTAGCAGTTGTGAAACCTGGTAAAGTAATGTTTGAAATCGCAGGTGTTTCTGAAGAAATCGCTCGTGAAGCTTTGCGTCTTGCATCACACAAACTTCCAGTTAAATGTAAGTTTGTAAAACGAGAAGAAATTGGTGGTGAATCAAATGAAAGCTAATGATATTCGTGACCTTACCACTGCTGAAATTGAACAAAAAGTCAAATCATTAAAAGAAGAGTTATTTAATCTTCGCTTTCAATTGGCGACAGGACAGCTTGAAAATACAGCTCGTATTCGTGAAGTACGTAAGTCGATTGCTCGTATGAAAACTGTTATTCGTGAAAGAGAAATTGGTTTTACAAAGTGAAATTGAGAGGAGGTTCGCACAATGAGTGAACGCAACCAACGCAAAGTTTACACTGGGCGTGTTGTTTCTGATAAGATGGATAAGACTGTTACTGTCTTAGTTGAAACATACAAAAAGCACCCATTATACGGTAAACGCGTTAAGTACTCTAAAAAATTCAAAGCTCATGATGAGCAAAATCTTGCGAAAACTGGCGATATCGTCCGTATTATGGAAACTCGTCCGCTTTCAGCTACAAAACGCTTCCGTCTTGTAGAAGTGGTAGAAAAAGCAGTTATTATCTAATTGTTCGGAAAAACCCTAATTCCGAAGGGAGGTTACACTCATGATTCAACAAGAATCACGTTTGAAAGTTGCTGACAACTCTGGTGCTCGTGAAGTACTTACAATCAAAGTTCTTGGTGGCTCTGGCCGCAAAACAGCTAATATTGGTGATATTATCGTTTGTACAGTGAAACAAGCAACACCAGGTGGCGTTGTTAAAAAAGGTGATGTTGTTAAAGCAGTAGTTGTTCGTACAAAGAGCGGTGTGCGCCGTAATGACGGTACTTACATTCGTTTTGATGAAAACGCATGTGTAATTATTCGTGATGACAAGGGCCCTCGTGGGACTCGTATCTTCGGACCAGTTGCTCGTGAACTACGCGATAGCAATTTCATGAAAATTATTTCTTTAGCTCCAGAAGTTTTATAATACTAACTAAATTGCCTTTAAGGAGGTGCTTACTGATGCATGTGAAAAAAGGTGACAAAGTTATGATCATCTCTGGTAAAGATAAAGGCAAAACGGGCGTTATTCTTGCAGCGTTCCCTAAACAAGATCGAGTTCTTGTTGAAGGTGTAAACATTGTTAAGAAACACTCTAAGCCTTCACAAGTGAATCCGCAGGGCGGAATCATTAACCAAGAGGCTCCTATTCATGTATCAAACGTTATGCCTGTAGACCCTAAGTCTGGTAAACCAACTCGTGTAGGCTATAAGACGGTTGATGGCAAAAAAGTACGTGTAGCAACAAAATCCGGTGAAGTTCTAGATAAATAGTTTAAAGAAGAAGGGAGGTACAATGAATGAACCGCCTAAAAGAAAAATATACAAAAGAAATTACTCCTGCTCTAATGAGCAAGTTTAACTATACATCAGTAATGCAAGTGCCTGTAATTGATAAAATCGTTATTAATATGGGTGTTGGTGATGCTGTTCAAAACTCAAAAGTACTTGATAATGCGGTGGAAGAGCTAGCGTTAATTACTGGACAAAAGCCAGTAGTAACACGTGCGAAAAACTCTATCGCTGGCTTCCGTCTACGTGAAGGTATGCCAATCGGTGCAAAAGTTACACTTCGTGGAGAGCGTATGTATGAGTTCTTCGACAAATTAATCTCTGTATCTCTTCCGCGTGTACGTGACTTCCGTGGGATTTCTAAGAAGTCATTTGACGGCCGTGGAAACTATACTCTAGGTGTTAAAGAGCAATTGATCTTCCCTGAGATTGATTACGATAAAGTAAGCAAAGTTCGTGGTATGGATATCGTTATCGTAACTACAGCTAATACTGATGAAGAAGCTCGTGAACTTTTAACTCAATTCGGAATGCCATTCCAAAAGTAATCGCTAAATAGAGGGAGGCGAAAACGTGGCTAAAAAGTCAATGATTGCGAAACAAAAACGCACGCCTAAACATAAGGTGCAAGAATATACACGCTGCGAACGTTGCGGACGTCCACATTCTGTATACCGTAAATTTAAGCTTTGTCGTATTTGTTTCCGTGAATTAGCATATAAAGGTCAAATTCCTGGCGTGAAAAAAGCTAGCTGGTAAAACCCAATTGTGGGAAGGAGGTAAAAACAATGGTCATGACAGATCCAATTGCAGACTTGCTTACTCGCATCCGTAATGCGAATATGGTTCGTCACGAAAAATTAGAAGTTCCTGCTTCTAATATCAAAAAAGAAGTTGCTGAAATCCTTAAGCGTGAAGGTTTCGTGCGTGATGTTGAGTTTATCGAAGACAATAAGCAAGGCATTATCCGCATTTTCTTAAAATACGGTGCTAACAACGAACGCGTAATTACTGGACTTAAGCGTATCAGTAAACCAGGTCTTCGTGTGTACGCAAAAGCCGATGAGGTGCCACGTGTACTAAACGGTCTTGGAATCGCACTAGTTTCTACTTCTCAAGGAGTTCTTACAGATAAAGAAGCTCGCGCTAAACAAGTTGGCGGAGAAGTACTAGCATACGTTTGGTAATAGAGTTTCTTAATGAATGGAGGTGCAATAAATGTCTCGTATAGGTAAAAAACCAATCGAAATTCCGGCTGGTGTTACTATCACTAATGATAAAAACACAGTTACTGTAAAAGGACCAAAGGGTGAACTTACTCGTTCATTCCATCCTGATATGATCATTCAAGTGGAAGAGAATGTATTAACTATTTCTCGCCCATCAGATTCAAAACTACACCGTACAATGCATGGTACAACTCGTGCATTACTATCTAACATGGTAGAGGGTGTTTCTAAAGGCTTTGAAAAAGCTCTTGAGCTTATCGGTGTCGGTTACCGTGCTCAAAAACAAGGTAAAAAACTTGTACTAAACGTTGGTTACTCTCATCCTGTTGAAATGGAGCCTGAAGAAGGTGTCGAGGTTGAAGTACCATCAAATACGAAGATTGTCGTTAAAGGAATCAGCAAAGAACGTGTTGGTGCTTTAGCAGCTAATATTCGTGATGTTCGTCCTCCAGAGCCTTACAAAGGAAAAGGTATCCGTTATGAAGGCGAATATGTGCGTCGTAAAGAAGGTAAAACTGGTAAGTAATGCCGCATAAGTAAACGAAAGGAGTGACTTAAATGATTACGAAGGCTGACAAAAATGCAGTTCGTAAGAAAAGACATGGCCGTGTCCGTGCTAAACTTTCTGGAACTGAAGCTCGTCCTCGTTTAAATGTGTTCCGCTCTAATAAGCATATCTATGCTCAATTAGTTGATGATGTAAAGGGAGTTACTTTAGCGAGTGCTTCTACATTAGATAAAGAAATTAATCTAGAATCTACAGGCAACGTTGATGCAGCAGTTAAGGTCGGAGAATTAGTTGCAAAACGTGCAGTGGAAAAAGGTATTAAATCTGTCGTGTTTGATCGCGGAGGATACCTATATCATGGTCGTGTTAAAGCTTTAGCTGATGCGGCACGTGAAAATGGATTAGAATTTTAATAGTCAAAGGAGGGACACAAAAACATGCGTCGTATTGATCCAAACAAACTTGAACTTGAAGAACGCGTAGTTACTGTCAATCGTGTAGCAAAGGTTGTTAAAGGTGGACGTCGTTTCCGTTTCTCTGCTCTTGTAGTAGTAGGCGACAAAAACGGTCATGTCGGCTTTGGTACAGGGAAAGCACAAGAAGTACCTGAAGCAATTCGCAAAGCGATTGAAGATGCGAAGAAAAACTTAATCGAAGTACCAATGGTTGGAACATCTATTCCTCACCAAGTAATTGGAAACTTTGGTGCTGGAGAAGTTCTTTTAAAGCCTGCTTATGAAGGTACTGGTGTTATTGCTGGTGGACCTGTTCGTGCGGTGCTTGAGCTTGCTGGTATTGGTGATATCCTTTCTAAGTCTTTAGGAACGAACACACCTATCAACATGGTTCGTGCAACATTGGACGGTTTACAACAATTAAAACGTGCTGAGGACGTAGCTAAATTACGTGGAAAATCAGTAGAAGAACTGTTAGGATAAGGAGGGAAATCAAATGGCGAAAACAATAGAAATTACCCTCACTCGCAGCGTGATTGGTCGCCCGCAAGACCAACGCGAAACAGTTAAAGCTCTTGGTTTACGCAAAATGCACCAAACAGTTGAGCAACAAGATAATCCTGCTATCCGAGGAATGATCAACAAAGTTGCTCACCTTGTTACGGTAAAAGAAAACTAAATTTCACTCTTCTATAAAATAAGGAGGTGCCAACATGAAACTTCATGAATTAAAGCCTGCAGAGGGTTCACGTCAAGAACGTAAACGTAAAGGCCGAGGAATCGGTTCTGGTAACGGTAAAACTGCTGGTAAAGGTCATAAAGGTCAAAACGCTCGTTCAGGTGGCGGTGTTCGTCCTGGTTTTGAGGGTGGTCAAACACCTTTATTCAGACGTTTACCAAAACGCGGATTCACAAATGTTAACCGTAAAGAATACGCAGTTGTGAACCTTGATGCACTTAACCGTTTTGAAGATGGAACAGAAGTTACACCAGTTCTTCTTGTCGAAACAGGGGTAGTAAGTAATGAAAAAGCAGGAATTAAAATTCTTGCTAAAGGCAAAGTTGAGAAAAAGCTTACTGTTAAAGCTCATAAATTCTCCTCTGCTGCAAAGGAAGCGATTGAAGCTGCCGGCGGTCAAACTGAGGTGATTTAATGTTTCAAACTATCTCCAATTTTATGCGCGTGGGTGATATAAGAAGAAAAATCATATACACCCTTTTATTGTTGGTCGTATTTCGCATCGGTGCTTTTATACCAGTACCTGGTGTGAATGCCGACGTATTACAAGCCCAGGATGAGTTAAATGCATTCGGTATTTTAAATACTTTTGGCGGTGGCGCGCTTCTTAACTTCTCGATACTTGCAATGGGAATTTATCCGTATATTACGGCATCCATTATCATTCAGCTATTACAAATGGACGTTGTGCCAAAGTTTACAGAATGGTCGAAGCAAGGGGAAGTTGGACGCCGTAAATTAGCTCAGTTTACCCGCTACTTTACTATCGTGCTTGGTTTCATCCAAGCTCTTGGTATGTCTTATGGGTTTAACAACCTTGCAAATGGGCAATTGATTGATAACCCTGGAATTGGCTCATACCTTCTTATTGCAACGGTTTTAACTGCTGGAACAGCCTTTTTATTATGGCTGGGTGAACAAATTACTGAAAAGGGCGTTGGAAATGGAATCTCCATTCTCATTTTTGCTGGTATCGTCGCTGGTATACCATCTATAGTTAACCAGATTTATGCACAGCAATTTGAAAATGCGGGTGAGCAAATTTTCCTTCGAATTGTAACAGTAGTACTAATCCTCTTAGCAGTTGTTGCAATTATAGTTGGTACAATCTTTTTCCAGCAGGCATTAAGGAAGATTCCAATTCAATATGCAAAGCGTGTTACAGTTGGAAGAAATCCGGTTGGAGGACAAAACACTCACTTGCCATTAAAAGTTAATGCAGCTGGTGTTATTCCAGTTATCTTTGCTGTTTCATTTATCATTACGCCAAGAACTGTTGCAGGATTCCTTGAGCAAAATGATGTTACATTATGGATTCAAAGAGTATTTGATTATACGACACCAGTCGGAATGATCATCTATAGTGCATTAATTATTGCTTTTACGTATTTCTATGCTTTCGTCCAAGTGAACCCAGAACAGGTTTCTGACAACTTGAAAAAGCAGGGCGGGTATATTCCAGGTATCAGACCTGGAAAAAGCACGCAGGAATATTTAACTCGCGTTTTATATCGTTTAACATTTGTCGGTGCTATCTTCTTAACTGTAATCGCTATTCTGCCAATGCTTTTTATTAATATCGCAGGGTTGCCAGATTCAGCTCAAATTGGAGGAACAGGCTTGCTTATCGTTGTAGGTGTTGCATTAGATACGATGAAGCAGCTTGAATCACAGCTTGTTAAACGTCATTATAAAGGGTTTATCAAATAATTTGGTTTTTAGGGGACATGTAAAGGTTCCCTATAAGCCAATTAGATTTAGGGGGAATTCATATGAATTTAGTATTAATGGGGCTCCCCGGTGCCGGTAAAGGTACACAAGCCGAGAAGATTGTCGACAAGTATGGCATCCCTCATATTTCAACAGGTGATATGTTTCGTGCAGCCATAAAGGAAGAGACGGAACTAGGCCTGAAAGCAAAATCTTTCATAGACAATGGCGAGCTTGTTCCTGATGAAGTAACAATCGGTATTGTTCGTGAACGGTTAAGCAAGGATGATTGTGAGAAAGGATTCTTGCTTGATGGATTTCCAAGAACGGTTCCTCAAGCAGACGCACTTGAAAATATTCTTGCTGAATTGAATAAAAAAATTAATTTTGTCATTAATATTGATGTGGATCAAGATATTCTTATGGAGCGCTTAACTGGCCGCCGAATCTGTAAAGATTGTGGTGCCACTTACCATCTCGTATTTAATCCTCCTGCAAAAGTGGATGAATGTGATCGCTGTGGCGGTGAACTGTATCAGCGTGCAGATGATAATGAGGCTACGGTAAAGACTCGACTCGATGTGAATATCAAACAAACAAAACCTTTGCTTGATTTCTATGAGGCAAAAGGATATCTACGCAATATTGATGGGCAACAGGATATCGATAAAGTATTTACTGATCTGGATCGTTTACTCGGGGGCTTGCATGAATGATTATTTGCAAAACGCCGCGTGAAATTGAGATCATGCGTGAGGCCGGCAAAATTGTAGCATTGACTCACCGAGAACTGAAAAAACATATTGCTCCTGGAATAACAACAAAAGAGTTGGATCATATTGCTGATACATTTATTCGTAAAGCGAATGCAATTCCTTCGTTTAAAGGCTATAACGGCTTCCCTGGCAGCATTTGTACTTCAGTAAATAATGAACTTGTTCATGGCATACCTGGTAATCGGGTGTTGAGAGACGGCGATATTATCAGCGTAGATATTGGTGCTAAATATAATGGTTATCATGGTGACTCAGCTTGGACTTATCCTGTTGGTACAATTGATGATGAAACGAAGCGTCTTCTTGACGTTACTGAGGAGTCACTATTTATCGGCCTTAAGGAAGCAAAGCCAGGTGAGCGTCTATCGAACATCTCACATGCAATTCAAACATATGCGGAACAAAATGGTTTTTCCATTGTACGCGAGTATGTTGGCCACGGAGTAGGTCAGAGCTTACATGAGGACCCACAAATTCCTCATTATGGTCCCCCAAACAAAGGTCCGCGACTAAAACCGGGTATGGTACTTGCTGTTGAACCAATGGTGAATGCAGGAAGCCGATATGTGAAAACATTGACTGACAACTGGACAGTCGTTACAATTGACGGGAAAATGTGTGCTCATTTTGAACATACAATTGCAATTACTGAAAATGGATATGAGATACTTACAATTGCTTAATTGCTCGTATTTAATATATCGTTTCAATTTTGTCCTGTTTTTGTGCTATAATCATAAGGTTGTTAGTTTCAAATAGATTTCTCGATAAATCCGGCGTGTAACGATGGAAAATAAGCTTTGCGTTTGCAAAGATAAATGAGTTCGTATTTGAATAAAGAAAGGAGACTGTTCGATGGCGAAAGACGATGTAATTGAAATTGAAGGCACGGTGGTTGATACTTTGCCAAATGCCATGTTTAAAGTAGAATTAGAAAATGGTCATACGGTGTTGGCTCATGTTTCTGGTAAGATCCGTATGCATTTTATTCGTATTTTACCAGGAGATAAAGTTACTGTGGAGCTTTCTCCATATGATTTAACTCGCGGAAGAATCACTTATCGTTTTAAATAACCATTGCACTCCGTACTATTAAGGAGGTTAGGATAATGAAAGTAAGACCATCTGTTAAACCGATCTGCGAAAAGTGCAAAGTTATCCGCAGACGTGGAAAAGTTATGGTTATCTGTGAAAACCCTAAACATAAACAAAAACAAGGTTAATAACAAGGAGGTGCGCTAATTTATGGCACGTATTGCTGGTGTAGATATTCCACGTGAAAAACGTGTAGTAATCTCATTAACTTACATCTATGGGATTGGTAAAAATACTGCTCAGAAAGTATTAGCAGAAGCTGGTGTTTCTGAAGACACTCGTGTTCGTGATTTAACAGAAGATGAGTTAAATAAAATCCGTGAAGTCATCGATAAGCTAAAGGTTGAAGGTGATCTTCGTCGTGAAGTTTCACTAAACATTAAGCGTTTAATGGAGATCGGAAGCTATCGTGGTCTACGTCATCGCCGTGGTTTACCGGTTCGCGGACAAAACACTAAAAATAACGCTCGCACACGCAAAGGTCCTCGTAAGACTGTAGCGAACAAGAAGAAATAATCGGTAAAGGAGGTACTTTAAATGGCACGCAAAACTAATACACGTAAACGTCGTGTGAAAAAGAATATTGAACAAGGTGTTGCACACATTCGTTCTACTTTTAACAACACAATTGTAACTATTACTGATGCTCATGGGAATGCACTTTCTTGGTCAAGTGCAGGTGCGCTAGGGTTTAAAGGTTCACGTAAATCTACTCCTTTCGCAGCGCAAATGGCAGCAGAAACTGCAGCGAAGTCATCTATGGAACACGGAATGAAATCTCTTGAAGTAACTGTTAAGGGACCTGGTGCAGGACGTGAAGCGGCTATTCGTGCGCTACAAGCTGCTGGTCTTGAAGTAACTGCTATCAGAGACGTGACTCCAGTTCCACATAATGGATGTCGCCCACCAAAACGCCGCCGTGTTTAATTTTTCTGTATAGAATTTGTATCCTTGTCTATAATGGGATATGATGTAAATGTTTTATTCATTATACAGGATAATTATTCCAGTTGTTGTGCACAAAACGGGAACGTATACATGGGGGAATTTCGGTTAGGATGCTAGCCGGGGTTTCGACGTTTTGAAGGAGGGTATATTTTCATGATCGAAATAGAAAAACCAAAAATCGAAACGGTTGAGATCAGCGATGATGCCAAGTACGGGAAGTTCGTCGTAGAGCCGCTTGAGCGTGGATATGGTACTACTTTGGGTAACTCCTTACGTCGTATCCTTTTATCCTCACTCCCAGGTGCCGCAGTCACATCGATTCAAATTGATGGGGTACTTCATGAGTTCTCAACAATTGAAGGCGTCGTAGAAGATGTAACATCTATCATTTTAAACATTAAGAAACTTGCACTAAAAATTTACTCTGATGAAGAGAAAACGCTTGAAATTGATGTAAAGGGTGAAGGCGTTGTTCGTGCTGCTGACATTACCCATGACAGCGATGTAGAAATCCTTAATTCTGATTTGCACATTGCGACGTTGGGATCTAATGGTCATTTACGCATGCGCCTTACTGCTAGAAGAGGCCGTGGATATACGCCAGCTGTTCAGAACAAAAGGGAAGATCAGCCGATTGGAGTAATCCCTATCGATTCTATTTACACACCAGTTTCACGTGTGTCTTATCAGGTTGAAAATACACGTGTAGGCCAAATGACTAACTATGATAAGTTAACATTCGATGTTTGGACTGATGGAAGTACAGGTCCACAAGATGCTGTTGCACTTGGTGCGAAAGTCTTAACTGAGCATTTGAATATCTTTGTTGGATTAACCGATGAAGCTCAAAATGCTGAAATCATGGTTGAAAAAGAAGAAGATCAAAAAGAAAAAGTACTTGAGATGACCATTGAAGAACTAGATCTTTCTGTTCGTTCATATAACTGTTTAAAACGTGCTGGTATCAATACCGTTCAAGAATTAGCAAATAAAACGGAAGAAGATATGATGAAAGTACGTAACTTAGGCAGAAAGTCTCTTGAGGAAGTTAAACACAAACTAGAAGAGCTTGGATTAGGCTTACGTAAAGATGATTGATTCGTTAACGCTTGTTAACTGTCATTATCTTGTAGCTTTAACGGCTTAAGAATGACTTCAACAAAGGAGGGAAACTTTCATGGGATACAGAAAGTTAGGACGTACTAGCTCTCAACGTAAAGCTATGCTACGTGACTTAGCAACAGATTTAATCATCAATGAGCGTATTGAAACAACTGAAGCTCGTGCAAAAGAACTTCGTTCAGTTGTTGAAAAAATGATCACTCTTGGAAAACGTGGCGATTTGCATGCTCGTCGTCAAGCAGCTGCATTCGTACGTAATGAGGTAGCTAACGCTGAAACAAAACAAGATGCAGTTCAAAAATTATTCAGCGATATCGCTTCACGTTATGAAGAACGCCAAGGTGGATATACTCGTATTATGAAACTTGGACCTCGTCGCGGTGACGGCGCACCAATGGTAATTATCGAGTTAGTTTAATTTCTAATCGGATGAGGGCAGGACGTTTGTTCTTTGCCCTTTTTCTGTAATAGAACAAACTTCTAGATGGAAGTAGCCAAAGTGAGTGTTACGATGGGCATGATACGGGGGTAAAGAGTTTTCTAGCACAAGCAGCTTCCCCTATATACAGGCGTCGCGTTTTTGTCTACCTCGATGTCACAGGCCAATCCTCCAAAAAGGTAAAGAATATATCTTTCTGTGAGGCACAACTCGTGCTTGTCGGGGGTGAACAGGGCGCTTCTGGTTTTCTATTTTCATGTCGCGTCTAGCTCTTCTTGCACCTTTCCGATTTATATTTAATCATAACGCTGGCAGGCGGTGTCCTGTTTTTTTCGGAAAGGTGCGGGCTTTTTTAAATTGGATACTGTTGTAAGGGCTTGAATAGAAGGCAGTATTGACATTTTATAAGCTCGAATAGCGGATATAGAAAAGAGTGCTTTCTAGTTTGTAATGGTTTCTTTATATGATTCGTCAATAAGTTTCTACTGTCATTGCTATTGAAGCTCGCCAAAAATGGCGGGTTTTTTATTTAGAATTTTGTTTTGATTAGCTGGGAGTAGAGTTTAGAATAGAGAGTAGAGGTAGTTGAGAGGAGGAGCAGCATTGAATAAGAAGCAGCTAGTTCAGTTAGAAAATGTCTCATTTCAGTATGCTTTAGAAGCAGGTTTTGCACTTAAAAATGTTTCATTTGATATATATGAAGGGGAATGGCTTGCAATCGTCGGTCATAATGGTTCTGGAAAATCAACTCTTGCCAAGCTATTAAATGGGTTACAATTTCCTCAAGAAGGCTCTATACAGATGAATGGCATGCTGCTTTCAGAGGAAACCGTATGGGAGATAAGGAAAAAGGTTGGGATGGTCTTTCAAAATCCTGATAACCAATTCGTTGGAACAACAGTTCAGGATGATGTGGCTTTTGGTTTAGAAAACAATGGAATTGCTCGAGAAGAAATGGTGGAAAGGGTCAAGTATTCACTAGAAAAAGTTAACATGTCTCAATTTCTTGATCAAGAGCCGCACCATCTTTCAGGTGGCCAGAAGCAAAGAGTGGCTATTGCTGGTGTGATCGCACTTAGACCTTCGATTATCATTTTAGATGAAGCAACCTCTATGCTCGATCCAAGAGGAAGAGAAGAGGTTTTAGAAACGGTTAGAGAGTTAAAAGAGAACCATCATATGACAGTTATATCGATTACTCATGATTTAGAAGAGGCTGTTAAAGCAGATCGCATCATCGTAATGAACAAAGGCGAGCTTTATCGAGAGGGCAGTCCTGAAGAAATATTTCAAATGGATGAGGAGCTTGTTCAACTTGGCTTGGATATTCCTTTCCCTGTTAAAATGAGCAAGCTTTTAAAGGAACAAGGGGTTTCGCTATCAAGGCATTTTTTATCAGAAGAAGAGTTGGTGGAAGAGTTATGGACATCTCACTACAGAAAGTAGAATACCGCTATCAAGCTAACACACCTTTTGAACGCCTAGCTATTAGGGATGTGTCCATTGATATTCCATCAGGAATCTTTCTAGCAATTATTGGCCATACAGGTTCAGGAAAATCTACGGTGTTGCAGCATTTGAATGCCCTCTTAAAGCCGACAGCTGGAAAAGTAATCATTGGCGATAAAGAGGTTACAGCAGACAAAAAACAAAAAAATTTAAAGGAAGTAAGGCAGAAGGTAGGCATCGTTTTTCAGTTTCCAGAGCATCAATTGTTTGAAGAAACAGTTGAAAAAGATATTTGCTTTGGACCGATGAATTTTGGCGTTTCACAGGAAGAAGCACAGAGAAGAGCTAGGGTAGCTATTAAACAAGTTGGCCTCTCAGAAGAGATATTAAACAAATCCCCCTTCGACTTATCTGGGGGGCAAATGCGCAGAGTAGCCATTGCAGGAGTTTTAGCAATGGAACCAGATGTTATTGTACTGGACGAGCCTACTGCAGGTCTCGATCCACGGGGAAGAAAGGAAATTATGGATATGTTCCATGCTCTTCATATGGAGAGAAAGCTTTCGACTGTGCTAGTTACACATAGTATGGAAGATGCATCTAAATACGCAGACCAAATTGTTATTATGCAAAAAGGAGAGGTGTATAGAAAAGGAACACCAGAAGAAATTTTTTCTTCTCCTGAAGGCTTGATACAGCTTGGTTTAGATGTGCCTGAGGTTGTACGCTTCCAGCAAAAAGTTGAAGAAGCCTTTCAGACAAATTTCCCGCAAACTTGTTTAACTATGGAGAAGCTAACGGAGGAAATTGCTTCCTTTCTAAAGGGGGGTGAGCGGAAATGATGGAGAAAATGATTTTTGGCCGGTACGTTCCTGCTCATTCACTGATTCACCGAATGGATCCGCGTTCAAAGCTTGTGATCATCTTTTTATTTGTTTGTATTGTTTTTATCGCAAATAATAGCCTGACATACGGATTATTAGCCATTTATACCTTGTTAATGATTTCTTTATCTAAAGTGCCATTGCGGTTTATCATATCGGGACTAAAGCCTGTTCTATTGCTTGTTCTATTTACTTTGCTTTTGCATTTATTTTTAACAAAAGAAGGGGAGCTCTTATTTCAAGCTGGCTGGTTCTCAATCTATGAAGAAGGTTTAAGGCAGGGGATTTTCATCTCTTTACGATTTTTTCTTCTTATATTGATGACATCAATACTTACTTTAACAACGACGCCGATTGAAATAACAGATGGACTGGAGAGTTTGCTTCATCCATTAAATAAAGTAAAGTTCCCTGTACATGAGCTTGCTCTCATGATGTCCATCTCGCTTCGATTTATACCGACTTTGATGCAAGAGACGGATAAGATCATGAAGGCACAGACGGCAAGAGGGGTCGATTTCACAAGCGGTCCAATAAAAGATAGAGTGAAGGCGATTATTCCACTTCTAATTCCGCTTTTTGTTAATTCTTTTAAAAGAGCTGAGGAACTGGCTACAGCGATGGAAGCAAGGGGCTACAAAGGCGGCGAAGGCAGGACGAAGTATAGACAGCTTAGCTGGGGGCTTACGGATACTTCCATGCTCGTATTACTTGGACTTCTAACCGCTTTGTTAGTCTTATTTCGAACATAATGGAGCAATGTGATGCAAAGATATAAATGTATTATCTCTTATGATGGAACACAGTTTGCTGGCTATCAAGTACAGCCGAGTAAGCGTACCGTGCAAGGCGAAATAGAGAAGGCGCTTAGAAAGATTCATAAGGATATAGATGTTAAGGCAAGTGCCTCTGGCAGAACGGATGCTGGTGTCCATGCTAGAGGACAGGTCATCCATTTCGACTCTCCGCTTAGAATCCCTTTGGCTAAGTGGAAGGTTGCTTTAAATACGCTGTTACCGGATGATATCGCGATTATTCGTACAGAACTGGCTGCCGATGACTTTCATGCCCGCTTTGATGCAAAAGGGAAGGAATACCGTTATTTCGTCCACCGCTCCGATCAGCGGGATCCGTTTAAACGCCATTATGCCTATCAGTACCCATATGACTTAGATCTCAAGAAAATAAACGAGGCTATCCCCTTTTTGATCGGAGAACATGACTTTACAAGCTTTTGCTCAGCTAAAACGGATGTAGTTGATAAGGTACGTGAAATAAGTCAGGTGGAAATGCTTGAAGAGGGAGATATGCTGATATTTCGTTTTAACGGAAATGGCTTTTTGTATAATATGGTTCGAATATTAGTAGGGACCCTTTTAGAGGTGGGGGCAGGAGATATTTCTCCAGCATCCATTCCAGAAATACTTGAAAGAAAAGACCGTTCCTATGCAGGAAAAACAGCACCAGCACATGGATTGTATTTATGGGAAGTGCAATATTGAAGTGTGTGAACAGTCTTTATAAAAATTTCTCAAAACAACTAAACCTGGTGTAACATTTTATTGACATTAGCCGTTGAAAAGTGTATCATAGCAAAGGTATTGTTATTAAAACCACGATAAGCCCCGGAACTTATTGTGTTGAAGATATGAAACCAAATGAATGAATAATGGAATTTTTAGGAGGGAAAATTGATGCGTACAACGTTTATGGCGAATGCAAACAATATCGAACGTAAATGGTACGTAGTTGATGCTGAAGGCAAAACTTTAGGTCGTCTTGCTAGTGAAGTAGCATCAATTCTACGTGGTAAACATAAACCAACTTATACACCACATGTTGACACTGGTGATCATGTAATTATTCTTAATGCTTCAAAAATCCACTTAACAGGTAAGAAGCTTTCTGACAAGATCTACTACCGTCACAGCTTACACCCAGGTGGTTTAAAAACTAGAACTGCTAATGAAATGCGTACGAACTATCCTGAGAGAATGTTAGAGCTTGCTATTAAAGGCATGCTTCCAAAAAATTCTCTTGGCCGTCAAATGTTCAAGAAATTACACGTTTATGCTGGCGCTGAACATAAGCACCAAGCACAACAACCTGAAGTTTACGAACTTCGTGGATAATTTATAGGGGAGGTTATTAACTTGGCACAGGTTCAATATATTGGTACTGGTCGTCGTAAGAGCTCCGTTGCACGAGTTCGTTTAGTTCCAGGCGATGGTCAAATTATTATCAACGGTCGTGAAATTGAAGATTATATCCCATTTGCAGCATTGCGTGCAGTTGTAAATCAACCGCTTGTAGCTACTGAAACTCAAGGAAGCTATAATGTGCATGTAAATGTGAATGGTGGAGGCTACACTGGTCAAGCTGGCGCAATTCGCCACGGTATCGCTCGTGCGTTACTTCAAGCTGATCCAAACTACCGTCCAACATTAAAGGCTGCAGGTCTATTAACTCGTGACGCTCGTATGAAAGAACGTAAAAAATACGGTCTTAAAGGCGCTCGTCGTGCACCTCAGTTCTCAAAACGTTAATATCAATTTTTCAAAGGCTCTCAACCAATTTGGTTGGGGGTCTTTTTTTATAAATATAAAGAAATTTAGTGACTGATATAGCGTTTATCTATACAGCTTTCCATTGTTCAACATATTATATTCCGGACAAGCAATTAAAGAGAAAACTCGTTCAATGGATTGATACGATTTTAATCGGATTTACAATTAATAAGAGAGGGGTTTATGTGAATGAATGAAGGCGAGTATAGAGAAATACTGTTAAAGGAGTTAGTCAGGCAAGGAGAGGCATTAAATGTAATTCTGGAACAAATGAATGGCCGAGAAAACGTGGGAAAAGCTTCATCGCAAGAAGAAATATTGAATAGACTAGTCAATGAAATCACAAGCATAAAAGAATCTACACAAATACAACGTGAAAACGTTACTAAATTATTATTTGAAATGACCAAATTAAACGACCAATTAGAAAAAATTAAGTCCTCTAACGAAAGTCAACCAACGGAACCAGTCAAACATCCGTTTAGTTTCCTTGGAAAATTAGATTTAGAAAAACTGTTAAAAATGGCGAAGCTTGCTGGTGATCTATATGAATTAAATAAGAATAAAGAGAATGAATAAAAAAAGGCTGACTTATTAATTTCCCTAATAAGTCAGCCTCATTCATTTTGATGCAACTCGTATCTTATAGGATTGATACGAACCCTACGCTATTAAAGTGCTGCCCCGATAATGATCAACAAAATGAACAATATGACAATTAGCACAAAAGTGCTGCCATATCCACTTCCATATCCTTTAGATTCTGCCATTTGTTTTCCCTCCTTCGAGTGGATTTGAAAGAGCTCTTTCATTTATAAGATATGTATTGATTTAAACTTTGAATAGGACAAGCATATTGATGGAATTGTGGATTTATCCGTTTAGTTTCCTTGGTAAATTAGATTTAGAAAAACTGCTAAAGATGGCAAAGTTTGCTGGTGATTTTTATGAATTAAATAAGAATAAAGAGAATGAATAAAAAAAGGCTGACTTATTAATTTTCCTAATAAGTCAGCCTCATTCATGTTGGTGCAACTCGTATCTTATAGGATTGATACGAACCCTACGCTATTAAAGTGCTGCGCCGATAATGATTAACAAAATGAACAATATGACAATTAGCACAAAGGTGCTGCCATATCCACATCCATATCCTTTAGATTCTGCCATTTGTTTTCCCTCCTTCGAATGGATTTGAAAGAGCTCTTTCATCTATAAGGTATGAATGGAATCAAACTTTGAATGGACAAGCATATTGATTGTATTGTGGAATTTTACTTTTAAATCAAAAATTGATTAGTTTACATAAAGAATTTTTGATGGGTTTATAAAAAATTGGCAGACAAAAGCATCTGCCTTTTTGTATGTCTCTCCTTTTGCGGTTAAAGACTATCCTTAAGAGGTGGGAAGACCATGAATGTGATTACAACTTTTGCAGAAAAGAAACGAGAAAAGCAAATTAAATATGAAAAGTCCATTTTAAAGGAAATATCAATAAAGGCATTAAAAGAAAAAGTGCAGCATCATTTCGGCTCCTCAAGATTTGCATCTGGGTTAATGATGAATGCAGGAATTGAAGAAGCATGCTATGATGTGGCAATTGAAGCGTATTTATTAGGTGCTCATTTTAGCCGATTTGGACTATATGGCGAACCAGCTGAAGACGTAAGGAACCGATGCAGATATGAGATTCGGCATTTTTCAGATACGTTATACAACTTCCTCTTGTATTGGGGGCACGGGGAAGAGGGGATGATGAGTGAATCTCTTTATTACTTATGCGAGGAATATGTAAATAGCTGGTGGATGGAAGGGTTTCAAAAGGGTCAAAGAAGACATAAGCTCCGCCTTCACTAATTCAACCTTTTAAATTCCGTATTTCTTGTTCTATCTCTTTACCTTGTCCCATATATTAAATTGAGGACGGGCAGGAGGTTGACAGGGGATGAAAAAATTAAAAGCTGCGGCATTCGCCATTGGACTTATCGTCCTATTTTTAATATTACAATATGATTTTTCAGAAGAGGATTCTTGGGAATCATGGCATTTGCCTTTAACAGGAAAGATTATTTTACTTGATCCAGGTCATGGGGGGCCAGATGGCGGAGCAGGGGACGAGGATGCGCTTGAAAAGGAAATCGCCCTTGATGTGACACTGAAGGTGAGAGAATATCTTCAAGAACAAGGTGCGCTTGTGATATTGACGAGAGAAGATGACCGTGATCTGGCTCCAGATGGTACAAGGGGTTATAGCAGACGAAAAGTTGAGGATTTAAAAAAGCGCCTTGAAATTATTAATACATCTGGAGCTGAGTTTTTTGCGAGCATCCATTTAAATGCGATTCCTTCATCCCGCTGGAGCGGCGCACAGACCTTTTATGCATCACATAAAGATGAAAATGCAAGAGCAGCAAAGTTTATACAGGATGAATTAAGACGTAATTTGGAAAACACAAATCGAAAAGCAAAGAAATTAAATAATGTATATATCCTAAAAAACGCAGAAATTCCTGGTGCACTAGTTGAAATTGGATTTTTGTCCAATCCGGCCGAAAAGGAAAATTTGAAAAAAGAACAATATCAGAACAAAGTTGCTGCCTCGATATATATGGGGATCCTCAGATATTTTTCTGATGAAAAAGAGCTGGAGGAAGAGGAATAAAAGAAAGATGCCGACCAGCATCTTTTTTTTTTGAATTGTGAATGAACCGAATAAGCAGGAGCTAATAGAAAGTTGTGAGTATTGCTTTTAATTAGACTAAGTGTGATAGAATTAACTGTAGCACGATAACAATATGTTATACTTTAATGGAAACGAATTCATAAAGGCAGGTGCTAGTATGTTAACGGAACAAAATATAAGAGAAGTTTTAAATGGAGTTCAAGAGCCATTTATACATAAAACACTAGGTGAACTTGATGCCATTAATGAAGTAAAGATTAAGGAAGAAAAAAATCATGTTAGTGTAAAGATATTAATTGCAAAAACAGGAACAGCAGAGCAGCTTCAGCTTCAAACACAAATTGTGAACTTGTTAAAAGAAGCGGGGGCAGCAACTGTCGGTATCCGTTTTAGTGAGTTGCCGGAATCTGTATTAGCTCAGTATCGTCAAGCAGTGAAAGAAGAAGATAAAGGATTGCTGTCTCCTGATAGCAAGACGACTTTTATTGCCATTGCGAGCGGGAAGGGTGGAGTTGGGAAATCCACTGTTTCGGTCAATCTTGCTGTCTCACTAGCGCGATTAGGGAAAAAGGTCGGCTTGATTGATGCTGATATATATGGATTTAGTGTGCCTGATATGATGGGGATTACGTCACGTCCTGTAGTTAGAGGAGAAAAGATTATTCCAGTTGATCGTTTTGGTGTAAAAGTCATTTCCATGGGCTTCTTTGTTGAAGATAACGCTCCAATTATTTGGAGAGGTCCAATGCTTGGAAAAATGCTTAATAGCTTTTTCAATGAAGTGGAATGGGGGGACATTGACTACCTATTACTTGATTTACCGCCTGGAACAGGTGATGTGGCTCTCGATGTTCATACGATGCTTCCATCTTGTAAGGAGATCGTTGTTACAACTCCACATCCAACTGCTGCTTTTGTTGCTGCCCGAGCAGGCGCAATGGCGATAAAAACAGAACATGAAATATTGGGTGTTATTGAAAACATGGCTTATTTTGAAAGCAAGCTTACTGGTGAAAAGGAATATGTTTTCGGTCAAGGTGGCGGACAAAAGCTTGCGGAAGAACTAAAAACAAAAGTTTTAGGTCAGCTGCCTCTTCAACAACCTGATTGGGATGAAAAGGAGTTTGCTCCTTCTGTTTATCAAGAAGAACATAGATTGGGGAAAATCTATACGGAAATTGCTCAGAAAGTCGTTCAATCGCTGGAAGGTAAATAAGAAAAAAACCTCTTTTCACTTGGGAAAAGAGGTTTTTTTCATAGGCGATAGCTTAGCTTCCGCCACCGCCACCTTGGCCCCCACCTTGTTGTCCGCCGCCCTGATCCTCTCCACCTTTATCTTCACTCTCTCCACCTTTTTCCCCGCTTTTTACCTCACTTGCCGCTTTCAGGAGTATTTCTTGGATTTTTGCTTTAAAGAGTGGACTCTCGAATGTTTCGGTGACAACAGACTGTAAATGTTCACGGTATTCCTTACTTTTTAAAACATTAGTGACTTCTTTTTCTAATTCAGGATCTTTTAAAACTTCAATCATCATTCCACGGTATTCTGGGTCTTTCATTAGATTCTTTAAAAGCTGTTCATTTTCTTTTTTCATGCTTTTTGCAATGCTTTCGGCAAATTTAGGATCTTCAAAAGACTTCTTCCAAAATTCTGTTCCCTTATCCGAGGTCAACGTTTTTTCGATCGTTTCAGAGACAACTGCTTGGTCCATGACAAGCTTCTGTTTCATTTTGTCGTCTTCCATTAGCTCTTGAATAGCCTTTTTGCCATCATCTGTCTTAAGTATATCTACAATCATTTTCTTGGTTTGTTCATAATCCATATTATTGCTGCCAGCTTCACCTTGACCGCAACCAGCAAGCATAATAATAATCATACAAGGGAAGAGCATACGGAATATTTTTAACATATAGAAGCTCCTTTCAGAGATGTCCTTAATGTTAGAATGAAGAAAATGAGCAAATATTATTCGCGTGAATTGCTTTACCTAGATTTTTCATTGCTACGTTGGTACAATCAAAAGTGATTGAATAAATGCTATGGAGGAAAAATAAATTGACTAGCCGAAATTGGGTAAAGTTGTTTATATCAACTCTGTTAGTTGGGGGATTAACTACTGGGGTTGTAGGTTTTATTGTGCGTTGGAATGAATTTGAACCTATATTCACTTCTTTCGATCTTCTTGAAATATTATCTGTATTACTATGGTTAATTGGAGTGGGTTTTATTTTCAGTGTTCTAAGCCAAGCGGGTTTTTTTGCTTATTTAACGGTTCATCGCTTTGGTCTTGGAATATTTAAATCTCATTCGTTATGGAATGCAGTTCAAGTCATTCTTATTTTGTTTGTATTATTTGACTTGGTCTATCTCCGTTACAATGCATTTGCTGGGGAAGGGGATAGCATTTGGCCCTATATTGGAGTAGCTGCATTTATCTTTGTTGTTGGCATAGCAGTGGCAGCAGTGAAAGTAAAGATGACTAGTAAAGAAGCATTGATACCTGCATTATTCTTTATGGTTGTTGTTACAACAATCGAGTGGGTGCCAGTTTTGCGGGTAAATGAAGAAAGCTGGGTATATTTAATGATCTTTCCATTATTAGTTTGTAACGCTTACCAGCTGCTTATACTTCAAAAACTAAATAAAGCTTCACAAGAGCAAAGAAAAAAAATAGCAAAAAGGCCGGCCAAATAAGGACGGCTTTTTCTTATCAATTGATTATTTAACCTCACTTGTTTTTGTTTCAGCATTTGCAATCATTTCAGAAACGGACACTAGCTTTAAACTTTTTTTGTTGATCGCTTGAATGATTTGCGGCAAAGCTTTTGCTGTTTGTTTTGCTGAATCAGAAGCATGTAATAGCATGATATCTCCCTTTTTTGCTTGTGCTGTATTCTTGATAATGGCTTCTACGCCGGGATTTGTCCAATCTTTTGAATCAAGGCTCCAATGTACAACCGTATAGCCTAGCCTATCTGCTACCTTTAATGTTTTTTGATCAAAATGTCCTGTCGGCGCTCGAATAAGCTTTATGTCTTTTACGTTTAACTTTCTAAATACTTCCTGTGCCTTCGCTATATCCTGTCTAATTTTTGGTTCTTCTAGCTCAGTATAATCTTCGTAATTATAACCGAGTATCCCAATTTCATATCCTTCTTTCATAATTCTAGAAACAAGATCTGGGTGGCGTTCTGCCCATGATCCCGCAAGAAAGAAGGTAGCAGATTTTACATGTTCCTTTTTAAGAATATCCAGAATGGGTTCCGCCTTTTCATCCCCCCACCCGATATTAAAAGTAAGTGCTAGGTCCTTTTCTCCCTTGTATATTGCTTTAGGTCCATCTTTTGCCGAAAATGCTGGCAGATGAACAATGTTTCCGACATAAAGGAACCAGGCAGCAAAGAAAGCGGTAGTTACTACGATTGCAAGCTGTTTTAATATTTTCCCGTTAAGTACAAAAAAGAAGTTCATAATACCCTTCACCTCGTCCAAATCACTTCTTGTCTCAATCTTATGCAAATATTTTTTAAAAATGATTTGAAAAACAAATTCATAAAAAAAATAAAATGGAAAATACTACAAAAATCAAACTGAAATAAAGGGGTTTTAGGATGCTAGGGCTTTTAATCAATCAAAAAGAACTAAAAGAAATGCAGTATTTAATAAAAAGAGAAATGGATGAAATTTTATTTGATTTGAAGGATGACCGCATTGATCATATCGTAAAGAGGGCGATGGAGGAGAGATATAAGATTTTATTTGCGCTATTTAAAAGAGTTGCTGCACCAAACGAATGCCTGAATTATATACTTAATAGACAGACGAGGGAACAAAAGAGATAAATATTAAAAAAATGATAAAACTTGTTGACTTAGTGTAATTTTGCTGTTATATTAATAAACGTCGCTGATGACATAATGAAAATAACTTAAAAAAAGTTATTGACGTCAAAGGCGAAAGGTGATATATTAGTAAAGTCGCTGTAAGCGATAAATAATTATTGCTCTTTGAAAACTGAACGAACAAAAAACGTCAACGTTAATTTTTAAGTCT
>NZ_JALDXW010000067.1:0-11874 GCF_032154635.1 Cytobacillus sp. | reverse complement strand
AATGAGTGTTGATGCCCGAGGAAGGCTGCGAAAGAGGAAAGTGGTAATCAGAGGAGGACGATGCTGCCCGAGGAGGATGAAAAAAGAGGAACACGGTAATCAGAGGACAGGGATCCATCGTGTATAAAAAGAAAAATAGTAATGGCGATAACTTGCGCAGGAATCCGATCCCAAACGATGAACGTCTCGATAATCCTCAAACAATAAAGGATTTTCCCATATCAATATAGAACTTTTTCTGATAGATTTTAACTAAAAAGGAAGTTTATTCATGAAACTAGACCGTCTTTTAACGATGACGATGATTTTAATAAACCGGAAAAAGGTGACAGCACAGGAGTTTGCTGAACTATTTGGTGTGTCTGTAAGGACCATTTATCGGGATGTGGATACGCTCAGCCAGGCGGGGATTCCTGTCGTAAGCTTTCAAGGGGTGAATGGAGGAATTAGTTTAATAGAGGGCTACCGGATGGATAAGCAGGTGCTGACAGAAGGGGAGTTGGCCTCCATTTCGATTGCTTTAAAAAGCGTGCTTACCTCTTACAAGGATCCGCATGCGGAAGCGGTACTTGAAAAAATTACGGGGATTGCTGAAGGAGCGGTCAAAAATAGTTCGGATTATCTCTTCATTGATTATAGTCCGTGGGGGACAACTCCATTTTTGAAGGAAAAAATGACAACGATCAAACAGGCAATTGAATCTTCCACCTGCATTACTTTTACATACGGAAACGCTGGTGGAAAACAATCCGTTCGTAAGGTTGAGCCTCACACACTTGTTGAAAAAGGGAGATCGTGGTATGTCTACGGCTATTGTCAATTAAGAAAGGCTTTTCGGCTGTTTAAAATTGCTAGGATGAAAGAGATTAAAGGCTGCAAAGAAAAGTTTACCCGCAGAGAAATAGATTTGTCCGAGCGTCCGTGGGACCAAGAATGGAATGCGCCAGAAAATACGGTTGCACTAAAGCTGGCGTTTCAACCTGAACATCGGCTGATGATGGAGGAAATGTTCGGCATCGAAGCGATAGAGGAGGATGCGTCTATTATAAAAGTTGACATCCCAGAGGATGAGTGGCTCTACGGATTTATTTTAAGCTTTGGTAATAAAGTGGAGGTACTGGAGCCTCTTCATATAAGGGAAATAGTTAAAAGACGCGCCAAAGAAATTTTTGAAAATTATATGTAAAATATGACAAACAGCTGTCAGGTTTCCCTTGATATATTGAGTACAAACAAATGAAAGGTGTGTATGATATGAATGCTGTTTTTTGCCAAAGCTGTGGGATGCCGATGAATGAGGAAACGCAATTTGGGACGGAGCTAAATGGAGGAAGAAGCGAGGAGTATTGCGTCTATTGTTATGAAAAGGGTGAATTTAAACAGCCCAACATGACAGTTGAAGAAATGGTTGATCTTTGTGTTCCTTTTATGAAAGAAGATGGTAAAAGTGAAGAAGAGGCACGTGCAATTTTGACTAACTTTTTGCCAACATTAAAAAGATGGAGCGGCAGCGGTAAGATGAATGAACCTGTCGTAATGGAAAAAGAAGCGTTTACCATCATTGGCATGACCGCAAGAACGACGAATGCCAATGAAATGACTGCGGACGCGCTGATCCCGAAACTGTGGGAGAAATATTATCAGGAAAAGGTATATGAACAAATTCCTAATCCTATCAACTCTGTTACATATGGACTGTATTCTGACTACCTTGATGGGGTGAATGGAGAATACAGTATGACAGTCGGACTCCAAGGAAGTGCTGATGGAACATTGCCAGAGGGACTCGTTGCAAAAACAGTACCGGCCGCCAAATACGTTGTTTTTACAACAGACAAAGGACCGATCGCACAAATCGTCATCAAAGCATGGCAGCAAATTTGGGCATGGTTTGAGCAATCTGATTTAACAAGAGCTTACACAGGTGATTTCGAAGTATACGATGAAAGATGCGCAAACCCGCTAGAAGCACAAGTCGACATCTATATCGCAATAAAATAATAATCCACACTGTCCACGAGCGGTGCCTGGCACCGGCCGTGGACATTTTGGTAGTTTTTGTGCGTATGGAGTGGACAGTGTGGATATATCTGCGAAAATGGGTGACGTATCTTCGAAATTGTCCGCATATCTACGAAAATAGCAGGTTTATCTGCGAAATTAATTATATATCGATTTTTCGACAAAAACATAGAAAAGAGGGCATGCCATTGCAAATGGAACAACAAAACATCTTATCGCATTACGAGCAATCGATCCAATGGGTAAAAGAGCTAGAACAATTATCGGAGGAACAATGGCGCACGCCAATTAAAGAGGAAAAGTGGAGCATCGCGGAAGTCATTGGCCATCTGATTCCGTGGGATGAGTTTATCTTAAAAGATCGAATGCCATACTTTTTCAAGGATATCGATTTGCCGAAAGGTCCAGATGCTCAAGCGCTCAATGATCAAGCAGCAGCTGAAAGCAGAATACGAACAAAAGAAGAAACGATTGAGAGATTTGCGGCAACTAGGCAGACACTCCTATCTGCTTTAAAAGAGATAGATGACGAACTTTGGTCTAAGGAGCTAAATATTAGTAAGTCAACGCTTTCCCTTACAGCATATTTTCAAGGAATGGTCGAGCATGACAATCATCATTTTGAACAAATAAAAAAAGTGATTTAATAGAAATGCTGGAGCTGTATTTATGTCATCGGCTTCAGCATTTCTATTTTTTCTTCCACTATCATCCCCACAAATAATGTCAGATATTGATAGAATCTGTTGTTTTTTGCGTAATCTCTCGTCATGCTCATACTTATCCAATAGTATTCTTCTCGATTGATCTTTTATCCTATAGGAATGATGTCGCTTAGAAAAACTAGATAGGTATATAGATGGGGATTGCTATTTTGATATATTAATTTTCCTTCACACAATAGAAAAGTATTTTAATTCCTAAACCCGTTCACATTGAAAAAAGTGGCTTTTCCTGCTGAAAAATGGATAGATTTGTATTATTATTTCAATTTACAAAATATTTAATTATATTAATAATAGACTTATCATAAAAACTAGGAGGAGGAGTAGTATGAATCGCAAATTAGTAGCTTTGTTTGTAGCAGCAGGTTTCGTTTTATCCAGTGGAACGGTCCATGCAACAACGGCTGTCAGTCCAAGTACACAATATGAGGTTGTACTGGAAAATAAGTTTCTTAAAAAAATCAGTGCGGACAATATGTATAAAACGATTGAATTATTATCAAAGGAGCCAAGGGAGGCAGGAACAGAAGGGGAACGTAAGGCCGTCAAATACATAGAGGGAGAGTTCAAGAAGCTAGGCTACAAAACGGAAATTCAGCCATTTCCTATTTACGATTTTAAGACCAATCATGCAAAAGTGAAAATTGGGGACAGCGATCTAGGTGGTACTCCTCATGCATTTAGCGGCAGTGCGAGCGGAAAAGTAACTGCCCCACTGGTGTATGTTGGAAAGGCAACACCGGAAGAAGTTGGAGATGTAAAAGGGAAGATTGTTTTAGCTGAACGTGGAGATATTGCATTTGTTGAAAAGATAAAGAATGTCCTTGAAAAAGGGGCAGTCGGTGTCCTTATGTACAATAATTTAGATGAGGGCAATACTTTCGGACAAGTGGCAGAGGGACAAAATATTCCGGCCGTTGCGATTACGAAAGCAGAAGGGCTGAAGCTAGTTCAGCAGCTAAAAACAAAAGAGATTTCTGTCACATTGGATGTAGATATTGAAAAAATTGAGAAGACTTCCTACAATGTAATCGCTACGAAACCGGCAACAGAAAAGAAACATACAGGACAAATCGTGACAGTTGGTGCACACCACGATTCAGTGCCTGGTGGACCAGGTGCAAATGATGATGCATCAGGGGTTTCTGCTGTCCTTGAATTAGCAAGATTGTTTGCGAAGGAAAAGACGGATACAGAAATTCGCTTCCTTACATTTGGATCGGAGGAAAGAGGGTTAGTTGGTTCTTCCTATTATGCATCTAAACTTCCGAAGGCAGATGTTGATAAAATGGTTGCTCACTTCCAAATGGATATGATTGGCGGCAGAGATGCAGGGGGAGATAACCCTGCTGGCGGATTAATCATGTATACAATTGATGGCAAGAAAAATCTTGTGACCGATCTAGGTGCGGCCTCAAGCTATCATATTTTTAATGAGGTCCTTCCGTATGGACAGCTTGGCCGAAGCGACCATCAGCCATTCCATGACTTAGGAATTCCGTCCGCTTTATTTATTCATTCCCCAGTCGAACCTTGGTATCATCAGCCGACTGACACACTTGATAAGATCGACAAGAAAAAGCTTCTTCAAGTAGCGAAAATCGTGGGGTCATCCGTCTACCAGATTACAGATCCGAAGACACCAGCAATCATCAAATACTACTTCGAAGATCGCCCAGTAGATTAATAAAATGTCCACGGGCGGTGCCTGGCACCGTCCGTGGACATTTTGCTTATGTTTGTGCATACAGCGTGGACATTATTTCATTTGCATAAAAATCTTATATAACTAATTGGGTAAAAAGAGCATCCCCTAACCGAATGCATAAGATGAATTTATAACTCTGAAAGGGGCTAAAGAAAGATGTATTATGTTCCTTATGTATACCCATATCAATATCCTTATCATAACTCGCCAATCGATTACCGTGGAGGAAGTCCTGTTTACTGGAATATCCCTAATGGGGGAGAGCGCACTCTTCAATGGCATTCCCAACAATCATCAAAGGAAAGAGAGCGTATCCATTTAAAGGATTATGGTCCTGAGCCATTTGTGGTTAATATCAATAAGGCTAGCAAGCAAAATCGTTCGTACCGTACGGCGATCTGGACAGGAAAGCATTTGCAGGTTACATTGATGAGTCTTAAGGTAGGTGAAGATATTGGTTTGGAAATTCATCCAACCGTCGATCAATTTCTGCGGATTGAACAAGGCCAAGGGATTGTTCAGATGGGGAATCGGAAGGATAATTTATATTTTAGAAGAAAAGTCTATGATGATGATGCCATCATGATACCTGCTGGGACATGGCATAATGTTACGAATACAGGCAATGTCCCTCTGAAACTTTACTCAATCTATGCACCTCCCCAACATCCAGTAGGGACGGTTCATAAAACAAAAGCAGATGCATTGGCAGCTGAAGGGGAATACGGTCATTAATTACTGATATCCTTTTAAAAAGAACGAATGGGAGGCTGAACAGGTCTCTTGTTTTGAATTCACATTCATAGATTAATGCCGTCTCAGATGCTCCAGTCTCTCCATAGGAAACCTTCCGACAAAATAAATTTCATAGGAAAAGTTTTTTAGAAGTTGTTATAATAAATCAATCAGTGTGTAGAGATATTGGCAGTAGCTTTACTGACCAAAAATATATGTCGCATGATACGTCTGCCATCTGTGTCCACGGGCGGTGCCTGGCACCGCTCGTGGACATTTTGCTTGTGTTTGTGCGTGTACAGTGGACACACACTCAAACGAGACATCAAATTTTAGTAATAAATCGCTCATTTTAAGAGAATTAATAGAATCAATACGGTATAATGATTGTGAACCACCTTCCCGATTAATGATAAGGAGTGATCTAAAATTGGCCCGCAAACACCGCAGCTTTTTCCCCGGTGCGAAATACCATATTACTAGCAGAGGCATTAGAAGGATGGCACTTTTTCACGATGATCAAGATCGAGAGTACTATCTAACACTACTTGCTGAAACGAAGGAACGCCACCCCTTTCATCTTCACACCTACTGCTTAATGACTAATCACATCCATCTCCAGATAGAAACCATCGATACCCCGACTGGAGTCATCATGAGGCAACTTCACAATACGTACGCAAAATATTTTAACAAGCGCAATGATTTCACCGGCCATGTGTTTGAGAATCGTTATGGTGCAGAATGGATTGATAACGCCAAATATGAGCTAGATGTGAGCAAATACATTCACCTCAATCCCCTTAAAGCAGGTATAATCAGCAATTTAGAAGATTACCCCTGGAGCAGCTATCGTGCATACATTCTTAACGAAGAAAACCCTCTTTTAAACAAAACACAAATTCTCTCCTATTTTCCTGAACCCTCATCTGCAGAATACAAGGGCTATCTGACCGCTGGATTTCAAGATCCTGATTTCGATGAAAACGGGAAAATAATAAGGGATATCCCCCAAAAACCAATAACGTTCCTCTATTAAAATAAGGCTTTGTTTTTGATTGGCCTACCAACCGATTCCGTATTATTTTGAACAAACCAAAAAACATTGCCAAATAAAAAAGGAGACACAATCATGGCATCAACCGTACAAAGCTTCACCATTGCAGGTATCCAAGGTCATCTCGTTGAAGTCGAAACAGACACACTCATTGGCCTGCCATCCGTATCGATCGTCGGTCTCGGCGACAAAGCAGTAAAGGAAGCAAAGGAACGCTTGGAGGCCGCAATCAAAAACGCTGGCTACAAGTTCCCGCCGCAAAAAATTGTATTCAATCTTGCCCCGTCAGACATGAAAAAAACCGGCACCCATTTTGACCTTGCGATGGCTATCGGCCTTCTAATTAAAACGAATCAAATCTGTCCAGCCTCTATTTCCCAAACAGGATTAATTGGCGAGTTATCCCTCAATGGCTTTATCCGCCCCGTGGCCGGCATCTTGCCAATGGTCGTAAAAGCAAAAGATCCCCAATTAACTAGATTAATTCTCGCAAAAGAAAATGTTCAGGAAGCCCAGCTCATTAAAGGAATCGAAATGATTGGCTGTGAAACACTGAAAGAGGCGATACATGAAATCACAGGTAAACGGTCCCCGCCAGCTTTAGAAATAATGAATCCTGCCATACCATATGACTACGCCATTGATTTTAAAGATGTAAAAGGACTCCAATCCCTGGTTGATTATATCAGTATAGCTGCAGCGGGTGGACATAATTTTCTCATGGTCGGACCCCCAGGCTGTGGAAAATCAATGATCGCCAAGCGAATTCCAACCATCCTCCCAAAAATGACAGAGGAGGAATCACTCGAGGTAATGAAAATATACAGTGTAGCAAACCTATTAAAAGATAAAAGCAGCCTCATCACGAAGCGCCCCTTTCGATCCCCGCACCACAATGCCTCAACGAACGCGCTCATCGGCGGTGGAATGTACGCATTGCCAGGCGAAATATCTCTTGCCCATAATGGGGTCTTATTTTTAGATGAAATCGCTGAGTTTAGTAAAAAGGCACTGGATTCGCTGAGGCAGCCACTCGAAGATTATACAGTCACGATCTCAAGAGTTGGGGGTTCGAACACGTATCCAGCAAATTTCATGCTCATTGGTGCAATGAACTCTTGTCCATGCGGGTACTACGGCCAAGCAAAATGCCGCTGTACAGACTATGAAATCATCAAATACCGCCAAAAGATTTCTGGCCCGATTATGGATCGAATGGATATTCAAAATATGTGGGTACGGTTGACTTTTTCAATGAAGAGGATGAGGGAATCAGCTCGGCAGAAATTCGTACCCGGGTGGAAAAAGCAAGAGCTAAACAACAGGAACGATATGAAGCGCTGCCTGATATTACTACAAATGCTCAGCTCACGCCTTCTCTCATGAATCAATTTTGCCCGCTTGACAGTGAATGTACAAAGCTGCTGCAGCAAGTGTATGACCGCTTCCGGTATAGCGGCCGATCTCTGCATAAATTCATCAAAATCGCACGAACCATTGCAGACCTTGAAGGGGAGGAGCAAATACACATTCACCATTTAAAGAAAAGCCTATTAAGCCGTGATATTGAAAAGGAATCAACCTATTTAGGAGGGTGAAAATGGAAACTTATTGGATTTGGCTCAGCCGATTAAAACATGTAGGTCCAGTGTGGCAAAAACAATTAATTGAGCATTTTGCGTCACCTAAGGCTGTCTTTGAAGCAACAGAGGAGGACCTTACACAGATACCAAAAATCACAAAAACGGCCATTCAATCGATCCTTAAAAATCGCTGTCTAAAAGAAGTAGAAAATATTCTGGAAACGGCAGAAAAAAATGGAGTAGGCCTGCTAGTCTATACGAGCGAAAATTACCCGAAATTTGCCCGTGAGAGCAAGCAATCCCCGATAGTTCTCTATTACAAAGGAGAACTCCGTCCGCTTCACACGACAGTAGGTGTTGTTGGCGCAAGAAGATGCTCGCCTTATGGAAGAAAAATCGCAAAACAAATAGGAGAGGAACTAGCAGCCATTAACATTCCAGTCATTAGCGGCTTCGCTAAAGGAATTGACAGCTATACACAAGTCGCTTGCAGCCGGAAAGGAGGCTATACCATCTCCTTCCTTGGCTGTGGGCCAGATGTTTGCTATCCGTCAGAACATAAGGTGCTCTATCATCAAATCCTCGAAAAAGGCGGTGCATTTCTCTCGCAGTACCCACCAGGGACACCACCGTCTCCCAAATACTTTCTCGCAAGAAATGCGCTCATTAGCGCCTGGTCCACGGAGCTTGTCATCGTGGAGGCTGGTGAACAGAGCGGCGCCCTTTGGACCGCCGAATTTGCCATCAAAAACAAAAAAACCGTCTATGCTGTTCCGAACCGGATTGATTCACAAGAAGGGATCGGTACGAACCGCCTGCTTGCTAAAGGCATCCCGCCATACCTTGGTATTCAAAGCCTTCAAGCGAGCAAAGAAAAACGAGAAAACAGCAAACGGTTTCCGGTAATGATCATTCCTGAATCTCCCATCCTCAAACTTCTTTCAGATTCACCTGCCACCATTCAGCATCTATCCAAGCAATTAAACCTCGACGTCGCCGAAATCATGGATCAGCTATTCGAATTAGAAATGGAGAAACAAATTATCGTTAGGGGGAATATGGTCTATCGCGCTTGAGGTATTGTAATTCAGGTAACATTCTAATAGCATGAAAAAATTGATAGAAACAGGATTATTATTTCCGCCGGATCATTCTTATCCTAAAAAGAAGGAGAATTAACATTAATTGGTGAATAAACTTACTTTGGAGTATAAGTATTATTTTTATTGGTGACCGGAATCGAGCTGGAAGAGGGAACATCGGTAACCCAATGCCCTTACTCACGGCTAGCTTTCTGAAGAAAAGGCATATCCCGATCGTCTAGCTTCTCTCACAGCTACATATTTAAAAGGAGGACCTCCTATGCAGCCACTCATCATCGAAAAAGCTCCAGCAAGCATAACAATAAAATTAAGCCCTAATCCAATCAAGCTGCCTCATGAAATCCGCAGCCACCATGAATGCTATTGGAATGAACAAATAAGGAAAAACCCTTCACTAAGAAATGGAGAAACCTTTACGATTATAGATATTAGACAGACACCTGAGGAATTAGAAATGACCGTTGCAAAAACCGACTACAAACACTATCTATATACGATGTACCATCCAGATTGCGACTATCCTTGTAAAGTCATCTATTCTTGCGCATCGGTCATTACGAAAGACAACTACATTGCTTTTGGCAAGATGAATCAGATGACCTCTACCCCTGGGCGTCTGCAATTCACAGGTGGCGGACTGGATGAA
This sequence comes from Cytobacillus sp., assembly GCF_032154635.1. Classification (GTDB taxonomy): domain Bacteria; phylum Bacillota; class Bacilli; order Bacillales; family Cytobacillaceae; genus Cytobacillus. Next base: position 2,295 of record NZ_JALDXW010000067.1, on the reverse strand, counting down.
TCGGATTTAAGAGATTCTGTATTTGAAATAAAAGAAAATATTAGCAGAGAATTAAAAGAGGAGATGGGACTGGACATTTATTCACCAGCTGTTCGTTCGTTTAAACCTAAATTCTTAAAGCATAAAGGTTCCCACGACTTTTGGGCGGTTATCTATGAATTATCGATAGAGTATACAGCAAAAGAACTACATGATTATTTCTTAAATTATAACCAACATATAATAGAAAATGGGCATCTGCCTGAGTTTGAGGAGTTCCTGTTCATTCCTTTAGAAAAAGAAGCCGTAGAATCCTTTATTCAAAATGAAAAAGCACCAATGGTCGACTACTTAGCTCCAATTCTCATAAAATATATAGAAAAATAGGGACACGGGGACAGGTTCATTGTCCCGATAACATGTCACTTAGTGTCATTCTGCAATGACAGAGAGCCGATCATTTACTGAAATGATCGGCTCTCTATTTCTATTATTAACTGGGACAAGGTTCCTGTCCCTCTGTCCCATCTATTATTTAATCGTAACCACGGTTTTCAATGGGATGTGATTGAATAGCCATTGGACATCAGCGTTTTTCAGTCGAATGCAGCCTAAGCTGACATAGCCTCCAATGGAGGATGGATCGTTCGTTCCATGGATTCCATATTTTGTTCCCTTTGTTCCTGGTACGTCAAGGCCGAGCCAATGGCTGCCGAACGGATTCTTTGGATCGCCCCCAGGAATATCTTTTGGGCTATACCATGGTTTTTCAATTTTGTTAACAATTCTAAACGTTCCTTCAGGTGTGAGTGATGAGCTTTTCCCTGTCCCAACCGAAAAGGTCTTTATTGCTTTCTTGTCTTGATACACCACAAGCTGGTTTGTTTTTTTCGTAATAACGATGCTGTACACGCTTGTTGCCTTCTCTTTATCTTTATTTTCTGACATCTTTTGCAACACATAAGGACCTGGGATCTGCACCGTTTCCCCATATTTTAAAAGATCCGGATTTTTGATTCCATTAAAATTTGCTAATGGCATACGATAAGCTGCGGTTCCATAGTATTTTCTCGAAATACTAGCAAGCGTTTCACCTTTTCCTACCTTATGATTAAACATAAATTCAGGATTCGGAATCTTAATTTTCATCCCTGATCGAATCTCTTTTGCGGGATCAGTAATCCCGTTATATGAAGAAATCTTAGATTGATACTGGCTGTTTGAAAAATAGAGCATTGTAATGCTAAAAAGAGTCTCGTTCTTCTTTACTTCATGTTCGATTACACGAATATTTTCTTTCTTTTTCACTACCTCAGGTTTACTCACAGGAATGTCTGCTTTCTTTTCCTCCACATTTTGACAAGTACATTGCTTCTCTGCTTTTGTCTGTACTGCATCTACTTTTATTTCAGTTTTTAATTCCTGCTCAACTTTTGCTGCTAAAACTTGCTCCTGATTTGCAAGCTTCTCTTTTGGTTTCACTTCTTGATAATCCTGCTCAAACTTGGTGCTTGATTGAATAGCTGGTACTGCTGCGAGTAGACCTATTAATAATAAAAGCATGAAAAAAATGAAAGTAAAACGCCTTTTCCTTTGCCTGCTATCTCTAATTCGCTTAGACCGAGAGAGCTGCCCTTTATGAACATCCTTCTTACTCGACATGTTTCTTCCCCTCACACTAAAATTCTACAAAACCCACCAAATTATAGCTTGTTATAGAAGGAAATAAAGCAAAAATAATAAAAATAGGACCATTAAAATAACAAATTAAACCTAATTGACTAAAATATGGAATGACTTTTAGCGGAACTATAGCTAAAACGAACCTATTCTTCCTGCACCCTTTTACCTAGCGGGACAATTGGACAGGTTCACAAGGGTTATAAATATTCCAAATATAGTAAACTTGTTAACTCCTAACATCGAGTTCACGATTGAGTATGTAAATGTGGGCCTACATTTAAAAAGGAATGAAATGTGAACGATGAACAACCGAAATGCTAGATTAAATCATAAAGTCGCTTGATAAAAGATTAAGAGTACGAGATAAAATGAAAAAGTTGCTAGATAACTTCAGCAACCTGCACGATAAGTTAGAAAAAATGAGTGGGATTTGTATGTTAATAGCTGAAATGCTAGATAAAATCATAAAGTCGCTTGATAAAAGGTTAAGAATACGAGCTAAAATGAAAAAGTTGCTAGATAACTTCAGCAACATGCAAGATAAGTTAAAAAAATGAATGGGATTTGTATGTTAATAGCCGAAATGCTAGATAAAATCATAAAGTTGCTCGATAAAAGATTGAGAGTACGAGA
>NZ_JALDXW010000066.1:0-11933 GCF_032154635.1 Cytobacillus sp. | reverse complement strand
ACATTGATTGATTATAAATTGGGGAAGATCTCTGAAGCCACAAAAAGGGCTATTCAACGATTAAAGGAGAAAAATATTCTTGTCATAGGTGCAACAGGTCGGCCTTTATCGATGTGTAAGGAATTGGAATCTTTGGGGATCGACGGTTTTATAACGGCGAATGGGGCTTATGTGAAATTTAAAGACGAGGTCATATATAAATCTATTCTAAATAAGGAAACGGTAAATAATATCCATCAATTTGCTAAGCAAAATAGACATTCGCTATCTTACTTTACAGAAAAACTAAATATGAATGATGTACATAATGAAATGACACTGCGTTCACTGCAACAAACATTGTCTCTTAATGCATATCCAGAAATAGATGAAGACATTGTAAATAAAGAAATTTATTTAATGTGTTTGTATGGGAGCAGTGAAACGATACAAATCTATCAAAAGACTTTTCCAAACTTAATATTTCAGCAGTGGCATCCATATATTGCAAATGTACTGCAAACAGATGTATCAAAGTCGATTGCCGCAAAATATATTCTAAATTATTTTGGCTATCTTCCATCAGAAGCAATAGCTTTTGGGGATGGAGAAAATGACATTGATTTATTAAATTTTGTAGGTCTTGGCATAGCAATGGGCAATGCCAATCAAAAGCTTAAAGCTGTTGCAGATTTTGTTACAAAAGATTGTGACAGTGAAGGTGTAGAATATGCATTAAAAACTCTACAAATAATCTAATTGAACGTTTAGATAAGTTTAGTAAATTTATTTCAAATCATTAGCAAATAAGGAAAGAATGGATCATATGGTATGAAGAGATTCGAAATGAGAAAGTTCCTTCATACAGTATTTCATGTAGTTGATTGTTCTAAGCTATGGAAGAAGTCGATGTAACTTTATTTGCCGTAGATTTTAAATTAAAAACATTCTTCAAAATGGAATGAGAACAATTAGATTAAAATTTTTTTCATACCCGTATCTTTCTTCCCTCCTGCATCCGTTATAAAGGCAAGGAGGTTCAAAAGGAGTGAATAGAATGGTTTCTTATAAAAGCGTGTTTGCCAATGAAAGGGTTCAGATAGAGGAAGGAAGTAATCAATTAAATCAGCTGTATCCAGGTCTTTTCCGGTACTGCCGTTTTCTGGCGAAAAACAAATGGGATGCTGAAGATCTTGTTCAGGAATCTGTCTTAAAAGCGATCCAGCATTATCATTCTTCAGATATAAGTCCTGCACTTTTGAACAAAATCGCTTACCATCAATGGATTGACACCACTAGAAAAAGAAAACGCGAAGTTGTCGGCGTGCTCGAGGAGCAATCAGGAAAGTTTGATGCATTCATAGCTGATGAACTGCAAGATACAGTAAAGCTTTTAGTAAAAAAGTTAACACCAAAGCAAGCGATTATTTTCTTATTGAAAGAAGCTTTCAGCTACCAAGCAAAGGAAATTGCAGATTTACTGGATACAACGGAAATGGCAGTGAAGGCACTTACTCATAGAACAAGGAAGCGGCTGGAGAAGGAGACAAATCTGCAATCAGTGGATTCCTATTGGTGTGAGGAAGAACGGGAAATGGTAGGTAATCTAATATATCAATCCTTAAAATCTGAAGACCCTTCTGTATTAATTGAGTATGTATCTGATCTTCCTTCAGTGGCAGACGTCCAAAAGCTTGCTAAGAAAAGAGTTTCTCAATCTCCTCTTGACCTTTATTGTATTGCTGCATAATAAAGGGAGGAATTTTAATGGGAACAATTCCATATGTGATTGAACATTCCAATCGTGGGGAACGCTCTTATGACATATACTCACGTCTATTGAAGGATCGAATTATCATTATTGGAGAAGAAATTAATGAGCAAGTAGCGAACAGTGTCATTGCACAGCTATTGTTTCTGGAAGCGGATAACCCGGAAAAAGACATTTCCATATACATTAATAGCCCTGGCGGCTCGACAACTGCTGGTTTTGCAATCTTTGATACGATGGAATATATTAAACCAGATGTAAGCACCATTTGTATGGGGATGGCTGCATCATTTGGAGCATTGCTGCTTATCGCTGGTACGAAGGGGAAAAGATTTGCCCTTCCAAACAGCGAGATTATGATCCATCAGCCGCTTGGCGGTGCAAGAGGGCAGGCAACAGAAATTGAAATATCGGCAAGAAGGATTCTCAAACTTCGGGATCATGTCAACCGAATTATTGCCAATCGAACAGGACAGCCAGTTGAAAAAATCGCTAAAGATAGTGACCGTGATTTCTATATGACCGCCGAGGAAGCGCTGGAATATGGGATTATTGATAAAATAATCACAAAGAAATAATGTAGTTTAATAGTAGCCTATAGAAAAGCTAAAAGTTGATTTGCAGGTAAAATGCAAGGAAGCCACCACTGTGGCTTCTTTTTTTAATTACTGTCCCCATTTAAGCTAGCATGATATATTTGTATCCATTTTTTACGTTTTGAAAAAAAGATTGTAAGCAATATAACCTCGCCCGTAATAAAAAAACCTAAGCCTAAAACTAAACCACCAAAAAATAAAAATTCGTTAATTTTCCAAGAGAAGAAGAACCATCCTAGTGCCCCGAATACACTTAATATTAAGTAAATTGTTCCCGCAATAAGGGCTTTTGGCAGAAATAGTCCTGTTCTTTTAATCCTAGTGGAAGCATATTTAAAGCTTAAAAATATAGCTGTTATTATAAAAATCACATATATCATCATTACAATATTTATAGTATTCACTTGTAGAATCCCCCTTAAAATGAGTTTACCATAAAGCACTTTGGATATTTACAGTTTGGTGAGCAAATGGCTGTCATTAAAATTTAAAGAGGTTAATAAAAAATCCTAGAATGTATATTTAGTAAATATCTTCACTCTAACAAAGAATCCCTATTTAAAGAACGCATGAAGAGTAATTGTTTTATAAAGTTATAAAAATAAATGTCAGAATGTGTGGTAAAATTTAGGGAAAAGGGGTGTGTTTTATGCAAGCCGATAATTTTGAAGAATATGATGATCCAAAAGGCTATGATAGTGAAAATGAGATGTATAAAGAAGACATTCCTTTCCTAATGAAATGGGCTGCGAAAACTGACGGGATCATAATTGATCTGGCATGCGGAACTGGGAGAGTAACGATCCCACTAGCGAATAAAGGATACAAACTAATCGGTGTGGACATTCATAAGGGAATGCTAGCTGAAGCAAAGAGAAAAGCAGAGAATCTGCACTTGCCAATTGAATGGATAGAACAAGATTGTACGAACCTTCATTTAAATATCAAAAGCAATCTTATTTATACAGTCGGCAACTCATTTCAGCATTTTCTATCAAATAAAGAACAGGATGGATTGTTGGAATCTGTCAATAGGCATTTAAAGTTAGGAGGAATATTTATTTTTGGCACACGGTTTCCAAGTGTTGAGGAACTGCTCCAGCCAAGTACGGAGGAATATTGGAAGACATATATAGATAAAGAAACGAAGAATACAGTGGATGTTTATACGATAAGTGACTATGATCCTCTTGCTCAAGTACAACATTATATAACGATAAGAAGGGAGAAGAATATAGAAGGATTAATGATTGGTGAAAAAAAGACAAATATAAGATTGCGCTATGTGTTTCCAAGAGAAATGGAACGCTTATTATCTGCACATGGTTTTGAAATCGTATCTGTTTATCAAGATTGGAATAAAACGCCGATTACAGCTAAAAGTACAGAAATGGTATATGTTTGTAAAAAAACAGGAGATTTATCATGCTAACAATAAAACAAGAAATTGAAGTTAGAGGAATCAATTATATTATAAGATCCGCAACTATTAAAGATGCTCAAGAACTGTCTGATCTTAGAGTACAAATTGATGGTGAAACCGAGAATCTAGATCGAGAAAAGGGGGAGGGTTTCATAGATGCTGCAGGGTTTGAACAACTAATTCAAACTGATACAGAAAATAGCAAAAACCTCTTTCTAGTAGCGGAGGTTTGTAATCGGATTGTAGGATTTTCGAGATGCGAAGGAAATCAATTAAAAAGGCTTTCTCATAAGGTGGAATTTGGTGTTTGCATATTAAAAGAGTTCTGGGGATATGGGATTGGGAAAAAACTTCTAAACGAATCCATTTCTTGGGCAGACTCTAATGGAATAAAAAAAATCACCTTAAATGTTTTGGAAACAAATGAAAAAGCGATAAAACTTTATCAAAAACTTGGATTTGAAGTTGAAGGGATCTTAAAGAAGGACAAAATCCTCTCTGATGGAAACTATTACAATACAATGATTATGGGAAGATTTAAAGAGTGATGTTTTCATATTTCTAATGGGATGAGGAGTAGGGTTTCCATGTTTGATCCTTTTGTTTATGGGACAGTGAACCTGTCCCTCTGTCCAATATTTTAATAGTAGGGGGAGATTACATGAACATGGAATATAATGATTTAATTGGTGAGATTTTGCAGCGTGCTGGTGAGAAAGATCATTTTGAAAATAAAGGGAAAGGAAAGCCGTTACCTAAAGATTATTTGCAGATGGACACATTTCAACACTTTCAGAAAATTGCGAAAGATGCAGGATATTTACCACAATGGGTGAAGCTGCAAAAGGAAATCTCACAATTAGTCCACTCGTGTAAAACAAATAATGATGTGGAAGAGATTAATAAAAAAATAAAAAAATACAATAAGATTTGTCCTCATCCTTTACAAAAGGCACTTATAAGCTTGGAGCATATTGAAAAGTATAAGAAAATTTGGTGAATGATTGGATAGGTTCTTACAGTTTGGTCTATTTGAAAAGCGGTTAAATGGATTTACATTCGTACTCCTGAAATTAGGAGTGATTTATTTTTTAAACCGAAAGCGGCTTATTTTCAAACGTATTTCCGTTTAATTAGAAGCTGCTAAAATTTTTTGGGGGTATACGATGGAAAAGTTTATGGGGATCTTATTAGGTACTTTGAAGCTATTTTATCCATTGCTTATTGCATCTTTCACCCTTTTTATATATGCACTTATAAAGCGATCATGGATACTCATGTTGATCAGTACCATTTTACTGTACCCGAATGCCTGGTATTTAAGTGGGACTCCACGTTTTCCTTGGGCAATAGTTATTCCTCTTTTTCAAGTCATATTAGCTATATTGTTTTATTTCAAAAAGAAATATCATGTAAAATTGATAGAAAGTTAGTTCAAAAGGTTTAAATGGCTGTATAACCGATTTTTTATCCTAACCTATATTCAGTGTATTTAATGGTAGAGATGAAAAATGGTCCATAGCGGCATTCATTAAAAGGAAAAATTTTAACTAAAAAATGAACCTTTTCCTCTTCGCGTATGTAAAGTTAAGTAAAGAGAGAAAAGGGGTTGTTATAATGGATACTGGCTGGATTATTTCTTTAATTTTTGGTGGAGTGATCATGGTGCTTTTATTAGCAATTGCGATTCCAATGGATCGTAAACATATTGTGCGTGAGAACGGTAAAATTAATTTTAAGAAAACGAAAATATATTTACGATGGAATGTTTTTGATACACTTACGCTCTGCCTGGCGATATACTCCATCATATGTGTTCAAGTTTTAAATCTATTAATTTCATATGGCCAAACGGTTGAGAATGTTTTTGTCCAGTTTTTCACGAATCAAGCACAAGTATGGACACTTGTATCGATGATTTACTTAATTTCGAGAGTATCACTAACGCTTAAGGCGATTAAAGAGCGCTGGGGAGATCAAATTGATTGAGCGTGCAGATGAGTTAATGATTGCTTATCAAAATGGAGATAATGATGCATTGGGAGGCATTTATACCCTTTTGAAGCCTGCTTTATATTCGTTTATTTATCGATATACAAGGGATCAGCAATTATCGATCGATATCGTACAAGATACATTTGTAAAGCTTCAGCATTACAAACATCATTATCATCCAGGCAAAGGTAAAATTAAATCTTATCTTTTTCAAATAGCATACCGTTTATTGATAGATAAATTAAACCGGCGGAAAAAATGGCGATCGTTTATGCCTTTTCTAGCACCAATTACAAAAGATGAACTAAACCATACAGATCGGCTGACCATTCGGGAAGCTATTGTAAGTCTCCCTGGTAAACAGCGCGCAGTTATTCTTTTATTCTATTATCACGATATGAAACATGAAGAAATTGCAGAAATACTTAGCATACCAAAAGGAACGGTCAAATCGAGATTACACACAGCAATCCAAAGTTTAAAAGTAGAACTGGAGGGTGATTTTAATGAATCACGATCCCTTTAAAAAGGAACTTCATCTTCGTAAAAAATTGGACGAATATCATGTGGAAATTCCTGATTTTCAAATGAAGCCTAAGGGGAAAAGATGGGAGAGATTAATCAATTTTCTAGCCTCACCTGCGAAAGACCCCATCGAGCCTCTTATTTCAACAGCAGCAGGGGTGGCTGTATTAAAATTGGCACCACTTATGGGGATGGCAGCAATCTCAATTATACAGCTATTCTTTTTTCTTTAAAAAAATTCTAGAGAAAGTTCACAGCTAACATTTGCTGATTTTGTGATTACTATTTTGATAGGGGATGCTAAATGGTCTTTCAATCCAAGAGTGATAAGTATTATCTATATGTTATCGTAAAAAAATTAAGAGAGAGGGTTCCTTCGTTGAAAGATTATAAAAAAAATGGATGGAACGAGGAGTCAGGCTCTTTGTCCCATCCATTTTTTTTTAGTAAATGGGACAAGGAACCTGTCCCCGTTATCTGTCCCCGTTATCTGACTGCAAGCTCAGACTCTTTTTTTCTGATGAGCACACTTGTTACAACGAATGAACAGATGGCTAGGATAACGAGTAAGATAAATACAGAGTGCAAGCTTGATTCTAATGCAGGTCCTTTTAGCTGATCACTTAGCAAAAGACCAGAAACGGCGATTCCGATTGTTTGACCTAAGTTTTTCATTAAATTATGGGAACCCATCGCAGCACCACGCAGATGCCATTCAACAGCTGATTGCACGGCAACCGTAAAGGCGGTAAAGGCTAACCCAAAACCGATTCCAATAAATGCGGTAACTACCATCATGATTGGCACTGGCGTATTTGTCTGGAAGAATACAAAGCCGGTACAGCTGAGAATAATCACTAAAGTCCCAATTAGGGTAACATGGGCAATCGATTTATTACTTAACCATTTTCCGCAAAAGATTGCACCAATTGGCCATGTAACAGACATCGGAAGCATTGCGATTCCAGAATAGGTTGCATTTAAGTTCGTTACGCCTTGAACCCATAAAGGAATGTAAAACGTAACGGTTACAAGAATAAAGCCTAATAAAAATCCGGCAATATTTGAAACGGTAATAAGCGGATTCTTAAATAGAGAAAGTGGCAGCATGGGCTCTTTCCCTTTTGCTTCAATCCAAATAAATAAGCAAAGACCAATGAGAGCAACAACAAGGAATGCAGTGATACTCCCGGTTAATTGTTTGTGCTCCTTTAATAATGTAAGCGCGTATAAGAACGATGTCATACATATGGCAAACATGAGAATCCCAGCATAATCGATTACTTGCTTTTTCTTTTCAATTTTTTCTTTTAAAGAAACCCATAGCAGGATGAGTGAAATGATTCCAAATGGCAGATTCATATAGAAAATCCAATGCCATGAGATGGTGTCAACAATAAACCCGCCGACAAGTGGACCTGCAATTCCTGCAATTCCCCACATACTGCTGATCCACCCTTGAATCTTCGCTCGCTGTTTAAATTCAAATACATCTCCAATAATAGTGAAGGGTATCGTTGTTAAGGCGCCGGCCCCGATCCCTTGAATTAATCGGAATAGAACGAGTTGTTCCATCGATTGTGACAACCCTGAAAGCATAGAACCAATGAGAAAAATAATTGTTCCGATGGTAAACATAAGCTTTCTGCCGTATAAATCAGCGAGTTTCCCAAATACGGGTGTGCTGATAACAGTAGCTAAGAGATAAACAGATATTACCCACGTATATAGCTCACTACCGCCTAAATCTTCTACAATTTTTGGCATAGCCGTACTGACAATTGTGCCTTCGATTGCTGTTAGAAAGGTTGCGATCAGCAAGGCAACAATAACGGATGTATGCTTTGTTTCGTTATTCAATTTTTTCTCCTCTTTTCTTACTTGATTCGTCAATAGAAAACCTTCCAATTGCAGAGAATTGGAAGGTGATGAATATGCATTATATAGTATAGCATGTTTTATTGAAAAAATTTATTGGAAAAATCGTTTTTAAACAACCTTAATAGACTTTATAAAGAAAATAATAGATTATGAATGATCAATTTCCTTTGTTATCTTAAATCTTTTAAAATTAAACAATCGCATCATCTATCGTTCCTACGGCAGCTATTTCTTCGTTTTTGAGTAGAATGCCTAAACCGTGCCCCGGGTCCCAACTGCATTCGAAAGTAATCCCTATTTTTCTTAAGCCAGCTTCTTCTCTGTCTGCAATGAATATGCCCATATCCGTTAAAAAGCTGCCAATCTCGTTTTTATTTTTAATCCTTGGACCATCGAACGCCTCACAATTATTTTGGTAATAATCAAATATGGCATATTCTAGCTTTGTGATAATTTCATGCTTTTTTTCCTGAAATTTCATGAGAGCTTCAACTTGTTCTTCTTGGAAATATCCTTTTGTATCTTCTTCAAATTCTACGACCTGTTCGAATTCTTCATCATATTCCAGAAAATCAATAGTTGCTTCAAATCCCTTATTAAATATCGTTATTTTTCTTACCTGCCTCCATACGCATTGTTCTTCTTCGAAATGAAACCTACCTAATAATTCATGATTTATTTCTCTCATTAATAACACTCCTGATTACAAAATGGTTCTTCCTAATTATGGTAGTCCCTCAGTAAAAGTTTTACAAGTAGAAGCCATTCGTTTTATAAAATAGTGGATTTAAAGTATGTTTACATAAAATTAACTAAAACATGCTATTTTTTTGTACCTATTCTTTTATAAAATATAGGAACGAAGGTTGAGAGAGGTCTGTATAATGATGAGATTTAATATAAAGCTGATCCCAGTAATTTTACAAGTTATTTTAAATATTTCTTTAGTTATTTTAGCAGGCATTTTATCTGTGTTACTCGTAAAGGAGCTAATTATTTTTATTCAAATGCTATTCAATAATGAGAGCAATGACTATAAGCTATTTCTTGCCAATATACTAATCTTCTTTTTGTATTTTGAATTTATATCAATGATTGTGAAGTATTTTAAGGAGAACTATCATTTCCCCTTAAGATATTTTATATACATTGGCATTACCGCTATGATTAGGTTAATTATCGTCGACCATGAAAGTCCGCTGAATACATTACTCTATTCATTTGTAATATTCGTGTTAATTTTAGGATATTATATGATGCATATGACCCCGCGTGAAAGAAGTTAAATCTGCTACTTCCATTTAATACGGATTTTATGCAAAAAAATTAGATAGACATTTTAACGAGGAGCCTTGTTCATTTATAAATGGACAGGTTTTTTATAGTGGAATGGCTATTTTGTAATTATGTTGACCACAGATGCATAATTCAAGTTAAAATAAATATTTTCTTATTTTGTGAGAAAAAATCTATTTCTATACGTTGTATAGGATGTAAAAGCTTTTACAAAAGTATAAGGGGAATAGTCATGATATGTAATGAAAACAATTTTATCCAGCGGTTGCAGCGTCAAAAAGAAGATGCGTTAGAGTTTATCGTTGATAAATATTTGCCATTAATAAAGGGGATTGCCTATAAGGTGCTATCCCCGCTTCAGAATGAAGGAATCATTGAAGAATGTGTTAACGATATTTTTCTATCAATATGGAACCATTCCAAGAAATTTCAAGGGGATGCTATTGATTTTAGAAAATGGATCTGCGCAATTGCTAAATTTAAAGCCATTGATTACTACCGAAGTACGAGTAATAAAAAGGAATTTTCTAGAGATATCATTGAGGAGACTGTTGAGAAATCAGCAGAGGATGAATTAGTAATTTTGGAAGATAAAGCGGAAGTAATCCAGTTAATTAATCAATTAGAACCTGTCGACAAGGAAATTTTTATCATGAAATTCTTCTTAGGTATGAAAACTGAAGAAATATCAAAAAAACTTGGATTAACCGAATCTTCAATAAGTAATCGAATTTATCGAGGGAAAAAGAAGCTGCATTTAAAAGCAGCAAACCTTGATCTTGGAGGGAGTCTCGTATGAAGGATATTTATGAATTATTAAATGATATAGATATGGACGACACTGAATTTGTAGAAAGCGAAGTGGATGAACTGGAAAAGACGAGAGTAAAAAAAGCACTGAAAAAATCAATCCGCCAAAAGAAAAAGAGAATGGGATGGAAGAAGAGTGTAGCTGCAGCAGCCATTCTATGCGGCTTGTCACTGACAACCATCGGATTAACGCTGCCGGCATACGCGGGCAGTATCCCTGTAATTGGTGATATTTTTAGGTTCTTGGATAATGGCCGTACAGGTCTTTATGATGTATACAAAGAATATTCAACCGAGATCAATATGACAAATGAAAGTAACGGCATTAAAGTGACGCTCAATGATGCAATTTTTGATGGAAAAACAGTTTCATTAACTTATTCAATCGAAACGGAGCATGACTTAGGTACAGATCCAATATTAGAAGATCACTTGGATATAAAAGGAGCTAGCAGTCAATCAGGTAGTGCACATATTTCAAAAGTGGATGATCATCATTATGTAGGCATTGTAACTGCAAGCAATCTTGATCGTGATCAAGAGGATCTTGCTAAAATTAAGTGGGAAATTGACAGCATCACTTTACCAGATCAGGATTTTAAAGAAATAAAGGGAAGCTGGAATTTTGCTTTAGCTCTTGAAGCAACGGAAAGTAAAGAAGTAGTTAGTAAGGGAAGTTCAGAAAAGAACGGAGTAAAGGTGAATATCGAAAAACTAGCATATTCACCGATGTCATTTATCGTTTATTACGATCAGATCATTTCCCAAGAAGTAAGAAACAAATGGCATGCCGTAGATGTTGAAATAGAAATAAAAGATGATCTAGGAAACAGTTATACGGGTGAAGGAAATGGCGGTTCAGGTGACGGCTATAACATGAGCTTGAGTAAGACATTTGAAAAACTAGATGAGAATGCATCAAAATTATTTATAACGCCTTATATTTCTTTAAGAGAGCATACACCAGAGAATTTTGGCTCAGTCGAAATCACAAAAGATGGGACAAAGGAAATTCCAATCCCTGAAAAGACAGGCAAAGGAAAAGAAGAATTTGTTTTAGAAGATATTGTTATTGATATTGATGACTTCTCATCTGGCGAGAAACTCGAAAATAACAAGTCAAATTAAAATTCTGAATAAACAGCAGGGGAAAAGGGATTTTCCTGCTGTTTTTTTTTGTTTTTATAATAAAGTCTTATTAGTAACACAAGTGTTAAACAGCGGGATGGATCTTTAATGAAGTTATATAGACATTTCTTGATCGAAATAGGAAAAGGGTTTTATCAGGTGAATGAAGTCCCTTCTTGAAAGAAAAAAGAGAGGGAAAGTCCTTCATCGTGGGAATGAAGGACCTTTCGTAAGTGGAAAAAGAGAAAAAGGTCGTTCATCAGGTAAATGAAGTCCCTTCTTGAAAGAAAAAAGAGAGGGAAAGTCCTTCATCGTGGGAATGAAGGACCTTTCGTAAGTGGAAAAAGAGAAAAAGGTCGTTCATCAGGTAAATGAAGTCCCTTCTTGAAAGAAAAACGTGAGGGAAAGTCCTTCATCGTGGGAATGAAGAACCTTTCGCGAGTGGAAAAAGGGAAAAAGGTCGTTCATCAGGTGAATGAAGTCCCTTCTTGAAAGAAAAACGTGAGGGAAAGTCCTTCATCATGGGAAT
>NZ_JALDXW010000026.1:0-62140 GCF_032154635.1 Cytobacillus sp. | reverse complement strand
ATTTTATCAATTTTAGGGTTAATTAATGTGGGTTCGATTCCTGCCGAGGGCGCTATAATATTGTTAAAGATGGGTTTTTCAAGTATTTCGGTTGAGGGTGTTCGCCTTTTGTCCGAGTATATTGAAAAACCCATCTTTATTTGTGCCGCCAAGACGTGCCCTAATATAATTTATGTCAGCAACTCCAGATTCCCACAAGACAGTTTCATGAGTATGCCTAAACATATGTAGGGTAACGAGCATTAGTTCGTGACGTTTGCATAAGGTTCTGAGCATATCTGCATAGTTTGGCATCTTTACCAATTCTCCAACTGAATTGATAATTAAAAACTTGGGTCGCTTTTTCATTTTCATAACCCACTCAGAAAGAAATTTATTCCATTCTTTCAATTGTAAGGGCACCAAGAGCAATGAATCGTTCACCACTTTCTCCTGTTTTGGTGATTAACTTTACTACTTAATTCTCAGTCTCTCTAACAAGTGCTTTATCGATATTTAACGTTCTAGCTTCCATATTATTATATCGTTTAATGTTAAGGAATAAATTTTCCCTATACGGGCTTCTGTAGCGACTAAAAGATGAGTTATATAGTAGTGAGGATATTCAGCTAACCAGCCTGTTTAGAAAATTTAATAATTCAAGATATTATTCTAACTCAAGAACTATCTTTTTTGTTTTAACTCTTTTTAATTTTTGGTAACTAACCCTTGATGCGGGGGGCTTATGTCCAGTGCCTCTTCAAATGCTCGCCAATAGTTGCGTTCATACACTGAATAGTTTCTAGTAATCTTTAGATAAATCATTAAGGACGTGCATCGTCCTTTAAACCCATATACTGATTCTATCACTTCAATTCTTTGTTGACGCTAGGATGATATAGCTTTTTTGCAAGATGTCCATTTGAAGTATTTACATGAAAAGTAAGCAAAGTGTGTGCTATAAAATCATAATGTGAGATAAATAGGTTGAATTAATAAAGTTTTTGATTCATCCAATCTTTGTCTAAATCATAATCATATAATTATTTATGAAGAATAATTATATGAGGTGATTGATATGAGCAGCAATAATCAACCTTTTCAGGGGTGCTGTCCACTTAGTTCGGGTTCAAAACCGCCAAGGCTACCAAGATTAATTGGTCCTCCTGGGCCACAAGGACCACAGGGACCACAGGGACCACAAGGACCACAGGGACCACAAGGACTTCAAGGACCACGAGGACTTCAAGGAGAACAAGGCCCAGGTGTAACACCTGCATTCGGTTCATTGTATGGGGATAATACAATCAGAGAGGTTATGGTTGGTGGACTTATAGAGTTTGATCCACCTGCTGGCCCCAGTTTAAATACAGTGCCAAGTCCCGCAACGAATTCTATTGCTATCCAAATGAATGGTATTTATGAAATTAGCGCGGACATCACTGTAATTTTAGAATCCGGAGAATTCGGAGGGTCAGCAGCATTCTGGATTGAAGGTAGTTCCACTGGTGTGATTGTTGGATCAAGATTCGAGGCTTTTATTGGCAGCCTACAAGGGAATACTCTTATGGATGTCACGATAGGAAGGACAGTCCAAACAAATTTAATTGCAGGAGAAACGGTGTTTATTAGGACAGTGTCTGGGTCTGGGACTGGTAGTGCTCAATATAGATCTGGATCGCTCACTATAAATCGTATTGGATCATAAACATAGTAATTGAGAAGGAGATTAGTTAAACCAATAAATAACCCAAACATAGTACTATTTTAATGAATGAGTAGGATGATGTCATATTCCGAGAAGTTAGTGAAACCAAATAATAGACCAGTTAAATGAAAAATAGCTAGAAATTGTAACGATTTCTTGTTTAATAATTTTGCTTTAGAAGGAGTTTCATACCTTAGATTTTTTTGGGTTTTTACTGTTTTTTGATGTATTTGTATCATTGAAATTCCATAGGTACTGGTATTTTTGAAGGGGGATAGATTGGAAATCGTTTCCGATTTATACCTGTTAATTCCGCCAGATAATTTGATTGTTTTTAAGTAGGTTTCCTTTTAACAGATCTTATATTGAGAAATTAATAAATAATTGGATCAAAACTATAAATAATCTTACTAAAGTACCTTTATTGGGTGCTTTTTCTTTTGCCAAAGAAAGTAATGAATCTTAAAAAGAAAAAATGCACTAATTAAATTTACCTCTGTAAATATTTTGATGTTTTCGGTCATACTCTTAAATGATGTGGTTTAATGAGTTTGTACGGAACGTATTAAAACGTTTTGTTCCAGCCACTTTTTGTGTAAAAAAGAAATTATCGGTCTGATTAAAATTAGGCAGGCCGTCATTTACATGCTTGGTTGTGGGCAGATGCTCATGAATGTTTTTAATGTTCATTTTTAAGAGATGAATAAGTGATAATAGAAGATATAATAGATATGAGATGGAGAAAATTACTTAAAAAAGGGTGGGGGCTTTGGACGAATATCAAATTGGCGAGGCAATCAGAAGTTTAAGAAAAATGTCGGGTTTAAGCCAAAAAGATTTATCTGAAGAAATTTGTACCCAAGCACAAATTAGTAAAATTGAAAATAACAATGAAATACCTTCAGCGATCATCTTATATAAAATAGCGAAAAGGCTTGGAGTGGATATGAACTATTTCTTTGATGTAGTAGAGACCCCTAGACTAGATTATGTAAATGAAGTAAAAGAAATGATCAAGAACTTAAAAAGGGAAAGAAATTATAAAAAGATATTGGAAATTATTAAAAGTGAAAAACGAAACCCTTTATTTCAAACGAAAGAGAACCAGCAATTTTTCTTATGGCACGAAGCAATATGTATTCATTATATAGAAAATAGACCAGAAACTGCTGTAGATCTCCTGGACTATGCTTTTTCTTTAACAAACTCACATAATAAAAAATATTATTTAGAGAGTGAAATCGAAATATTGAATAGCATTGCAATCATTCAAAAGGATATTCATCTTTATAAAGAATCAGAAAAAAATTTTAGAGAGGGTTTAAAATTATTAAAGTACATTCCTCAAGTAAAGGATAAGCTAATTGAAATTCGTTTGATCTATGGATTATCAAAAATATTAACAGATACGAAACGATATGAAGAATCTATGAATTATTGCAAAAAAGGGATAAAAAAATGTAAAAAACAAGAAACATTGTATTTGCTAGGAGAACTGCATTATCAATACGGGTCAAACTGTGCAAGGTTGGGAAAAGAAAAAAAAGCTGAGGAATTTTTTGAAAAGGCGATTCAAATCTTTGAAATACAAGAAAATTACGTATACATAGATTTGGTGAATACGTATAAAAAGAGATTATTGAGTTATGAGTTATCGGAAAATTTGTAAATTATTGTCGAAAGTATTCCAATAATTATATTAATTTGTAAAAATTGAAGATAAAATGAGCGTAGAGAATGTATCGGAGCAATAATGAGAGACTAGCTATTATTCAGGGTTGAAGGATATTTGGTAAAGTTCTATTAAAAGGAGGGAACAAAGTGAAAAAAATAAGATCTTTTGTCGTAAGTGCAATTGTTTTTGGGTGTTCAATAGGAATAGGAGCCAATCATATTATACCTTTAGAACAAGGAGCTAATCAAAATCTTAGCCCGGTAATAGTAACGTTGGATTTACCGGATCAGCATTAAAAAAATAGATAATTACCTAACAGATGTATGAGTGGACAATCTCTAAAACTTATTTCAAAATAGTAAACTAAATTTTATCTGTCAATATAAAAAGAGATTTCTACCCTGTTATAAATAATGGGGAGTAGGAATCAAGCAGACATGGAAGAGACTTGGGTCAGTTTATTTGAGTAAGAAAAAAAGTACCTATAGTAGACTTTACTACAAAGAAAGAAAAAATCTACACTTATTTCATTCACCTATAGTTGTAAGGCTGTATACTCCCCCTATAGTAAAACCCTCTGGCTTATGTGTCTACAGGACAATTAGCCAGAGGGTTTTCAGGTTAAGTGAGGAGAAAGTATAGTTTGCATGTTACTTAAATAATTGAAGAATCTTCTATATTATTATAAAGTGATTGAAGTATCCACTTCATCACTTTTTTGTTTTGAACAACTCTGCAAGACTTCCCTATGCCAATATTTTTCCATACAACATTCCTTCGCCTTATTGTAAAATGAACACGAGGGGGGATTAAGATGAACTTACAAGCAGGATTATGGCAGCAGCAGACTTTGAAGCTAACAATGACGCAAGAGCTGACGCAGGCAATTGCCTTACTGCAATATAATGCACAGGAGCTTTCTGCCTTCCTAGAGAATAAAGCATTAGAGAACCCTTTACTGCAGATTGAGCCCGGCAATGTGCAAGCGATGGACCCCCGGAAGGATCGAGTGAAGCCTACTCGAAAGAAAGTAGATAAAGATAAGCAAAACTGGATTGAACAGATTGGAGAAAAAGTGACTTATTTAGATGAATATTTAACGTCACAGATTGATCTCAATCGATTAACTATAAATGGAAAAAAAGTATTTGATTATTTAATTGAGTGTATTGATGAAAACGGTTACTTCCGTGCGGAGGTAAGTGAGGTAGCCGCTCATTTTAATATATCGGAAGAAGAAGTATATGAACATCTTAAACTACTGCAAGGATTAGAACCCGCTGGGATAGGTGCCCGGAATTTACAGGAATGCCTCTTATTGCAATTACAGCGATGTGAAAAAAGAAATGTACTCGCAGAAGAAATCGTGGAAAAGCACTTCCTTCCTTTTGCTGAAAAGAAATGGAAGGACATATCAAAAGCGCTCAGCGTAAAATTAAATGAGATACAAGAGGTATTCGATTTTATTCAAACGTTAAATCCTAGACCAGCTTCCTTCTTTCAACACGAAAAGTCTGCTTACATAGTGCCAGATGTTGTGATTAAATGGGATGGGGAATCCTTTACTGTAAGCATATTTGATGAGGCGCTGCCGAAAATTAGTTTTAACAGCGAGTATTATAAAAAGTTCTCTTCCAATCAAGATAAACAAGTCAATCGCTTTATTCAGGAAAATCAGCAGGATTATCAATGGATCATGAAGAGCATTGAGCAAAGAAAAGAAACATTAACAAAGGTTTCCTTGAAAATAGTAGAAAAACAGCGGGACTTTTTTATGAATGGGCCTGCATACTTACGCCCGATGACAATGAAGGAGATTGCAGATGAACTTGAAATTCATGAGTCAACAGTCAGTCGAGCGGTTAGAGAAAAGTATGCACAAACTCCTTTTGGTACGTATGAATTAAGATCTTTCTTCTCAAGCACGATAAAGACTACATCAGATGAGAATACCTCATCGAAGCAAGTGAAGACGATTATCAGCCAATTAGTGGAGGGTGAGAATAAGCAGAAGCCATTATCTGATCAGGAAATCGTTCGTTTACTAGAAGAACAAGAAGGGATGGTTGTTTCGCGAAGAACGATTGCGAAATACCGGGATCAGCTCGGAATTCCTTCTTCATCGAAAAGGAAACGCTATGAATGAAGGGAGAATAGCCGTGAAAAAACGTACACTTGTGCTCTATACACGCAGCCGCTGCTCATTATGTGATAAGGCAAAAAAAATCATTTTGGAATTAAAGGAAGAATGGGAGTTTATCCTTGAAGAAATAGATATTGATACGAGTGATGAATTGACGGAAAAGTATGGAATTATGATTCCGGTTGTTGAAATTGATGGGGAAGAAATTCAATATGGACAAGTTGATTATCTAACCATTAGTGAAGCGTTTTCAGAAAAAAGTAAATCTTTTTAATTGAATTCAATCATTCCTCCTGTTAAAATGAATGTATAGCAGGAGTGATTTTTTTTGCTTCAATCGGGACATAATATGTCTACGAGGGACTAAAAGTGTCCAGGAGGATAAAATCAATGTACTCATTAATTGATGTTCAAAAAAGATTATTGCCTGATTTATTAACCATTATGCAAAAACGCTATCATATTCTACATTACATTGGACTAATGGAACCTGTAGGCAGAAGAAGCTTGAGTCTGAGTTTAGGCTTAACAGAAAGGGTATTAAGAAGTGAGGTTGAATTTTTAAAAGACCAAAAGCTGATTACCTCTTCAACCTCAGGGATGAGCCTAACTTCTGATGGCAAGGATTTGCTTGATAAGCTAAGCAGTGTTATTAGAGAAATCTCAGGAATTAGTGAGATGGAGGAGAATTTGCAGCGTAAGCTGGGCATTCAGAAGGTTATCATTGTCTCTGGTGATTGCGATGAATCGCCGTGGGTGAAACCAGAACTAGGCAGAGCTGCTGCCAATCGGATGAAATCCAATCTTACAGGGGAAAATATTATTGCTGTAACAGGAGGCTCAACCATTGCAGCCGTGGCGGAAATGTTAACACCTGTAGAAGCTTCGCAAAGCTGTCTTTTTGTCCCTGCTAGAGGAGGAATAGGTGAGGATGTAAAAAATCAAGCCAACTCCATTTGTGCAGCAATGGCTGACAAAACGGATTCTAAGCATCGTGTCTTATATATCCCGGATCAAGTGAGTCAGGAAATGTATGAATCCATTAGTAAAGAACGGGAAATTAGCGAAGTTCTGAAACTAATAAAGTCAGCAAGCATGGTTTTACATGGGATTGGAGACGCTATTACAATGGCAGAGCGCCGAAAATCAAGCAGCGAAGATCTAGCAAAAATTAAAAGTGCACAGGCGGAAGGGGAGGCTTTCGGCTATTATTTCAATAGAAATGGCGAGGTCGTTCATAAAGTTCAAACGATTGGACTCCAGCTTCAGGATCTTTCTGCTATTCCGCATGTTATTGCAGTTGCAGGAGGCAAAACAAAGGCAAAAGCAATTGCCGCTTATATGAAACAAGCACCGCAATCAACAGTGCTAGTTACGGATGAAGGCGCTGCGAAATGTTTATTAGAAGGGTAATTACCCTTTTTCAATATAATTTATCCTACAAGGGAGGAAGTTAAAATGGCAGTAAAAGTTGGAATAAATGGATTTGGAAGAATTGGTCGTGTCGTTTTTCGGGCAGCATTAAAGAACCCTAATATAGAGATTGTCGCAGTAAATGATTTAACAGATGCAAATATGCTGGCACATCTTCTAAAATATGATTCTGTTCACGGAACATTAAACGAAGATGTATCTGTTGATGGAGATTATCTTGTAGTAGGCGGACGTAAAGTAAAAGTTATTGCAGAACGTGATCCTGCTCAGCTTGGATGGGGAGACTTAGGTGTTGAAGTAGTTATTGAATCAACTGGTCGTTTTACGAAGCGTGAGGACGCAGCGAAGCATTTAGAGGCGGGAGCAAAGAAAGTCATTATTTCTGCACCTGCAACGAATGAAGATATTACAGTCGTTATGGGTGTAAACCATGATAGCTATGACCCAGCAAACCATCATGTAATTTCCAATGCATCATGTACAAC
The DNA here is from genome assembly GCF_032154635.1 of Cytobacillus sp. Lineage (GTDB taxonomy): Bacteria > Bacillota > Bacilli > Bacillales > Cytobacillaceae > Cytobacillus. Next base: position 54,716 of record NZ_JALDXW010000026.1, on the reverse strand, counting down.
AAACTGTCTTGCACCTTTTGCTAAAGTGCTGAATGATAAATTTGGCATTAAGCGTGGAATGATGACAACGATTCACTCTTATACAAATGACCAGCAAATTCTTGATTTGCCGCATAAAGATTACCGTCGTGCCCGTGCGGCAGCTGAAAATATCATTCCAACAACAACTGGGGCTGCCAAAGCTGTTTCCCTTGTATTGCCTGAATTAAAGGGCAAATTAAATGGCGGAGCTGTACGTGTCCCAACGCCAAACGTTTCATTAGTTGATTTAGTTGCTGAATTAGAAAAAGAAGTGACAGCTGAAGAAGTAAACGCAGCATTTAAAGAGGCGGCTGAAGGTGAATTAAAAGGCATCTTAGCATACAGTGAAGAACCGCTTGTATCTTCGGATTACAATGGAGACGCTGCTTCATCAACCATTGATGCCCTATCTACAATGGTAATGGAAGGAAGCATGGTGAAGGTCATTTCTTGGTATGACAATGAAAGCGGCTATTCTAACCGTGTAGTAGACCTTGTAGAATACATCGCAGAAAAAGGCTTATAAAATTCCCCTGGAATGTTTTAAACATATTGGAAATTGAAAGTGCAAACGTCTATAATGATATATGGTAAAGGGGAGCGGGGAACAACCCCCTCTCCTTTTTCTATGATGAGTTTTCGCAATTTTTTTTGCTTAGTGAAGAACAAAGCAAGTACTACTTATTTGTAAAAAAATGTGGGGGTCATTTTGCGATGAACAAAAAAAGCGTTAAAGATGTGGATTTAAAAGGGAAAAAGGTATTTTGCCGTGTGGATTTCAATGTACCGATGAAAGATGGCAAAGTGACTGATGAAACACGAATCCGCGCTGCACTGCCAACGATTCAATACTTAACAGACCAGGGAGCAAAAGTAATTTTAGCCAGCCATCTTGGGCGTCCAAAGGGACAGGTTGTCGAGGAACTGCGCCTGACACCGGTCGCTGCTCGTTTATCTGAGCTTCTTGGGAAAGAGGTAAAAAAAGCAGATGAGGCATATGGAGATACGGTTAAAGAAACGATAGAAACAATGAATGAAGGAGATGTGATGCTTCTTGAAAATGTTCGTTTCTATCCAGGCGAGGAAAAAAATGATCCAGAGCTAGCAAAAGCCTTTGCTGATTTAGCTGACATTTATGTGAATGATGCGTTCGGTGCTGCACACCGTGCACATGCTTCAACAGAAGGAATAGCTCATCATCTTCCGGCTGTATCAGGACTTCTAATGGAGAAAGAGCTAGATGTGTTAGGTAAGGCTTTATCTAATCCTGAGCGCCCATTTACAGCGATTATCGGTGGGGCAAAAGTAAAGGATAAAATTGGCGTGATTGAAAATCTGCTTGATAAGGTAGATAACTTAATCATTGGCGGCGGCTTGGCTTATACGTTCGTAAAGGCAAATGGCCATGAAATAGGAAAATCACTTTTAGAAGAAGATAAAATAGATTTAGCAAAATCATTTATGAAAAAAGCGCAAGAAAAGGGAGTTAACTTTTATATGCCTGTTGACGCTGTCATTGCTGACGATTTCTCTACGGAAGCAAACACAGAAACGGTGGCAATTGAAGACATTCCAGCTGATTGGCAAGCGCTAGATATCGGACCAAAAACGGCTGAAATCTACAGTGATGTGATCCAAAATTCCAAGCTAGTCATTTGGAATGGACCGATGGGTGTGTTTGAATGGGATAAATTTGCTGGCGGAACACGAGCTGTGGCGGAAGCTTTAGCAGAAGCAAACGATACATATTCTGTCATTGGCGGTGGAGACTCAGCAGCAGCTGTAGAAAAATTCTATCTTGCTGACCGTATGAGCCATATTTCCACTGGCGGCGGTGCCTCCTTAGAGTTTATGGAAGGCAAAGCTTTACCTGGTGTAGTCGCGCTAAATGATAAATAGAAAAGCGGAAGCGGCTGGACCAGGGGCGACAAGCATAAGGCAGTCCAGCAGGAAGGTTGTACTTTACCCTTCTTGATGGAATGACTTATGACCTCGAGCCCCTAGCCGCAGGAGCTGGACAAAGAAAAGCGGAAGCGGCTGGACCAGGGGCGACAAGCATAAGGCAGTCCAGCAGGAAGGTTGTACTTTACCCTTCTTGATGGAATGACTTATGACCTCGAGCCCCTAGCCGCAGGAGCTGGACAAAGAAAAGCGGAAGCGGCTTACCTCTGTTTAACAAAAAATTTTGCATGAAAGGATGTACCATATGCGTAAACCAATCATTGCAGGTAACTGGAAAATGCATAAAACTTTACCGGAGGCGAAAGCTTTCTTAGATGAAATCACTGGCTCTATCCCAGATAAGGATAAAGTAGAAACGGTTATTTGTGCGCCAGCTTTATTTTTGGGGCGCTTAGTAGGCTCAAATGTGGGCATTGGTGCACAAAATATGCATTTTGAAGAAAGCGGTGCTTTTACGGGGGAAATTAGCCCGGTGGCGTTAGAAGAAATCGGTGTAAGATATGTCATTCTCGGTCATTCTGAACGCCGTGAAATGTTTAATGAAACAGATGAAGCAGTAAATAAAAAAACATTGGCTGCTTTCAAGCACAATCTAACTCCAATTGTATGCTGTGGAGAAACGCTTGAACAACGGGAGAATGGCGAAACCATGGCGTTTGTCGGCTCACAAATAGAAAAGGCATTGCAAGGCTTGACTGAAGAACAAGTAAAACAAACAGTTATTGCTTATGAACCAATCTGGGCGATTGGAACAGGGAAATCTTCTACTGCTGAAGATGCGAATGAAGTATGTGCCCATATTCGCCAAGTGGTGAAAGAGCAATTTTCAGAAGCGGCTGCAGATGCTGTACGAATTCAGTATGGCGGCAGTGTAAAGCCTGGTAACATTAAAGAATATATGTCCCAGCCTGATATCGATGGCGCTTTAGTAGGAGGCGCTAGCTTAGAAGCACAATCGTTCCTGCAATTATTGGAGGCAGGGCAATATGAGTAAGTCACCTGTTGCATTAATCATCCTGGATGGCTTTGGGCTAAGAGATGAAGAAAAAGGAAATGCCGTTTCACATGCAAAAAAGCCAAACTTTGACCGCTATTGGAATACCTATCCCCATGCAACCTTAACTGCTTGCGGGGAAGCAGTCGGTTTGCCAGAAGGACAAATGGGAAATTCAGAGGTAGGACATTTAAACATTGGCGCAGGCCGTGTGGTTTATCAAAGCCTTACAAGAGTAAATGTAGCGATTCGTGAAGGCAAGTTTGATAAAAATGAAACCTTTTTAAAAGCCATTAACCATGTAAAGAAAAATGGAACAAGTCTCCATTTAATGGGCTTGCTTTCAGACGGTGGTGTGCACAGTCATATTAATCACCTTTATGCGCTTCTGCATTTAGCTGCAGAAGAAGGTGTTGAAAACGTCTATGTTCATGGATTTTTAGATGGACGGGATGTAGGTCCCCAAACAGCAGAAAGCTTTATACATGCGGCTGAGGAAAAAATGAAGGAATACGGTGTCGGTGAATTCGCCACAATCTCTGGCCGCTATTACTCTATGGACCGGGATAAGCGCTGGGAACGTGTAGAAAAGTCATACCGCTCGATGGTTTACGGCGAAGGTCCGAGCTACTCGAATGCGATTGATTTAGTTGAGGATAATTATCGGCATGGAATCTTTGATGAATTCGTCATCCCTTCGGTTATTACTAGAGAAAATGGGGAACCAGTGGCAACAATTCAAGACAATGATGCAGTGATATTCTATAATTTCCGACCAGATCGGGCGATTCAAATTTCGAACACGTTCACGAATAAAGATTTCCGTTCGTTTGATAGAGGTCCGAAGCATCCGGATCATCTGTTTTTCGTTTGCTTAACGCATTTTAGTGAAACAGTTGATGGCTATGTTGCATTTGAACCAAGTAACCTAGATAATACGCTTGGAGAGGTATTGTCACAAAATGGCTTGAAACAGCTGCGAATTGCAGAAACAGAGAAATACCCGCATGTTACCTTTTTTATGAGCGGCGGGCGTGAAGCGGAATTTCCGGGTGAAAAACGGATTTTAATCAACTCACCTAAGGTTGCTACATATGATTTAAAGCCGGAAATGAGTGCTTACGAGGTAACAGATGCCTTGATAAAAGAGATAGAGGCAGATCAGCAGGATGCAATTATTCTAAACTTCGCTAACCCTGATATGGTTGGGCATTCTGGGATGCTTGAACCAACAATTAAGGCAGTAGAAACAGTTGATGAATGCCTTGGAAGAATTGTTGATCTTATTGTAGAAAAAGGCGGAAAAGTGATTATTACTGCAGACCACGGGAACGCGGATGAAGTGATTACATTAGAAGGACAGCCGATGACCGCACATACAACGAATCCAGTACCCGTGATTATTACGCAAAATGGTGTACAGCTTCGAGATAACGGCATTCTTGGAGATCTTGCTCCAACGATGCTAGACCTTCTTGGGCTTGAAAAACCAACTGAAATGACAGGGACTACGTTAATAAAAAAATAAAAGCTGAAATTAAAGGAGAGAATGAATATGCCATTTATCCAACATGTATATGCTCGTGAAGTTTTAGATTCTCGCGGAAATCCGACAGTTGAAGTAGAAGTTTTAACAGAATCAGGATTCTTTGGCCGCGCAATGGTCCCATCTGGTGCATCAACTGGTGAATATGAAGCAGTGGAGCTTCGTGACGGAGACAAGTCACGCTACCTTGGAAAAGGTGTGCAAAAAGCAGTAGACAATGTGAACAATTTGATTGCTGATGCTGTAATTGGCATGGATGTAACAGATCAGGTAGGCATCGACCGCACCATGATCGAACTAGATGGAACAGAGAACAAGGGCAAACTTGGTGCAAATGCGATCCTTGGTGTATCAATGGCTTGCGCACATGCAGCGGCAGAATCAGTAGGTCTTCCATTATACCGCTACCTTGGCGGATTCAATGCGAAGCAGCTCCCGACTCCAATGATGAACATCATCAACGGCGGATCTCATGCAGATAACAATGTGGATTTCCAAGAATTCATGATCATGCCTGTTGGCGCACCTACTTTTAAAGAAGCCATCCGCATGGGTGCGGAAGTATTCCATTCTTTGAAGAAAGTTTTATCTGGCAAAGGCTTGAATACAGCTGTAGGTGATGAAGGCGGATTCGCTCCAAACCTTGGTTCAAACCGTGAAGCATTAGAAGTAATTATTGAAGCAATCAAGAATGCTGGATACGAAGCAGGCAAAGATATTTATCTTGCAATGGACGTTGCTTCATCTGAGTTCTTTAACAAAGAAACAGGCAAATATGATCTTGCAGGCGAAGGCCGCACAGGCTTAACTTCAGAAGACATGGTCAACTTCTATGAAGAGCTCGTAAACGAATTCCCAATCATCTCTATTGAAGATGGATTAGATGAAAACGACTGGGAAGGCCACAAGCTTCTTACTGAACGCATCGGCGGAAAAGTACAGCTTGTAGGGGATGACCTATTCGTTACAAATACGAAGAAATTAGCTCAAGGCATTGAGCAAGGCGTAGGCAACTCCATTCTAATTAAAGTAAACCAAATCGGTACATTAACTGAAACTTTTGATGCGATTGAAATGGCGAAGCGTGCAGGCTACACAGCTGTCGTTTCTCACCGTTCTGGTGAAACAGAAGATGCAACAATTGCTGACATCGCTGTTGCAACAAATGCAGGCCAAATCAAGACAGGATCGATGTCCCGTACAGATCGTATTGCGAAATACAATCAGCTTCTTCGCATCGAAGACGAGCTTGGCGATTTAGCAGTATATGATGGATTGAAGTCTTTCTATAATTTGAAGAAGTAAATGAAGAGGGCGGCCATTGTGGCCGCCTTTTTGTTGTTTGGCGAATATAATTGTTGTGACGGCGAATATAATTCATTTTTGTCCAATATATCGAGGTGGACGGCGAATATATCATTTTTTTGTCCAATAAAAGCTGCATGACAGCGAATATCTTACTGAGGATGGTATACTCTCCCTTTGTTTGCTCCCGAACTTGGCAGATTCATTCGCATAAGCAGCTTGGATGCCATATCTACGGATGTTAAATGTGTAAATTCGCGAAATTGCTTGTTAGACATCGTTGAATTCATCAAGAGAAAGAAATCTTTTACTGCTTCAACATGTGCATTTTTATCAAAGCACCCACATTTTTCGCAAAACCACTTTCTCCGTAAGCGAACCATTCCAAATGATAGGCAACTTGGACATTGTACCCCCTTTATCACCTCTGATTTTGCTAACCCATATTTCAGCAGAATATCCTGATTACTTGGAACATGACTTTTAAGCAGCAGCTTACATAATTTCCTCATGCCCTTCCTATCTATTACATCATTTTTATACACTCTTTCCATTTCATTCAGACGTTCCAGCAGATAATACCCATGTACGATCTTTTTCAAAATGGATGGATTACGAGAATTGGATTTTATAATCGTTGAGGGGCTGCTGAAGGCAACTAAATAATCGATGGGAATCTGAGAGTAGCCATGACTGCTAAGAAATGTGGTTAGTTGCTGCTGATGCCACCTGGCTTGAACAAGGGGATTATGAAAACCTTCTTCTTTATCATTTGCTGTTCGAATAAGTTGGTTAAACGAATCTTCAAGAAGTAAAGTACCGTAGAAATTCTTGCATTCGAGGATAAACGCTAGACGGCGGCTGAGAATGAGGTAATCGATTTGAAAATAGTGATGACCGCTGGGAAGACGAAGATCATGAAAAACAAAATAATCTTTTTCAGGCAGAAAATCTAAGTAATAGGATATTGCTCGTTCCCCATTATAGCCAGCTTGCCTTTTTCTTAGATCTTCCTTTATTTCAGTATTCCTAGCATGATCTGCAGGTATGCGCCGTATCAATGCCTCCAACTTTAAAATACTGCTTGGTTTCGATATCTCTTTTAAAATCAAAATAATCACTCCTTTTCCAAATAGATTTCGATACTAAGTAAAGCATTCCTTCAGTGCAATATGACCAAATTCTGAATTCTATTGCCAATAAAACACAACTATGATAAAATTAAAAATACTGTAAAAGGTTCGTTTTCAGGAGGTGGGCTTTTATGCATGCACTATTAATCACACTATTGGTTATTGTATCTGTCGGACTTATTGTTGTCGTACTTCTGCAATCAGGTAAAAGTGCTGGTCTATCCGGTGCCATTTCTGGGGGAGCAGAGCAGCTTTTTGGAAAACAAAAAGCACGCGGGCTGGATCTAATTCTTCACCGCATTACGCTGGTTCTTGCAGTCTTATTTTTTCTTTTAACTATTGGAGTATCCTATTTCGCGTTATAAAAAATTGCCTGGCCTTCATTAGGTCAGGTTTTTTTCGTTGGTTTTGTTAAAAATAGTAGATAATGAATTTTACATAAAGGAGTATTAAATAGATGAAAATTGTTACACCAAAGCCGTTTACTTTTGGAAATGGAAAAAGGGCGGTACTGCTGCTGCATGGATTTACGGGGAATACAGCGGATGTACGAATGATGGGACGTTTTTTAGAGGGAAAGGGCTACACATGCCATGCGCCTCAATACAAGGGACATGGGGTACCTCCTGAGGAGCTTGTTCATACCGGACCTGAAGACTGGTGGAAAGACGTTATGGATGGATATGAATTCTTGAAAAATAGCGGGCATCAGGAAATTGCTGTTGCAGGGCTATCATTAGGAGGCGTATTTTCCTTGAAATTAGGTTACACTGTACCTGTTAAGGGAATTATCCCTATGTGTGCACCCATGCATATAAAGAGCGAAGAAGTAATGTATGAAGGAATTCTGCAATATGCCCGACAATATAAGCAGCTGGAGGGGAAATCTGAGGCGCAAATTGAACAAGAGATGGCAGACTTTCAAAAAACGCCGATGAACACCTTAAAAGCGCTTCAGGAGTTAATTGCAGATGTTCGCAATCACGTGGATATGATTTATTCTCCTACTTTCGTTGTTCAAGCGAGAGATGATCATATGATCAATACGGAAAGTGCGAACATTATTTTTAATGAAGTGGAAGCGGATTTGAAAGAAATCAAATGGTTTGAGGAATCAGGACACGTGATTACACTTGATAAAGAACGGGACCAGCTTCATGAGGATGTGTATCAGTTTTTAGAAAAGCTAGATTGGGAAGAATAAAAGAAAAGGAGGGGATATTGAATGGAAAATAATATCCAAAAGATAATAGATAAGCTCCTGTACTACATGAAGGATGAGGCATACAAGCCGCTTACTGTACAGGAAATGGAATCCGCATTTGGAATCGAGGATTCTTCTGATTTTAAAGATTTTGTTAAAGCGCTTGTGATGATGGAGGAGAAAGGCCTTGTCGTACGAACAAGAAGCAATCGCTACGGCTTGCCAGAAAAGATGAATCTCATCCGCGGGAAGCTGACAGGACATGCAAAAGGCTTTGCTTTTGTGATTCCAGATGAGCCGGGAATGGACGATATATTTATCCCGCCAAATGAAACGAATAATGCAATGCATGGAGATATTGTTCTAGCACGTGTTAGTTCAGAAACCTCAGGTCAAAGAAGAGAAGGCACGATTGTACGTGTTCTAGAGCGCGGGATTACGCAAATTGTCGGAACGTATACAGAAAGTAAAAATTTTGGGTTCGTTCTCCCTGATGATAAGAAGTTCACCAGTGATATATTTATCCCGAAATCAGCTTCTCTTGGCGCAGTCGAAGGCCATAAGGTAGTTGTTAAGTTAACAACCTATCCAGAAGGCAGAAAAAGTGCAGAAGGGGAAGTCGTACAAATCCTTGGTCATAAAAATGATCCGGGTGTTGATATTCTTTCTGTTATCCATAAGCATAGTCTTCCAATGGAGTTTCCAGATGAAGTGCTCGAGCAAGCAACCAATACGTCTGAAACCATTGATCCAAGTGAACTGGCAAATCGGCGGGATTTAAGAGATCAAACGATTGTCACGATTGATGGGGCAGATGCGAAGGATTTAGATGATGCGGTCACTGTTACGAAGCTTGAAAATGGCAACTATAAGCTGGGTGTACATATCGCAGATGTTACCCATTATGTTCGTGAGGATTCAGCGATTGACCGTGAAGCAGCAGATCGTGCAACAAGTATATATTTAGTTGATCGCGTCATTCCAATGATTCCTCACCGCTTATCAAATGGAATATGCTCATTGAATCCAAAGGTAGACCGGTTAACACTATCATGTGAGATGGAGATTGCTCCTGGTGGAGAGGTCGTTTCGCATGAAATCTTCCAAAGTGTGATTAAAACAACGGAGAGAATGACTTATTCGGATGTGAATAAAATTCTAGAGGATCAAGATGAAGAGCTTATGCAACGGTATGAGCCGCTTGTCCCTATGTTTCAGCTTATGGAAGAACTTGCACAAATTTTACGAAGCAAGCGAATGAAGCGTGGGGCTATTGACTTTGATTTCAAAGAAGCAAAAGTCATTGTTGATGAAGAAGGCAAGCCAAATGATGTTGTTATTCGTGAACGTTCGGTTGCTGAAAGACTAATTGAAGAATTCATGCTAGCAGCAAATGAAACTGTAGCTGAGCATTTTCATTGGATGGAGGTACCATTCATCTATCGAATCCACGAGGACCCGAAGGAAGATAAGCTAAGAAGGTTCTTTGAGTTTATCATCAATTTCGGTTATATCGTGAGAGGAACAGCCAATTCAGTCCATCCTCGTGCCCTGCAGGAAATTATCGAGGAAGTCCAAGGAAAACCAGAGGAAATGGTTGTTTCAACGGTCATGCTTCGCTCGATGCAACAAGCAAAATACGATCCAGAAAGCTTGGGTCACTTTGGGTTATCAACAGAATTTTACACCCATTTCACATCACCGATTCGCAGATACCCGGATTTAATTGTCCACCGATTGATCCGTACGTATTTAATTGAAGGCAAGCTCGATCAAGCAACAAGAGAAAAATGGAATGCACAGCTTCCTGATATTGCCGAGCACTCTTCAAATATGGAGCGGAGAGCAGTCGAAGCAGAACGGGAAACGGATGAACTGAAAAAAGCGGAATACATGGAAGATAAAATTGGCGTAGAGTATGACGGGATTATTAGTTCAGTCACAAACTTTGGAATGTTTGTTGAGCTTCCGAATACAATTGAAGGCCTCATTCACGTTAGCTATATGACGGATGATTATTACCGCTACGATGAGCGCCATTTAGCAATGATCGGCGAGCGGACTGGCAATGTGTTCCGCATAGGTGATGAAATTACCGTCCGTGTTGTAAAAGTGAATAAGGAAGAGCGTTCAATCGATTTTGAAATTGTCGGCATGAAAGGGACGCGCAGACTGGAAACAAAGGAAAAGCCGAAGATTTTCCGAACTGGAAGCAGCGAACGCAAACCGCGTAAAGGCAAATCTGACCAAGCCGCTGGAAGTCGCAATCGCACAGGCACAGGGTCTAGCGATGGAAAGAAAAAGCCGAAAAAGTCGAGAAAATACTACGAAAATGCACCAATAGCAAAGCGGAAAAATAAGAAACGCTAGTCCGCAGGTATTTGGGCAAAGATAAGTCGCTATGAGAATAGAAAATGAGGGCACATGGTTGAAAATGTAGTAACCATGTGCCCGTGAAGAGTGAAGAAAGGTGAGATACGGTAACAAGAGAGGTTGTCTTGTGTCCGTGAAGAGAGAAAAAGTTGAGACTACGGTAACAAGGGAGGTTGTCTTGTGCCCGTGAAGAGAGAAAAAGGTGAGACCGCGGTAACAAGAGAGGTTGTCTTGTGCCCGTGAAGAGAGAAAAAGGTGAGACCGCGGTAACAAGGGAGGTTGTCTTGTGCCCGTGAAGAGAGAAAAAGGTGAGCAACGGTAACAAGAGAAGTTGTCTTGTGTCCGTGAAGAGTAAAAAAGCGAGAAGGTGGTAAAAGGAGAAGTCGACTTGTACCCTTCAAAAGAAAAAATAGAAAATAGGATCACAAGAAAAGAAACCGTTAACTAAAAAGAGCCAATACTAGTAAGGCTTTACCTTAGATTGGAAAGGCTATTCATTGAGTGACCTCTATTTTTTTGGTACAATATAAAAAACTTTATTCTATCTGACAGCCCCCAAAAACGAACTGACAGATTAGAAGAGGCAAGGGGGAATGGCAATGCCAAAAGGCGCAGGGAAAATGATCGCGCAAAATAAAAAGGCCTATCATGACTATTCTATAGAAGAGACATACGAAGCCGGGATAGTCTTGCAAGGGACGGAAATTAAATCAATCCGCCAAGGAAAGGTTAATTTGAAAGATTCCTATGCTCGGATTGAAAAAGGGGAAGTTTTTTTAATAGGGATGCACATTAGTCCTTATGAACAGGGCAACCGCTATAACCATGATCCACTCCGAGAAAGAAAACTGCTTCTGCATAATAAAGAAATTAGCAAGCTAATTGGAGAAACGAAAGAAATTGGCTATTCTCTTGTCCCATTAAAGCTTTATTTGAAAAATGGGTATGCGAAGGTGTTAATCGGTCTTGCAAAAGGGAAAAAGAAATACGACAAGCGTGAGGATTTGAAAAAGAAAGAAGCCAAACGTGAAGTAGAGCGTGCTTTCAGAGAAAGACAGAAAATGTAATTACAAAAACTTACAATTGAATTTATCACTATCTATGCTATAATAATAAATGTCACAGCGAGTGACAGTAACAGGCTCAGCTACTTGAACATTCCGGATGTCGTCAGCGTGAAAAATTCGCTACACATCATTGGAAAAAAGCGGCAAGAAGGGCGAGGAAACGATTGAGGAAGCACCGGAGCGTACGTAATTTGTACGTGAGGATGCTGACGACTTTCGTTGACGAAGAGATTCGCCGCCGATTTTTTTACAATGGGGACGCTACGGATTCGACAGGGATAGTTCGAGCTTAGGTTGCGAGTCGAGGGGATCGGCCTCGTTAAAACGTCAAAGCCTATAACTGGCAAACAACAAAACAACTTCGCTTTAGCTGCTTAATAGCGCTTAGCGGTTCGTCCCTCCATTGCCCATGTGGTAGGGTAACGGACTCACTTTAAGTGGGCTACGCCGGATTCCACCGTCTGAGGAAGATGGAAGAGAACAACCAGACTAGCTGACTGGACGCCTGTCGATAGGCAGAAGGGTTCAGCGAAATACGAATATGTCGACTACACTCGTAGAAGCTTAAGTGCCGATATTTCTGGACGAGGGTTCGACTCCCTCCGTCTCCACCAAATACATATTTGGTGGTTTTTTATTTTTTGTTGTGACGTAGAGCATAAGTTTTCCGTTTGGAAAGCTTATGCTTTATTTATTAGGCAGCAGACTTATGCTTTAAAAAATAAGTTGAGTTAATATCTTTTATCGAGCTTCGTTGCTTCAATAAGAGGCACTGCTGTACTTGCCTTAAGAAACACTGACCAACCAGAGGCGTGGAAGTTAGTTGTGATTTCTAATAGTATTAACTAAATAGCTACTTCTGGTATACCGATTAAGTGTATAAAAGCTAAAGAATAATCAAGGGCTTTTAAACATCTAGCTAGTTGAACCGCATTCCCTTTTATCGATAAAATGAAAAAAGTTCATTAATTTTAAAAGCTTAAACAAGCATAACCCCGTTCTAATTTAGGATGGGGTTATAAATATAGTAGTTTAATTTTCGATTGAAGATCGCTATTGAAGTAAAGCTAACCGTTTGTTTAAGTATATTTATTCACAATCATTTTCAAACCATGTAACAGAAATAGGCGCTTTTGTTCACATATATAATAATCTCGGTTCTCCAATAAAGTAACAACTACTCATTGTTCATTCAAAATCATTTCAAATTCACTTTAAATGTAAATTACTGTTCATCTTCCGTTCATATTTGATTTATAAACTATGGATGTCAAGAAGGGATTGGAGGAAATTAAAGATGAACATGGCTTGGCAAGAAATCAAGAAAAATAAAGTAAGATTTTTGATTTTAGGTTCAATTGTTTTTCTTGTTAGTTTACTTACTTTTATTATTTCTGGTTTAGCAAATGGTCTATCACAAGACAATGCTGCCTTAATTAAAGATTTACCAGAAGGACAATTTTATATGAATAAAGATGCAGATAAAACTTATAATCTGTCAAGAATAGATAGCAGTATACAAGATAAAATATTAAACAAACAAAAAGATGCTGTAGCATTCTCGATTCAAATGGGTTTCTTAAATGATGAAGCTGACAAACAGCAAAGCGTCGCCTTTGTTACATCCACTGATTCAAAGTTATTTAAAAATGTGAAAGAGGGGGAAATTATATTAGATCGCTCATTGGAGGATAAAGGTATAAAGGTTGGAGATACCTTAACTAATAATCAATTTAGTGGTGAGTTTATAGTAAAGGGCTTTGTTGATCAAAAGAAATATAGTCATGCCCCTGTTGCTTATATAAACATAAAGAATTATCAAGAAATTTATCGAGTTATGGAAATGCAATTAATTTTCATCCCAGGAGAAGATTCTTCTAAAGAATTTATGGGATTACAATCATTTTCAAATAAAGATTTTCTCCATTCAATTCCAAGTTATAACGCAGAACAAATGTCTTTAAATATGATTGTTTGGTTTTTAGTTGTCATTAGTGGAATGTTATTTGCTATTTTTTTCTACATGATGAACGTTCAAAAAATTGGTTTATACGGTATTTTAAAAGCAATTGGCATAAAAACAAGCAGACTATTCAAAATGATGTGGACACAAATGCTCTATATTACAATAATTGCCCTTATTATGTCTATTTCACTTAGCCAAGTTTTTAATATGATTGCACCTAAAGGAATGCCTTTCCATTTAACCATTGAAACAACATCACAATTATCTATAGTATTCCTAATTATCGGTTTTATTGGAGCTACACTCTCAGGTATACAAATCAAAAAAATAGAACCATTACAAGCAATCCAACAAGGAGAGGCTTGATATGACAATTTTTACACTTGATGAAGTAAGAAAAACATTTACTAATGGTGAAGTAGAGGAAGAAATACTAAAAGGAATTAACCTTTCTCTTAAAGAAGGAGAGGTAACAGCATTAGTGGGTGCATCAGGCTCTGGTAAAAGTACACTCCTTACAATAGCTGCCGGACTTCAGCCAGCATCAAACGGACACATACTATTTGAAGGCAAAAATATGGCTGCCATGAGTTCCGAGGAAGTTCGAAAAGTACGAGCAAGTAAATTTGGTTTTGTATTTCAATTTGCACACCTTGTTCCTTTTCTCACAGTAGAAGAACAACTAATGCTAATGCTAGATGTGTCTGAATCAGCATTAAGCAAACAAGCAAGAAAAGCAGAAGTTAATAAAATTCTACAATTAGTTGAAATGGACCATAGGAAAAATGCTTACCCCTCTTCATTATCAGGTGGGGAGAAACAAAGAGTTGCAATCGCTCGTGCAATAATCCATAAACCTAAAGTTCTATTTGCTGATGAACCGACTGCAAGTCTAGATTCAAAAAGGTCTAAAGATGTTATGTCATTAATTCGAGGTTTAACTAAAGCGTTGAATATTACTACATTAATGGTTACCCATGATGAAGAAATGCTTTCATATGCTGACCATGTCATCAAAATGAGTGATGGAATGGTTTTGCAAAGTAGAGATTAAATTTCTACAAATACTAGATAATGTATGAATATTAGTAAAATGTAAATGAACAGCCTACACATGTTTACGGGGCTGTTTATTTGTTATGATTTATTAAATGTATTTTTAATTGAAACAGAAAACTAATATTTTGCTTAATAGGAGAATACAAAATGACAACTATTCTAATTGTAGATGACGATATCAATATTTTACAGCTAGTAAATATCCACTTATCCGAAGCTGGGTATAAAGTAATTCAAGCACAAGACGGCACTGAAGCATTAAGAGTTCTTAATAGAGAAGCATGTGATTTAGCAGTAGTGGATGTGATGATGCCTTTTATGGATGGTTATGCATTAACAAGGGAGATTCGAAAGAAATATGATATTCCAGTTATCCTTTTAACAGCTAAGAATCAAATTGAGGATAAAGAAGAAGGATTCAGATCAGGGACGGATGATTATCTGGTCAAGCCATTTGAACCAAGAGAATTAAACTTTAGAATAGAAGCTTTATTGCGACGATATGATAAACAATCAGATGAGTCTATTATTCGCTTAGGGAGTACAACTATAAATAAAAAAAACTATGAGGTTCAAATTGGGGATCGAACTATCCTTTTACCCTTAAAAGAATTCGAACTACTGTATTTTCTGGCTTTAAATCCTATACAAGTATTTTCTCGCGATCACCTAATAGTACATATTTGGGGTTTGGATTATGAAGGGGATGAACGAACTGTAGATGTTCATGTGAAACGATTAAGGAAACGTTTTTCTAAATTGACGGATGATTTTCAAATTAAGACAGTGCGTGGGGTTGGATATTCGCTGGAGGCAAAGCGCAGATGAGATCTTTGTATGTAAAGTTTGTAGTGATTACCATTGGAATTATGATTTTTAGTGGGATCTTTGCTTTTTTAATCTCCAATACGTATTATCAGCAAAAGTTAAAACCTTATAATGATCAAAAAAACACAAAAATTGCATTAGATATTGCTGAATTTACCAAAAACCATCCCAATATAAATCTTAAAGAGTATTTGGATAATATCTCCTCCATGGGGTACCAAATTTTCTTGGTTGACAATTCTGGAAAGGAAATTTATTTTGGTGCACCTTTTAGGGAAAATACTCTGTCTACTTCCACTAAGGAGCAAGTATTAAACGGTGATATTTTTCATGGTATTCTAAATTTCCCACAGGAAACATTTGTCACAGGTTTTTTTGCAAATGAATTGAAGAATACGATAGGTGTACCGTTAACACATAACGAGGAAAAGTATGCTCTTTTCCTTAGACCGGACATTAAACTCCTTTTTAACGAGATGCATATTTTATTTGGGTGGCTACTAGCATTAACGATTATTCTGAGTATCGTTATGGTTATTTTTAGTACAAAATATTTAGTTAATCCAATCTCAAAACTTACAACAGCCACAAAATCACTCTCTTATGGTAATTTCAATGTTGATCTTGATATTACCCGTCATGATGAGTTAGGAGAACTTTCATATAGTTTTTTACGAATGGCCAGTAAACTGGAGCAAATGGATGATATGAGGAAAGAGTTCATCTCGAATATTTCTCATGATATACAGTCGCCTCTATCCAATATAAAAGGGTATACAAACCTGTTGGAAAATGAATCAATAAGTACAGAAGAAAAAAGAAATTACATTTCTATCATTAATGGGGAAATTAATAGGCTCTCTACATTAACGAAACAATTATTACTTCTTGCTTCGTTAGATAGTGATGAGGATATTATGAAAAGAAAGCCATTTAATGTTGGGAAGCAAATTAAGGAACTGGTACGAAACTATCAGTGGCAAATAGGGCAAAATGGGATTACGCTCGGGTTTACATTACCGGATGTAGAAATCACTGGGGACTCGTCTTTACTTCATACGGTTTGGGACAATCTGTTAACTAACGCCATCAAATATAATAAATCGAATGGCAGTATTGAAATATCGATTGAAGAGAAAGAAAAATCGGTATTGGTAACTTTTGAAGATACGGGGATTGGATTGGATGATAAAGAGAAGGAAAGAATTTTTGATCGTTTTTATCGAGTAGATACCGCACGGACGCGTTCAGTTGAGGGAACAGGATTGGGACTATCAATTGTTGCTGCGATTGTTAAACTGCATAGCGGTCTGATTCATGTGAATAGTAAGGAAAATGAAGGAACTACCTTTGTTGTTGAATTGCCTGTAAGTTAGTATTATTTTTTATTTGTGTCATATAAGACCCTGCAAATCAACCTATTGGTTTGCATCCCCCCTTTTATAATCATTTGTTCATATTCAGGAAGTACATTATAGAAACTACCTTATCAAGACCTAAATCAAGAAACGTCATAAAAAATAAGGAGTTATGCAAAGTATGCATGACGAATATTGTCGTTTTAAAATAAAGTTTGATTAAAATGCCTTCGTAAACTACATTTTATGATAAATAAAAACAATCCATTTTGAAAATTAGTTGATCAAAATGGATTGTTGAAGATAGGGATTTAACTAAAGCTCCCCCTTTAAAACTCCTTCTTTAATTGGATGTCAAATCAAATTCATATTGGCCAAAGAGATCTTCAAACCCTCTTACTCTAAACAAAAGTTTCCCCTTATTATCAATTCCAGTTACATCTAATAAAACTACTACCTTACTAGGTCTATAAGAAGGTAAATAAGCAAGGGTTTCAACATGTGTCTCAATCTTGTTAATGGGATATTGCAAATATAAACTCCGATCACTACCAGCGCCATTTATATGACGGCTATATATTCTAGTGGTTTCTCCAGGTTCTAATTTATTGACACTACCTAAACCCTGATGCACATCATAGGTAGGATCAAATGAAAAAAAGAAATTTAAATCCGTTATTTCTTGTTTGCTTAAATTATCAATTTCTATTGTCACACCATTCTCATACTTATAAAATTCTCCTTGCCCAACCCTTATAATTAAGTAGTAAAATCCGAACAAAATCAAAAAAAAAGAAATAATCCCGATTATTGTGTATTTAAGTGTTTTCTTATTCACTCTTTCCACTCCTATTATGGAACTAACCTGCCCAAGATTTTAGGTACATTACTTCAAAACTCTATCCATATTTTAACATGAATATCTAGATTTCTTTAGAGCGGTTGTTCAATTAAATGGCCCTTTTGATTAAGAAAGACGCTATCCTTATTTCAGAATAGCGCCCGTGGGACTTGATCCCGTCCGCAAACTGTTCACTTCCTACTTGTATAAGCATGTTTCAGGCTGGTTGGTATGAAATACTCTAAATATAAAACGCACAATGATGCCCTAATTTACCCCCTGCAACATTTGCATTTTATTTTAATCATCTTATTAAGTATAATCCATCCATGTATTTCCTTTTGTTCATCAATATGTTCAGACTGGATTCTTGACTTCAAAAAAACCCCGATTATGGCTATAGGGGTGCCGTAAATTAATAACAATATGCCCATTTTCTAGTTGAAAACCATCCAAAATTTATGACTCCTAGATTTTGTTTATAGTTCTTCAACATTTTTTTGCCTTTATCAGAATATAATAATGGTGCTATTTTTTTCTGAAGGTAAGAGTAGTCAGAGTATATTTTCATCCTGTTAGACTGCCCTCTCCGGGGTACGGCATCAAACCTTTTTCTTAAACAAAACGATATGTAGTGATTTTTATCACCTGATAATACTATATATTGTGTTAAGGTGGTAAAGAATGAACAAGATACATCATTTAAAAGTCTAAAGGAGAGGTTTGTGCATGTTCCAACATACGATTGATATTATCGACAAGTTTACATCGCAACAAGAAAGCAAGCAAACAGATTATCTTAGGCATGAAAACAGTAATTATGTTTATTCCTTACCACTGTTAAGGCATAATTTAACAAATCATGCTGAGGAAGAGTTTCTTTTTAATCATATTCTCCCACCGAAAATAAAAGAGTTATATGATGAGGGAATTGTCTATGTACACGATAAGCAGCTTGCACCATATTGTGTATCCATTAGCTGCATGGACATTGCTTCAAAAGGTATTCCATCACTTGCAAAAAATATGATCTCTTCCAAACCAGCAAAGCGGGTATCAACACTATTACGGCATTTTAGTAATATTGTTACATTAGTATCACAGCAAGTCTCAGGTGCAGTAATGCTTGCACAATTATCAACCATTGCAGCCTCATATTTGTTTGATGAGGAAAGTCATGGCATTACATACACGAATGAAGAACTCATAGAACTGTTTCAAAGCCTGATATGGGAACTAAATATGCCACTTAGATCTGGAGCACAAAGTAGTTTCTCCAATATTACATTAGAATTTGGGAAACCCTCTGAAGAAATAAAAGATCAATATATCGTAATCGGTGGTGAGGGAAGGGATATACAGTATAAGGATATACCAGCAACTTACTTTGACCGTATAAACCGAGCTGTTATTGATGTGATGAAAAATGGGACAGGTAGCAATGGGATTCCGTTTACTTTCCCGTTATTAACCGTACAAATTGATGATCATTTTGATTACCAAAACCCATTATTTATCGAACTCTTGGATAAAATGTATCATTGGGGTGGTGTATATTTTGAGAACTTTAAAACAAAGCCGTTTGAAGATCCTTATTACAAAGCTTTAAATCCACTCATTCAAGCAAAAGATCCAGAAGTAAGTAGAAGCCTCTGTTGCAGATTACAAATCAACTTAGAGACACTATCTAAAGCCGGTGGAGGTGTTTTTGGATCATCTACTGGTTCCACAGGTGCGGTACAGGTGCTTAATTTAAACATGAACAGAGTACTTTTAGAATTCGGACATGACATAGGCCTCGTAAAAGAGAAGATACGTGAATACATGGAAGTCATGCAGGAAGCCCACATGGAAAAGAGAAAATGGATTGAACAAAACAAGGAATTATACCCAACCTTTTTTGCCTTTAATAAGGATTTGAAAAACTATTTTAATGTGTTCGCTCTTACTGGCATGAATGAAGGTCTCATAAATTTGGGTTATAAGGATGGAATTAAAGATAAAGATGGCAAAATGATTGCTCACAAAATTATGCAATACATGACAGAAATTGTAAATAAATTTATTGTGAGAGATAAAGTGGCATGTGGAATTGAGTATGCTCCTGCAGAAAATGCAGCCATCAAACTTGCACGCCATGACCTTAAATGGGCTAAAGCAAATAATCGAGAAATCTTTGTACAAGGTGAAGGAGATAATCCTTTTTTAACTAGTGGTTGTATGACTCCATTTTCTGAAGAGGAATTCCTTGAACAATTGGAAAATAGTGCTGAATTCCAAGGGTACGCCACATCTGGCAGTGTTTTACACCATTTTCTTGAAGCAAAGGTAAAACCGGAAGCCCTAGCAAAATACTTGGATAAAATATTTGAAAAGCCGATTAATTATATTACATTGACACCAACTATTACAGCTTGTATGAGTTGTGGTCAGAAAATTATTGCTGAAGATGCCAAGAACATTCATCATTGCCCAGTCTGTGAATCAAAAGATATTGCAACTTTCAGCAGGGTTATTGGTTATTTGAAAATGATTTCCAGAAACAGCATACATGTCGATGATAAGGGATATTATGAAGGGAAATATAACTTTTGGTCGAAAGCAAGAAGAAATGATTGGACGATTAGAAAACGGTTAAAAGAAGATGTGTTGAAGGAGGTAGCTCACCGCTAATTAATGGTGTGTACAAAATGAAATTTTACAATAACTTTATTCGCACATTTACTGATCTACCTAATCATACGACATTATTGATTCATTCGCTCTCAGGCTGTCCACTTCACTGTGTTGGCTGCCATAATTATGATGAGATCATTGCTAACACACCAAAGGAATATAAGACCACAGATGATTTATATGACTATTTGAAGAAAAGTGGTTTTTTATTTGATGCCGTAATGTTTAGCGGTGGTGAATTTCTGATTAATCCATTAAATGAAGTGCGTGACTTACTGCAACGAGTAAGAGAATTTTTTGAAGGGAAAATAATTGTAACAACTAGCGGAATTTACTTCCAAAAGTTACAAGCGTTATATGAGGAGAACCTTGTCGATGGAATCCATATCGACATGAAATTGCCTTACCATGTGTTGGATGTAAATGAAGATGCACAAATATATAAAGACATTATGGGAATCATACCAAGCAAAGAACTTGTTGGCCAATTAATTGCAAGTGTTGATGCAGTAATTGAACATAACTCAATCTTAGACCAAGTTCGAACAGTGCAATATCCATTGCTAGATGAGGTGTTTTTTACAGAGATAAGGCATTTTGTAGAGGAAAGAAAAGCCTATCATGGGAGTATTGTGCCTTATTTTCTGAATGAATTCGCATATCCTGTAAGTTAATTATAAACACATAAGTCTCGTGGATCATCAAATATAAATACGATGATTGCGAGACTTTAACATGAGAAACGTTAGAAAAATGATCTTAGCGTAGTAAATCCACATTTTTTGACGGTACTCCTACAAGTAAATGGATCATTACATCAAAGGAAATGAAATAATGACAACTATATGCTCAATCTACCAAACTTTAAAATTCTGGATATGAAAGAAAATGAATACGATGATAGACTCTTAGTTGAGACTACTGCTCAATCTTCTGGAAACGTAATAAGGATACTGTTATCAGTTACCTTTCAAAGCTCCAAGACATTGATAAAATTGAACTTGTAGCAATGGATGTGGAATCCATATAAGAGTGCTGTTACCACAGTGATACCACATGCCAAAATCGTTATTGATAAATTCCATGTCGTTAAATTAGCCAATGAAGCCTTAGAGAAAATCCAAAAAGCTGACCGTCAAAATGGGTCAGCAAAAGAACGTAGACAACTTATGAGAGATCGTTATAATTAAAATGGCTGCTTCAAGAAGATCATTTCCGTAATGAACAGGAATCATTTCTTGATTTTAAGCCTCTGTATCATTTCGTTATAATATATTATTTTCATGAGTAGATAACACTATATTCGTTGATGGGGTGGCAAAGGGCATCGCCTGATCAATAAATTGTTCTAATGTTTCAACTGATTTCGTCGCTACCTTAGCGATATAACTAATTTCTCCAGCTACCCGATAACACTCGATCACATCTGGATGTGAATGACAAAATTGAGCAAGATTTTTACAATCCGCCGATTTAAATAGAATCAGTGCAACGATTGGCCGATCAAGCTTATTCAAATTTATTTTAGCTTGATATCCTTCAATGACTTGCCTGTCCTCTAATTTTTTCACTCGTTCTGCTGCAGCAGGTGCCGATAAGTGAACATGAGAA
The DNA here is from genome assembly GCF_032154635.1 of Cytobacillus sp. Lineage (GTDB taxonomy): Bacteria > Bacillota > Bacilli > Bacillales > Cytobacillaceae > Cytobacillus. Next base: position 32,772 of record NZ_JALDXW010000026.1, on the reverse strand, counting down.
GCAATTTCCTTCATCGACATCTTCGCTTTTTGCTGAAGCAATTTTAATATTTCATAATCAACGTGATCCATGGTATCACCTTTTTTTATTAATAATATAAACGATTTTTCAAGGAAAATAAAAGTAAATATATGAAATTCCCTTTTTTGCATTCTGTATTTGTAAGACTTGCTTATTTAAAATTTAGTGTAAAGGAGGCGTTCAAATTGAAAAAAATATTATTACTATTAGCAAATGGGTTTGAAGCTGTAGAAGCGAGTGTCTTCACAGATGTACTAGGCTGGAACAAGTGGGAAGGCGACGGTTCTACGGAAGTAACTACTGTAGGGCTACATCCTCAACTGCAATGTACATGGAATTTTCAAGTAACACCTGAAAAGCAATTAGATGATATCATTTTAGATGAATTTGATGCACTGGCGATTCCTGGCGGATTTGAAGAAGCTGGATTTTACGAAGACGCATTTAGTGAGTCTTTTCAGAAAGTAATCCAGTATTTCGATTCTCGTAAAAAGCCGATTGCCTCGATTTGTGTAGCCTCTTTAATGGTTGCGCATAGCGGTGTTTTACAAAATCGAAAGGCGACTACTTATAATCATCCAACTAGCAAGCGGTTAGAACAATTAAAACAATACGGAGTGCAGGTTGTGAATCAACGAATTGTCTGTGACGAAAATATTATTACCTCATCTAATCCTGGTACAGCTTTTGAAGTTGCATTTATGCTGCTCGAAATGTTAACGTCAAAGGAAAACACAGTGAAAATAAAAGATTTAATGGGGTTTCATTCAATTCATAAGTAATGGGTGAACGATCTCTTATGTATTTATTTAAATAAGCTAAAAAAGAATCCATCTTGATTAAGTTTTTTTCAAAATGGATTCTTACCCTAAGTGACGACCTTATGCTTGGAAGACACTTGATATTTATATTTATCAAGTCTACTAGACGATAAAACGAGTTAAAAAGAGGATGGCTGGATGGACTCGTGAATAATGCCAGCCATTATCGTTTTTTTTCTAACAGCTTGTCTTGTAACTTTGAAAAGATGATTAGTGCTAATATAGAACCCACCAATGTTAATGACATATCCCACTGTGAATCCCAAACATCACCCTGTGTCCCTAAAAATTCTGTTGATGCTTTTTTGCCTTTTGTCATTTTTGAAGCAAGCCATTCAATAATTTCATATAAAGCTGCAATAGAAAGTAAAAAACTTAATGTAACTGCAGATAACCATGGATCTCTTACTAGCGGTGTTTTTCTTATTAAAATTTCTCTTATCACAATTGCAAATAACCCCTTCAAGAAATGCCCGAACCTGTCATAGTGATTACGATTTAGATCAAAATAATCTTTTATCCAATTGAAAAGAGGAACCTTTGAGTACGTATAATGTCCGCCAATGAACATAGTAATTAATAGTATGGCAATAATGACATAAGATAGCGTGGTAAGACGAAACTTATTATAGGTAACAATTACAATAACAAGTACTACAACGGCAGGAAGCACTTCCATTGTCCATATTAAGTATCCGGCTGGCCGAATAACTGACCATATAAAAACTGAAACAACAAGCAGCAGCAATAAAATATGAATGATTGTACTTTTATCTCTAACCACTTTTCCCACTCCTGTATATTTTATTTTTGCAAGCAGTAAAGGAAAAAAAGCTTCCTAACCGGATTCAAATGACAGAAGAAAGTTTTTAAATGTGTTTTTTATATATTGTCCAGTGTTGATTTTATTAAACGAAGAACTAAAGTAATTTCGGCGAACAGAGATTTTAAAAAATTTATGATAAAAATAGCCGGATTTTCAAAACAGGACATTCATTTGGTACTCGATAGTAACTCGTGGAAAATGAATGAAGAAATAATATATCTCTTTACATATGAAAACCAGATTCCTTTAGCGTATGGGAGTCTGGTTTTTGAATGTATATAGATATAAAACTGATAGTTTAGATCAGAATAGGTGGGGGGCAAGTTTAATTAAAGTTCCGTATTCGCTTTAAATTAGGGTTAATAGGATGCTTTAGCTTTATATATTTACCTGTTTTAAAATGGATCGAGACAAGGTCTTCAAAACTCATCTTCCAACTAATAGAAGGGTCTTCAGAGTTGAGAATTGCAACCCCATTTTTAACTTTAATCCATTTTCCTGTCTCTTCATCTTGGAAATAGCCTGTAACCGAAATAGACTGTGGGTGAAAAGGCATATTGGATGAATAAATAGTACCATGGATAATGAAGCTTTCACGATATTGGTCATGAATCCAGTCATCCTTACTATTTAATAGACAAAGGATTTTTTCTTCAATATGACCAACAAGTTTTGCATTTTTTTGATAAATATATTTCATGCCATTCGTCTCCAGTAATAGATTGATCGAAAATAGCACAGGAGGAATCTACTCGGTAGTGCAGTGATATTACTAATTTCAATCTACGAAATTAAACATACAATTTTTAAACTAATACATTTTCGGTTAATACAGGAATAGCATCGACCACATGGCGTTGGATTGCAAGCTCCTGTGGTGAAAATCCAAGAGCGAGACCGATTAATTGTGGCAGATGGAGTACAGGCATTGTAATATCTTTAGAGAAACCTTTTTGTGCATCTGGCTGATAAGCATCTAACTGCATCTGGCATAATGGGCATGGAGTAATTAAACAATCAGCACCAGAAGCTTTTGGTGACAAACAGTTCATTCCTGTTAATTTCATTACCTCTTTTTCTGCTGGAAAGACAGCATGAAATCCGCAGCATGCTAGACGTTGGTCAAACTTTACACTTTCAGCTCCAAGTACTTCAGCAATCATTTCCATTGATTGAGGGTTCATGTGATTTTCGAACCCCATAATTTTCGGTGGCATTAGGATATGACAGCCATAAAAATTTGCTACCTTCAAGCCTGTTAGCGGACGCTTTACTTTTTCTTTCAAGCGGTCAAGGCCGTAATCTTCAATTAATGCCCACAGCAGATGGGTTACTTCGACGTTGCCTTTATATTGCATACCAGTACTTCTTAAGCCTTCGTTCACCATAGCACGCAGATTTTTATTTTGATCAAGCTTAGCCTTTGCAGTACGAAGCATTAGTGTACATGTATTACAAACCGTGATAATTTTCGAAACACCCAGTTTCTCTCCTAGAGCAATATTACGAGCATTGATGGAGGTGGCTAAAAAATCATCTACATCTTGAATATGGCTTGCTCCGCAGCATGTCCAGCCTTTTAGCTCAATTAATTCAATTCCTAAGGCCTCTGCAACCTTCATTGTCGAAATCATGAGTTCCTCTGCAGCTGATTCTAATGTGCATCCTGGGAAAAAAGCGTATCTCATGGGTGTTTGACCTCCTCGGCATATTTGTAAATTTCCTTTACGCCTTTAATACCTTCAATAGCTTTTGGCATATGAAATGGATTAATTTTTCCTTTTTTGATCATACGTAGGGCAAAAGGAATTTTAGTTGTGGCTGTTTTTATCAATCCGTCCGTCTTAATTGGAAGCATTGTTTCATTTAAACGACCTTTATTCCGAATGTCATCATAGAAGGCAAAAGCATGTTTTGCACCTTGATTATTGACCTCGCCAATTTTGATGGATTCCTGTCTCAAATAGGCAATCTCGTCTGTTAATGGTATTCCTTTCGGACAGCTTGATATACATTGCATACAGTGTATGCATTTCCAAAGCTCATTTTCATATACTGGGCGAATATGCTCTTCTGGAGCACAGTCTCTTGAATCTACGGAAAAACGATAGGCTCGATTTAAAATGAATGGATCTAAATAAGCACCGTCATTAACAGCTAATTGGTTACATTCTGATGTACATACCCCACAAAGAATACAGTCTGTTGGAGAGGATATTTCGTGAAAATCATCTTCACTTTGGATAAATCCTCTTTCGGCATTGCCTTTGTTTGACGGAATTATCCAAGGTTTCACCTGCTTCATTTTTTCCATCTTTGGCTCCCAAGCAATGGCGAGATCTTTTATAACCTCAAAATTACTTAATGGTTCAAATACAAGATTGTCGGATTTGAAGGTTTCTAATACTTCATCAAGTGATGTTTTACAAGCCAAAAATGACTTTCCATTGACTTTAATTGCACAGCTGCCACAAATCGCGTGGCGACAAGCGGATGTAAAAACAAGCGTTGGATCTAATTGTTCACGTATTGCTGTTAGGGCCCACAGAATCGTTTTGCCTTTTTCGTATTGTAATTGATAGTCTTGATACCATTCTCTTTTCCCGTCGAATCGTTTGATTTTATAATGTATCGTTCTCATTAGTATTTTCGCTCCTCCGGTTGATATTTCGTAATGGTGACCGGGCTATATTCTAGGCGATAATATTCTCCTTCGTTATAAATCAGCGTATGCTTTAAGAAATTTTCATCATCCCTAGTTGGATAATCTCCTCTCGAATGAGAACCGCGGCTCTCTTTTCGATTGATTGCCCCCAATGTTACTGCTTTTGCGAGTTTTAACAGGTTGCTGATTTCAACATAGTTTATGAATGCCATATTGTAGGATTCGGAGGAATCGCCAATATAAGCATCCTTGAACCGCTCGAGCAGGTCTTCAATCGTGAGGTAAGCTTGTTTCATCTCGTCTTCTGTACGGAAAATTCCTACATGGTACCACATGGTTTCAGCCATCTTGTCACGAATTTCAAACATATTGATTCCTGTTTTTTTCTTGCGGATTAAATCGAATTTTTCAGTCCACTTTATTTTCTCTAGCTCCAGTTTCGCTGTCGAAGTAAATGATCGTTTTTTTGCTGATTGCTGCGCACCTTGTCCAGCATATTTTCCAAATAAAACGACGTCGGCAACTGAATTGCCCCCCAATCGATTAGCACCGTGAATGGAAACTGCACAGCATTCACCAGCTGCATGAATTCCTTCGATAGGTGTAGCGCAAGTTTTGTGATCTACTATATGGATACCGCCCATCATGTAGTGGCAGCTAGGTCGTATTGGCACAGGTTCTTTAACGAGGTCGACACCTTCAAAGTCCATTGCTAATTCACGAACTTGCGGCAGACGTTCCATAATTTTTTCCTCGCCTAGGTGCCGTAAATCCATTAATACGTAAGAACCCATCCCATCACCAAAACCTCTCCCCTCTTTAATTTCTGTTTCAATCGAACGTGAAACGAGATCACGCGGCCCGAGCTCCATTTTATCTGGTGCGTAGCGTGCCATAAATCGTTCGCCGTCTTTATTGATTAAATATCCGCCTTCACCTCGACATGCTTCAGATAAAAGAACGCCTGTAGAAGCAAGACCGGTTGGGTGGAATTGAACAAATTCTGGATCCTTTAATGGAATTCCAATGTCAAAGCATGCTGCTGTTCCATCTCCTGTCATATTAATCGCATTCGTTGTTCTGCTCCAGTACACACGGCCATAGCCTCCTGTTGCAATAACTACTGCCTTAGCTTGGATAGCATGGACATTTCCTGTACGGATATCCATTGCAACTAACCCTTCAAAATGACCGTTATCAACTGCTAGTGATAGTAAATACCAGTCATTATGAAAGCGAACATGATTCTTTAAACATTGTTCATATAAAGCGTGGAGAATGACATGTCCTGTTTTATCTGCGGAATAACAGGTTCTTGGGCTTGATGCACCGCCGAAAGGACGTTGTGCAACCTTTCCATTTATATCGCGAGAGAACGGAACCCCCATATAATCAAGCTCAGATATAAGTTCCGGCATATGAGTGGTGAAAAACTCGACAGCATCTTGATCTGCAAGGAAATCGCTGCCCTTTACTGTATCTCTAAAATGCTTTTCAGCAGAATCGCTATTATCACGATTACCCATAGCTGCATTGATTCCGCCTTGAGCTGCCCCTGTATGGGAACGGGTGGGGAATATTTTACTAAGGACTGCTACTTTTAAGCTTGGATCTTTACTGGCATAAAGAGCTGCCATCATTCCAGCTCCACCAGCACCAACTACAACAACATCATATTTGAACATGAAGAATGCCTCCATATCTATAAAACTTTTTAAAAAAGCACTGTATACTAACATAGCCAAAACTTATAAAAATTTTCATAGATTGTTATTTCATATTAATTAATAGAAACGGGGAGGAGGCAGGTGAACCTCACCCCGTTATACATTTAATCAGTTAAACTAAAACTGCATCTTTCGCTTTTTCTTTTGTCTTCAGCAATTCTCTTCCAGAAATGCCCGGATGAGTCATTTCGAATGGATTTAGAATTGTATCTAACTCTATTTCTGTTAATATTCCTCTTTCAAGTACGATGTCTCTCACTGCTCTTTTTTCCATAATGGCTTCTTTAGCAATAGATGCAGCAGTCTCATAACCAACGTGCGGATTAATAGCTGTAATGATACCCACACTATTATTCACGTAAGCTTCCATCTGATTAATATTTGCTGTAATCCCGCTTAAACAATATTCACGGAAGACATGAAAGACATTTTTCATGATCTTAATTGATTGTAATAAGTTAAATACAATGACAGGCTCCATAACGTTTAGGTCAAATTGACCAGCTTCAGTCGCCATACTTATTGTTGTATCATTCCCTATTACTTGGAAGGCACTTTGATTCAACACTTCAGCCATAACAGGATTTACTTTACCAGGCATAATAGATGATCCTGGCTGACGAGCTGGGAGGTTAATTTCCCCTAGTCCGCAGCGAGGGCCAGAAGCCATCAGCCTTAAATCATTTGCTATTTTTGACATGTTTAACATGCATATTTTTAAAGCGGAAGACACTTCTATATAGCAATCTGTATTTTGGGTTCCGTCTACCAGGTCTTCTACTCCAGTAATAGGGAGGTTGCTATAGTATGCTATTTTTCGTACTACTTTCTCTATATAATTCGGATCAGCGTTTAAACCGGTTCCAACTGCTGTTGCCCCCATATTTATTGCATGTAAATTTTCTTTTGATGCTTGAATGCGTTTAATATCTCTTTTTAGAACTTGGGCATACGCTGCAAATTCCTGCCCTAGTCGAATAGGTACAGCATCTTGTAGATGTGTGCGTCCCATTTTGATAAAACCGTCGAATTCTTGAGCTTTATGTAAGAATTCTTCATGCAGCCCTTCCATTACCTCAAGAAGTCCCTCTAAAGATGCCAATGTAGAAAGATGAATAGCAGTCGGGAAAGCATCGTTAGTTGATTGAGCCATATTCACATGAGAGTTAGGGCTTATAATGCTATATGAGCCTTTATTCTCTCCTAATATTTCCAAAGCGCGGTTTGCAATGACTTCATTTGCGTTCATATTAATGGAAGTGCCGGCACCTCCCTGAATCGGGTCGACAATAAACTGATCTGATAACTTCCCTTCTATAACTTCGTCAGCCGCTTTTACAATAGCTTCAGCAATTTCACCATTCAACTGTCCAATTTCCGCATTTGCAAGGGCTGAACATTTTTTTACGATTCCCATCGCTTTAATCAGTGCCTCATCCATTCGGTATCCAGTGATCGGGAAGTTTTCAATTGCTCTCAATGTTTGAATTCCATAGTATGCATTTGCAGGAACTTGCTTTTCACCTAAAAAGTCTTTCTCAATACGAAACTGATCTGTGTTTATCACAATAATCATCTCCACTGTTTTTTGCCGATTTTATGGCTTATTTAAATTGATGCGAAAGTATAATTTATTGAACATGTATTGCTAGCTTCTCTTAACGCCTTGTTTCATTTGGACAAAGAGTCCATGTATTTTCTTATAAAACAATCATGCTTAGTAGAATTCCAATACCAACAGCTAAAACAGTCGCGACTAATCCAGGTACCATGAAGCTGTGATTCAAAATATATTTACCGATTCTTGTCGTGCCTGTTCGGTCGAAGTTAATGGCAGCAACGACTGTAGGATAGTTAGGGATAAAAAAGTATCCATTCACTGCAGGGAACATTGCAATTAATAAAGCTGGATTTATCCCTAATGAAATTCCAAGTGGCATTAGTGTCCGTACTGTTGCTGCTTGGCTATAAAGCAAGATAGATAAAGCGAATAATGCTATAGCGAAAAGCCATGGTGCTTGAGTCACAAGGCTAGAAATAGAGCCAGAAATTATTTCAATATTACCGTTAAAGAAGGTATCACCCATCCAGGCTATACCAAAAATAGCCACAACTGCAGTTGCTCCCGCTTTGAAAATGCTGCCCGAAACAATTTCTTCAATATTCGGTTTGCAAAAAATAATAACTAAAGCTGCGATCGTTAGCATAATGATCTCAATCGATGCAGGCATTGACATCCGTGTGAACACGCCATCAATCGTCCAGCCTGGACGTAACTTTTCAAATGACCCTAATAATACGACTAGTAAAGTTCCTAATAGGAAAAGCGCAACAGATAATTTTGACCCTTTTGTAGCTATATACTCTTTTTTATCTTTCTTAATTGGTGCTAGCCCTTGCTCAAGGCGTCTCAAATATTCTGGGTCTTCATTTAGCTCTTTCCCCATTTTGCTAGAAACAAATGCTGCAATCATACATGCGATAAACGTAGAAGGGATACAAATCATCAAAATATCAATTAAATCAATTTTAAAATCAGCTAATAGTGCAACCAGTGCTACGGTTGCAGCTGAAATTGGGCTTGCCGTAATCGCCTGCTGTGAAGCAATAACAGCAATCGACATTGGTCTTTCAGGTCTTACCCCTGACTCACGTGCTACTTCCGCAATAACAGGCAGAACAGAATAAGCAACATGGCCAGTTCCTGCACAAAGCGTGAATAAATAAGTAACGATTGGAGCAACAAACGTAATACGCTTTGGATTTTTACGAAGAGACTTTTCAGCAAGATAAACTAAATATTCCATCCCACCAGCTGCTTGGAGCGCGCCAGCTGCAGTGATAACGGCTAAAATCATCAGCATTACATCAATAGGTGCAGTTGTAGGCTGTAGGCCAAATATGAATACTAAAATGGCAAGGCCAACGCCACCCATTACTCCAAGACCAACACCACCAAGTCGTGCACCAATAAAAATACACGCCAGCAAAATTAGGAATTGAATCCAAAATGTCATTTTGATTTCCTCCAATTTAATAGAACTCATTGCAGGTTTGCTCAATTTATAAAAATTGATGAAGATTTATAAAAATGACTGTTATTTATTAGTCACCACCCTTTATAATTAAATTTGTGAAATACTGAACATAAACGTATAATGCAAATCCCATTCTGTATTCTTAGTAACGTTTATGTTGAATTCATCATAAATTGCGCCCTACTGAAATCTACAGAATCTAACTATCTTATTTTTTTATTTTTTATTAAAAAATGTTCTTCTATACAAAAATTTGTCATATTTACATCCGGTAAAAAAAAATCAATCCATTACAATAAGGGTGACTACAACACTATTTTTCCTAGAAGGAAGAAAATAAGATGAAGGACAAACTACTTACTTATTTATTGCTGATATTTGCTGTGTCATTAGGTGGAGAGTTGAAGTTTTACCCAGTTGAAGCTGATATCCGAGTTAGTCTTGGAACACCAATGTTTTTCTTTTTTCTATTGATATGTAAAAAAATCAATCCGATTAGCGCTGGTTTATCAGTCGGGATTTCAGTGGTTTTCTTTCGTATGCTGCTGTTAACACTTCATGGAACAGGAGATATATGGGGGGAATCGTTCACTCACATTTTTCCAGTGTTTTTTTACTATGTAGGGTACGGGTTGTTTTTTCAACTGTTCGGTTTAAGAAAATATTACACTCAACCGCTTCTTATAGGTTTATTTGGAATCGTAAATGAAATTATCGCAAGTATTATTGAAATATCCTTCAGAGTGATCTTTTCAAATGCGCCATTTACTTTGTCAACCTTTGCTACGATCAGTCTGATTGCGTTTATTCGCAGCTTTTTTGTTTTAGGTTTTATTAATCTTTTTATCTTACGGGAAGCGAAGATAGCAGAAGGAATACAAAGAAAACGGAACGAAGAGATGCTGCTGCTAGTCTCGAATCTTTTCGTTGAAATGGTGCAAGTAAAGAAATCGATGAAAAATGCAGAGAATATTACACAATCCTGCTATTTTCTATATCGGGGACTAAAAAAAGGAGGCTGCCAATCGCATGCGAAAACGGCATTGAAGATTGCGGGTGAGGTTCATGAAATCAAGAAAGATCATCAAAGGATTTATGCTGGCTTATCTAAACTTAAAGTAAAAGAAAATTTGACTGATTTAATGAGATTAGAAGAAATTATCGAGGTAGTTGTTGAGTGTAATAAAAAGTATGCTCAAAAGCTTGGAAAAACGATTGAGATTTTAGTAGATATTCAAGGAGGACACGGTCAATATCACACCTTTATGGTGCTCTCTGTTATTAACAATCTCGTAACTAATTCTGTTGAAGCTATTAAAGATACAGGATCCATCTTCATTTTGATAGAGAGGGTACATGACAATATCAAAATTCAAGTCAGTGACAACGGTCCCGGTATACCGCTGAAATGCAGGAATTTAATTTTTCAGCCAGGATATACAACAAAATATGATTCTAGCGGAAAATCATCCAATGGAATTGGGCTGTCTCATGTTAAGGAAGTTATCGAGAATCTAGGTGGAGAGATACGATTAAGTACAGATAAATTACTGAGTAATACAACTTTCATTATTCAACTGCCAATAAGGAATATTAATCAGAGCGGGTGACAAAATGAAATTTTTTATTGCAGACGACTCATATTCTATTCGTGCCATGCTATCTGAGATTATTGAAGAAGAAGATTTGGGGACTGTCAAAGGTGAAGCAGAAGATGGAATTGAGATAAGCAGTGAACTTCTTTCTGTCAAAGAAATTGATATTTTGCTAATCGATTTATTAATGCCTGAGCGAGACGGCATCGAAACGATTCGTGAACTTGGTCCTCTATTTAAAGGGAAAACGATCATGATTTCTCAAGTAGATGCGAAAGAAATGGTTGCAGAAGCATATTCACTTGGAATTGAATATTACATAACAAAGCCAATTAATAAATATGAAGTGGTTACTGTGATTAAAAAAGTCACGGAACATTATTTAAGGGAGAAATCGATTATTAATATCCAAGATTCACTAAAATCATTGGCAGGGTTTCAAACAGAGGGCATGGTCCACAAAGAACAGGAGGATCCAGCTATGCTGGTTGTTTCTTCTGGAAAATCGATATTATTGGATTTAGGAATCGTTGGGGATTGCGGATATCGGGATTTGTTAGCCATTATTAAGTATTTGTATTCATTAGAAAAACATAATGATGGTACTCCATTTCCACCATTAAAAACATTGTTTGAAAAGGTTGCAGAAAATCTTTTGGAGAAAGAAAATGATGTAAGTTCTCTAAAGCGGGAAATGAAGGCCTGTGAGCAACGGGTCAGGAGAATTATTCACCGTGCCTTAGAGCATGTCGCTGCATTAGGATTGACTGATTACACAAACCCTAAATTTGAATTATATGCCTCAACATTCTTTGATTATTCCGTTATACGGATGAAGATGCTTGAGATTGAAGGTAAGTCTAGCGGTAACATGATGCCTCTAAGAGTTAACATCAAAAAATTTATTGAAGTATTATATATGGAAGCAATAAAATTATCTGATGGAAAAAATTAATACAAATGCGAAAGGGATTTGTTTCAAATAGTTCTTGAAACGAATCCCTTTTCTTACCTGGTTGAAAGCCTTCTTCCTATCTTAATAATATTACCTTTGTCAAATGCCTGATAATCACCCAACATAAAAATTAACGTTGAAGCTTCTATCACTTGTTGTTGATTAAAAGCTATAGGCAGTAATAAATTTCTTAAGTCTGGATCATCAATAATTAAGTATCGAGTAGCTTGAATATTATTCCCATTAGGTGACTTACTTGCACTAACTGATCTAGGAAGATCCTTTGTACCAGTATGAAACACAATGTGTGAATGGGGTAATAAGTATGCAATGATAAAAGGTATAGATAAAGATCAACAAATTTGTTGTGATCATAATAAAACCTAAATTTCACCTAATGGTTCTACTTATAATTTCAAAGACAATTATTAAAAATAACTTATTCAGCAGGTAAACAAATCGAAACTATATGAAGTTACTAAAAATGCCAAACCCATATAGATTAATGGTTTGGCATTTGTTCGTTTTTTATTGTTTATGAATGGTTCTATACATTGTTGATATGATAATAAACCGAGTCTATTATTAATTGCTCTATTTATATCTTTCTTGCAACAATTTTATTTACTGCATGACAGTGCCTAATATTATTATCGTGTTCATCTTCGAACTGATAAGAACGGTGCATTTCTATTGACCAATCAAAATATAGCTTTTTTAATTCACCCTCATGAAATATACCTTTAACATAAGGCTTTAAATCTTCTGGTATTTCGACCTCATCCGTAAAAACTGTAACGATATTGTATCCACCTTTTTGAGTTCCTGTTTTCATACGATGAATAATATTTGCCCAATTATTCCTTTCGATAAAATGAAACAATCCATGTGAGATAATTAAATCATATGTACAGTTAAATTCGTAGTTTGTTGCATCTCCTATAAATCCTTTTAAATTCGTTAAATTAAGTTTTTCTTTAATACGGTTAATTTTATCTATCCCTGCTTTTGAAATATCTATGGCATCCACGATGTGTCCCAGTCTTGCCAAATAGATTGCATGCCTACCATCCCCGCAACCTAGGTCAAGTATTTTTGAATTTTTGTTTAAATGTTTGCTTACATTTATAACTTCTTCGCTTGGCTTTCCAAATGTCTCAACTTCATCATCCAAATACGCCCTTTCCCAAAATGGTTCCATTTTTTTCTCCCCTAATTACTTTTTTAAACATAAGTGTATCATTCCTTGTTAAACTAAATTGCCCCTATTTTTGCATCCCCCTACTTGCTCCTTGATCTAATGAAAATCCCTTATCTAGTTCCCTTTGGACCCGATCTTGGACGTAGTTATACCGTAATCCATGAAAAGTCAGCTCGTTCGTGGTAATTTTCCCCTCTTTTTCCCGAGTTCGAAGCTGTACCCCCTCCTTCGTTTCAATCTTTTCACGATGGCGATGGAGAATTTTTCAACCCGATTTACTTAATGCTGAGGAAGGGGATTTTTCACTCTAAAAAGCATTCTTTTACTGAAAATAAGTAAGGTGAACAGTGTAAAACTCCAAAAAAGTAAGGATTTTTCATAATTTATATTTATTTACTAATCGTTTTGTCCCGTTCACCTAATTTCTTATAACCCCAATAGATTAATACCACACAAATAAGTAGCCCTATTATGGCAGGAATTATAATAGAATTACCAGATTCACCCGCAGACAGAATGCTCCACATTATTTTTCCAATCGCTATCATAATAAGAACAGATAAGCCAATCCATAAACTTTTCCTCCAAAATCCCATACCTAATAAGAACAGGGATATTGGGACTAAAAGAGTCATCATAATCTTTGCAACGTTCCAGTCACCAGTTAAATAATCAATCTCGTATGCCAAAAATTGTTCGACTTGCTTGTTCACCGATTGAGGTTCAGGAAACCAGAACATACTAGTGAATATACAGAAAATAGTAATCGAGATTCCAGCCCAACTTTTCTTAAAAGCAAAAAAGCAAAAAGGTATTAGAAAAAGTGGTCTAATATACCAGCTTAATTGATTTTGGTGCCGAGTAAACGACCAATCAAGAAAATCCCTGCTTGTAATTGCAGCTATAAAAAATAGCATAGTTAGAATAGCAAATATAACGGCCACCTTTTTATCATACTTCTTTAAAGACATATTCTATTCAACCTTTCTCTATTTATTAGACTGAAGTCCATTATTTAAAAGAAAGAGCATTTTATCCAAATAAATTAATAAATCATTGTTCTCAATTGTTAGATTCTTATGTTCAATAAAATACTCCACAAAAGAAGAGTTGATTGTATTAATAAAATAAATTAGCATTTCCGTGTCAATATCCTTTGAAATTTCCCCGCGACTTTTTCGATTTTCTATAAGATTTTTAAAAAATTCATGACCTAACTTTTGACTGTCTCCAAGAATATTCCTTTTCAACTCGAGATCCTTGATATTGAGAAATTCTGTTGCAATTGAGGCTAGCTTAGGTTCATCCTTATAAAAATTGACTCCACTTACGAATAGCTCCTTCATTATGTCTAAGAATTTCATCTTATCAAAATTACTATTTTCAAAATAAGAATGCTTTTTACTACCAACGATATTGATGATAATAAATGTATAAAGATCTTGCTTATCCTCAAAGTACTGATAAAAACTCCCTCGAGGAATTCTAGCTTTATTAATCATCTTAGCTATACTCATTTTTTCATATCCGTTTTCAAAAAACTCATCCACTGCGGCATCTATAATTAGTTTTTTTTTATCTTCAGATAAATTAAAGAAGGTTTGTGTTGGCATCCTGATCATCCCTCCAAGTAAATGACAGTAGTGTCATATGACACTACTGTCATGATAATTCTTTTTCTATTTTTTGTAAATGCTATTAACTATAAAATTTTTCGACAAAAACTTCAGCTTATTCTTAGTTAAGCATCGAAATCATTTTTAACGAAACTACCTATGGAAACCATTGGGATAAGATCTTGCGGTTGGGAACATATTAATTTGCTAGGAGAATCCCATTTTAATTCCGAGACAATGGTCTCATTAGTTTCTTTAAGACCATTGTCTCGAAAATGTGCTTAGCGTTGTAAATCTGCATTTTTCATACATAGATAATCATTTTACTGCCACAAATTATGATCCCATTATTATTAGCAGTAAAATATTCCATTCAAAACTCCTTATTGTAAAGTTCCTATTGCAGTAAAATGCGAGCCAGAGAGTGAATTCCACTATTCAGATGCAGGTTTCTGCGTTATTCAACAACTAATTGAAGATGTAACGAAAAACCCATTTTATCAAGTGGTAAATGAGTTCATATTTAAGCCATTAGAGATGGAAAAAAATGAATTCTCTTGTGGTCATAACAAAAATGGTGAATTAGTGGATGGAAAATATCCTTTATATCCTTATCCAGCTGCTTCTGGACTATGGACAACTTCATTAGATTTGGCTTCATTCGTTCTTGAGTTAATGAATGCTCTTAAAGGAGAAAGTAAAACCGGTATTTCAGAAAGTTTAGCAAAAGAAATGATAACTTCTCAAAGAGGAAAAAGTTGGACGGGACTAGGTGTATTTCTTGAAGGCTCTGATAAAGAATTAGAAATTTCATCTAAGGATTGGGGAGTAGGATTCCAATGTATGATGTTTGCATTTCCACAATTAGAAAAAGGTGCCGTTATCATGACGAATGCAGAATTAGGCGTTCATCAATTAAAGGGGATTATAGGAGAGATATATAAATCCCTTATTTCTTAAAAAGTGTTACGAGGGAGGATAAAGATGCAACAAACATTAGCAAATCCAACTCATATATCTGAAGTTGTATCTTTCTTAAAGGCTGTTTTCGTAAAGTTTGTGGTTTCTAAATATGAAATATTTAACAATACATTATTTGACTTTTCGACTTTTTAGTGTAAAATTACACTGAAAGATAGATTTTTAAAATAAACAAAGGACTAGTCCATTTACATAATAATTTAGAAAGTAATAGTTTTAATGTTTTTAATTTCAATTGACTGTGAAAAATTTTACTGAAAGGATTGATGTCTATGAAGAATTTGTTTTCTGTAATTTTTCCAAGTATAGTAATTTTTATATTTATATGGATAGATTCAATGTTTCCTGAAAGTAAATATATTTTATTAGGAATATATGTATTCTTTCCGTTAATGTTTATCATTCAAGGATATATTTGTTCAAAATTAAAAGGAAATTTGATACTTGGATTTTTGTTCTCATCTTTTGCGATTATTATACCAATTTCAATTTGGTATAATATGGGTAGTTTGATTACTCCAGTCATAATATATATTTTATTAGGAACATTATCGTTCTTTTTATTCAACAGGAATAAAAAAGCAAACTAAATTTTTACATTTAAATTTCAAATCTAAATTTTAAAAGTCGTCCATTGACGGCTTTTCAACAATTTATGCGAAAACAGCCTAAATTAAATTTTATTATCATTTTATAGTAACGAGAGCCTAAACTAACTCAAATTTATCTGAATGCATCCTAATGTTATATCGCATGAAACCGCATTACAAACTTGCTGTTGCATTGAGGATAAACTTCCTTTGAATATAAAATCATCCTTCTGGCCAAACAATCTAGCGCATTCTCGCACGGATAATATTCTATTTTCGGCTGGATGTGTAAGATTGCTTTTACGCGGATTCGCTATCGTTATTGATGGTTGGTCCCATGCTAAACGCCTGTAAACAGAGCTATGAGTCTTACCAGTGATTTTAAATTCATCAGGAAAATCAAGCCAATTTCCACCTTCCGGAACTGTTTGCATACGTTCTATAGTTGATAGTTTTGGCTTTGTAAAATCCATTTGATTAGGAACATCTTCATGAAGCCCTTCTAATGCTTTTCTAACTGTTACATAATGATCAGGAGTATGAGTAGGTTTAGGTAAATCTATTTTTCCGATTTTAAACCTATAATAAAAGCTCGTTTTTGTTCCTGGGCTTCTCCAAAGTCTGTCGCAGTTAAAACTCCTGAAGTAATTTCAAAATCACTTAATTCATCGTAAATTTCTTGTTTGACCTTTCCATCTCCAGCCGAAAAAGTTTTGGAACATTTTCTAAGACAAAGACCTGACAATTAGAATTAGCTTTTATCGATTCAATAAATTCTTTCACCGTTAAATGAATAGGATTATTCAAGAAATTAGAATGTCTATTAGCAGAAGAAAATCCCTGGCAAGGTGATCCCCCGATCATGATTGGTGAACCAATCTGATTAAAACGCTCTTTATCAAACGTAGTTATATCTCCTTGTTCCACATGGTAGCCGTGGTTTGCTCGCTATATAGCAACTGCATCTTCGTCCAATTTCAAGAGCAAATGAAATGTCAAACCCTTCCTCGACAAAGCCCTTATCCATGATACCTGTCCCACTGAACAAACTAATTACCTGAAGGGGGACTTTTATGTTTTTTAATCCCTTTTCAATCGTTTGAAGAACACCAACCGGTAAATTCTTCTTAACGGTAATGGCTGCCTTTAGTGATCTAGATCGAGAAATGATTAAAGAGAAGCAACGTTCAGGAATTAAATTAGCCAAGCAAAAGGGGAAATATCGAGGAAGGGTTAAAAAATATACAGATAAGCATCAAGGTATGAATCATGCCATTGAATTACGTAAAACTACCGATAAAACAGTAAAGGAGATATGTGCACTTACAGAAATCAGTCAGGCGGCATTTTATCGTAGGCTAAAGGAAATGGAAAAAAATAATGTATAAAAAGTTTAATGCATTTAATTATTTTGCAACCGATCTACTTCCGTATTCGACTTTATTGTGTAACGGAGAGGAGAACCAAAATGGATCTAGTAAAATTAGTGAAAAAAGCAAAAAAAGGTGATGATGAAGCATTTGAAAACCTGATTGGTTCTGTTCGACAAAAGCTGTACCGAACAGCCTATGCATATGTTAGAAATGAACAAGATGCTCTTGATGTCTATCAGGAAACAATTTATACAGCCTATATTTCCATAAAGACATTAAAAAAGCCTGAAAGTTTTTCGAGTTGGATTACAAAAATTCTAGTATTTAAATCCATTGATTTTATTCGTAAAGAGTCCCACCATTTTACTACAGATAATGAGGAAATCTTTACAGAATTAATCGCTTCTGAAAATGTTGAATTTATAATGCATTCGATGGATTTATCAGAAGCATTTAAATTCTTAAATCCTACTGTTAAGACCATTATTTTGTTGAGATATTATCACGATTTACCCATTAGGGAAATTGCCACCATCATGAATTATCCGGAAGGAACCGTGAAATCCCACTTAAATAGAGCGAAAAAAGAGCTAAGGCCGATTTTAAAGGAGGGCTATCTATATGAATAAAGACAAATTCAATCGATCTATCGACAACATAAATGTACCTGTCGAAAAGCTAATGGTGAGGGAGAAGACGGCTATCTTTCAAGCTAAGAAAAAAAGAAAAGTAGGAAGAACTGCAAAACAGTCAATCATGGTTGCATGTGGGTTATGTATAACTTTGCTTGGTTCTGGATTTGTTTCAACAGGCATGGCAGAAGCCTTATCAAATATCCCCCTGATCGGTCCAATTTATAAGGATTTTAGAGACATTGCCTCAGATAAAATTGAACACGATCAACTTACGACAGTAATTGATAAACAGGATAGTAAAAACGGCTTAACAATGACTGTAAAAGAAGCAGCTTATGATGGCAGCCGGTTAATCGTAACAGTTGTTTACACAGGTCAAAAAGAACTTTCGATGAAAGAAGAAAAGGCCGGCTTTAGCTATATAACAATTAATGGACAACAAGAAGTTAAACCAGCGATTGGTTCAATAGGGCAAGATGACATAAACTCGAAAACAATAATTGAACATCATCAATTTACCTTTTCTAAGTATAATGAATATGGTGATAATATTGAGATTGAGGTTCATGGAGAAGATTTATTTGGCTATGAGGGCAAATTGAAGGTGGCTTTCCCGCTTGAAAAAATAAAAGGCGATGTGTTTGAGTTTTATCCAAAGTCTACAACTAAAACAATTGATGAATTATATACATTAACAGCCGATAAAGTAACATTTTCACCTCTATCAACAAGAATAGACCTAACGATTGATTACCCTACTGAAATGGATGAAAACGATAGTTGGCCATGGTTTGATTTCTCTGTAGTCGATGATAATGGTCATGTATATGATAAACTAAAACTACAAGCAGGCATGGGTGTTGGAAACTATGGTCATCAGATGGTACTGACTTTGCCTCCAATGAATACGATACCAAAATCATTTACACTCAAGCCAAGTCGAACAAATAGTGAAGGATTTAGTGAAGAAATAAAGGAGTTAGAATTAGTCGTACCTTTAAATAAAAGTAAATAATGACCTCGTTTGCTTCGTTTACTCATATCGCGGAAGTACCTTAAGCTAACGAACATGCGATAGTTGAATAACGAGTTTTATTAGAAGCCCTCATGAAAGCTGGATTCCATAGCCATTGGAATCCGGTTTTTTCACATTAAATTTCCTTAGCGTTGTAAATCCGCATTTATCTATATTTAGAACGTAAACCAAAAATAACTTCATGCTATACAAAAAAACACAACTCATATAACCCTCCGATCCTGACTTTTAAAAGTAAAGAAACAGATTTATTTCAGAAAGTGAAAAAATTCGTCCCGTAAATTCTGTACAGGACGAACCTTTATATTATTTTGAATCTCACTTTAGTTCGTGGAACATTTCTATCTGAAACAAGATTTTTCAGGGAGCGACACCAGAATTATTTTAAAATGATTTTTTCGTATTCACCCGACGGACTTTCCAAATTTTGTACTTCACCGCTTTTCTCTGGTGTATAGGAGAGCTTAAACTCAGGGATTAAATATTCAGCATTTTTCAAGTCATCGATAGTACCGGTTGAAAAGTCTGGATTAAAACTCAATATTGCATCAAACCTTTCGCTTGTTTCACTTGGTCTTTTGCTTGTTAAATTAAAAAGGTATGTCATCCCTTCCTGATCGATTAAGAGAATATCATACACTAAATTTGCGTTGAAAGCGTATGATTCAAATCGTGCTGTCACTGGGTTTATGATAAATTCTTCAAGGGTAATCTCAAAATCACCAATACTAAATGTTTGGTTTAACGCAACTTGATTTGTGTTCTGCGCAAGTAATGATTTAGATGCTGTAAATTCGTATACTGCATTCATCTTTTTTCTTAACTCTGTACCTTCTTTAAAATAAGATAGCTCAGTGAAGGCAAGTCTAATATTCAAATCTCCTTCAGGTATGGCATCTTCTAATCGTTCAGTCATAACCAGAGAGTAAACATTATTTACTTCATCAATTAAACCAAGTTGTCCTGAGCCACCGCCTGTGTATGTTTTTCCGTTAATTTTAAGTGGCTTTGAGTATAAACCGTTCACTTTAATATCATCGTGGGCATCAATTAACACATTGTACGTCACAAATTGGTCATCTATGACGATGTCAGTGAGCTTAAGATCCGCATTTTCAAACCTGATTACTTGATTTACTTCTGTCGCATATTCTGTTGCATTTGGAGAAATGATGTTGGATAAATTATAGCTGAAATCATCTAAAAATGTTGAAACACTTGCTTGAATATCATCATTCAGTGCAACAGATGTCATGAAAAATAAGATTGCCGCGGCTGTGACAAATAAAGATTTACGGGCTTTTTTCGGCTTTTTCTTTATCCTATTATTTGATTTAAACTGCTGAAAATAATCGTTCACTTCATCATTACTAAGTGCCTCGCCTTCATAATCTTCTTCAATATTAATACGGTTTAGGTGCTTATATATTTTGTTCATTTTTATACCTCCTTAATCTTTTCTTTGCTTTTGAAATTCGGTTATATACATTGTTTCTATTTGTCTGCATGATTTGAGCCGCCTCTTCGGCTGAATAGCCTTCCACATAAATAAGCGTCAGCAATTGCTGATCCTTTTCATTTAAGTTTTTAATCAAATCCGCCCACTCACTTTGCCATAATGTTTCATGCTTATCTTCATATACAACTTGATGCGCTTCATCAAATGTTGTGTTATCTCGTTCTTTTGCATGTTTGCGTAATAAATCAATGGCTTTAAAGCGAGTGACAGTTAACATCCAGTTTTTGAAAGAGGATTGTGCATGATCAAAGTCTTCAATATTATGCCAAACTGCTAACAAAGCATCATTCATGCACTCGTCAACATGACTATCTAAATCATATAAATGCCTACGTGCAACGCTTTTCATTAAGCCTCCATATGTTTGAAGCAAGAGCTTTATACCGGCTTCATCTTTTTTCTTGAGCAACTTTATCATCCGTTTATCATTAAGTTCCAACATATCCCCTCCTTTCCAATATATCCCCTCCTTTCTAGATGGGTTCACCTATATATTCGTAAAAAATGTCGGAAATCTATCATACTTAATGAATTATTTTTTCTCACAGCTGACTGTTAAGTAACTTTCTAAGTAAAGGATACACTTAGAGGCATTGAATAGGGAATTCGAAGCAAGTAACTGGGGATCAATCATTTCTACACATAAAAAAAGCACTCCCCAGACTAAACTAAAGTAGTGCTTGTAGATGCTGAAAGAACAGCAATATTCTCCATTTAGAAACTGCTAATAGATTGTCAAGAAAAACCTTTTAAATCGAAAATAACTGATTAATCCCTCTGCTCTTTCATGCGCCAAATTAAATGAACGTGCTTTACAATGCTTATCAATAAATTGTGCAATTTCCTCCACACCAGCTTTTAAGACAGACTTTACTAAATAATCTCTCTTTAAACATTTGTCTATCCAACTAGTTGGGACATGGTGATCCCGTATAACAAGCGAGGATATGAATAACAAGGTAGATAGAGGTTACCGGTCAATCCACTATACTAGGAGGAGATAATTTTTGAATCCAGTTGTTGGTCTGGATGTAGCTAAAGGTGAAAGTCAGATTCAAATGTTCTTGGATAAAAAAATGCCCTATAAAAACAGTGTGAAGGTTGAACATACTGTGGAAGGTATCACATTCCTGGGAGCTACTTCATGGTGAAGCCGTGATACTCTTTTGGGCTTTATGGACCTTCATGTATAACATGATAATCACGAATCATGCAAAAATCTAATAAAACAAAGTATACTCAATATAGATAAATAAGATGAAATAGGGGGGATCTACATATTTAGGGGAAATGTAAAAAAAGTACTTATTTCATTATTAACAAATCCAATCTTCATAATTGGATACTGGATTTTTGGACATGAGTTAGCTTCAATATGCAAGTATGGAAGAATGAATAATAATCTATATATTTTATTATTAAGCATAGTCTTATTATTATCGATCATTTTGTTTACTACAATTAAAATGATAAAAGAAAGTGAACATAAATTAAAAAGTTTAACTAATTTGAAGTCATGGAAATATATTTCGATTATCATCTTTGTTGCAATTACATTATTATATGGATTGAACATTTATAAAAGTGCAACAAATTACGGAGGTAAACTTGCATGGTATATAGAACGATTAAAAAATGAAAGGTCAGTTAAATTTGAACATAACAATATATATAAATATGGGGTAAAAGGTATTTTTGAAGATATAAATAAAGACCATACTTTGCCCCAAGAATTATATATGGTAAATGATTTTTCACTTAAATTTAATTCAGATGGAACAATTACATCATTTGATACATTTGTATATGGGAAAAATGAAGATGGAAAAGAAGAGAGTTACCTAATAACTTTTGATAAAAATAAATCAAAAAATATTACTTTAATATTAAATGGTTATGCTGGGCCCACTTATAATGTGGATATGTTGGTAGAGCCTTTAGTTAAAACAGTTAGTGCTATTCCGATTAAACAAGTAGTTAGTAAGTGGAACGAACATCAGTATGGGTTGGTTTATTATGGAAAAAGAAACTGGGGATATAATACAAATGGAATCATTAATATTGATAAGGAAGGAAAAGAGTATAGTCCGGAAGTTGCAACTTCAGAGATAATTGGATATACGGTATCAGTATTCATCCCTGGGAAGGAAAAAATGATTACTCCTGCTAGATATAACTTAATAGGAGATCCGAATTGGAGTAAGCCATCTACTACTCAAAATCATGCAAATTCTAATGAGAAGAAAAGTGAATTAAAGAATACTAAGGAACAATTTTATCTATCTAAAGAAGTCGGATTTAAACTAAATGTTACAGATAAAGCATTAGGAAGTACGTTTTACTCACTAAGCAAGACCATGGATGGGGAAAAAACATGGACTGTTATAAATAATGACCCATTTAGCGGGACAATCGGCAGTGCCTCAGGAATAGTTTTTTTGGATGACAAACTTGGATTTTTAGGAGCAGTCAATCCTTCAGGCAATGAAGGAGCATTATATCGTACGGACGATGGAGGTACTTCATTTAAGAAGGTAAATTTTACACCTCATAAAGTGAAATTAGATAATGGACAATCGATAAGCCCTTTTGATTCTCCAGGCATGCCTTATGAAGAAGATGGAGTGTTTAATCTGTTGATGGGACAGGGATCCGATGGAGACTATAATGGTAATAGTCGTGCACTTTATCAATCAAAAGATAAAGGTCAAACATGGGAATATATAAAAGAGGTTAAAAATAGTTAGCTTGACAAACATTTATATCTTTAAAATTTTAATAATGCTATGTTAATTTTCATAGTAAATGACTATATTAATCTAAAAATGTCAGTCTAAGATCTCTCAGAAATCTGAGAGGTCTTTTTAATTATTTTCCCTTTTACCTTCCGAATCGTAAAACAGGGCAAGCCGAATAAGCTTCCGGCCGGTAGGACACTCAAATCTTTCCCCGCAAGAAGCTAAGCTAGTCAATCGCCAAGGGAAAGTATAAGCAAACCAGGCTACTTCTTGCAAAGAAAGGGATAAGCCTGTGATTTGTTAAATGGAGTGGTTTCTTAACATCCTATGTTATCTCGTTTTTTAGTAGAAGGGAGTTCAGCTTTCAACAGCGCAATTTTTCGAACCTTTCTAAAAACCCGAAAACAAATGGTTAGGTTTTCCCGTTCATTCATTATATATTTATTTTTTGAAAAAAAGTACAAAGATAGAAATACCAAGTTACTATAACTGTGGTTTACTTGAAATTTCTATAAAGAGTTATTTTGCAAATATTTAATAGTTAATTTTTAACATGCTTCCTTTCCACCATTTTTATTTCAGTGAAAGACGTCTTTCGCAACATGAAGAAATTCCTTTACTGCTGGGGAGGCATTTGCAATAGAATGACAAGCAAGTGCAACTTCACGGCTATTTTTAATATTTAGTTTGCTAACCTTAATATTTTGTTGAGTCTTTAAAAATAGTTCTGGACCTATAGTAACGCCAAGTCCTTCCTGTACCATATTAGCGATGGTTGTACAGTCATGCACTTCAAAAAGAATGGATGGTTTCAATTGCGCTTCTTCAAATAATTCCTCGACATGTGATTGATACATCCCTGTTGGCATAATAAAAGATTCTTCCAGTAAGTCTTCCATATTCACTGTTTCTTTGTACAGAAATCTGTGTTCTGGATGAAAAGCTACCACCATGTTGTCTCTTATGAGAGGAACTAAATCAAAATCCGAATTTGATTTTCCTTTTACTACAAACCCAATGTCAATAATACCTGAACTCAACCATTCCGAAATCTCTTCATAAGTTCCCTCGAAAAACTTAAATTCGATCTTGGGATGTTTTTTCTGAAATTTTGCAAGCAATTTAGGCAATAAACAGGAAGATGCACTTGCAAAAGTACCGATACGAATAATCCCCGTTTCCAAATTGTTTGTTAACGCAATTTCCTGGTTAATGATTTCCACTCTTTTTAATATCTCTCGAAGATGCGGAAGGATTTTTTGCCCAATCTCTGTAAGTGTTATTCCTTTTTTACGATCACGAATTAATAAAGAGACACCCCATTCAGACTCTAAACTTGCAACTGCATGACTCACAGCCGATTGAGTCATATTTAATTTTTCTGCAGTTTCTGTAAAGCTTCCTAGCTCGACCACTTTTGCAATGACCTCGTATCGCACAATAGTCATGAGTGATTACTCATCTCCTATATTAAAAATATCAATTTTACTCATGTTAACATAAGACTTAAGATTAATACAACGTTTCAAGTATAAGGAGATGTACAAAATGAAAAAAAATATAAACCAGCTAATTATTATACTTTTAGCTTTAGGAGCTTTTGTAACAGGAACAGCAGAGTTTATTGTTTCTGGAATTTTAGAACTGATTTCTTTTGAATTAGATGTTTCAATTTCAATAGCTGGTCAGTTAATTACAATTTATTCTTTATCTTATGCCATTGGAGCATTGGTATTGGTCATGCTAACGTCTAAATTTGACCGTAAGAAAGTGCTTTTATATGCCATCACTATATTTATTCTAGGAAATCTAGTTGCATTTTTCAGCTACAATTTTGTCAATCTTATGATATCCAGAGTCATTATGGCGTTGAGTGGAGGGCTATATATTGTTGTTGCCACCAATTATGCCGCTCAAATTGCGGTTCCAGAAAAAAGAGGCAGCGCTATGGCAACAGTCATTACAGGTTTCACTGTTTCATTAGTACTTGGAGTGCCTATCGGAACATTTTTAGCTGGACATTTTGATTGGCACTATATTTTCTTAATCATTGCGCTTGGCACAGTTTTTTTATTAATAGGACTTTACAAATTATTACCAGATATAGAAGGAAACCAACTGCTGTCATTTAAACAACAGCTACAAATTATTAAAGATAAACGGATCTTTACTGGTTTAATGACAACGATCTTTTGGATTTTAGGATATACTATGGTGTTTGCCTACATTGCTCCATTATTAAGTCATACTGCTGGTTTTTCTATAGAAATAACAAGTGTAGCTTTATTTGTTTTAGGCACTTTTGCTTTTATTGGCTCACGCTTTGGAGGATATGCGGTAGACAGATGGGGACCTAATCGAACGATATCATTAAGTTTATGTTTTCATATCATTTCTTTATGTGTACTAGCATTAACACAGTACTCAACAGTTGGTGTATTTGTCACACTAGCTTTTTGGGGAGTATCAACTTGGACAACGACACCAGCAAAGCAGTTTTATCTGATAACACTAAAACCACAATCCTCTGAAACAGTACTCAGTTTTAATACCGCATTAATGAATGTGGGAATGATGCTAGGCTCTGCATTAGGAGGAATCATTATTCAATATACGAATATAGTAAATTTAAGCTGGATTGGTGGATTATTCGTTATACTCGCACTTATTTTTATCAGATATTCTTTCTACTTAAATAAAAATGTTATGAAGAACCACCAATTTTAATGAATAAAAAATCAAGACCCCGAAATAGCTGCTATCGGCACTAACGAAAGGGAGTTTAGTTGAACAAGTTCCACAAATCCCACAAAATGATAAAGTAGGAATATGATTTCTATTTTGATTGTACGGTCAATCTTATGGGGAGGAAAATGAAATACATGAAACATAAAATTGCTTTACTAGCAGATGTCCATGGAAATGCAAGTGCTTTAAAAGCAGTTGTCGAAGATTCTGTCAAAGAAAATGTCACTGACTATTGGTTTTTAGGAGATTTAATCATGCCCGGGCCCGGAGCAAATGATTTGTTTGAAATATTAGATAGTATTAAAGTTACTGCTTATGTTAAAGGAAACTGGGAAGACAGCTTCCTTGACGTACTCAATAAAAAGATTGATTTTGATAACGCTACTGATATCTATGTTTCTAGGTTAGTTCAGTACCAGTGTGAAAATTTGGATAAAAACCATATTAATCTTATTAAGAATTTACCATTACACCTAACAAAACAAGTTAATAATCTATCTATCAGTATTAGTCATAATCTACAAAATAAAAATTATGGGGGAGAGTTATGGCCTACTAATAATCAGAGAAATTTTGATCAGTTATTTGAGAATGATTACGATATTGCTATTTATGCTCATACCCATCACCAATTGTTACGTTATAGTAGCAATGATCAATTGATTATTAACCCAGGAACTATTGGACAGCCTTTTTACAGATGGGACAAGTTATGTTCTGACCTACGTGCTCAATATGCGATTCTTGAAATTGACGATACTGGAATTGCTGAGGTGAGATTTAAAAAAATTTCCTATGATGTAGAAAAGGAATTAAAAAACGCTAGCAGTAATAAACTTCCTTATATTAACTTATATCGAGAAATGCTCGAGACAGGAAAAACTCATACCCATGATATTGAATTATTACAAAAGCTCAATGATAGATTTAATTATAAAGATGAAATAAATAATTTTTTTGAAAAAAACTACTGGTAATTTAAAAGAATAAAATGAACCTTCTTCAACTTACGAGTGCGTTTAGTTTAACAAGACATGTACTTATGATCTTCCACAAAACCAGCTAATAGATTGTCAATAAAAATCTATTAGCTGGTTTAATTTAAGTGCATTTCTTCACAAATTTCCTTTAAAAGTTCATTTATTACAGGAATGTTGCCCCTTTAGAATAAAGCTCAATTAATAATAAGTTGAATATATTGATACTAAAAAATTTAAAACTCCTATATTTAAATAAAGCTTGATGAAAATACGAGAGTTTTAATTTTTTTGCTAATATTTTTATAAATAAGCTTAATTAAAAATCTTTAAGCAACCTATTAAATCAGTACTTCTATAAAAATTGAAACTAGATTCATCGTGACTTTTTTATAAACAATCTCATTTTTATTTTAAACCTACAGGAACTGACATGTGAATACCATCTATTCAAAATCTTCTTTAGAAATTGCGATTGAGGGGTAATGCCCAATTTGAGTTAAATCTACATCAAAAGGAACACTATAAACCATATAGAAATTTTCATCATTCTCTACAGAAGTTAGCTCCTCAATACGACTTCTAGCTTTGTTAGGATCTGTAGTTGCATAAACTACAGCGACAATGCCTGCTCCATCTTCCATCCATCCTTTTAAAATAAGTTTTAAAGGATGACTGTCTGTCAGAGCAGTTTCTATCATATTCATATATTCGGTCAATTCAATTCTTCTCCCTTTCTAAGTAAATTTCGAATGCTCCTTATTTCGTCGCATCTTTATTTTAAATTAACAATTGATCATTTAAAACAAAGATTACTAATTTTTAAAAGAGTTTGATTAAAAATCCTGTGTTGATATACAGGATTTTTCTTATTCCACAATCGGGCTATTTAATGGAATAAGACTTTAAACAAAACTGGTATTTATGTAAGATTGTGAAGGAACGCCTTTTTACATGTATTTGGCCAAATGAATGGTGTATTGTAAATATTACTTCTATTCAGAAAACGGCGTGTTATTATAACTGTAACTATTAATTGGAGGTGCTGTTTATCATGTCTGCAGCAATGTTTCAGATGGGGCATAACACATTAAAGGGGATTATCGCCTAACTAGCCCCCTAAACTGCGAATCCCCTTTAAGTTAGTGGGGCATTCAAATGAAAGAAACAAAAAACGTTTTTTTCTTTTTTTAATACACTTATTCCAGACAAAGGGATTTTACTGAAAAATTCACTCATAAATATAGTAATCGGGAACGTTAGTTGAATAAGCAACTTTTCTTCTTCAACTACCATGAAAATTAACTTCTGTAAGATCCGAAAAATGGCAATACTTAGATAGACGCAGCTCATTCGTATTTTTAAAAGGGGAGAGCGTCTGATTGTTGATGATAATAAGGAGAGTAATGGATTAGGAAGCCTCTGTTATTGTAACCGAATAACCTAAGTTTTCTAGTCTTCGAAACCGAATGGCATACAATAGATACCTATCTTTGTTTATCAAAGTAGTCTTCACCTATGTCTACATATATTTCTTTTCTGGTAAACAGGTACTATGCGATCCGTGATATCGCATGTGGAGCTGCCTCGTTGGGCAATCTCTTGATCTAACAGTTCCATTTGCTCAGTTAGGAAATCAATGTGGATTAATATTGTTTTGAGCACTAAGCGTTTATCTGGGTTAACGTAGCCCTGAAGTGCTAATTCAAGTTCCTCTTTTGTCTTTTTCATTGTTCGACGAGCGAAGTTTGCGAGCTTCTCAGGATCATCTTCGCCATCTGCAATTGCTCGAAGCATATCCCAAAGTGTTTATCCCCTTAATAATCAACTTGTCTACGCAAGGAATTCATCCAGGTGTACGTAACGCAAGATGGAGGGATGATGGTTTTGTTGAGGATAGAAAAACAATAAAGTGTTTCGAATTCGAGATATTTCTCTTGTGATTTTGTCAATTGAGTGGTAAAGTGATTATACTGAAAGGGAGTGATAAACAATATGCGAAAAAATACTCGCGGGTCTTTAATCTGGTTGAGGCTTACTCGATTCACACATCAAAGTAATTTACTATCAAATGACTTTTTAAAGCAATTTGATTTAACAACTGCACAATTTGATGTATTAATGCAAATTTCAACTTATGAACCATTAACACAAAGTGAGCTTGCTGAAAAAGTCACAGTGACACAAGGCGGTATTTCGCGTATGCTCGCTCGACTTGAAAAAGAAGGACTCATTGAACGCAAGCAAGAGTGGAAAACGAAAACGATCTTGTTAACGAATAAGGGACGCGAAAAATTAGACAACGCCTTTGAAGATCAGCTTGAATTTCAATCCTCATTCTTTGATGAGTGTTTATCAGAAAAGGAACAAAAAATGTTGTATTCGCTCATGTCACGTGTCCAAAAAAATAGTGTAGAAAAGAAATTGCCGAAAAGGTAATTTTTTTACCCTATCACTTGATTAATCAAATGATTAGCAGGAGGAAAAACTTATGAACACAATTCCAGGACATCATCATATTTCAATGATTACAAAAAATGCAAAACAAAATAACTACTTTTATCGCGATGTACTAGGATTACGGCGTGTGAAAGTAACGGTAAACCAAGATGATCCGTCGATGTATCACTTATTCTACGGAGATAAAACAGGAAGTGCCGGCACAGAACTATCATTCTTTGAGATGCCACTTGCTGGACGCACATACCGTGGCACAAATGCTATCACCCTAATTGGTTTGCTTGTACCAACAGAAGAGAGCTTAATCTATTGGAAAGGCCGTTTCGAGGAATACGGCGTACAACACAGTGACATCACAACGTATGCCAATAAACCAGCTCTTCACTTTGAAGATTCTGAAGGCCTTCGATTGGTGCTACTTGTGTCGGACGGTGAAAAAGCCCAGCATTGGGAGACGTGGCAAAAATCAAACGTACCAATAGAATATCAAATTCAGGGGATGGGCTCCGTGGAAATAACTGTTCGCCGACTGGATAAATTAGCTGATACACTTACTCAAGTTTTTGGCTATACAGAAGTATCACGTATGAAAAATGAAGCAATTTTCCAATCGATACAGGGCCAAGTATTAGGAGAAATCGTTGTGAAATCTTTAGATGGTCCTTCTGAAAAGCCAGGACGTGGCAGTATTCATCATTTAGCCATTCGTGTTAAAGATGAGGTTGAACTTGCTTACTGGGATAAACAAGTACGAGCACGTGGTTTTCATTCATCGGGCATTGTGGATCGATTCTACTTTAAGAGCCTATACTTCCGCGAATCAAACGGTATTCTATTTGAAATAGCTACAGACGGACCGGGTTTTACAATTGATGGGGATATTGAAACACTGGGAGAAAAATTAGATTTACCGCCTTTTTTAGAAGGTCGTCGTGCTGAAATTGAAGAAAAGTTACAACCAATTGAGGGGGATTAATTGTTGGAACAATATCGAATCAATCCATCAGAAGGCATGGAATTTGGACTGTACTCGTTGGGAGACCATATTCCCAACCCAATTACATTCGCCACAATCGATTTAATTTCAGACGGCTGTGCTGAAATTGTTGCATTGTAAACACATGGATATAACATCAGCTATTGTTAATTTAGAAAGCTAAATATAAATTTGCAACGAAAAGTTTAACATGGTAATGTAACTTATGGGTTAAGTTCCTGTAAACCTACCCAAAGGAGTTATGACCATGATTATTCAATTCATTCGTTATAGATAGTATCAGGTATAGACTATTTTCTGATCCGATTCATATTTTTATTAAAATATGAGGAGGGTTTATTTGTCTATGCCTTTTTCATTTATCTAAAAACGAATGAATGAGGTGAACTTCTTTGTTTAAAATGAATAAAAGAATGAAGAGTGCGGAGTATTTAAGTAATTTTGAATCCATTTTTAAGTGTCCTGTTTGTCATTCCTCAATGATGGTTTTTGAGTTTAAAAGTTTAATCTGCTCAAATAACCATACATTTGATTTGACCAAGTAAGGATATATAAACTTGACGACTCACCAGATAAAAACTAAGTACAGCAAGGATCTTTTCGAAGCACGAAGGAAACTGATTATAGAGGTTGGATTTTTTAAACCACTTAGCGAAGCAATTGCTGAAATTATAAATAAGTATATTATTAGAAAAGGAGCAATATCTTTAATTGATATGGGATGTGGAGAGGGTTCGCACATCTCCTCTATTTGCGATATTGTTAGTTCAAAATATAATAAAACAATTACAGGAGTAGGAATCGATCTTTCTAAAGAAGGCATATTGGTAGCTGCGAAGAACTACACCAATAAAATTTGGGCTGTTGCTGACCTTGCCAATACACCATTTAAGGATAAGCAATTTGATGTTATACTGAACTGCTTGTCGCCTTCAAACAATGCAGAATTTAACAGACTGATTAAAGCTGATGGACTACTAGTGAAAGTAGTTCCCCAAAGTGGCTATTTAAAAGAATTAAGAGAAGTTATATTTGATGAATCTGATAAACAATCTTATTCTAATGTGACTACTGTTGAACGATTTAATGCGAATTTCCAATTATTGGATCATTCAAGACTATGTTATACAGTGACACTTAATAATCCATCCATTCAAACCCTGGTTCAAATGACTCCTTTATCATGGGCGGCAACGGAGAGTCAAGCTAAATTACTCTTAGAAGCAAATTCAGCTCAAATAACCGTCGATTTGGAAATATTAGTTGGTAAGAAATATTAATTTTAAGAAGATGTAATAACGAATGAAAAAATCCGATTTTCTTTGTCTCAAGAAAATCGTTTTTTTTCATTCACTTATCTAATGATCATTGAACTTTATTATGATTTGTAAGTTTGAATAGAAGTGCTTTAACCCCTAATTTGGCTGCTGACTTGCTAAGAGGCTCTTCCAAGTCTCGACATCTATCCTCTCATTATCTTTTTAAAGCCCATAATGGCTATAAAGAAAATCAAAATGGTATAACCAATGACCCAAAGTAAAGGTACAATCATATTTCCATACTCACCAGCTAGCACTGCTCTTGTAGCATCAACCGCATGTGAAAAGGGGAGAAGATAAGCGATTGTTTTAAATGTGTCCCCGATCATATCCAATTCAAACCATGTACCACTTAAAAAAGCGGAAAAGTTTACGAATAGTGCGGAAACCCCACTGACTTGTTTATCTGTTAAGTATGTTCCTAGTAAAATGCCAAATCCAATATAAAGAAACGCAATTAGGAGGAGTACGAAAATGGAAACAAATAGGTTTATACTAATGGATAAACCGAAAATAAAGGCAGTTATATAACATATGAATGTTTGTAGAATCGCAACGAATAGTAGAGGAAGTGTGTACCCGACAATATAATCCTTTGCTGTCATTGGTGAGGCAAAAATGCGCATTAAAAATGAACTGCTCTTGTCTTTCCCGATAAGTACTCCAGAAAATAACGTGATGAATGAAAAACTAAAAACGACTACACCAGGTACTAAGTTCTCAATCCGAAATAAATCAGAGGGCATTTGGGGTATATTTTTTTGTAAAGTAAAAAATAGCCACATGATAATAATTGGCAAGCCTATCCCTAATAAAACGGTTAATGAATCACGTAAAATTTCTTTATAATTACGCTCTGTAAATGCAAGTATTTTCATTTTGAAAGCCGTAAATTTTAGCGAAAAATTCCAAATTTTCTCTAACTGTAAGGTTG
>NZ_JALDXW010000025.1:0-65563 GCF_032154635.1 Cytobacillus sp. | reverse complement strand
TGGTAAATGAATAAGCCAAAAAAAGTTGCGGAACGATTTGATTGGACACTATGTTTGCTGTTATTTTTATTTTTTCTTATTAGCTGTGTTGCTATCTATAGCGGTCAAGCATCAGGTCAATATGAAGGAAACTTTGTACTTGGACAAATCAAAAACTATGCTGTAGGTATATTTATAGTCGCTGTTGTCATGTATTTTGACAGTGAACAAATTAAAAGACTGTCTTGGGTGTTTTATGGGTTGGGCATTTTACTCCTTATCGGGCTATTTGTACTTCCAGAAAGCATTGTTCCCCCAAAAAAGGGGGCATCCCTTTGGTATGTCACTCCGTTAGGACAAATTCAGCCATCAGAATTTGTTAAGGTCTTTTTAATTATTGCTTTAAGCAAGGTTGTCGCAAGTCATCATGAAAAAATTACAGCTAAAACGGTAAAAACAGATTTTCTGCTCCTTCTTAAACTTGGAATAATTACGGTTGTACCTCTAGGTTTAATTATCGTTGATGATTTAGGTACAGCACTTGTCATCATCGCGATCTTAGTCGGAATTATTATGGCATCTGGCATCACTTGGAAGATTATCGTTCCGATATTCGGATTAGGAGGAGTTGTTGCTGGAGCCATTCTTTATATGGTTATCTATGCCCCTCAAATTCTTGAAAAATATGTTGATACCTATCAACTCTTTCGGATTTATTCCTGGCTTGACCCAGTAGGCCATAAACAAGGGGCGGGCCTGCAGCTCTATAATTCATTGCTTGCTATTGGATCCGGGCTTATTACGGGAAAGGGCTTTGGCGACAGACAAGTTTATATACCTGATAGCCATACAGACTTTATCTTTAGTGTGATTGGCGAAGAGTATGGCTTTATTGGGGGCAGTATTGTCATTAGTTTATACTTCCTGCTTATTTATCACTTAACAAAAACAGCCCTTGATACGAAGGATCCCTTCAGTACGTATATTTGTGTCGGTATTATTAGTATGATTACATTCCATGTATTTCAAAATATCGGAATGACCATACAAGTATTGCCGATAACCGGAATTCCACTTCCATTTATCAGCTATGGAGGCAGCTCCTTAATGGGCAATATGTTTGCTATGGGATTAATATTCAGTATTAAGTATCACCAAAAACACTATATGTTCGAATCTGATTCCAATTATATTACAAAAAAAACAAGCTAAACTAAAAGGAGAAGGGGGATCCCTTCTCCTTTTAGTTTTTTATTTGCTTGCTGCCCATAGCTTTTTTTTCTTCCTTACTTTTATCATCGATCTTATGAAAAAGATGCCCGCAAAAACGGCTAAAAGAATAAGACCAATATAGCTTAAATCTACTAATTTCATTATTACACTTACTAAGGTTGCTAAATATAATGTGCCAAGCAATAGACTTATTTCTCGGTTTTCATAATATTTTATTAGTCTCACACCAATTTGTGAACCAATTAATCCGCCCACTACTAATACAAGTCCAATTTTATAATCAATTGATATTGTAAAAGCATAAGACAGAAAACCCCACGCAACAATTAATAGTACAGCAAACATACTCGAGCTAACAGCTTCTTTAGGGGAAATCCCTAAAAATGTTATGGAAAGGGGAACGATAATAAATCCTCCTCCTACACCAAGGGTAGTTGAAATAAACCCGGCAAACAAACCGATTAAAATCATTTTAACAATTGATGGTGAAGCAGGAGGAAGCTTGTCTTTCCCCTGATTTCTTTTTCCCTGCTTTAGCATCTTTAATGCAAAATAAGCAAGAAGGAAAATGTAAAAAATAGGAATGGCTAAATCATCCCACCCTTTCATTTCTAAAAAAAAGACAAACGGTTTGGCTATTTGTGTTGCTGCCATCCCACTGATGCCTAAAATCATCCCTTCTTTCCAAAGAATACTTTTCATACGAATATGTGCGATTATGCTCGAAAGCGAAGTACCAATTGTAAACAATAGGCTTGTCGCAATTGCCTCAAGAGGAGAAAGGCCAATTAACATAAGCATGGGTGTTAAAATGAATCCTCCTCCTACGCCAAAAAACCCAGCTAATACACTAATACATCCACCTAATAATAAAAATAAAATAATTTCCATAAGGACTCCTTACTTAGCTCTTTTACTTCCTATTGTAAATTATTTTTCTCATTTATGCCTTTAATATTAATCGAATGGACAGTTTTAAATTATACTAATTACTTATTTAAAATAATTACAATTTAGTATTGATTTTAATTTTATATTTGATATAATAGATTTAAAGATAACTAGAGGAGGAATTAAGAATGGAAAAATTATATTCAGCATTAAATGTTCAAGTTGCTAACTGGAGTATCCTTTATACAAAACTGCATCGTTACCACTGGTTTGTTAAAGGGCCGTTATTCTTTACATTACACGAGAAGTTTGAGGAATTATATAATGAGGCTGCAGGTATTGTTGATGAATTAGCTGAACGTCTCTTAGCAATCGGCGGAGAGCCAGCTGCCACTATGAAAGAATACCTTAACATTGCAACCATTGAAGAAACAAAAGGTGAAACAAATGCAAATGAAATGGTTTCAAGCCTTGTCAATGATTATAAACATCTAAAAATAGAATTAAAGGCACTTGCTGAGCTAGCCGAACAAAATGATAATGATGTGATTAATGACTTAGCAGTTGGTTTATTAGTGAAGCTTGACACACATATCTGGATGCTAAGTGCCTACTTAGGAGAATAATAGAAAGAACAAAAAAAGTCAGTGAATTTTGTCACTGACTTTTTCTTATGTTAATGTAATAAGGAAATAGCGTCCTAGAACACATATAGTTATTAATCAAGAATATAGTTTATTAGATTAATATGAAAGGAGAAATCATTAATGCATTTTAAACATACCGTTACTTCCGAGGATGAACTCCGCTCATTATTGGGCACACCTAGTAAAACAGCTGCGAATAAAACCATTTACCATTTAGATATTCATTGTAAGGAGTTTATTTCTAAGGCGCCGATCTTATTCATCTCTACAGCAGACACAGCCGGACATTGCGATACGTCACCTCGTGGTGATGATGCTGGTTTTGTACATATCATCGATGATCACACCCTCATCATCCCAGAAAGGCCCGGAAATAAACGGATAGATTCTCTTAGAAACATTCTATCAAATCCACATATTGGCATTCTTTTTGTTATTCCAGGATTAGAAGAAACGTTAAGAATCAATGGAACGGCAAAGGTAATTAGAGATGCAGATATCCTTGAAAAAATGACTTCTCATGGAAAAACTCCCCTGCTCGGCATCGCTGTACAAGTGGAAGAATGCTATATTCATTGCGCAAAGGCACTTAAACGCTCAAAACTTTGGCAGCCGGATACATGGGCAGAAAAGTCTGCCCTCCCCTATCCACCGAAAATTCTTGCTGACCATATTAATATGCCTGACGTTGACAGTGAAACCGTAAGAGTAGCGCTAGAAGAAAGCTATTCAAAGCGGCTATATTAAATTAAAAGTTTGATAGGCGATCGGACGCTCGCACTAGACCATTCTCTAACTCTCAAAATATAGAAGACCTGACTCCATTACAAGTCAGGTCTTCTTATTGTCTATTTTAATTCTGCCAAAACTTCATTGATTTTTGCAAGTTCAGACTCTAAGCCACCACCACTTAAGTACCAAAGTGGACCATCTAAGTATACGATACGATTGTTTTTGTAAGCTTCCGTTTTCTTAATGATTTCATTTTCCATATCTGTTTTGATGTTCGATTTTTCACCTATAGCTGCCGTACGGTCAATGACAAATAATACTTGCGGATTAAATTCCAAGATTGCTTCAAATCCAAAGTTAGAACCGTGAGATGAAGACTCAATATCTTCCGTTACTGGTTTAAAGCCATAGTTATCAAAGATATAACCGTAACGAGAATTTGTTGAGAAACCAGATAATTTCCCTTCATTGTACATTGTAACTAATGAAGTTTCATAGTTACCCGCTAACGCTTTGACTTCTTCTAATGCTGAATCAATTTTAGCTAGTTGTTCCTTAGCTTCCGCTTCTTTACCAAACATTTTAGCTGCAATATCTACAGAAGCTAAGAATGTGTTCCAGTAATCATCTTGAGATGTACCAACAAATATAACTGGCGCGATTTCTTTTAATTCTTCATAGAATGCCGATTGACGACCAGAAATAAAAATTACATCGGGATCCATTTCAGCAATATCTTCAAGTAATGGCTCCTTTAATGTACCAATATTGACATACTCATCAGAAGTGTAATCTTCAAGGTACGATGGCAAGCTTGTGTCTTTTGGAACCCCAGTGATTCCTTCCACACCAAGTGCATCTAATGTATCTAAAAATCCATAGTCAAAAACGGCGATTTTTTTAGGCATTTCGTCTAATGTAACATCATCAAAGGTAAATTTCTCACTGCTGTCTCTTCCCTCAGTTGAAGTAACTGTTGGAGAAATAGTCATTGGATACGCAGCACCTTGCTCAGCTGTGGCTGAATTACTTTCTTTCGCTTGTTCTTCAGCTTGAGTAGTATCTTTCGTTTTCTCTTTTGAAGCTTCTTCATTATTGCCGCAAGCTGTAAGCATAAGTGACAAAGCTAGTAGTGCGCTGGCAAACTTCCATTTTTTCATGTTCGTTCTCCCCTTTTATGTATTAACACTTTCTTATCATTAATGATTATCATTATCACTGATAACAATTCTCATTATAGGATCTTTACTCACTCTCGTCAATACCATTCTATAAACTTTTTTGGAAATTTTTATAATGATTAAAATATAATTTTATTGCCGTTTCTAGTAATGAGTTTTTTCAATAAAACACCTAGAGAAAACAAGTAAACGAGTAGCCCTTTCCTCTAGGTAAAGTTTTGTTAACTATTCTATTGGTTCACGCATGTGAATTGAAGTATACACAGATACGGCATCCATTTTGTTCTTGAATAGGAATATCCATATCATAAATTTCACGCAATGCATCTGAATTAATAATTTCATGAGTAGGACCGTTTTTTACAAGCTTTCCATCCTTCAACGCAACAATACGATCTGAATAAACCGATGCAAAGTTAATATCGTGTAATACAATGACAACTGTTTTGCCTAGTTCATCTACGAGTTTGCGTAAAATCTTCATAATTTGGACAGAATGCTTCATGTCTAGATTATTTAAAGGTTCATCAAGTAAAACATAGTCGGTATCTTGTGCAATAACCATCGCAATAAACGCACGCTGTTTTTGACCGCCTGATAATTCATCTAATAATTTATCTTGCATCTCCGTTAGGTTCATATATTCTAATGCTTGATCAACAAATTTTTCATCCTCAGCGGTCAAGCGGCCCCTCGAATAAGGGTAGCGGCCAAATGCAATAAGCTCACGTACCGTTAATCGCACATTCAAGTAGTTTGATTGTTTCAGAATGGAAACGCGCTTTGCAAAATCAGAAGACTTCCATTTTTTCACATTACCTTTATCAAGCAATACTTCCCCAGTATCTGCATCCAATAACCGGCTCACCATAGAAAGAAGTGTAGATTTACCTGCTCCATTCGGTCCGATAAACGATGTAATCGTTCCTGGCTCAATCGTGACAGATACGTCCTCTACAACAGGCTTTTTGCCAAATCGTTTCGTTAAACCTTTGATTTCAATCATCCTGCTGCCCTACTTTCCTTTAATAATAAGTAAATAAAGTAAATACCACCGATAAAGTTAATAATAACGCTTAACGTTGTACGCAATTCAAAAATATGTTCAACCAGGAACTGGCCGCCGACTAATGCAATAATAGCAATTAAGCTGGCACCCAAAATTAATATAGAGTGCTTATAAGTAACTAAATATTGATACGATAGATTCGCCACAATTAAGCCAAAGAATGTAATCGGACCAACTAAAGCAGTTGAAGTCGCAATTAATACCGATGATAAAATCAATATTTTCATTACCATCCGGTCATAGTTAATACCCAGGTTCATCGCATTTTCACGGCCTAATGACATGACATCCAGCCTGCCCATAATACGATAACCGTAAATAAACGCAATGAGTAAAATACCCGCTGAAATTAATAATAAGTCAGACTTTACATTTGAAAAGGTTGCAAATAAGCGGCTTTGCAGACTTAAATATTCCACTGGATCAATCAATACTTGCAGGAATGTCACAAAATTCCCTAAAAGCGTTCCTAAAATCATTCCAATTAAAAGGAGCAAATAAATTGGATGCTTATCAGCCCGGAAAAGAAAACGATATAAAATGAGAGCAAATACTACCATTACGATAATGGCTGCACCAAAGTTCAAATATTTATTTAGCACCCATACAGACATGGATCCTGCAAAGAAATAAATGAACGTTTGTACAACTTCGTACATGGAATCAAGTCCCATAACAGAAGGTGTTAAAATGCGATTATGTGTAATAGTCTGGAACACGACTGTCGAATACGCAATGGCGATCCCTGTTACAACCATTGCTGAAACACGAATCATCCTCCTTGGAAATGCGTAATCAAAACCGCCTTTTATATCATAAAATCCGTATAGCAAAATACAAATGATTGCTAATATCGCTAAGAAAATCAGCTTTGTACTATTTTTTCGCATATGCTCTCCCCCTAAATAACATAATTAAGAAGATCGCACTGCCGATTACTGCCACAGTCACATTAACTGGGATCTCATAAGGATGAATCACAATACGCCCAATAATGTCACATACTAAAAGGAACACTACCCCTAATGCAGCAGTATGTGGAATTGTTTTGCGCAAATTATCACCTAAGTATAGAGAGACAATATTGGGTACGATTAAACCTAAAAATGGAATCACCCCAACAGTCAGCACAACTGTTGTAGAAATAATCGCAACTAGAATAAGGCCTATATTTAATACTAGCTTATAGCTTAAGCCCAAATTTTTTGCAAAATCTTCCCCCATACCTGCGACTGTAAATTTATTTGCATACATATACGCTAAAATTACTGCTGGAATACTTACATATAAAAGTTCATAACGGCCAGCAATTACTAGTGTAAAGCTCCCCATTAACCAGGAAGAAATATTCTGAAGAAGGTCTGCTTCGTATGCAAAAAACGTTGTAATCGATGACAAAATATTCCCGTACATAATCCCGATTAACGGAACAAAAATGACATCCTTAAATTTAATTCGATCTAAAATTTGCATAAAAATAAATGTACCAGCTAATGCAAATGCGAAGCTAAAAATAATTTGTTGCGTGTACGTTACATTTGTTAAGAACAGCATCGAGATTAGGATGCCTAGTTTTGCTGCATCTAACGTACCAGCAGTCGTTGGCGAGACAAATTTATTTCG
Organism: Cytobacillus sp.; assembly: GCF_032154635.1. Classification (GTDB taxonomy): domain Bacteria; phylum Bacillota; class Bacilli; order Bacillales; family Cytobacillaceae; genus Cytobacillus. Next base: position 58,208 of record NZ_JALDXW010000025.1, on the reverse strand, counting down.
ACTTAAAGACTGCATAATTAAACCTGCAATACTCATACCTGCTCCCGCCAATATAATCGCTATTAAACGAGGCACCCTACTGATTAAGAATATTTGGGTCTCATCCGAATTCCAATCGAGCAAGTCACTTACCTTAATATCAATCGCGCCTATAAATAACGATATAAATGACAGGACTATAGTTGCAATAATCAACATCCATAGTCTCATATGTAACCCTCATAAAGTGTATTCTCGGTATAACAATTGAAAGTAAATTATCATTCCAAGTGGAAGTTTTATTAAAAATTCTAAGACTTTTATATTAGAATCATTCCAATTAAGAATCATTCTCACTAAAGCCCAAAAAAATATTGATAATGAATCTCACTATCAATCTCAATTATAATTTAACTAAATTTCTGGAAAAATGTCAACAATATATTAAGCATTCGCCCTCGTTTTCACTAAATGTTCATAAACCTAGCTCATCAAATATTGCGAGATTAATTGACCAATAGATGACATTGTCTGTCTTCCATCATTTGAATGTCTTAGCTGATCAATTAAGACGGCAGCATACACGCTTTTTTTCTCGTATTGTATGATTGCACAATCATGCTCCATACCAAGTAGTTCACCCGTTTTGTTGGCAACCTTACATAGATTTAAATCAATCTGATCAGATAGCTTATTATTAAATTGCTGATTCTCCAACATTTCTTTAGCCTTGCTCGCGCTTTCATTAGATAAAACCCGATTTTGATCGATTTCCTTTAAGCAAGTAAGCATATCAAATGCAGTTGTGTAATTATCAAACCCGTTTTTCAATGCAGTAAAATCCATCATTTTTCGATTAAGCTCTGTATGCTGCAAATTCAGCTCCTTTATCCCCTGATTAATCTGATCCATTCCGATAAGATCAATTAATAGATTTGTAGCTAAATTATCCGAAACAATAATCATTAACGTCATTACATCGATTACTTTTAACGCTAAATCTCTTGATAATGCCTGAAGTACCCCTGCTCCGCCTACTTTTTCAACCGAAGCTATTTGAATCAGCTGCTGCAAATCAATAGTGCCTTTTTCGGACTGTCTAAAACATTCGATCAGAATCGGGATTTTAATAAGACTAGCCGAAGAAAACTTTCCTTCACTATTTATTTCTATTCGTTTATCTTCGGCTTCAATGATTAGACCCATTCTGCCCCTACATCTGGAAACTTCCGTATACACTTTCTCCTCAAGCTCATCAAAATCCATCTTCTTCATTTCATTCCCATCGCGTGTGTGTAGATTTGACGGTTATCAATATCTTTATTATACAAATGGCAGGCTACAAAGTGGTTCTTCTCTACCTCCTGCCATTCCGGCTTAACTGTTTGACATGCCTCCATCGCTAAAGGACAGCGGGTTTTAAATACGCAGCCACTCGGCGGATTAATTGGACTAGGAAGCTCCCCTTTTAAAATCATGCGTTCTCTTCTGTCCTCTACATCTGGGTCAGGGATTGGAATGGCTGATAAAAGCGCTTGTGTATATGGATGAAGGGGGTTTTTATAAAGGTTGGCGCTTGCTGTTTGTTCAACAAGATTCCCTAAATACATGACCCCGATTCTGTCGCTTATATGTTTGACCATCGATAAATCATGGGCAATAAAAAGAAAGGTTAATCCCTTTCTTTTTTGCAAATCCTTAAGCAAGTTAACAACTTGTGCCTGTACGGACACATCCAGGGCAGAAATAGGCTCATCAGCAATAATACATTCAGGATCGAGTGATAGCGCCCGCGCAATTCCAATCCTCTGTCTCTGGCCGCCGCTAAATTCGTGTGGATAACGATTGGCATGATCCCGATTTAAGCCAACATCCTCTAATAATTGGTACACCCGCTCCAAACGCTCCTTCTTATCTGGATATAGACCATGAACCTCCATTGGTTCAGAAATAATTTCTCTAACTGTGGAACGGGGATTTAACGAGGCATACGGATCTTGAAATATCATTTGCATTTTCCGCTGAAAAGCAAAACGTTCCTTTCCTGTCATTTTATGAACATCTTCCCCTTCAAAAATGACCTCCCCTTCAGTCCGATCATACAATCCAATGATTGTTCGCCCAGCTGTTGACTTTCCGCATCCAGACTCACCAACAATTCCAAATGTTTCCCCTTTCTTAATATGGAAGGAAACGCCATCAACCGCCTTTAATACCCGATCCTTTCCTAAAGTAAAATGCTTTTTTAGATTCTTTACTTCTAATAATGCATCCTTGCCCATTCCTTATCCTCCATTCCTTACCAGAAACGTCTTGCCTCACATAATTCCCTCTCATAAATCGTATCCTTTAATTCGATTATTTCAATGCATTTTCCTGTATTCGGAGAATGAATGAGTTTATCTTCTCCATAATATATCCCAACGTGATGAATGCTTCCTTTTCCTTCTTCATATGCAAAGAACAAAAGATCCCCCGGCTCTATTTCAGTTAATGCAATTCTTTTTCCTGCTTGAGCCTGGTCATGAGCATCACGTGGAATGATATAGCCATTCGCTTTACACATCGAATAGCTGAAACCCGAGCAGTCATAGCCAAAGCTGCTCATCCCGCCCCATAAATATGGCAATTGAAGAAATTTTTCACCAGCCGCTACAATATCTTTACCACTTCCCTTAGGAATCATTTCTAAGGAAGGATAGATAATGGCGTCCTCTGCCCTTAGAAACCCCTCTCCTGCTGGTGTTTGAACTTGAATCCAGTTCTCGTCCTTACTAATAACCGGAAGCATCGTTTGGTAGCTTAATACAAACTGCGGTTTCCGGTAATAAGAATATAGAGCTGCTCTTTTTTCGGAAATAACAGCGACTGGGCTTTCATTTATTGCCCAACTTTCCCGCAAAATCAATTGATCCTTAGGCATCCAGCCGGGGTACCCCAGCTGATCTTTAGAGGAAGACTGACTTGGAACAATAACGCGAACCCAATTCCCCTTCTCATCTATCACATGAACTTCTTCTCCGTATAAAACCTGTGTCTGCACTAAGTTTTTATTACAAAGCTCTAAACTATTCTCGTACGTTAAGCCACTCAGCCAGTCTTCAACATATGCAGGATGGCTCACTGCATTCTTATCTATTTCTCTTGGTGAATCATACGAAGTCCAAACAGTAGCGACTGTAACATCTACTAGCCATTTATGGTTTTTCTCCAATTGCAAGGCCTCCTTCAATATGAACATTTCTTATTCCCAAACCAGGCTCCTTCGGAATAGTGATCTTTCTTCCGTTGTATTTTATTCCTCCTTCGATCACTTCCTTGGCAAGCATTAAGGGAGCATCAAAGTCAAAACGTGTGATGTTCTTCTTACTTGCTGCAAAATGTGCCGCTGCCGAAATGCCAATTCTCGTTTCAATCATGCTGCCGACCATACATTCCATCCCGCAGACCTCTGCAAGCTGGTTAATAATTTGCGCTTGATATATCCCGCCTGATTTCATTAATTTTATATTAATTAAATCTGCACTTCTTGTCTTGATTACATCAAATGCTTGCTTAGGGGTAAATACACTCTCATCAGCCATAATTTGTGTATCTACATTGTCTGTTACTTGCTTTAGTCCTTCGATGTCCCAAGCCTTCACCGGCTGTTCTACCAGTTCTATATTTAGATCAAGGCGTTCCATTTTCCGTATCGCCTGAATGGCTTCCTTTGGTTTCCAGCCTTGGTTGGCATCAAGACGGATTTTTATTTTTCTGCCTACTCTGCTCCGAATTTCACGAATACGTTCAATATCTGTTAAAATATCATCTTTTCCGACTTTGACTTTTAAAACGTCGAATCCTTGCTGCACATAAGAAACTGCATCTTCCCCCATTTCTTCTGGCCCATTGACGCTCACTGTAAAATCGGTTTCAATTTCATCTTTATGTCCGCCTAAATACTGATATAATGGCAGTTTACATAGCTTAGACAGACAATCATAAAGTGCCATATCAACCGCTGCCTTTGCACTTGAATTCCCTACTAAAATCGATTGGATTCCTTGAAAAATTTCTTCATAGTTTCTTAAACTTTGATTCTCTAAGAACGGTTTTAGCACATGATGTATTGCTGATTCTATACTTGAAAGGCTCTCTCCTGTAATCACTACTGTTGGAGGCGCTTCACCCCAGCCAATGGTCCCATCTTCACATGTAATTTTTACAATAATTGAATCCGCTGTATGAACGGTTCTTAATGCCGTTTTAAATGGCTTCATGAGTGGTATTGCTACCCGATACGTTTCAATTTTGTCTATTTTCATTATCTCCCACCCTTTTTAAACACTTCCTGTTACTTGACCCCGCTATCAATCATTAACCGTTTTTCTGATGTGTCCATTTCTGCATGAACACCTAAAGGAATGGAAATATGCGGGGAGCAATGGCCGAATTTGAATCCCTTTAAAGCAGGTTTATTTGCTAAATGAGTATAATGAGAGATGACTTCATCAAGCTCCAGTGAAAGCTCTCTTTCGGGTACACAGTTATTAAAGTCCCCAATGAGCAGACCGGCTGCATCAGTAAGCTTCCCAGCCATATGCAACTGATTTAGCATACGGTCGATTGAACGAGGTTCTTCATTAATATCTTCTATTAGCAGCAGCTTCCCTTGCGTATCAATTTCAAATACTGTTCCAATGGTGCTTGCAAGTAGAGATAAATTCCCCCCAGTGATCTCCCCGCCAGCTTTTCCATCAATTAAAACTTCCAATTGGAAAAGGTCATTCGGATACTGAATCAAGGTAGGTTCAAACAATTGCTTAAAATATTCCTTTGATAATGGATCTGCATCGACCTTTCCAATATCTGATGCAAGCATTGGCCCATGAAAGGTAACAAGCCCCGTCTGCTGCCGGATAGCGGTATGCAAAAAGGTAATATCACTGTAGCCCCAGAATATTTTAGGGTGATTTTTCAGCATCTGATAATCTATTTGTGAAGCGATTCGACCAGTGCCATATCCTCCACCCGCACAAATAACAGCCTTCACTTCACTATCTAGAAACATAGTATGTAGATCTTCTAACCGATCCCTATCTTTCCCAGCCAAATAGCCATACTGGTCGTACACATGCTGGCCAAGCCTTACTTTCAGCCCTAATTCTTCTAAAAATGTAAAAGAACGCTGTAAATTCTCCTGATTTGGCGGGCTGGCAGGTGCAACAATGCCAACTGTGTCCCCTATCTTTAATCGGTGTGGTTTTACCCCCATGCTGTCACATCCTTTGCTTTTGTTAATCTTTCTCTACATCCATATTCAGTTTTCGAATAAATAAAGATCGTATGACTGATAATTTTTTTAAAAAGGGATGTTCAAAGCGAACATCCCCATTTTAGATACAAATTTTCTTAATTTTTATCTGCCCATTTCAGTTCCAAATAACCAACTGGATGACGAACGATACCTGAAACAGCCTCGTTTTGTAAATACACTTGATTATAGAAATGGATTGGAATGATTGGCATTTCTTCAAAAAGAATCTTCTCTGCCTTATACATCATTTCAAAGCGTTTCGTTTCATCCGCTTCATTTTTTGCATCCTTAATCAATTGGTCATATTCTGCATTGCTCCAGCCTGTACGGTTCATCGAATGTCCCGTTTGGAAGTTTTCTAGGAAGTTAATTGGGTCTGCATAATCTGCAAGGAAGGAGCTGCGTGAAAACTGGAACTTTAACGCTTTCTGTTCTTCAGCAAATACATTCCATTCCATATTAGCCAGCTTCACTTCAACACCTAAATTATCCTTAAACATTTGTTGAAGCGCTTCAGCAATCTTCTTATGCGTATCACTCGTACTATACGTTAATGTCACTTCTGGGAGCTTTTCATATCCTTCTTCTTCCATCCCTTTTGCAAGGAGAGCTTTTGCTTCTTCAATATCTGTTTTCACAAGATCTCCAGCTGTTTCACGGAAGTCTTTGCCTGATGGATCATTAAAACCGTAAGCAACAAAACCATAAGCAGGCTTTTCTTTATTTTTTGTTACAAAGTCTACAATTTGCTGCTGATCAACCGCCATTGCAAACGCCTTACGAATATTTACATTTTGGAAAGGCTCCATCGTTAAATTAAATCGATAGAAGTAATCTCCAGCCTGATCACCAACCTGCACCTTCCCTTCTGAGAATAGCTGCTCACTTAAGTCAGCTGGTATATCAGAAACATCTAGTTTGCCAGTTTGATACATTTGATATTCTGTATTTGTGTCATCTACAATTGCCCAATGAACTTTGTCTAACTTTACTGTACCCGCATCCCAATACTGGTCATTCTTCTCCATTAAGAAGTGACTGTCATGCTCCCATTCAGCTAGATTAAAAGGGCCATTTCCTACGAAAGTTTCTGCCTCGGCAAACCACTTTGGATTCTCTGTTGCAACCTTCTCATTAATAGGGAAGAATGCTGGGTTTGTGATCACACTTAAAAAGTAAGCTTGCGGGCTAGTTAATGTCACTTCAAATGTTTTATCATCAACCGCTTTAACCTTTACATCATCTGCCGATCCTTTACCCGTGTTAAAAGCTTCTGCACCCTCAATAAAATAGCCTAAGAAGGCTGCAGGAGAACCTGTTTCAGGATCTAACAGGCGTTTCCATGCAAACACAAAATCACCAGCCGTTACATCATCACCATTTGACCATTTCGCATTTTCCCGAATATGGAATGTATAGGTTTTCCCATCTTCAGACACATCCCATTTTTCTGCAGTCGCCGCTTCAGGTTCATGGTTTTGGCCTAAACGGGTTAAGCCTTCCATTAAATTATTTAATCCGCTCCATGAGACAGCATCGAAGCCAATCGGCGGATCAAACGAGGTTGGCTCCATTGCATTATTAAGATAAAGAATTTTTTCACTCTCTGTCTCTTCCTTCGTACTTTCTTCCTTATCTGTTGGTTTAGGCTCATTTCCTGTTTCCTGTTTTGCAGTACAGGCAGCCAGGACAAAAATTAAAATGCACGTTAACAACAAAGATACATACTTCTTCACGCCACTTCCCCCTCTTTTTTTATGTTTCTAGCATTTCTAATTTCAGCTATATGATAATGGCTGAAAAAAAGAACAAACTACTTGATACTAGCAAGCATTTTTATGGCGCGCTCATCCTGCAGCCAGCAGTCCACGTGATGTTCCTGGCTTAGATGAGTCTTAAATGGATATTGCCGATCACAAACCTCCATGGCATATGCACATCTAGCAGTAAACGGACACCCGATCGGAGGTGAAAATAAATCAGGAGGTGAACCGCCTATCGGCACAAGCTCAGTTTCTTCTATATCAAGACGTGGAACAGAATTTAATAAACCCTTTGTGTATGGGTGCTGAGGATTATAAAATATCTCTCGCCTTGATCCTGCCTCCACTATTTTACCTGCATACATAACGACCACCCGATCCGCAACTTGTGCGACTACACCTAGATCATGAGTGATGAGAATAATGGATACGCCTGTTTTACTTTGTATCTCTTTAAATAAATCTAATATCTGTGCTTGAATGGTGACATCTAAAGCTGTTGTTGGTTCATCGGCAATCAAAACTTCAGGCTGGCAGACAAGCGCCATCGCAATCACAATCCGCTGCCTCATTCCACCGCTGAATTGGTGGGGATACTGCTTTAAACGTTCAACTGGGTTCGGAATCCCCACAAGATTAAGCATTTCAAGCGCTGTTTTTTTTGCCTCCTGCCTTGAAACTTGTTTATGCTGTAAAACCCCTTCGATGATTTGTTCCCCAATCGTGATCGTTGGGTTCAAAGCTGTCATGGGATCTTGGAAAATCATTGAAATATCTGCCCCTCGAATATTTCGCATTTGCGGTTCCTTCACAGCTGTTAAATCCATTCCTTTAAAAAGTATAGAGCCATGCGTAATTTTTCCAGGCGGGTTTGGAATCAAACGCATAATACTTTGAGCGCTTACACTTTTCCCGCAGCCTGATTCACCTACAATCGCTAATGTTTCCCCTTTATACAAATCAAAAGTTACGCCACGGACAGCCTTGACTTCCCCACCGTACGTTTTAAAAGAAACATGGAGATCTGTAATTTCAAGTACCTTTTCCACGTTGCTTACCTCCTCAATTTCGGATCAAGCGCATCCTGCAGCCCATCCCCTAGTACATTAAATGAAAACATTGTCAGAGAAATGAAGAAGGCTGGGAAAAATAGCCGCCACCAATGACCTGATAGAATCGTAGACAATCCATCACTAGCCATGGACCCCCAGCTTGCCAAAGGAGGTTGGATTCCTAAGCCAAGGAAGCTCAAAAATGCTTCTGCGAAAATAGCCGAGGGAACCGTTAAAGTCATTTGCACAATAATTGGACCCATAGTGTTTGGCAATAAGTTTTTCTTTATAATTCGAGAGGTTTTCGTCCCAAAGGTTTTCGATGCCAGCACAAATTCGTAGTTTTTGATTTGAAGGACCTGTCCTCGAACAATCCTGGCCATCCCAACCCAGCCGGTTATAGATAAAGCAAATATGATTGTAAACAAACCAGGACCCATAACAACACTGATTAAAATAACGACAAGTAAATATGGGAGGCCATATAAAATTTCTACAAATCTCATCATGACATTGTCTGCTTTTCCGCCTTTATATCCAGCAATTCCTCCATAAACGACCCCAATAAGAAAATCGATTAATGCGGCAACAGTCCCGACAAATAAGGATATTCGTGCCCCAAGCCATGTTCTCGAAAAGACATCCCTGCCCAATTCATCCGTCCCAAACCAATGCTTACTAGAAGGAGGCAGATTTTGATTGGCAAGTTTTTGCTCTGCAGCATCATGTGGCGATATGATCGGTCCAAAGATGGCCATCAATATAAGGAAAATAAGAAATATTAGTCCTGCCATGGCTAATTTATTCTTCAGTAGTCGTCGCCATGCATCCTGCCAGTAGGATAAGCTTGGCCTTACAACAGCTTCTGCTTCTGTTTGATCCTTTACTTTTGGAGAAAACCATTCATCAGGAATGTCCGGTGCAATATGGTGTTTATGAGGTTTCCTTAGTTCCATTAGCTTCCCTCCTTTTTATGCAGCTTGATCCGAGGGTCGAGGATGCCGTAAGCAATATCTACTAGAAACAGCATCATAATGAGAATGGCACTGTAAAATACGGTTGTTCCCATAATGACCGGATAGTCACGCTGGTTAATGCTCTCAACAAAATATTTGCCCATCCCTGGAATTGCGAAAATCTTCTCAATTACAAATGTCCCCGTCAAAATACTTGCTGCCAAAGAACCAAGCACGGTTATAACAGGCAACAAGGCATTCCTAAGCGCATGTTTAAAGATGATTTTCACAGGAGAGAGCCCTTTCGCCTTCGCTGTTCTTATATAATCCTGTGTAAGAACCTCAAGCATACTTGAACGCGTTAATCTCGCAATTATCGCCATCGGTCCAGTTGCGAGAGCTAAGGTTGGGAGAACCATATGCTTTGGGCTTACCCATGTAGCTACAGGGAGGATCCCCCAATTAACAGCCACCTGCTGAATCAGAAGAGTAGCCATAACAAAGTTTGGAATGGATATGCCTAGCACCGCTATCGTCATTGCCATATAGTCGAGAATCCCGTTATGACGAAGTGCTGCAATGATTCCAAGCGTAATTCCTGAAATAACTGCCACAATAAGAGTGACGATTCCTAGTTCAAATGAAACAGGAAATCCCCTTCCAAGCATCTCATTGACTGTTTGAGATGATTTTTTGATTGAAGGTCCAAAATCTAAAGTAACAACCGATTTCAAGTACAACCCATATTGGACAATAAGCGGTTCATTCAGGTGATAATATTTCTCCAGGTTTTTCTGAACGGTTTCATTTGTGGCTCTTTCCTCATTAAAAGGGGATCCCGGCACTGAGTGCATGAGGAAAAAGGTTAATGTAATGATTAGCCAAAGGGTTACAAGCATGGCAATGAGGCGTTTTACGATGTAAGCTGTCATCCAATCACACTTCCTAACAGAATGATGTTCTCATTGCTAATTCAATCATCACAAGCATCGCTCGATACGCCTCCAAAATATCCTTTGCCTGGAAACGCACAATGGTTGTATTTTCTTCTATTTCTGTACCAGGCATTAAATGAGCCCATTCGGCTTGCCCATAGTTGGCAAATTCAATTCTCAAAAGTGGGTGATCTGGTGGAATCAGCGGTTTCACTAAATCTTTATTCTTTAATGCCGCTAAAGTCTTTTCCTTTAGAAGTTCTCCTGCCTTAGCCGGTGTCAATGTTTTAACAGCTGAACGGGTAATCGTTTCCTTTACAATGGCAGTTGTCACATTTGGGATAAGCTGCTCTGCTTCCAAAGCTGCACGATCGTCCCCTGCTACGAGAAGAACAGGTACACCATAGTACCCTGCAACATAAGCATTGAATCCCATTTCACCAATTGCCACATCATTGATATACATATTCCGCACCCCAAAAATCATTGAATGTGACATCACCCCTAACATAGAGGCCCTCGCATGATAGCCGATAAACATGGCTCCTGAATATGAAGAATCCAGCCCCTGAACCATCGAATAGGGCTTCACATCTCCTACAATTACCTTTGCCTCTGGATGGAGTTTTTCAATTAATAGATTATTCATTTTTGAATGGCTGTCATTCACTAGAACCTCTTGACACCCTTCATTAAAGGCTGTTGAAATCACCTGATTTGCCTCTTCTGTCATAATCAAACGGCTTCGCTCGTAGTTGTGTTTGGAAGAGTCAACATGTGTATAGTCAGCAAGTCCAGTGATTCCCTCCATATCAACTGAAATATAAAGCTTCATTTACATCCCCCCTATTATTTCATATACTATTTTCCTAGATTCTATTCCTATATTTTGAGGTAGAATCTATTAAATAAAAAAAACAGCTGTCAGAGAAAAAGGCACTAATCTCTAACAGCTGGATTTCATCTGCGAACAACAGAAAAAGCAGCTTTTATTTATTTTTTATTTGCAAATATTTTATATGGGCATTCTTAAACGCAACCATTAATGCTTTTTGTGAAGATCCAAAGTAGCGCTGCTCAATTTCTTCGGTTAACCTATCCACTTCCAAAATGGACTTTCCAACAAATAATGAATGGACGAATCGAGTAGTCAAGTCAATGGTTGACGAGCACTCCGCATCAATAATCATGTCTGTTTTCCTACAAATGAAAAGTCCTATGAAAAAGGCATTATACTGCTGCATGATAGGATTATTGGAAGAAGTTTTGCTATCCCCGATAACATAGACAGTGCCTTGCTGGTACATGAATGTGCCTCCTATAGAGCAAGGATATTACATGAGGTGTCCATGCGATAAACATAAACATTCAATGTAATGCATAGCTCTTATTAGGATTGTAATATAACAAGGATAGGCTTGACAACCACTTTATTAGATTTTTCTAAATATTTTATTAATTCTTCATTAAGAAGAGAGATTTACATCCATATATAATAACCCTTGATTAAATAATTGCTCTGCAGTTATTCGCGCTTCACCTCCACCTTGAGCAAACAAATCATTTCCGCCACCCTTCCCATTAATTAATGACAAAAGTTTATTTGTTATGTCTTTCATGCTGCCATTCGGATTTTTACCTTTTGCACAAACAAATTGCAGCTTTTCTTCTGCATCAATCACAAAAAACACAACAGCGTCTTCTGATTGAGCTGTCACTGCTCTAGCTAGCTTTTGTACTTCCTGAATCGGTCGATTTTTAAATTGTTTACTGATCATTAATCCGTTGCTTAAAGATTTTCCTTTCGAAAGAAGGTCCTTTGCTTCATATACGACAAGCTGGTCTTTCAATTCTTCGATTGATTTTTCAAGTACCTTTTTATCTTCGCTTTGTTTTTTCGCCGACTCCGCAAGATTTTCTTCGGGTGCGTTTAGTATACTTGTCAAACGTTTGATTTCCTTTTGCTTTTGATGAAGCTGGTTAAGTACGCGGTTGCCGCAAACAAAATGCACGCGAATCTTTTTCCGCTGTTTCTCCCAATCTAAAATTTTGATGGCCCTTACTTCTCCAGTTGAATGTGGGTGCGTTCCTCCACAACCGTTATAATCAAAATCAGGAATAATCACAAGACGAATATTTTCGGTGACTGAAAGCTGCTTTCTCAAACGATAGAAGGATAGTTCGTCAGTCGTAACCCACTTTGTTTCAATGGAGCGGTTCTCAAGAATGATGTGATTGGCTAAATCCTCTGCTGCTTTCGCCTGTTCGTCTGTTAACTCCTCAATATCCAGATCAATTGTTAATACTTCATTTCCTAAATGAAAACTAACAGTAGCAAAGCCGAACCGTTCTTCAAAAGCTGCTGATAGAATATGCTGACCTGCATGCTGCTGCATATGATCAAATCTTCTTTCCCAATCAATTTCACCAATTATTTCTTCAGGTTCATTGAACGGTTTCTCCAAATAGTGGCGGATTTCCCCATCGATTTCCTCTACATCAATAACTTTTATTCCATTTAACGTTCCGGTATCATAGGGCTGCCCACCACCTGTTGGATAAAAGGCTGTTTTCTCTAAAATAGCGTACATTCTTCCTTGTTCATCCTTTTGCTGTTCCTTTAATAAGGTAGTGAATGATTTTATGTATGGATCTTGATAATATAATTTATTTTCCAACGATAAAAGCCTCCATTTACTGAATTTAATTGTTTGATTTGCCAAAAAGTACATTTATTATTGAGGCGCTTCATTTATTCTCTTCTCGCAAGTTTTATTTGCAGCCTCTTGCATAATATTTCTTCATTTCATCTGCCGGAACCATGCTGCCGCCAGTACCCCAAATGATATGTGTTGCATTTTTCAACTTGGCATCCAGTTGCCGGTTTCCTCCTGCCTGCGACTTCCATACCTGGACAGGTCCAAAAAATCCTGCAAGGGCAGACGGTTCGAGATAAATCCCTTCCGTATCCGCTAGTATAGTCAGCAATGTAAATAATTTATCATCATTTACTGTGTAGATCCCGCTAATTTCTTTTTCAAGGAACTTCCCAACAAAGCCTGATGGCCTGCCAACTGCAAGTCCATCTGCCTCTGTTTGATTATCTAGGCCAAAGTCTTGGACTGAAATCTGATCATGCAATCCTGTCATTAAGCCTAGAAGCATACATGGCGAATGTGTAGGCTCAGCAAAAAAACAATGCACATGCTCTTTAAATACTTGCTTTAGTCCGAAGGTTATCCCTCCAGGTCCGCCCCCAACACCACAAGGGAGGTAGACAACTAGCGGATTTTCCTCATTAACCTGAATGTTCATATCCTCTAGCTGTTTCATTAACCGAATGGCAGCCACAGAATATCCTAGAAAAAGATGACGGGAGCTTTCATCATCAATAAAATACATATGAGGATCCCCGGCAGCCTGATTCCTTCCATGTGCAACTGCCTCGCTGAAATCAGAATCATGCTCAACTACATGAACCCCTTTTTCTCTAAGCAAATCCTTCTTCCATTTCTTAGCATCTGCTGACATATGAACATATACGTTAAAGCCTAGCTTTGCGCTCATAATGCCAATGCTTAATCCTAAATTCCCTGTTGATCCGACTGCAATTGAATAACGGGAAAAAAAGTCCTTAAACGTTTGATCCGCTAAGACTGAATAGTCATCCTTCAAGGATATCATTTGATGCTTCAATGCTAGGTCTTCCGCATACTTTAACACTTCATAGATGCCGCCTCTAGCTTTAATCGATCCTGAGATTGGCAGATGACTATCACATTTCAACAAAAGACTGCCTGGTAATTCAAAATGATAGATTTGCTCCAGGCTCCTTTTCATATGTGGGACAGACACAAGAGGAGACTCTATCCATCCGCTACTGCTTTCTGTTTCAGGAAAGACTTTTGCAATAAAGGGTGCAAATCGGGCTAGCCGCTTTTCCGCATTCTTAATGTCTTTAAATGTAAGTGAAGATGGTCTAGACATTGCTTGATACTTAGGATTTGTCCAAAACACTTCCTGAAGATTTATTATTTCATTCAATAATGGGAGCTTTTTTTTCCATTCCTCGAGTGTTCTTCCTAAAATAACTTCCTCAGCCATGATGACCACCTCTATTCGAAAATGATAAGCTATTAATTCAAATTTGCCTGAAAGGAATTTATTTTTCAAGTAAGAACAGCTAAATAAATACAAGCAAGCGATTAAATCTGCTCGCTTGCTTGTTTCTATTTATAAAATAAGAAAGTTGTAGCTTTAAAGCTAGAGAGTGGTCTAGCGCAAGCGTCCGATCGCCTATCAAACTTCAGGCCTCCTCTGCAACGATTGCGTCAACATCGGTTTGCTCTCGCTCACTGTGTTTCCGTTATCGAAAGAACCGGTCCTTCTGCGTTTGTACGGCGATGACCAAGGCACTTGCGCTTTTCTTATATTTTAAATCGATTGGCTAGCTTCTCCATCTCATTTGCCGTATTAACGAGTATTTGAATAGCTGCAGACACTTCTTCCATGGAACCTGTCTGCTGCTCAGATGAAAGAGCAACATCCTGCATTTGGGAAGATATTTCCTTCGAAATGGAGGCGATATTTACAATTTGCAAATTCGCGGCACTTACCTCTTCCTGAATTTCAACTGTGGATGTAAGGACTTGTTCAACTTCTTCACTTAATCCTTTCGTTGATTCCGTTATTTCTTTAAAAGAGTGACCTGCATTTTTCACCTTTTCCATACCAATTTGTACAATCTTATTACCTTGCTCCGATAGTTGAACAGCTTCTGTTGTTTTGCTTTCTATTTCAAAAACAATTGATTTTATACTTTCAATACTTTTTGATGTTTCCTCGGCCAGGGTGCGAATTTCTTCAGCAACAACTGCAAAGCCCTTCCCATGTTCGCCAGCCCTAGCACTTTCAATTGACGCATTGAGGGCAAGCAAATTCGTTTGTTTAGATACATTCATAATGATATTCAAAATTTCATTCACTCTAACCGACTTTTCCTTCAGCTCGTGCATCGTCTTTGAGACATTCGTTGAACTTAGCCGAATATCATCCATCTGTTTAATTGATTCTCCAATAATCACATTTCCATTCATTGCAAATTCGGAGACTTCACGTGAATTTTTTGTAGTGGTTTTTATTCTTTCTGCTATCTCATTTGTTTGGGTAGCAATCTTTTGAAAAATGGATTGTATATGTTCAGCTTCTATCGCTTGGTGATTTGCTGCCTCAGCAACGTTTTGGAAGGTGGTAGAAATTTCTTCAACAATGTCTACAACTTCTGAAGTATTAACAGACAACTCTTCAGTCGATGATGCAACTTCTTTGGAGGTTGATGCGGTTTGAATGAGGGCACTCTTTAAATTTTCAACCATGATATTAAAGTTTTCATTCAGAATTCGTATTTCTCCTGTTGCTTTAATAGTGGCTGCCTCATTGCTTAAATCACCTTCTGAAATTCTCTTTGTATATTCCGTCAAATGCTTTAATGGCAGAATCGTCTTTCTTACATACAAAATAATAATTGTTCCAGCTGCAAGTAATGAAATGACCCCAACAACAATGGTAGATGATACCATACTCCAAGTTCTTTCCTTTAAAATCTTTGCATCGAAATCAATCGCACTAATCGCAACAATTTCACTATCGGCATCATGATTTTTAAAAATAGGAGCATACCCTGTCAAGCGTGTCATTCCCGAATAATCATATACATCCGAGAAGACTGGAGCCTTCGTTTCGAGTAATGTATTTAAAATATCCTTATCAACAGGTGTCATATCGCCAATTTTGATTCCTTGTTTATTTGACTTTTCATCAGGAACAAGCACTTCTCCTTTGATTGACATAATATACTGATTTTCAAAGATTGGCTTATGTGCCGTAGTCCAGTCAATTTTTTCGCCAAGTACTAAAGCCTCTGAAGACGTAAGTGAGTTCAGCCTATCAATCTCATTCTTTGTTAAAAGACCAGTAGTAATATTCGCGCAGCCAAACAGTTCAATGCCAGCTGATTCCTTAACCTTTAAATAGGTCATTCGATAATTTGCAAACGAAATAACCGTCAAACTTACGAAGATAACAACAGACACAAGACCAATCAGCTTAGTTAGGATGGATCTTTTCAAAGTAACCCTCTTTTCTGCATTAACATAGTAAAATTTTCCTGCTATGATTATAAATGATTCATTCTACCCAAACTGTAATAATAATCACTCCTTTTCAAAGAATATGTATATTTTTATCGTCTTTTGTCGGAAATTTCATTTATTGACAAAAAAAGCACGTGGCTATTTTTTCTAGCCTCGTGCTTTTTTGCTTTTTTCCATTATTGGAATCGGTATAAACAGCCTGTCATAAACTGCAGCCATGCATATACACCAGTCTTTACAGTTTCTGCAACGGTTGTATCCTTGCTTGGATCCAAACAAACAAAATCAATATGCCGAACCGCTGAGTTTTTTCCTGCTTCAAGCAGAACATCGAATAGCTCTATAGCGGTTAGTCCTCCTGGAGTAGATGCTGGAACGCCTGGTGCAACAGAAATATCGAGCACATCCATATCCACTGTGACATAGATGCGATCAACCTGCTTAGCAAGTCTCTCAAGTGCATCATGAACAGTTTTTACTACACCAAGTTTGCGTGCTTGCTTTAATGTCACCATTTGAATTTTATGCTCTTTTGCATAATCCACTAATGGCTTTGCGTTAAAATACCCATGTAACCCGATATTTATTACATTTTCACCCTTGACTGCATTTCCATCTATTAATTGTCTTATGGGTGTTCCATTTGCCGGACCTAGTTCTGCTGGATCTCTAACATCCAGATGCGTATCAAGCTGTAAAATTCCTATTGTATCCTCTGGATAGGCATCCTTTACTCCTCTAACAGCACAAGCTGTTGTGGAATGATCACCGCCAATCATACATGTCAATGTATTCGGATAGTCTGCTACTAATGCTTTAGTTGATTCCTGAATACGCTTGTGAGATAAAAGGATATCTGTCGTATGCATTGCTACATCTCCTGCATCCCCCACTTGAATAGAAGTTAAATCCATATCCTCATCCAAATTATAAGTAGCAAAACCTTTCCACATTCTGCGGAACTCCGTCGGATATAGAGATGCACCGGAGACACTAATTGATGAACGTGAAATGGGCGCCCCATAAAGAATGAGGTCTGGAGACTCAACAAATTCAGCTAATGGCCGAACCCAGTGATGAACATATGTTGGTTGCCCTTTCGTTTGATTCCAGGACCATTCAGGCTTTTGCAGCCAATTACTCTTCATTGTTATCCCACCACCAGAACACCTTTTTTCCAAACCTTTTTCACATGATTCACACCAAATAAGTATTGTAATTCCTGATAATTTTTTACGTTCCATAAAACGAGATCTGCTTGTTTTCCAACCTCAAGTGAACCAACTAGGTTCTGTCGATTAATGGCACAAGCAGCATTATATGTTGCTGCTGTTAGCGCCTCTGCAGGAGTTAACCTCATTGAGATACACGCTAAATTCATAACGAGCGGCATGGATGTTGTTGGCGAGGACCCTGGATTACAATCCGTCGAAATAGCTACCGCCACACCCTCATCAACCATTTTCCTTCCTTCAGCTGCTTCTTCCCGCAAATATAAGGCTGTTGCTGGAAGTAAGCAGGCAATGGTTCCCGCCTTTGCCATTGCTTTGATTCCTTCATCCGATGCTTTTAATAAATGCTCAGCTGAAATCGCTCCAACCTTTGCAGCAAGTTCTGCTCCACCGTAGGGCTCAATTTCATCTGCATGAATTTTTGGAATTAAACCTAGTTTCTTGCCAGCTTCTAAAATTCGCTCCGATTGCTCAGGTGTATAAACTCCTATTTCACAAAAAACATCG
Organism: Cytobacillus sp.; assembly: GCF_032154635.1. Taxonomy (GTDB): domain Bacteria; phylum Bacillota; class Bacilli; order Bacillales; family Cytobacillaceae; genus Cytobacillus. The sequence continues at coordinate 40,333 of NZ_JALDXW010000025.1, read as the reverse complement.
TTAAATTCAGCTAGCTTCTCTTCAGCGACAACTGGAAGCATGCCATTTATAATGTGGTCAACAAATTCATCTTCTTTTCCTTTAAATTCAGGTGGCACAGCATGTGCCCCCATAAAGGTCGGAACAAGATCGATGGTGTGCGATTCCTGCAATCGTTTCATCATTCGCAATTGCTTAAGCTCTGTTTCAAGATTCATCCCATAGCCGCTTTTTCCTTCGACTGTCGTAACTCCATGCTGTAGGAATGAATCAAGCCTGCGAGTTGTCTGCTCAAATAGCTCCTCTTCAGTTGCTTCACGAGTCATACGAGTCGTGGCGTGGATTCCGCCGCCAGCATTCATAATTTCCATATAGCTCGCACCTTCAAGACGCATTTCAAATTCACGCTCGCGGCTTCCCCCGTATACAACATGTGTATGGGGATCGACCAATCCTGGAGTAACTAAATGTCCTGCAGCATTGACAATTTCTGCTTCATGAGCCCTTGCATAATAACGTTCATTTAAATCTTGTGTAGTGCCAACAGCTTGAATCTTTCCGTCCTCCAGCCATAGGCTCCCATCCTCAATAAGCCCTAACTCAGACATCGCTTCTTTTGAACGCGGCCCATTAAAGCCGGAAGCAAGTGTAGCAAGCTGTGATATATGTTTAATCCAAATTGGCTTCTTCATGATTACTCATTTCCTTTATTCAGCATTGGGATGTTTACCCCTTTTTCACGAGCTGTTTTTTCTGCCAAATCATATCCTGCATCGACATGACGAACGATTCCCATTCCTGGATCAGTTGTTAACACGCGTTCAAGGCGTGCTTCGGCTTCTTTTGTTCCATCAGCAACAATAACCATTCCCGCGTGCATAGAGTAACCCATTCCGACACCACCGCCATGATGTACAGAAACCCATGTTGCGCCACCAACTGCATTAATCATCGCATTCAAAATCGGCCAGTCTGCAACAACATCAGATCCATCCTTCATCGCTTCTGTTTCTCTATTAGGCGAAGCAACTGAGCCTGAATCAAGGTGGTCACGGCCTATGACGATCGGTGCTTTCAATTCTCCACTTGCCACCATATCATTAATGATTTTTCCAAAACGTGCCCGTTCCCCATAACCAAGCCAGCAAATACGAGAAGGCAGTCCTTGGAATTCAATCTTTTCCTGTGCCATACGAATCCAGTTGCATAAATGCTCGTTGTCACTAAATTCCCGCAAAATAACCTCGTCAGTTTTATAAATATCCGTCGGGTCGCCCGAAAGTGCTACCCAGCGGAAAGGTCCTTTTCCTTCACAAAATTGCGGACGGATATATGCAGGAACAAAACCAGGGAAAGCAAAGGCATTTTCTACTCCTTCATCCTTTGCAACCTGACGGATATTGTTCCCATAATCAAATGTAACTGCTCCTTTTTCCATCATTTCAAGCATCGCTTCTACATGTTTGGCCATAGAAGCTTTTGAAAGCTTCACATATTCATCCGCATTATTATTCCGCAGCTCTGCTGCTTCTTCAAGAGACATTTTTGAAGGAACATATCCATTCAGCGGATCATGTGCAGATGTTTGGTCTGTTAGAACATCTGGAATGAAATTACGTTTGATCATTTCAGGCAGAATGTCCGAAGCATTTCCGATCAGACCGATGGATAGTGCCTTACCAGATAGCTTTGCTTCCTGTGCCAAACGAATCGCATCATCAAGGGAATCTGTTTTCACATCTGTATAGCGTGTTTCAATTCGGCGATCAATCCGAGTTTCATCGACATCAATGCCAATGCAAACCCCGCCATTCATCGTAACAGCTAACGGCTGTGCCCCACCCATTCCGCCGAGTCCTGCTGTAACAGTAATGGTATGTTTAAGTGAACCATCGAAGTGCTGCTTAGCTAGTTCTGCAAATGTTTCATATGTTCCTTGCACAATTCCTTGCGAACCAATGTAAATCCAGCTGCCTGCTGTCATTTGCCCGTACATCATCAATCCTTTTTTATCAAGCTCATGAAATGTCTCCCAATTGGCATAGGCAGGGACGATATTCGAATTCGCAAGCAGGACGCGTGGCGCATCTGCATGTGATTTAAAAATCGCTACTGGTTTTCCAGATTGAACAAGCAACGTTTCATCATTTTCCAACTCTTTCAATGATTTCACAATGGCATCAAAGCATTCCCAGTTACGTGCTGCCTTCCCAATTCCTCCATAAACAACAAGATCCTCTGGGCGCTCGGCCACATCTGCATCTAAATTGTTCATTAACATGCGAAGTGCAGCTTCCTGCAGCCATCCCTTTGTGTTCAAATCTGTTCCGCGGTAACGCACAACCTTATCACTTGAAATCGTTTTCATGTCTAAACCCCTCCCTTTTCTATATTTTTATTTTATAATGAAATTTCGGAAAATTAATTATAAATTAAAGATATTTTTATAGTTTATCGCTAATCGATTTATGAATTCGACTATTATTATAAAATATTTCACTTTCTTTTTCATTTTAGTATCAAAACAGATTAAAGACCTGTAAAGAACACAAAAGCGTTAATCGCGTTTTTACTTATCATCTATTAAACCCGAAAAGTAATGTAATAAAGTATCTTTAACTTCAGTAAAAGGTATACCGTCCACTGAACTTTGTGTTAAAACTTGTTCCTCCTTATCCCACATATATTTGCAGTCTTCTATTAATTGAATGGTTTCCTCACACCATTTAATATACTGTAATTCTTGTTCAATCCCACGTTTTAGCACTGCTGAGCTTACTAATATTCTCGGCTTCATGACATTTCTTTCTTTTAGGCTATTCCACTTTTCATGAATAATTTCTTTCATTTTATCTAACCTATGTTGTCGTTCTTTTTTATACATATTAAGCTTAAGTAGAACCTCGTCAACAGGAATATTATCCATAAAGAATGTTTGCATTAGAAATGCATCTTTTATTTTCGGTTCTTCAATTGTTCCCATTAACCAAGCCATTAGACTTTTTCTTCCGCTTTCAGTAATAGAGTATACCTTTTTGTCAGGTTTTCCCTCTTGTTCAATGAATCTGCTGCAAATGAGCTCTTCTTTTTCAAGCTTATTTAATTCAGGATAGATTTGCGAGAGATGAGAATGCCAAAAAATACTCATGAAATCATCAAATTCTTTCTTAATATCGTACCCGCTTGCTTCCCATTTGCTCAATAATCCTAGAATTCCGTAACGTAATGACATGTCATTCACCCTTCATATATTTATATTGATTCAAACCGCATTCACATGCTTGCTCTCTTTTATATAACCTTTTCCAAGCTTCGGAATAAAATAGATCCCTAAAGTACCTATGACAATTAACAAGCCAGAAATTACAATAATCGTTGTTAGCACCCCAAAGTAATCTAACATGATCCCTACTATGAATATACCTGGCAAAGCCATTGAACTTGAAATCATATTGTAAAAACTAAAGGTTCTCGTATAATTTTCCTTTGAAACAACTTCTTGCAAATATGTAACAAATGAAACATTAAAACAGCCCACAGCAATGCCCTGCAAAAAGAAAAGTGGAAGTATCACAACCCAATTGACGACAAAAAATAGACTCCCGATACTAATACTTAAAGCGAATAATGGCGGAATTACTAGCCACTTTTTTTCAATTTTCCCATATAGCTTAGGTACGATCATTGCACCTAAGGCTATCCCAAGCAGTGATGCAGTTCCTATAAAACTTAGATTCTCAACTCCTACTGATAAAACATCATTCAAAAAAGTAATTAATATTAAATCTATTGAAGCAGCAAAAAACATTGCTAAAGCTAGAAAAGTAAAAAGTGGCTTCAACTGAGGATGTTGCCTAATATAACTTATCCCTTCTTTCAATACCTTCCATTGACTTTGTTTTTCTGTTTTCTCTTTCTTAACTAATGGTTTGACACGCTTAATACAAACAAGTGAAAGTAAAAGTATACAAGCAGAAATCATTAATAATGAAGAAGGTGTGTATGCTAATTTTATCATGAAAGCAGTAAACACCTGTCCAACTATTTTCACTGCAGTAAAGCCTAATTGTAATAGACTATTAGCAGTTGGTCGATTTTCCTCCTTAACAATATGTGGCAAAAGAGACTGATTAGCTGGAATAAAAAATAACCCCAAAATACTTAATATTACTAAAAGTAGATACACCCATTGATAGGCTATTAAACGAATAGTCACTAAAAAGATGGCCAGTATTATGACTTTTATAAAATTTGAATAACCCATTACCTTTTGCAACGTCTTATTCTCAATCCAAGCACCGATAGGGAGTGCCAAAAGTGTAATCGGGAAGTAAAAAGCAATATAAAAAAGTGTAAAGGCATTGCTAGAATTGGATTGAAATTCTAGCCATTTTAATAATGAGAAAAAAAGGATTGAATCTGCAAAAACACTTAGCACTCTACTGAAAAATAAGTTCCGAAAAGCCCTATTGTGTATGAGTAACAATTGAATACCACCCTTCCAAAATTTGTTACTCTAAGTATATTTCTTATTAATCAATATGTAAATGTTTATATATAAATATTTATATATAAACACATAACTTCCTGCTTTTCTTCGATAGCTTGTAAAAAAAAATAAGCTGTACGAATACAGCTCATCTCAATAAAAACATCTTTCCTTCATCGCCTAATTCCCGTTCGAAAAGCCAAAGGCGTACTGCCTACGTACTGTTTGAATTTGGCATTGAAATACGTTTGATGGGCATAGCCGATTAATCGAGCAACTTCATCTAATGAAATATCCGTTTCTTGCAGCAGTCGCTTAGCTTCTCGAATTCTTACTTGATGAAGATGAGCACGGAAGGTTTGCCCAGATTCAGCTAAAAACCGCCTGCTAAGCGTACTTTTGTTCATGCGCAGTCCTTCCGCACATGCTGCTAAATTCCAACCAGCATCCCAATAATTTGATTCAATCAATTCCTGAACTTTCTCCACAAGTGGCCGGGGACCGTCTTGTATTTGCTCTTGAACCTGAAGAAGCAACTTCTGGATAAATGTTAGAAGCTCTTGAACAATTTGATAAATAACAGACTGATGAATAATTTGCTTAAAAACCTCGTGATAGCTCGCTTCAAGAGACACACTATGAAGATTATACGCTTTCATATGCCTCCGGATTTGAGCGAGTACACTTGTTAATCGGATACGAACCATTTCAGGGTCTGGATAAGGACGGTCATACGTTAGAAATTCACGCTCTACCCACTCTCTTATTGCCTTTATATTCCTTGTTTCAAGCATCTCAATCCATTGACGCTGTTCAAGTGGTGTCAGAAAAGGGTCCATTTCTAATGGCTCCTTTTGTTTGTTTTCCTCCAAAATAATGTCATAGCCCTCAAAAAAGACCCTTTTTGTTAATTGTCTTGTTTGCTGATACGTTTTCTTTAATGAGCCTATTGAAGAATCTATGTTAATGACAATGGCAAGCGGCTCATCCATTCTCTCTTTCCACCTTGATAGGAAAGAATGATAAACCTCTCTAATCGATTCTATTTTTCCATTTTCCTGTACACATAGAATAAAATCAGATAATGCAAAAAGCTTATGCTTACCTGGAAAGGAATAACGCTGCAGAGCATCATAGACAAGCGGAAGTGTTTCAGCATTAGGTGTCAGAAAAGCAACCATTGTGATCGGATAGGATCTATCCTTTTCTAATAAAAATAAATCAGGGTAATCAATCGTATATGTTTCTACCTTATCGCCATCCTGATTCAAGAAAAAGTGTTGGTCATTTCGTGTTTGATATCGGATTTGCTGTATATGTTTTTTCAAATCATCGGGTGATATCGGACGGAAAATAACATCTTCTGCACGAAAACGGAGCGCACGGTAGGCAGTTTGAAATATCCGCTCAGAGGATAGACCCAACCAGCGTATTTTATACCGTTGGAGCAGCTCACAGAATCTTTCGTTGCTCTTCGTCCAACTGTCCATATCCAATATGACAAGGTCCGGCAACTCTTTTTGCACTGCTCCTGAAAACTCCTCCATCGTATTCCATAGCGTCAACTGAATACCAGGCAGATGTGATTCGAGCATCCACCGAATTCCTTGAGCCTCTAACCCATCTTTTGCCAGCACATGAATATTCAAATGTATCTCACCCCTAAAGATCAGCATAACTAATCAATCGTTTGATTAAGAACTTGCAATAAATAGACTACCCAATTAGAAAAAAGCACTACACCTATTGGTGAGTGCTTTTCGATAGCTTAATAGTTTACATATTTAAGAGGGTTAACAGAGTTTGATCTGCTTCCATTCCATGGTCCGTGGTGGATTTCAAAGTGTAAATGCGGGCCTGTTGAATGACCTGTATTCCCCATATAACCTAACAGCTGACCTTTTTCTACCCTTTGTCCATTCGATACGGAAAGGGATTCCATATGACCATAGACAGTTGTCATGACTTGTCCATCAATTACATGTGTAATCATAACGACATTTCCGTAGCTTCGGTCAAAATTCGCTTTGATTACCTCTCCTGATGCAGCAGCAACAATTGGAACTGCCTCTGTTCGGCCGCCTTTACCAATATCGATGCCTGAATGCAATCTGCCCCATCTCTGTCCATAATGGGAGGTCAGTCTGCCTGTTGCGGGATTCATAAATACTCCATTTGTCATTTCTGGAGCTGCACCGACCTTGTTTCCTTGGTTATTCTTCTGCTTTGCCGCTTGTTTTTTCCTTTGCTCTTCTAATTCACGCTGTCTTTTATTCCACGCTTCAATTTCTCGTTTAATTGCCTGTTCTTGAGCTGCAAGGATGGCAGCCTCATCTTCAAATTCAAGAAGTTCTTCATGCATATCCTTTTCTTGCTCTTTTAACTCAGCTAACAGTTTATTTCTTTCAACATATTGACCATCAAGCTTTTTCTTCATTCCTTCAAGCTCGGCCAATTTTTTATTAAGTTCTTCTAATTGCTTCTGTGCTTCTGCTTCTTTTTTATCAAGCAGCGCCTTATCTTCTTGGTGCATGCGAAGCAAATCGCGGTCTGCTTCCATGAATGAAGTTACCGCACTTACACGGTTAATAAAGTCGCTGAAGCTTTGCGCACCTAATAATACATCTAGATAATTAATGACTCCGCCATTTTCTTGAATGGAACGAATACGTTCCTTTAATAGCTCGTCTCTCTTTTTAATCTGTTCTTTTAAAATAGCAATCTCTTGCTGGAGTTTTTTAATTTCCTCTTTTGCAGCTGCAATTTGCGCTTCTTTTTCTTTAATTTTATTCTCCGTGTCTGCAATTGTAAGTTCTAATTTATCCAGCTCTTTCTGAACTGCTGATTTTTCTTCCCCAATTTGAACTAAGTCATCTTTCTTTTGACTAATCTCTGATTGAACATTTGAACGTTTTTCTTGAATTGCCTTCTTTTTTTCCTCTAGCTGCTTATTTGTTGCTGCATTGGCAGTGCTCGACATTGGCATGAGTAAACTGCTGCAGCCTAAGATAATTCCAATTCCTAGAGTGAGAAATCTTTGTTTCAATTTGATCCATGTCTCCTCTCTATTACCTTATGTACTTTAAGATTCTATTCCTATAGAACAGTAAACCTCATTTGTCTAGTTTTGGCGGAAGTTAAAGAATGGTTTATGAGGTAGATTGTAGAATGATGTTATCATTTAAGGAAAACGAGTCATATTTTGTTGTATCTTCACACATTTTATATTATAGCATTGTCATTTATAAATTTAATCACAAAAATTATTACATTTATATTTCAGCAGATTCCCCCGCTTGTAAAAATAGGTAATATTTCATAGAATGATTATAAATTATAATTGGTGGGAGCTGTCACGGTAATAAAACCCCGTTATGAATCAGAAGAATTAAAGATTTTTCGAATATTAAATAGGCGCATGAATTTATTTGCTGAAGAGGTACAGTATTATAGGCTCCTTGAAAAGGGGTATGAAGGAGAACTTCAATTTGATGCGTGGATGGGCAGTTTGGCTGATTCAGAGAATTGGCTCATTTTGAATGATTTATTGTTTGAAAGCAATCATACTACTTTTCAAATTGATTCATTGCTGCTTGTTAATGAGACTCTTTATTTTTTCGAAGTTAAAAATTATGAAGGAGATTTTATAATTAATGAAAAGGGTAGATGGCTGACGCTAGCAAAGAAGGAAATTAAGAACCCCTTACTCCAATTGAAACGAAGTGAATCCTTGCTCAGGCAATTGCTTCAAAACCTAGGAATAAATAAACATATAGAACCCTATGTAATCTTCATTAACCCCCACTTTCATCTATATCATGCCCCACTTAGCCAATCGATTATTTTCCCCACTCAGCTGAAACGATTTTCAAAAAAATTATCTGTTAAACCAGCAAGCAGAAAAAGCATACAAATGGCCGAAAAGTTAATGTCTGTTCATTTAAAAGAATCACCATACAAAAGAGTGCCTGAATATACTTATGAACAGCTAAAAAAGGGGATCATCTGTATATCCTGCCAATCTTGTGAGTTGCGATTCCAAGATCATATTTTAGTATGCTCAAAATGCTTATGTAGGGATGATGTCAAATCCTCAATTATCCGAAGTGTGGAAGAGTTTATCCTCCTTTTCCCTGATAGAAAAGTAACGACAAATGCTATTTTTGAATAGTGCAAGGTTATAAAATCCAAGAAACTTATTCGGAAGATTCTATTAGAGAACTATACAAGCATTGGCTATGGGAAATCTTCTTATTATGTAGAATCATAGAGTTGCTTGTACGAATTATCCATTATCGAGCTCTTTCCGTATTTACGTGACCGGTTCTTCCAGTTTCAACCATTATTAGGCCCAATCCATTTTTTACGCGACCAATCCTTCCAGTTTTAACCAACATTGAGCTCTATTTGCTTTTTATGCGAACAGTTCCTCCAATTTAACCATAAACATGGCTTCACCTTCTATTTATTCACCTCATCCCAAAATAAGACAAGCCGCTCCAGCATCCCGAGCGGCTTGTTTCCGAGTTATTTACTTTTATCAATCTTCATCGTTCTTCTAAGCACTTCTATTTCCCGTTTTAGCTTTATGTTTTCTTGCTTGATTGCTGTAATATCATCATGATTGTTTTTCTTGGTTAGGGGTAAAAGAGTTACCTTGTACCAGTTTTTTCCGTCTGAAGTTTCCTTTTGCAAGCTTTTATTAAAAACAGCCATAGGATAGGTCTTTTTAATATATTCTGTTTCCTCATTAGATAAGCGAAGCTCTCTAATGTGTACGCCATCGCCAAACGACTCTGACAAAAACTCTTCAAATTTTTCCACTTCATTCAGTTTCAAAAGGTACCCCTCCCTCAATTTACCTCAATTAGTTTTTCGCCTTTTTCACAACTCCGCCAGAATACTCGATCGATCTCTCGACTAGTACATCCATTGCATCTACACAGTATGGCGTTACTGCATCACTTAACTTCAAGCATGACAGCTCCGTGCAGGCGAGGATCACACAGCTGCAGCCTTCATTATGAACTAAGTCCTTTATAATATTTTCGATTATATTTACATCGATGTCCAAATCGCTTTTTACATTATAAATTGTATTCATAATTTGGTCCTGATAGACCTTGTTCGGCTTATACAACTGCATATTATAGGCATTGCAGCCCTTTTCATATATGCCGCTGCTTACTGTGCCATTCGTTGCCAAGATGCCCACCTTGCTTTGATCACCATATGTTTGATGAATCGCTTTACATGTCTCATCAATCATATGAATAATGTTGACACTTGTCATTTCCTGCATCTTATCATAGAAATAGTGTGAAGTATTACAAGGAATCGCAATATTTGCTACGCCGGCACTCTCAAGCAGCTTTATATCCTTTTCAACTGCATGAATAAAAGTATCTTCCTCATTATTCAAAATCACACTTGTTCGGTCGGGCAATGTCGCATGATTAAGAATGATCATATTAATATGATCTTGGTCAGATCCAGCTACAGTATTTTCAATTACCTTTTCAAAAAAAACAGATGTGGCCATCGGTCCCATTCCGCCGATTACACCTAAGCTCTTCTTTCCCATTATTCAACCTTCTCAATTAACAATTTTTTATACTTCAATCTATTCAAGTATTTCTAAACGAAGTTCTTTTTTTTCGCGAAGTAACTGCAAAGCAATTTCAGCTCCATGATCCATTCCTTGACAGCCAGCTAGAAGAACCAAATCTCCTTCTTCCGCCTTAGCCAATGCACGGGCAATCGCATCTGGTAATTCTTCATATAAATCAACTTGGATACGTGCTTCACCCATGACCTCTTCAAAGACACGCTGTTCCTCATCTGTCACCTTATCCTTAGCAGTCACATGAGAGACGCTCTTTGTTGCAATAATCTCATTCAAACCAAGCTTCGCCGCCCATTCAACAATCGCTTCCGCATTTTCTCGGTTAACTGTTGGTCCGCGCTCCCCACGAATGGCATATACTATATGAAGCTTTTTGTAATCCATATACTTTAAGGTTTGCAGTGTTACGTTGATATTCCCTGTATTTGCAAAATGATCATCAATTATTTTAATATCTTCTTCATAAATAAATTCAAATCGCCTTTCAACACCAGCAAAGTTTTTCAATGTATGCTGGATTGTTGACACGGCTACACCGGAAAGCAATGCTACCGTAATCGCAACCATTGAATTGTATACAGAATGAAGGCCAGGAACAGACAGCTCGATATCAAATTCTCCCGGGATGTATTCTGCGCCATTCGCTTTAAACGCCTTCAAAATTTCAACAGTAAATTTAGCTCTTCCCGTTGTTAAATCTAAATTTTTACAATGGATATGGCCTTCTTTGCTATTTACGCCAAAGGTAATTACCTTTGCTTTTGTTTGATTAACAAGCGATGCTGAGTATGGATCATCAAGGTTAAGAACAGCAAAGCTTTTCTCACTCGCATTTCTAATTAAACTGGATTTCGCTTCGAAATACTGTTCAAATGAACCATGTGAATCGATATGTTCCCGGCTAACATTGTTTAATGAAACAATATCATAATCAACTGTCTCCACTCGATGAGTCTCAAGAGCTGCTGATGATACTTCCATACAAACATGTGAAACATCATTCTCCACCATTTGATTTAAGTAATTTTGTAAATCCAATGATTCTGGTGTTGTCAGCTCTGCAGGGATCGACATATCATCAATTTTTATAGAAACCGTTCCGATTAATCCCGTTTTAAACCCTTCATTTTCAAGAATGGCATTAATCATATAGGATGTAGTTGTTTTTCCATTTGTTGCAGTAACGCCAATCATCTTCATCTTTTTAGAAGGATGATCATAAAAGGCATCGCCTAATTGTGCAAGAGCAATTCTGCTGTTCTTCACAACAAATTGCGGGATATCGAATGCTTCCTGTACTTCTTCTACAACAGCTGCTACAGCTCCATTGGCTACAGCCTGAGCAAGGTATTTATGGCCATCTGTTTTATATCCGCGAACACAAACGAATAGATGTCCATTAGAAACCTTTTGCGAATGGTAGGAAATACCGCTAATCCTTATATCCTTGTCATTATAAACACGCTCAACCTTTATCGAACGTAGAAGTTCCTCTAACTGCATTATTTACTACCTCTTTTCTGCATCTATCAATTATTTTCTTTTGAGCATCTTCCCAGCTGTTTTCTTGAAAAAGATCATTCCAGGCTTTGGATCCTGCCAATCCCAGATTGCATAAGCCTTTTTCTTGAATAGCGATTTAAACACTTCGCCTCTAGTCAGTTGACCCGTTCGAATATAACCCTTTATCGCTAACATATCCTCATAAGCGTACCAAAATACACGATTTTTATCTTCTTTCACCGCTTTTGGCGGAAGCGGAGAGCCGGTTAGTTCACGGTACGTAATATAAGGAAAGTTAACACCGACCTTATACAATAGATTGTTGAGGTTTGTAATTCTCGCATTGATTTCAATTAAATAATATTTGCCTGTTTCCGCATCCTTCTTAAACTCAATTTCCGCAAAACCTTTGTATCCAATTTCCTCTAAAAATTTCGCCCCAATCTCGTAAAGCTCTGGAACATATTTTTGCTCCGTATAAACAGAAGCACCGAAGTTAATTGGATATTGACGATGTTTTTGACAGGTTACCCAATGAGTTACCTTAGAATCTTGATTTAAATATGCATCAAATGTGTACATATGATCATCAAATCCAGGAATAATCCGCTGAACAATTACTTCTAAGCCTGCTTTTTCTGCTTTTGCTAAAGCATCTTCTAATTCCTCTTTATTATGAACCTTAAAAATCTTTCTCCTGAAAGTGGCTACAAACGTAGGTGAATCAGTTGGTTTCACAATGCAAGGATATTTAATGATTGTATCGATTTTTTCAAAAAAGTTTTCTTCATTGACTCGGACCGTTTCTGGTACAAGCATCCCCTTTTCCATCGCTAATGCATGAAGAGCTTCTTTATTCATGACTTGCGAATACAGCCCTTTTTTCGTTTGAGGGATCAGATAGCCTTCTTTAAGTTCATCTAAGTACTCATCGATTACTTCTACATATGAATCATGACAAGGAATAAGAACTGGCTTTTCATTTTCCTTGCTCGCATACTCCTTTAGAAATTGCACGAAAGCTTCTGTTTCCTTTTTATAATGAGGCGCAATCAGGCGCTCCGAACAATATTTCGATTCAGCCCCGTACGTATCAGCCCCAGCATAATCCACTGCAACTGTATGTATTCCATTCACACCCAGACAACGGATGGTACTTAAACCTATATAATAATTACACCCTAAAATAACTGCTTTATTCAACTTATTCATCTCCTCGAATATCTATTATAACGACATTCATCAATATATTGATATTGACACAGAAATACGCAACCATGCAAGAGATAATAAGGAATTTCGAACAAATAGCACAGGTATTTTCTGGTTTTATACACAATCTTCATATACCGGAAAAATTGCCTACATTTTCGGTCAATTCAAAAAAAGCACATCCATTATGGATATGCCCTAACTTCCTGAAGAGGCAGCGGCTGCAGATGCTGCCGTAACAGCCGCTGCAGATGCCTGCTGTGCCTGAATCATCGCATGAATCGCTGTTGTCAGTTCTGCGGATGCGTCAATATAATCCTGCGATACAAAGGTTGCTGCTACACTAATCGCCATCTCTTTATACCATTTAAATTCTTTCATCTCTGATAGCTTGACAGCAAGACTGGCAGCTTCCTTTATTTTTCCTGTAAGCGCAATGACGCCAAGTGCAGGGTAATGAATGTCCTTTACCTTTAAACCCCGTCGGATAAGCTCTTCTTTTGCATAGATAACCTCTCTCACCAATTCGTGCTGAAAATCCCCACACATTACAAGCATATTTGCCAAAAATTGCAGATTGTTCCCTTTCCATAATCCCTTATCATTCAACCCGCGGTAATAACGCTCGGAAATTTCTATTAGTTCATTTACCCTGCCATCCCTTTTGGCTATAATCACTGCCGCTGGGTAATCATCATAAGAAGTAAGGAAGCGGTGATGCTTTTTCATTTCTTCATATATCGCATGGATCCGGCTCGCATCCATATCATCATCTAATAAAAATGCAGCAATATATGTGAACGAGGATGAACGCATATTTGCCTTTCGTAATATTTGATAATTATGATGCAAGCGGCTAATTTCCACTTCTGGATGGCTATCCTTTGCCATGATTAGCCCAGTCATTGAAAAATAAATCCCTCTTAACGGCGAAAACATAGATGTACTGCTCTTCACCAGATCAGCGACTTTAATAAAAGCATGTCCATCGATTTTTTTCCCTTTTGCCGCAAATTGGGCAGCGGTTAACAGTACTAGACGGCGATCCATCCAATTGCCTGCAGCTCGGCGCAGCACTTCTACATTTTCTTCAAGTAATTTCTTCTCCAATGTCTATCACTCCGATATCTTCTTTTGTATTAATTCATTTACGAAGCGACAGCAAAAAAGTTCCCTTATTCTGAATCTTTCTATTAGGCACTTACGTCATAATGAGTGAAGTCCTTTTAAAGCGATCATTAATAAATTGCAAAGCAAATAGACATACTTACAAGTATACTTTTGTTTGCAAGGTTTGGTGAAAATTTGTTAAGTTTAAAAAAGGAATTCTTTGGTTAGAGGTGCTTTGTATGCAAAAGTGGAATATGAATCTTAAAAAATATATTTCCCATCCTTTTACACTCATTATGCTTGTGTTATTTATCAAAATTACTGCATTTCAAATGATTATTTTCGATAACAAGTCGATCTTCCATATTGCTTTTATCGAGTTTCCTATATGGGCACTCATGCTAACAAGTCTTCTTTTGATTTTCAAAAAGCGAAGATGGCTTTCTATCTGGATATTTAATCTAACTTTATCTGCACTTTTTATTGTTATTATGTATTACACTAGATACTTTTCAACTGTTCCTTCCTATTATGATGTCAAACAAATTTACCAATCGAATTCCGTAGGAGGCACAGTTGCGTTGCTTGGAACACCATATGACTTTTTATTTTTCTTGGATGTTGTATTGATCCTTCCTCTCATATGGTATTTCACGAAAACATCTAATCGACTCACCTTACCTTTAGCAAAAAAGTCAGCCATCGCTTTTAGCTGCGCCGGGTTAGTTACAACAGCCATTGCTTTTTTCTATCCCTTAGTGGATGTTTCTTACTTTGCCAAAAAGCATGGCTATATTCAATCACAATTCGTTCAATTCTATGAACGGGGACTTGGGAAGGCTTTTGCAAAAAATGATCATTTAACCGATGAAGAATTAGAAAAGTTAAAAGGAAATGCTTACGTCCCTTACTCCGAACATGAAACATTTGGGCTTGCTAAGAATCGTCATGTGTTTACCATTCAGGTAGAGTCCTTGCAGGAATTTGTAATTAACAAATCCATTAATGGGGAAGAAATTACGCCAAATTTAAATAAACTACTAAAGGACAGCGCCTATTTTGATCATGTTTATCAGCAAATCGGCGCCGGTAATACCTCAGACGCTGAATGGATTATGCATACTTCTTTATACCCTGAAGGCATGGATCCGACAGTGAATGTCATTGATGGGAGTGAAATCCCTTCACTTGTACGTACATTGGCACGTAATGGATATGGAACAGCTACATATCATGCCGATGATATAACATATTGGAGCCGGGATAAATTATACCCTGCTCTTGGGTTTAACTATGTATATACAAAAGAGGAAATTCCAAATAAAAAGGAAATTGGGTTTGGGCCAGCTGACGAAGTATTGTTTAGTTATGTTGAAAAGCAACTTCCAGGGCAATTAGAAAAGCACTCGCTCATGTACTCAAATATTATTACATTAACAAGCCATACCCCTTTTGAAATGCCAGATGAATACGAATATCTCGATTTGCCGGCTTCCTTTAAGGAAACATATGTTGGGAACTATCTCCAATCCGTACGGTATACGGATGAACAGATTGGGAAATTTATTCAATCATTGAAGGAACTAGGCATATATGATCAATCACTCATCCTGATTTACGGGGATCACTCAGGCTTGCATGGAGCGCCAGTGACAGAGAAGGATGAACAGCTATTAAAGGAAATGCTTGGGCATGATTACAATTTACATGACCGTTTTGTCGTCCCAGTTATTTTTAATGCACCTGGGATCTTCAATGGTGAAACACATTCCCAGCTCGGAGGTCAGATTGACCTAATGCCTACGTTATTAAATCTGCTGGGAATTGAACACAACTCACAAATGATGGGTCATAATCTTTTTCAATATAAAAAAAATCTGCTAGGTATGCGTTATTATATGCCGGGTGGGTCCTTTATCAGTGATCATACATTGTACACAGCACCAAGCGCTAAACTTCCTGCACGATTATATAATCGGGAAACGATGAAGAAAACGAAAAACACGAAGAATATGCAAAAATATATAGATAATACCTTACAAATAATGCAGTACTCGGACTTTATTAGAAAAGAACAAGAGAAGAAATAGCTTTCCAAATGCAGCCTCAATATCGAGGCTGCATTTATAATTACACGACATAATA
The DNA here is from genome assembly GCF_032154635.1 of Cytobacillus sp. Classification (GTDB taxonomy): domain Bacteria; phylum Bacillota; class Bacilli; order Bacillales; family Cytobacillaceae; genus Cytobacillus. The sequence continues at coordinate 24,269 of NZ_JALDXW010000025.1, read as the reverse complement.
CCCACTTCCATACAAGTAAAAATATGGTATAATCATGACAGTTTCCATCATTAACATCTACTTTATCTTTCTAACAAACAAAGCTTTAAAAATCAAAATAGATTACAAGAGTTATAAGGAGGTCATTCTTATGCAAAGATATCGAAGGAGAAATACAACTGCATTCACCGTATTAGCCTACTTTACGTTTTTTGCTGGTGTATTTTTATTTTCCATCGGTCTATACAACGCCGATAATCTGCAGCTAAACGAAAAAGGCTATTACATTGCTGTTATGATCCTCGTTGCAGTTGGAGCCATTCTTACTCAGAAGGTTACAAGAGATAATGCTGAAGACAACGAAATTATTGCAGAGCAAGAAAGAAAACAAAACCTTAATAAGATTGATTAATGACGTAAGGAAGACACTAATTCAAGTGTCTTCCTTTTTTAATCTCTTTATATTTTTTCAAGCAATAGATAAAACTAAGTAATTAATTTCGACAATATTTAATTAATTGTTGAACTATTTATCCGTTTGTATCATAATATATATGAGCATATATTCATATAATAAAATAGGAGGTATCCTTTATGGGACATCACCATGGACATTCACATGTTCATAATCATTCACACGCACATTCAGGTAATAAAAGAGCTTTATTTTTATCCTTTCTTCTCATTGCATCTTTCATGATTGTCGAAGTAGTCGGAGGGATATTAACAAACAGCCTTGCACTCCTATCAGATGCTGGCCATATGCTGAGCGATGCTGCCGCATTAGGTTTAAGCTTATTTGCCATTAAGCTTGGCGAAAGAAAGGCCTCTGCTTCAAAAACATACGGGTACAAACGGTTTGAGATTATTGCTGCTGCTCTTAACGGGCTGACACTTATTGTTATCTCCGTTTATATTTTCTATGAAGCTTTCCATCGTTTTTGGAATCCGCCTGAAGTGCTTAGTGGCGGAATGCTAATTATTTCAAGCATTGGTTTACTTGTAAATATTATTGCAGCATGGATTTTAATGAGAGGAGATAAAGAGGAGAATCTTAACGTTCGCAGTGCCTTCCTTCACGTAATTGGTGATATGCTTGGCTCAGTAGGCGCGATTATTGCTGCTTTGCTGATGATTTTCTTCGGCTGGGGAATTGCCGATCCAATTGCCAGTGTGATCGTAGCAATTCTTATCTTAATTAGCGGCTGGAGAGTTATAAAGGAGTCTTTCCATATTTTAATGGAAGGAACGCCGGCAAATCTTGAACTGGAGAAGGTAAAGTCATCATTATTAAAAATCCCAGCTGTCATAGAAGTACATGACATGCACATATGGTCGATTACTTCAGGTATGCCGATGTTAAGCTGCCATATGGTTATTGAGGGAGAAGCTGTTCATGATACCATTCTCCACCGTGCACAAGCAATCCTTCATGATGATTTCGAGATTGATCATAGTACGATTCAAATCGAAAAGATAGAGCATGGCTGTCCAAATCACCATGGAAGCTGTAATTAATGATGATTTGCATGCTCAATCGTTTGTCTTAAAATATCCATCACATGCTCATCATCGCATGAATAAAATAAGGAAGTCCCTTCTCTTCTAAATTTAACCAAACGCAAGTTTTTTAGAAAACGAAGCTGATGGGAGACGGTTGATTGCAGCAGAGACAGTTTTTCAGCAATATCATTTACGGAATGCTCGCCATCAAATAATAAATGTAAAATACGAATCCTTGTTGGGTCTGACAATGCTTTAAAGGTTTGAGATACGATGAAAAGCGTTTCCTCATCGAGTTCTTTTAAGTAAAAATGCGGATCTTTTTCCAAATGAATCATCCTCCTATCCTTATTATAACAATACTTGAAGTGGAAAAAATCATGGGCTTTTAGAAAGCCCATGATTTTTTTTTATTATTCGCCAACAAAGATTGCGGACATTTCTGTTCCTTCAATTAATTCGAGGTTTTTCGGGATACGAATGTACAAATATGGACTGTTCACAATAATATGGCTTCCTTTTTCCCTAGCCTCAGTAAACTGATTAATTGTAAATTCATTTTTCACGATGGAAACATTCACTTCTCTCTCTTTCGGTAGTTTAATCGTTAAGATATTATTCTCTAGTACATAGCTGAGTGGTTCACCTGCCATATCAGTGAAATCAATAGAATCAATGGTCAGTTCACTCGCATAACAGAAAACCTCTATTTTCCCATCATCCACTTGCTTTCTTTCCACATATAGCTCGGGAACGTCCCCATAGATTGTATCAATTTCAAGTGTCTTCCCTTGGTAATTGTCAAAGTTCTTTTGAGTGACTAGGTATCTTTCATCAATGTCTTCAATTTTTCCTCGTCTAAGTGCTTGATGAAGCTGATTATCCGCTTGACTGAGCTCCTTTTCACTGACGGTTTCTCGAGCATGTAATTTTCCATCTGCAACAAATGGGGCAGCAGCCATTGAAAAGAGCAGCACACCTACATAAATAACAAGAAGCCAATGAGTTATTTTCACAGTAACAAACTTTTTGCGCTTATTAATTGATAGGAATGCAATAGCAAGTGCAACCAGTAATATAGGAATGATACTACTCATCTTCTAACCTCCATTCGATTCAAAATAGCAATGGATGCAAAAAAGAATAAACAACTGGTCAATACGATCTTTAAAAGCGCTAAAAGAAGGGATGGCTCAAAAAAGTAGAATTTAAAGATACTTGTTAAGAATGGCTCCTTTTGAACCCTCGTTGTAAGCAGAATAGTACCAAAGAATAGAACAGGAACGAAAAAGATAAATAGTTTACTGACTTGAACTAACGTCCCGACTAAATAGCCAAATGCACTTATACAGAACACATATAAAATGGTCATAGCTATCCCCAGCGCAAATTCCTTTAATCCGCTCTGAAAGCTGTATAGCTGCTCATTGAAAAGAAAATAAGCAATGATTTTCAGCAGGTTGTTGGCAAGCATAGCAGTCATTCCACCAATGATACTAGCTGTTAGTAAAAATAGTACATTTGCCATGCTGCTGCTTAAACGATTCGCCACAAAAGTAAAATCTTGGTTTCGATAAGGCTTTGTTGTAATTATGATGGCTGTTACAAAAGCCCAAATCATTGTAAAAGCAATAACTAGATCTGCGGAATAATACTTCACTTCAATACTAAGATTGCCTGAGGAGGCAAATGTTGAACCAACACCGCCTAAAGAAAATAGCAAAGCTAATAATTGAATCCATATAAGTGAACTGAAAGAATCGATATTTGCTTTTAGTTTAAAAAGATACTGTTTTTTTACAATATCCGCAAAATTAGCGATCATTAAAGACATTGTCAATGCCTCCTTTCGTTTCACTGGTTAAATAGACACATAGATCACTTGCAGAAACAGGAGTAATCTCTAAGCCTGCAAGACTAGCTTTCCTAAATGAAGGCTCATCAAAATCATTTTTTACCACTGCGTATAACGTATCTGCACCTATTTGATTCTTATAAATCAGTTCTTTCTTATCCAACCATTCTAGAACAGTTACAGTTGCTCCTTTTATACCAATCGCCCATTCCTTGAGATCATCCATTGGCATATGCAAATGTTTTTGGCCATCCTTTATCAGAAGAATATCTTCCAGTAAATCTTCTATTTCATCTAAATGATGACTAGAAAGAATAATTGTACGAGGAAAAGCCAGGTAATCCTTGAGCAGTGCTCGGTAAAAGTCCTTTCTAACTGCTGTATCCATACCTGACGTCGGCTCATCAAAAATTGTTAACGGACATCTTGCTGCTAGGCCAACAATCATATTGAAGGTACTCGTTTTCCCTTTAGAAAGCCGCTGATGATAAGCTTTTCGATCAAAGGAAAAGTAATCAAATAGGCGTTCTGCTAAACTCATATCCCAATTCGGATAGAAACTCCCAGCAGCTTCTAATAATTCGTATAACTGCAATGCTGGAGGAAAGCTCATTTGATCATCGATAAAAATAGAGTTTGCAGACACATTTAGGCTATTAAATGGTCCTTCAGAAAAAACATGGATCGTCCCAGAAGTTTCTTTGAGGAAACCTGCTATTATTTTTAACAACGTTGTTTTCCCTGCCCCATTTCGGCCAATCAGTCCTGTAATTGTATTTTCTGCAATAGAAAAGGAAAGCTGATTTAATGCCTTTTTCCCTAGATAAGATTTCGTTAAATCTTTACACTCAATAACCTTCATTGCTCCCCCTCCTCGTTTTGAACGGCCCTTATCATTTCAATTAATTCATCTTCACTCATTTGCAAACGAGAAGCCTCTAAAACCACTTCTTGTACTAATCGCTTCAATGTTTGGTTCTTCCGTTTGTTTATTATCATTTCTTTCGCGTGTACTGAAACAAACATACCAAGCCCCCGCTTTTTAAATAGGATGCCTTCATCAGCAAGCAAGTTAAGTCCCTTTGCTGCTGTAGCCGGATTTATTGTATACATTTCCGCCAACTGGTATTGGGAATACACCTTTTGGTCACTTTCAAAGCTGCCTTTCATAATCTCCGTTTCAATCCATTCTGCGATTTGCACATAAATAGGCTTCGTTCCATCCGTATTAAGAATAGAAATCGCCCCCTTCTAATATAGTGCATTACTGTTGTAATGTACTATACATCATATTTTTAGAAAATTCAAGTTCCCCAGCCAAAATATGAAGTGCTGCTATTGCGAATGATTTGTATTGCATCCGACTAACTTTTCTGATAATATAAGCTTCTTGTCACTCACGCTCCTTTGTATTTCTCCATTGCGGCTGAATTTGTAAATGGAAAGGAGATTCAAATGTCATCTCAACAACAGCACCCCGATTTTCAACACGAAGTTCAACGTCTAGAATTTACAAAAAAGTATATTGATGTCGTGATTAAAACAGCTGAAACGAGCAAGGATCAATTTCTAGAAAATATGAAAGAGGCCTTTCAGGATACAGACGCGCTCGAATCCAGCATGAGCTATTTATCCCTTTTAACAAATGCACGATTCTTTGAAATGTCCCGTGAAGAATTAAAAAACTTGAAGATTGCGAGAAGGAAGCCATATTTTGCCAGACTTGATCTCTTACGTGAAGGCTTGGAGGAGAAAGAAAGCTTATACATCGGAAAAACATCATTATACTCAAGGGAAAATCAGGAACAAATTATTGTGGATTGGCGCTCGCCAATTGCCAATCTGTATTATGAAGGACGGCTTGGCGAGGTCCATTACGAATCCTATGAAGAGAGCTTTAAGGGCTATTTGTCTTTAAAGCGCCAGTTTATGATTGAAGATGGTCAGCTTGATGAAATTCGCGATATCGATCTAACAACGACAGATGAGCTACTTCAAGAGTCTTTATCAAAAAGCTCAAGCAATCGCCTGACTGAAATTATCTCCACCATACAGGAGGAGCAGAATAAAATTATTCGGGCTGACCTAAATCGGCCGATTATTGTCCAGGGGGCTGCTGGAAGCGGGAAAACAACAATTGCCCTTCATCGAATAAGTTATTTCATTTATCAATATAAAGAAAATTTTGCCCCTGAACAGTTAATGATCTTAGCGCCAAGCCGTCTGTTTATCGACTACATATCAGAGGCACTGCCGGAATTAGGCGTAGAAAAAGTCAGGCAAACGACTCTGCAAGACTATATACAAGCATGTATTGATCAAAAGCTAAACATTCAAGATGATGACAAACTCGTACGCCTTTTGGAAAACTCAGATTGCAGCGAAACGCAAACTGCCGCATGGGCATCATCCATAAAAGGCTCCCCTGTCTTTCATCGCATATTAACCAACTATATAACTAGTGTTTATGAAACCTTTTACCCTTCAAAGGACTTTACTGTCGATAAATTTCGGCTTTTCAGCTATAAAAAATTCATCCAGCTTTTTAAAGATGATTATAATTATCTTCCGTTATATAGAAGATTAGAAAAGCTGAAAGCAGTCCTTCAGAATGACCTAGCTAAGAAAAAGAAAAACATGATAGAAAAAATCGAAACATATTACGATGATCGAATCGAACGGGCAATCTATCAAGGAAAAGATCCAGACAAAAGAAGGCAATATGTATCTGATGCGCTTGATAAGAAGGCACTGAGACTTGCTGAAATAAAAAAAGCCATTAGAAATGCTGTTTCTTCTTATATGAAGCAGTTTCCAAGAAAGACATTAATTCAATACTACCAATCCTTGTTTAATGATTCGAAGCAGCTTTGCCAGTGGGCAGAGGGCCAACTTACTGAACAAGAGGCGAATGTTCTCTGCCAATATAACAAACAGCTATTTGCAAAAAAACAGTTCGAAAGAGAAGATCTCGCTCTTTTGCTATATCTGCAGGTCTATCTCTTCGGAATACCTAAGGAATTGAAGGCAAAAAATATTGTCATTGATGAAGCACAGGATTACAGCTTTATGGAGCTTCTCTCCCTGAAAAAAGCACTTGATACAGATATGTTTACTCTTGTTGGCGATCTTGCACAGGGGATTCATTCCTATCGGGGGCTGGCATCTTGGGAAGAGGTAGTAAATAAAATTTTCCCACGCGCAACATACACAGAACTGCAAAAAAGCTACCGTACGACTGTTGAAATTATGGAAAAGGCAAATGAGCTAATGCGGCTGCTCCCCTACTCCTTCCCTGTAGTAGAGCCTGTAGTCAGGCACGGAGAAAGCCCAAAGTTTATTAAAAGAAAAAACGGGAAAGAACTTGTCAGCCAAATTGAAAAGCAAGTGTCTCGTTTAAAAAAGGAAAATTATAAAACAATTGCAGTCATCGGGAAAACAATGAAAGACTGCAGGCTCCTGGATAGCCTTTTTAAAGAAAACTCCCATGAGCCTGTTAAATTACTTGAAGAACAAGAAAAAATCCCAAAAGATGAAATGGTCATCGTTCCATCCTTCTTAGCAAAAGGCTTGGAATTTGATGCAGTTATGATCGTCTGTATTAATGAGACATTTTCGAGAGATTCGGAACTAGATATCAAGCTGCTTTATGTAGCAATGACAAGGCCTTTGCACCGTCTGTTCTTTTTGGGGGAACGAAAGGAAGACTTTATAATTTAACGGCTATTCAACCGCGTTTTCAGCGGCTTCAAATAAAGTCAGCTTCCTAAGATAACATAGGAAGCTGACTTTATTGATTAAATTTTTATTATGCAGCAATATCTCTTTTGTTAAATAGCGCAAATGCCAATGTATGAAAAATGGCTAAGTAAACGATCAAGACGATAATCGAGAACGAAAGTGTCATACCATCAACAGGCGGGACCCCATCGAAATATACAGTTAAATTAGTATTTGCAAATAAGAGGTACTTCGTCCACTCAAACTTACTTGCTAAGAGCATAGTTGCGGTATTTCCAGTAAATAAAAGGAATAAGGATAAACCAATAGCCAATGAACTAATCCGAAATATGGCCGATATCATAAAGGCCATTGTAGCAATTAATAGCACATCTGCTGAGCTTAGTAAGTATTGGGCAGCTAAATGAATAGCCATATTTCGTTCAACTACCTCCCCATTTGCAAATGCTAAATAGGTAACTGTATCAGCTGGAGCACCAAATAATAAAAAACCGACAATAGCTGATAAAACAAATAGGATAGTAAGAAAAAATAACCCATACAAAAGAATTGTCACATATTTGGACAGTAATATTTTTGACCGACTCAACGGTCTAATTAAAAGGAGTTTAATCGTCCCCCATGAGAATTCTGATGAGACACTTCCCGCGGCAATTATAATCGTAAACAACCCTGCAAACGTAATTAGTGCCTGTGAATCCTCTACAAACGTCCACATATGCATCTCATTCTGTGGAGGGATTTCTTGTTTAAGCTGATACTCTTTAATAGCGATTTGTCTTTCATAGTACATTTTTAAGTTAGCATTATTCGCACCTGTTTGTTCTAAAGAAGAGCGATCATTTTCCAACTGTTTTTCTATCGTTTGCTTCCAGTTGTTGTTCTCTGGCGCCGGAGTTTGGCTATCCATAAATTTCGTCAACACACCAAATCCAATTACAAACAATATCATTATTCCAATCATACATAAGGTTGCTTTTCTTCTAATTACCTTAATCCATTCGTTCAGTATTAAATTTCCCAAGACTTATCTCCCCCTAACCAGCAGTCACTTCAAGAAAATGGTCTTCTAACGTTTTTGAAATTGGTTTCACACTATAAATAGCAATATTCCGTTCAATTAATTGATTGATTATAGCAGGGATATCCGTCTTTTGACATTTTATAGTAAACCCAGAATCTACTTTTTTCAGTTCATAATGCTTTTGAAGCCATTGCATGGCTTCACCCAGACTTCCTGTCTCGAAGGCGTATAGGATATGTTTATCATTAATTAATGAATTCACTTCCTGCACTTCTTTTAGCTCTCCCTTTTGTATAATCGCAATTCTGTCACACATCATTTCCATCTCACTTAATAAATGACTTGAAACAATCACACTCATCCCTTTTTCATGAGTCAACTTCCTTAAATAGTCTCTAATTTCTCTGATCCCAGCTGGATCTAACCCATTGGTCGGCTCATCTAAAATTAATAGTTGGGGATCATGCAAAAGGCATTGAGCTAACCCCAGTCTTTGTCTCATCCCTAACGAGTAAGTTTTAACCTTATCATGAATCCGCTCATTCAATCCAACAAGCTCTACAACCTCTGCTATTTTTTCTCTAGAGATATTTTTTTGCATTCGCGCGTATTGAAGCAAATTTTGATATCCAGTAAGAAATTTATACATCTCTGGATTTTCAACTATCGCTCCAATCTGCTGAATCGCTTTACTAAAATCCTTTTTAACACTTTTGCCACAGACGATAATATCCCCGCTGCTTATCTCCATTAATCCGACAATCATTCGGATCGTAGTTGTTTTTCCAGCACCATTAGGTCCCAACAGTCCAAAGATTTCTCCTTTTTTGACAGAAAAGCTTAGCCCTTTAATAATTTCTTGGCCCTTTATCTTCTTCTTGACATTGTCTAAAGCTAATACGTATTCCATCTACCTTCCTCCCATTATCATTCTTCATCCTCTTCCCAAAATAAATCATCCAAGGTCTTTGATAATGCCTTACAAATTGCCACACACAAATTTAAGCTTGGATTATACTTTCCTTGTTCAATTAGCCCAATTGTTTGCCTTGAAACCCCTACAAGTTTCGCTAATTCATCCTGTGATAAATCTTTTGCAACACGAGCTACCTTTAATTTAATATTTTTCATTGCTTTTCCCCCGCTTTTTAGACTGTCATTCGTCTAAATCCTGTTCAGATGCTTTTTTACTTGCTTTCGTAGCAACAGAAAAGCTGCCAGCAAATAAAACAAGAAAGAACGGAAGGTAGATCATCAATGCAGCAAAAAACACAATAACAAAATAAAAGAGGCTGTTCAATAAACCATTACCATATACTATTGCACTTCGAATCCCAAAAAATAAACCTATAATTACACCTAATCCCAAACCGATATATACATTTTTTGAGCTCATTGGAACTTTGCTGTTTCGATCATGAAGCTCCACTTCATCCGAGAAGATGCCCATGCTTGCTGCCCGAACAGTATAATAAAGGCCAGAGGCAAATAAAATAACCAACTCTGTAGTCACTAACTTTATATCTATCCCGTAAAAATAATACTTCATAGCAACCGACATTAAACAAAGAACCATCACAATCATGTAAATTTCCTTATATATTTTGTTTTGCATATTGATGATTCTTTCGTCTGCGATTTTCTGTCTTTTTTTAAGCCATTTCATGTACGTTCCCTCCTAGCAAGTTACTTCCTATTTATCCTATTATATATTATTGATTACAAAATGCAATATATATATTACATTTTAGTTTATATATATTTCTTTTCACTTAAATAAAAAGAGCCTATTTTGCTTAGCAAACAAAATAGGCTCTAAATACTTCACAATAGACAAGATCTATTCACTTCAGATTAACGATTTCTTCAAATTACGTAAATAATTGTAGCGAATAAAGAAAAAATAAATGAGCTGTGCGGCGAGAAAGCTGGCAAGAACAATAACAATCTCTTTTGCGATTGATAATGTAAAATAGCTTTGCAGTGCCATAAAAGCAAATCCGCTATGAATAAAAGCAACCACAATAGGAACAAAGAATAACAAGGCTAACTGGCGAGTCACAATCTTATTCATTTCCTGGTCGGTTAAGCCGATTTTCTTAATGGTTAAATACTGCCTGCGGTCATAATCTAAATCTGCATAAAGACGGAAGTAAAGGAAGCTTCCTGCCGTGATAAAGAAGACTGCCCCTATTAATAAAGCAACAAATAACATCATCTTAAACATGCTCATTTGATTATTTAATAAAGTCCCGCTCACTGTCATCGAATAGGAGCTATCATCAGAAGGAAAGGCTACTCCATCTTTCACTAAATTTTCTGCTATCCCCATCGTTTTCTCAATATCCTTTGTATAAAAGCCAGTAAATATTTCTGTGTTTATTGGTACAAGTTTTTCATATAATTCATCGCTGACGACAAGTCCTTCCTTATAGACAAGCTGCCACGGCAACACAACATGCTCTGTCGATTTTTTACGTTCAAGCTTTATTTGATCTTGCTTTAATGTAAATGTTGCTTGCTTAAATCTTCCAAGTGTTGATGTCAGCATTGCCAATGTGTCGTGTCCTTTAAGCGGTCTTTCTGTAAAATGATAACCTGCTGCTTTAGCAATCTTTTTATAATCAGAAAAAGATATCACAGCTATTTCTTCAGGTGAGTATGGATCTTTAAAAGATGCAGATGCTATTTCTACTATTTTTACCGGTACTTGATTCTTATGATAGCTCAATTGATTCGCTTTTAAATCCGCCTCTATTTGTGCTAAATTCTTTTGATGAAGCGGCTCCTCATTCTTTGCGATATAACTGATTTCTGCTGGATACTCTGCGTCAAATTGCTTATTCATCACATTCATCGAAGCAAGTGTCCCAACTGCACAAAATGCCACCGTTGAAACTATTGTAACCATAAAAAACATCCTGGCATTATCTTTCAAACGATAAGCAAGACTAGAAATCGTAATAATATTTGTTTTTTTCCAAAACAGCAGCCGATTTTTTTGCAATAATTTCGTAATAAATACCGATAGCTGTGTATAGAAGAAGTATGTCCCAACAATTGTCATGCCAATGACCGGCAGCATCCGAAACAATAGTGAATACATCGTTGCCGTAGCGGCTAAATAATAGCTGACTAGCAAAAGTATTGCTGAGAAAATGGATAGAAATACAGATGTTTTCGGCTCCTTTTTCGGCTTTTCTCCCGCCTGAAATAAATCGATTAGTTTATTCACTCGGACAAGAACAGCTGTAAATAAGGAGATGCAGAAAAATAAGATTAAAAAAGCACTTATTGTGATGATTAATACCTTTGTCGATAATATGAATGGAAGCTGTTCAATTCCAATCATCCTTGATCCAATCATTAAAAAAAGCTTCCCAGTAAGTATCCCAATACCAATCCCTGTTAGAATAGACGCAAGCCCAATAAGCATATTTTCAAAAAACACCATACGATTTAATTGACTTCTCGTCATTCCATGCATCATTAATATCCCAAATTCACGCTTTCGTGATTTTAGAAAAGTGCTGACAGAATATAAAACAAATAAAAAGGAAAAGAAATACATAATCACTTCTGCCGCTGCCATTAACTGTACAGCAAGCGAAGCAGTCACCCCATTTTTAATATCAGGGTGAAAAATAAAAAGTGCATAGACAAAGAAAATCAACACAGAGAAAGCACTGCTTAAAAAATATGCCGCATATGTCCGCTTATTACGGATGACATTTCTAAAGACGAACTGTGGAAAGGTCATGGCTATCCCCTCCTAACAGTGCAAGCATATCAATAATTTTTTGGAAAAACGCCTGACGATTATCTCCGCGATAGATTTCATTATATAGCTTTCCATCTTTAATAAAGATAACACGATGACAAAAGCTGGCAGCAACTGCATCATGAGTGACCATTAAAACGGTTGCCCCATCTTCCTCATTCAAAGATGTCATCGTTTCCATAACATCCTTTGATGCCTTTGAATCAAGATTACCTGTTGGTTCATCTGCTAAAATAAGTGAAGGTTTATGTATAATTGATCTCGCTATCGCTGTTCTTTGCATTTGTCCGCCAGAAATTTCGTACGTCCGTTTCTTCAAAATTTGATCAATCCCTAGCTTTTTAGCAACTTCCTGAAGTCTAGCTTCCATCTCACGCACACTTACCCCGTCAAGCGTAAGTGGAAGAACAATATTTTCCTCGACCGTTAATGTATCAAGCAGGTTAAAATGCTGGAAGACAAAACCAAGCTCGTGTCTTCTGAATAAGGCCGTTTCCTTTCGATTGAGCACATGCGGATTTTTCTCCCCGATAAATATTTCTCCTGATGTCGGTCGGTCTATCGTTGCTATTAAATTTAATAGGGTGGTTTTCCCGCTCCCTGACGGCCCCATAATCCCGACAAACTCCCCTTTTTCAATGGCGAAATTTATATTATTCAGTGCTTTATGAGCCACTTTTCCTTCATAGATTTTCTCTAAATGCTTCACGTTGAGAACCGACATGCTATCCACTCCCTGTTCTGTTTGTAGCTTCATTGTATATTTAAATCCACTGACCGTACTATGTCGCTGACTTACAGTTAGCTTACAAATTTGTAAGGTAATTAGTTCTTAAGTGTTCACCCACAGCATACAAAAATAAAGAAAGTGTCTTTTCGCGGTGCCAGGCACCGCGAAAAGACACTAGAAGATGATGCGTACAGTAGTCCCGTGGTCAACTTTTGATTCTATTTCGATTTGGTGGCCAAGTTTTTCGCATATTTGTCGTGCTAGATACAGCCCCATTCCTGTAGATTCCTGAAAGTTCCGTCCGTTTTCTCCTGTAAAATACGGATCAAACACACGGGAAATGTCGCTAGCTGGAATACCAACACCTTCATCTTGTATTTCCAATATACTATTTTTTCCTCGTTTGTACCCTCTAAAATACACCTTACGATTTTCCTTTACCGTATAGCGGACCGCATTCGTAATCAATTGTGTTAATACAAATGACAGCCATTTTTCATCGGAGACGATTGTTGAATGAACATCTATGAGGATGGATGGAAAAATGCGCTTACGAATAAATAAACGTTTCTGACTGGAGGTTACCGAACGTACAGTTGATTCTAAATGGAGGGTTTCTACATAGAAATCCCGATCAAATGTTTCAAGCCTCGCACTATATAAAACCATTTCTAGGCCTTTCTTTAGACGATCTACCTCATCTCCAATGGCCTTAAACTTTGGCTCGTCCTCTTCTTGGATCATTAAATGAATAACAGATACGGGTGTCTTCATCTGGTGAACCCACTGATTGATAAACTGAATATGATCTTCTAGCCTATATTTGTAGGTATGCAAGCCTTTTTTATAATGGCTATATTGAGCTTTCAACAGCTGCTGCAAACCTTCAGCTAAAGGAGAGCCTGCTCCTTGAGAATCGTTCGCCAAACCATCTATTGAAGTCAGCGGGTTTGCCAGCCGCTGATAAAAGCCTTTATTCCGTATATAGCGATAAATAAGATATCCTGTAAGAAGACAGATGCTCAGTATAGCAGCATACCCACTAACAGCCATATTTCGGTAACCATCAAGCCAATAAACGAGTAAGATAAGGAATAATTGCAGAAAATAAATGAAAATGAGGGACATCTGCTCCCGGAAAAATAACTTCATTCATCATGCCCCCAGTTTGAAATGAAACGATACCCTTTTCCGCGAATCGTTTGCAATGCATTACTTATATGTAAGGTTGCCAACTTTCTTCGCACACGTGTGATATACACATTTAATGTATTATCATCAACAAACGCCTGATCATCCCAAATTTTTTCTAGTAATCGATCTCTGCTGACCACACGTTCCGATTTTTTCATTAATTCATCCAAAATTTTTGCCTCTGTATGACTTAATTCAATGTTTTCATCATTGAATGTGAGAATCATTCGCTCCACATCCAGCTTTAAGCCTCCCACGGTAATGGTGCGGCTATTTTGAGAAGCTGCATATGAACCATAAGCCCTTCTAAGATGGCTATTAATTTTTGCAATCACAATCTCAAAGTCAAACGGCTTTGTAATATAGTCATCTCCTCCATTTTCAAGTGCCATCACTTGATCCATTTTCCCTTCACGTGCAGAAATAAATAAAATTGGGCAAGTAGATAGATTCCTAATTTGGCGGCACCAATAATAGCCATCATATTTTGGCAAATTTACATCCAGTAGAACAAGGTGTGGCTCATATTGTTCAAATTGGGAGCCTACAGTTTCAAAGTTATCAACAGTCTTTACGTCAAAATCAAATTTATCTAGATGATCTTCTAGTAAACGAACAAGCTGCTTATCATCTTCAATGATAAAAATTTTAAACATCTATCTCTATTCCCCTTTCTTCTTTTGAAAATTGCCCCAAAAAAATAGAAGATAGCCTAAAAGCTACCTCCTATATATTTGTAACCACCTATATATTTCGTTTTTTCAATGTATGAATCCTTTACCTCCCCTTCATTAGGAAGCTTAGGATTTATATGATTGCATTGAGGTGAAAGATAGGCTTGAAGCTCTCCCTCATATATTAAACTCAATTTCTCACAGTTTGCTAGATCATCGGGTTTAACAAAGCTTGGGTTTTTACTACTAATCACGATTCCACCGGAATATAAAATGGTTGCTACAAACTCCGAACAAAAGAAAGCTTTTTTTCTATGAATTTTTTTATTTAAAAGTACACCAAAAAGACCAATAAAATTATATTTATACTCATGTTTTTCAACTTCAATTTGCCGAACAACATTGAGCATCTGTTTATATTCTAATTCTGAAACAGAACATTTGTAAACTGCACATTTAGCCTTACTAAACAATTTTCCGTTCATATCTTCCTTTACAAAGCCTCCAATAAATGGGTTGTTTACGCGTTTTCTTCCAAAGCTATACGTTTTGTCTAATTCTTTTGTAAAGGAAATGGAAGCATGATTTAAAGGGTATTTCGTGAACCTTCTAATCATTTTAGTTAATAATGTCCCTGTATCTGTAAGAATGATGTACACTTCCATTTCATATCCCCCTTCTAACAACTAGCAAGTTCGCATTCCGTTTTTTCATATCTATTCTTAATTTCATCTTCCTATAAATTCCTTAACAGTTGAACAATCCCGAGCTCTATCTTTATCTAGGACCAGAGTCTTATTATTAATAAAACGCTTTGAATAGCTATAAAGTTTCATTTTTTATACTTTTTTAGGTAATAAAGGTAAATAAAAACAGCCCCTCTGGAGGAAAGGCTGTTTTTATTTATTATATATGACTTATCCTGCTGTTTTTTCTGAGAACTGACTGTTGTAAAGATCGGCATAGAACCCATTTTCCTCAAGAAGCTCTAAATGTGTCCCTTGCTCAATTACCTTGCCTTCATTCATGACAAGAATTAAATCAGCATCTTTTATTGTTGAAAGACGATGAGCAATAACAAAACTTGTCCGTCCTTCCAACAATCGGTTCATCGCCTGCTGAATAAAGATTTCTGTCCTTGTGTCTACACTTGAAGTCGCTTCATCCAATATCATTATTGGCGGATTTGCAAGAATCGCTCGTGCAATCGTCAAGAGCTGTTTTTGACCTTGCGAGATATTAGATGCCTCCTCATTTAATACCGTCTCATAGCCATCTGGCAAGGTGCGAATAAAGTGATCAGCATGTGCTGCCCGTGCAGCTGCATAGATCTCCTCATCTGCTGCTCCATCCTTTCCATATGCCAGATTATCTTTAATTGTCCCATTGAAAAGCCAGGTATCTTGAAGTACCATTCCAAAGCTTTTTCTAAGATCTCTGCGCGACATTTTCCTTGTGTCATGACCATCTATCTTGATCTTTCCGCCATTTAATTCATAAAAACGCATGAGGAGATTAATCATCGTCGTTTTCCCTGCACCTGTTGGTCCAACGATGGCTACTGTCTGACCAGGCGCTACATTAATATTCATATCTTTAATTAACAGATCTTCCCCATATCCGAAATCCACATGTTCAAAAGTAACAGCACCTTGTGCACGTAATAAAGACTCTGTCGTCACTTCTTTCTTCTCCTCTTCTTCATCAAGAAGTTCAAACACACGTTCAGCAGCTGCAACGGTAGCCTGTATTATGTTGGCGATATTTGCTGTTTGTGTAATTGGCTGTGTAAATTGCTTTGAATACGTAATAAAAGCTTGAATGTCCCCAATGGTAATGGCTCTCTGCGTAACCAAAATTCCGCCTACTACACTAATGATGACATAGCTTATATTTCCAATAAAAAACATAATCGGCATAATAATACCTGATATGAACTGAGCTTTTCTGCCCGCTGCGTATAATTCCTCATTTACAGTATCAAATTGCTCTAACGCCTTTTTTTCATGTCCAAATGATTTTACTACTTGATGACCCGTATATATTTCCTCAATATGTCCATTTAATTGGCCAAGTGTTCTCTGCTGATCAGCAAAATGTTTTTGGGACCTTTTCAATATGGGTCCGATGGCAAACATTGAAACCGGCAAGCTAATTACTGCAATTAAAGTCAGGATTGGACTAATTGAGAGCATCATTATAATTATCCCAACAATTGTAACAATAGAGGTAATAAACTGCGTCAAGCTTTGCTGAAGTGTACTGCCAATTGTATCAATATCGTTTGTCACGCGGCTAAGTGTTTCTCCATTAGATCTGCCATCAAAATATTTAAGAGGCAGTCTTCCCAGTTTTTCATTTACATCTTCTCTTAGATCATACACAGTTTTTTGAGCAACACTCGACATAATATATTGCTGTAAATAGCTGAACAAGCTGCTAAAAACATATAATCCAGCAAGAAGGAGCAATATTTGGCCAATCTTTGTAAAATCAATTGCCGCCCCTGGAATACCTTGAAATTTCCCATATGCCCCTTCAAATAATTCAGTTATCGCTGTTCCCATAATTTTTGGTCCGACAATCATGAAGATTGTACTCAATATCGCAGCAACAAAAACAGCCGTCAATTGGTATCTTCGAGGTTTTAAATAACCCAATAGACGTCTTAATGTCCCCTTAAAATCTTTTGCTTTTTGCCCCATCATCAACATGCTTCCTCCACCTGGGCCTTGCCCCATCTGGTGGCTAGTTTGAGCTTTTTTCCTCTTGCTCATGCGATCTCCTCCTCTGAAAGCTGTGAAAGGGCGATTTCACGATAAACATCATTCGTTTCAATTAGAACCTGATGTGTACCGATTCCTGCAATACGTCCATTTTCTAAAACGATGATACGATCCGCATCAACGACTGTACTAATCCGCTGGGCAACAAGCAGCACAGTTGCATCCTTAGTTTCATCTTTTAGTGCTTGACGAAGCTTTGCATCTGTTTTGAAATCAAGTGCAGAAAAACTGTCATCAAATATATATAGATCCGGTTTTCGAACAAGCGCTCTGGCAATCGATAATCTTTGTTTCTGCCCCCCAGAAAGATTGGATCCTCCCTGCTCAATTTCTGATTCATATCCATCTTTCATTAGTTGTATAAAATCTTCTGCTTGCGCAATTCGAGCGGCATGTTCAATCTCATCCTGGGATGCGTTGGGTTTTCCGAAACGAATATTCTCAGCTATTGAGCCAGTAAAAAGCATAGCTTTTTGCGGCACAAAGCCTATTTTTGAACGTATCTCGCTTTGTGGAGCTTCTCTAATATCGACCCCATTCACACGAATACAGCCGCTAGTTACTTCATAAAAACGGGGAATCAAATTAACTAGCGTTGATTTCCCTGATCCGGTCCCGCCTATAATTGCTGTTACTTCACCCCTTCTGGCTTTAAAACTAATATTTGTCAGCGCGGGTTCTTCAGCACCTGGATAGCTAAAAGTCACATGCTCAAACTCAAGTGTCCCTTGCTCACGATCTGCTTTCAGTTTTCCTTCATCAAGAAATGCCGGTTTCATATCAAGTACTTCATTTATTCTTTTTGCTGATACTGCTGCACGAGGTACCATAACAAACATCATAGAAGCCATAACAAGTGCGAACATAATTTGCATAACATATTGGATAAAAGCCATTAAATCCCCTATTTGCATGGCTCCATTATCAATGCGAATTCCACCAAACCAGATAATCGAAACAACAGTCAGATTCATAACAAGCATCATTACAGGCATCATAAACGCCATCACTTTATTCACTTTAATTGAAACATCTGTCAGTTCTTTATTCGCCTTCTTCAAGCGTACTTTCTCCTGTGGTTCACGATTAAACGCTCGTATCACTCGGATCCCTGTTAAATTTTCACGCAAAACAAGATTTAAACGATCGAGCCTTTTTTGAACGGTTTGAAAAAGTGGCATTCCTTTTTTAAAAATAAATAGAATCGAACCAATTAACACAGGCATTGTAACAACCATGATAAGGGATAATTCTGCATCCTTTGAAACAGCCATAATGATTCCCCCGACTAACATAATCGGTGCGCTTACAACCATACGAAGCATCATAATGACAACTTGTTGAATTTGCGTAATATCATTTGTTGTTCGTGTAATGAGTGATGACGTTCCAACTTCGTCAAATTCCTGCAATGAAAACTTCTCCACATGACTAAAAACCTTTCTCCGAATATCACGGCCAAGTCCCATTGCTGCATTAGATGAATAATAGCTTGCAATAACAGAAGCTAAGGCCCCTATTGCTGAAACAACAAGCATTAAACCACCAATCTTCCAAATATATGGTGTGTCCCCTATAACCACTCCATTATCAACGATATCTGCCATCAGTGTCGGTAAAAAAAGCTCAGCCATTGATTGTACAAAGACAAGACCTAAAACCGCTAAAATAATCCATTTGTAGACGGACAAATGCTTCAGTATTTTTATCAATTTAATTCCCTCCTTGATCTGCCGCTTGGGTTTCTAAATAGTTTGAAAGGAGCAAATGCGATTCAAGGAGTTCTTCATACTGTTTATCTGTTAGCTGCTCCATCGCAGCCTGAAACAGTTGGTGAATACCACCATCTTGAAGATGTATCTTCTTTAGAAATGCTTCTCCTTCATTCGTTATCGATAACTGCATTTCTCTTCGATTCCCTTTTACTTTCTGACGGCTTAAAAAGCCTTCCTGAACAAGTCCATCCACCGCATAGCTTAGCGTGCTTTTGGGAAGAAAGGTTTGTTCTCCTACCATTTTTTGTGTCATTTCCTTATGGAGTATAATCGTCATTAACACTGTATATTGGGGTACAGATAATCCATTTTCCACAGCTGTTTTCTGAACAAATCGCACGATATTTTTCTGGACTCTCCAAAAGGAGCGCAATAATTGTGTTGAACGAATTAATTTTTCATTATCACTTTTCATATTCGCTTCATCATCCCTCCAATTATAAACAGTTCAAAAATGAACAATTTAGTTAAGGAATATAAATTAGCACCCTTCTATACCCTTCGTCAAGTAATAATAACTAGCTATCCCTATGACACTTATGCATAACTGCCTCCCTATCTTCATAATTTGAAAATTAGGAGGTGAGAGTTTGGAAAGCGTTCCCACTAGTTTTTCTTCACTTAATTATCCTGATGATATGCTAGCTATCATCAGAAATGGGCTAAAACGAGGAACAGCACCTAAGGAAATCTTAATTGCAGGCGCTGGGATTGCCGGATTAGTGTCAGCCTCGTTATTAAAAAAAGCAGGACATAAAGTTACTATACTGGAAGGAAATACCCGTGTAGGCGGGAGAATTTACACAGTAAGACATCCATTTACTAAGGGGAATTACGTTGATTTAGGAGCTATGAGAATCCCGAATACTCATGTTCTCATATGGGAATACATTCGCCTCTTCAAACTTCGTACAAATAAGTTTATCAATTCTACACCCTATGACTTAATCTTCGTTAATAATGTCCTTACAACACGAAAACAGTATGAGAATAATCCTGATATATTAGGCTTTCCTATTCAAGAATGGGAAAAAGGAAAAACCGCTGCTGAGCTGTTTCTAACAGCTGTCAAACCTTTTATCGATCTTTATAACAATAGTACTTCTGAACAGCGTGAGGAATTATTAAAGCAATACGGCAGGTACTCGATGCAAGATTTCTTGAAATACAATCCACTAGGTCCCCCCCTATCTTCCAATGCTATCCGAATGATTAATGTATTACTTGATATGGAAGGCTTTGAGGAATTATCCTTTACTGATATTTTAATTGATATTATCTTTCCTATTTTTAATGCAGACATTGAGTTTTATGAAATTCATGGCGGAAATGACAAACTTCCATTGTCCTTCCTTGCTGAACTTCACAACAATATTTTATATGGTCAAAAGGTGGAAAGAATCATCCAAACTGATAAAAACATTCTTTTTCAGACGAGAAATCAGATAACAGGTGAAGTCCACTCATTTTCTGGGGATCTTGCAATTACTACCATTCCCTTCCCTGTATTCCAGTTCATTGATGTTATCCCGTATGATTCTCTCTCTTTTAATAAATGGCGAGCCATACGTTCACTACAAAGTGTTACTTCAGTCAAAATTGCCATTGAGTTTAAAAGTCGTTTTTGGGAAAAATTCAAAGTGGGAAATGCAATTTCAGATCTTCCGATACGTTTTAGTTATATACCTAGCCATGGTGTCGGAAAAAATGGACCAAGTATCCTTCTTGCCAGCTATAGCTGGGGACATGATGCAATGCTGTGGAACAGCTTGTCTAATAAAAATATTATTTACTATGCGCTTAAGGATCTTGCCAAAGTATATGGAAATATAGTTTATATGGAATATTTGCAGGGGATTTCCTTTAATTGGGGGAAAAATCCCTTTTCAGCTGGGTGCTTTACCTTATTTACTCCTGGCCAAATGGAGGATTTTGGTGATTCGATTCAGAAGCATGAAGAAAGGCTGCACTTTGCTGGCGAGCATACTTCTTTCTTCCATGGATGGATTGAGGGGGCTATTGAATCTGGAATACGCGTAGCATATGAGGTGAATGAACGTGTATGAAATGGTAAGACATTTCCGAAGGGATTAGACACAGTGGTTGGTGAAAGAGGAGTTCGCCTAAAAAAAGCCCATTCCCTATTAGGGATGGGATATATTTTAAGTGCCAATGATAATCACTTTTTCTCAAATAGTAATTTAAAAAGTTAATTTTTGTTATAAGCAATCGAGCATTGGTATTTAGCTATTCGGCAAATTCTTTATTCAAACGTTTGTTTAAAAATTGCTATCCTACATTAGTTTACTAACGGGATTAAATAATCGAAGGTAACCGCTTCTGTATCCGCATATCTTTCAATCTTATTTACTTGTGCTGGTTGAAAACCATACCGAATGACTACTTGTATGTAGGAGAAGCATAAGAATGCATCATCCGCCCGACAATTTTGTAAAACGGCAAATAATGTAGGTGGAACTAGCTCGAGCCGAATATTTTCCGTTTCTTCTAACAGAAACTGTGACCCTACCTCAAAGCCAATCTCTCCAATAATTTTATCAGGTGTCAATTGCTCGGTTCTTACATAAACTTGTTCAGAAACTTCTCCTCCATATTCTTGAATCCTCTGTTTTGCTAGAATGAAATATGACAAAAATGGATGTGGATTTCTTTTCGCCTCAAACCTTTGCCAAACCATACGCTTCTCCTTTTCCCACTTTGATAATAACAAGGGGTGGGTATTATCCGTTTTGATGCCACCTACATATTTCCTAGCCGCCGCCAAGGCTTCCATCCTTTTATCTAAATCTATTTTCCAGTGGTCGAGCATCATCTTTTTTTGTTGCTCATTAGCATGACTATATCTTTTTATTTCACTTATCGGTATATCTGCCAGTCTCAAGGAGTCTATGATTTTAGCAAGGGGAATTTGATCAGCTGTATAGGCCCTATAGCCATTTTCTAATCGAGCAGATGGATTTAGCAGTCCTTTTTTATCATAAAATCTTAACTTACTAGGAGAAAGACCTGTCCTCTTGGAAAATTCCTGTATAGTAATATGCATCTGTATTCCCCTTCAATTCACTATATATGACCAAACATTTATACGATTATTATCTAGATCATAAATATGGAATCCACCCCATCCATTTATTGGATCACCTGCAATTTCCGAAGGCTTAATCCCATTGCGAATTAACTTATTATACTCATCGAAGAACACGTCTGGGCGTATATCATAGTAAGTTCTAACTTGATTGTCATTTGGCTTTTTTACTATTTTTGTTGTTTGCAAAAGCCAGATATTATCCCAAAAACATTGATTTAATACATTTCTATCGTACGCATCCTCTGACCTCATATGGGCATATCCATTTTCCGCATCAACTTCCACGACTTCGAATCCAAGGTGCTTTTCATACCATTGTGCAGATAACCTCGGATCTCTTACATGGATAATCGTATTAACCGTACCAAAACCAACAATACCAGAAGGTGGATAAACTGTACGATCTTCACCCCTTGCTTCCTCTACTATCGTTAGATTCGTCTGATTAAATCCATAAACTTCACAATACCTTTGACCATTTGGTAACGCATGAATTTCTGTAAACGCCACATCATTCTCAGCTAAATAACTTAAAGTCTCATCCAAATCGTATGAAGCAAAACCAAGCTTCACGTTCCCTTTTGTTTCTGAGGATTGGAAATGATCATACACACCTTCAAATGATTTGATTGTGACCACCCCAGACCTTGGCATTTTCATAAACCCCTTCTTTCCTACCCAAGAGGTTACTTTGTCCAAACATTTCCATCCTAAAATTGTCTCATACCATGCAATTGCTTCATCAAACTTGTCAGGCTCCACCATAATAAAGCCGCCGTCCCAACGATACATCTAAACACCCCTTCTAAAGTAAATTACATCTTTAGCATAAAGGTTAGACCTACTTTAATGTCAAGGATATTTCCGAATTTTTTAAAAATTAAATTTAATATGCTCCATTTTTGATCACTTTTTATCTCTTTCCACAAATACTAGTAACAGAATAGGGAAAAGTGATTTAGTAGGCTAGAGGATAGGCTGCACGGTAAGTCAAAAAAATAAAGCCAGAGGATAAAAACAGTTCGTTTTTCCCCTCTGGCTTTATAATTTCCCATGCTCTTCCTTAAAGTAGCTATGTCTGCTATCTTTCATTCGATTCAACTATTTATCAAAAATCCTTTGATTTCGTTTTTGAAGGTAAAATATACCCCTCACCCTTTTCGTAAATCTTTAATACTTTCTGAATGAATCCGATCTTAGGCACAACATAGTAAAAAATAATCGCAGAAATGATACTTATTATTGCCCCTACAGCGACATCAGCAGGATAGTGAACCCCTACCCACATTCTTGAAATCCCTACTAAGATTGCCGCTATTATCCATAAAAATCCATAGCCCTTTTTATAAAGCCAAAAAGTCATACAAAATGAAAAGAAAAGGATCGTATGGTCACTTGGAAAGGAATTTCCTACTGTTTTTTCTATTAATTTATTCACATTTTCCAGTTCAACAAAAGGCTGATAGTTTGAATGTAGTGTTCCTGCTAGTTTTCCGATGATTTCAGCAAAAATAAAAGTAAATCCCGCACTTATAACCATCATTCTATTCTTATACTCACGAGTAAACCAATAAATAATCGTTGCTAGCGCTAAAAGATATACTGTATATTCAGCAATAAAAACAAACGGAGAATTTAAATATGTGTATTCTTTCCCTAAGTCATTAATCATTCTAAATATATTGATGTTGGTTTCTGTAAATGACATTCGTTACCTTCCCCCTATTTCCTTTAATACTACTACAATTATGTCTTGTGTGTAGTAAATGGAAAATCTATTTACCTTACAAAAGCTTACACTTTTGTAAGGTATAAGTTTATAGCTTTAGATAAGTAACCTCAGAAGCTTATAATAATGGAGATCTAGAATAATAAAATAAAAAAATGGGTAACTAACTAGATCTCAACGAGACGGTTAGTTATCCATTTTTTTTTGCCTATTTCTTAAAAGAAGAATTAGGTTAAACGATCAATTCATCTATGATGGGCCTAAATGGACTCGAACCATCGACCTCACGCTTATCAGGCGTGCGCTCTAACCAGCTGAGCTATAGGCCCGTACAATGGGGCGGCTGATGGGAATCGAACCCACGAATGTCGGAACCACAATCCGATGCG
>NZ_JALDXW010000065.1:0-13191 GCF_032154635.1 Cytobacillus sp. | reverse complement strand
CTTTTTTATTTTACTTAATTCCCTCACTTTTGCGGTTATGATTCATAAGTTTTCCAATAACGGTAAACAATAAGCATAATGCCAAACCAAAGCTGACGGTGATTATGAATGAAAAGATGGTTAAATAAAAAGCGAAATGATTCAAAACAAAATAATGGAAACTGGGAAAAAGCGTTAGGAAAATCAAATGACTTTACACAATCTACCTATATAAATCAAAAAAGCAATGTCCCTTTTTGCCTAACCTTCATGTCTACGTTAGTTGATGAGCAGATCATCCAGCAGGGGGTCCTCCCATACTTACTTGAAGGAGATTTGCAGACGCTCGATGATGTTAAAAAAATTGTGCCGTCAGCTGATGTAGAAATTTCTACTGATTATACAGTTATTGATAAAAAAATACTAAATGGCTATATCATGCTGACCATTGATTCAGAACCGGAGCATTTTGCATTTATTGCAACCCAAAAAGAAATTGTCCGGAGTTTGAGTCCACCCGAAATCGAGTTCTCTGTTATTGGACCTAAAGAGGCATTCGTTGAATCTCTAGGGCAAAATTTAAAC
The DNA here is from genome assembly GCF_032154635.1 of Cytobacillus sp. GTDB lineage: Bacteria > Bacillota > Bacilli > Bacillales > Cytobacillaceae > Cytobacillus. The sequence goes on along the minus strand of NZ_JALDXW010000065.1, from coordinate 12,627 downwards.
CTAATAAGAAAGCGTCTGCCAGTTAAAGAACTTATTATCGAGGAATACACACTAGGCACCTTATCGCAGACAAAGGTTGCTGTCTTATATATAGAGGGAATTACAAACGAAGATAATATTAATACAGTCAAACAGCGAATTAGCGAGGTAGAATTTGATGCAATTACTGATAGTTCCTATATCGTACAGTTAATTAGTGATAATTCTAACTCTCCTTTTCCACAATTATTAGACACAGAGAGACCTGATCGAATTGCTGGAATATTAGCTGAAGGCAAAATTGCCATTGTCGTGGATGGTTCCCCACATGTACTAATCGCACCAACGACTTTAGTCGAATTTTTCAGTTCTTTTGAAGATTATTTCTTAAATTGGATCCTGGCCTCCTTTTTCAGATTAATTCGGGGAGCTGCAGTCCTTTTTTCCCTTTTGATTACACCCATTTATGTGGCTGTTCTTTCTTATCACTATGAATTAATTCCAAAGGATTTGTTAGGAACTCTCGTTACTTCAAGGAGACAAATTCCATTGCCACCTATACTTGAAGCTTTATTTCTTGAATTGACGATTGAGCTTTTAAGAGAAGCGGGAGCAAGGCTCCCGACAAAAGTCGGTCAAACAATCGGTATCGTAGGTGGAATCGTTATCGGGACAGCCTCTGTTGAAGCCGGCTTAACAAGTAATGTCCTTCTTATTATCGTTGCTCTGGCAGCTCTCGCTTCCTTTACAACACCTGTATATAAAATGGGCAACACAATTCGTCTATTGCGTTTTCCTTTTCTCATTTTCGCCGAACTTTGGGGGTTACTTGGTATTGTATTTGCCTTCTGTATTATGCTAACTCATTTAATTCGTCTGACTTCTTTAGGGCGACCCTTTTTAGAGCCATTTTACCCTCCTAGGGCAACAGATTTGAAGGATGCTTTTATCAGACTTCCATTTAATAAACAAACACTTCGTCCACTTTTTTTAAGAACAAAAAAACGTACCCGTTACAATAAAAAGAAAGCAACGGAAAAGAAGGATATTGATGAATAGGCTTGGAGGTGACACAGTATATGCCTAATTTACCAATAGAAGATCGATTTAAGATATCTCCATTTCTTGTGTTTTATTTAATCACTTCGATGCAGATTGGAATTGGAGCTCTTGGATATCAGCGTCTGATCGCTCAATATGCTCATGAAGACGCATGGATATCGGTTCTAATAGCTGGGATTTTAATCCACGTCATTGTCTGGATGATGTACAAAATTTTGGAAACTGTTGATGGTGATCTAGTCACTGCACATATATACATAGCAGGAAATTTTATTGGAAAGTTCTTAAGTTCGATTTTTGTCTTTTATTTTTTCACCTATGCCTTAACCATTCTTCGCTCCTACCTTGAAGTTATTCAAGTTTGGATGTTTCCAACGATGAGCATCTTTTGGTTTACACTCGCTTATTTGCTCCTGAGCATTTACATCATATATGGGGGATTTCGAACAGTGGTAGGCATTGCCTTTTTCGGCATTGTGTTACCTGCCTATTTGTTTCTTGTATTTGGTTTTAATTTAAAGTTTGCAAATTTTGAACATCTAATGCCCATATTGGATAACTCCTTTAAAGACATCTTATTAGGGTCCTATCATATGTCGCTCACCTTCGTTGGATTCGAAATTGTCTTATTCTTTTATCCATTCATAAAGAACCCGGAAAAATCAAAAAAATGGGCACACTTAGCTATATTAACAACGACCCTTCTATACACGGGATTAATGATGTTGACACTCTCTTTTTTTTCAGAAGAACAGCTGAGAAAATCCATATGGGCAACATTGACCATGTGGAAAATTGTGCAGATGCCATTTGTTGAACGTTTTGAATATATCGGTATCGCTACTTGGAGTTTGGTCATTCTTCCGAACTTTTGCATTTCCTTATGGGTTGCCTCAAGATTATTAAAGAGAATATTTAATGTACAACAGAAAAAAGGAGTAATTTTGATCTCCATTATTAGTTTAATCGTAATTAACTTTATTAAGACTCGCGAACAAGTAGGACTTATCAATGATTACACTGGGAAAGTAGGATTCATTTTTACGTTTTTCTATATCCCCATCTTGCTTGCAGCAGTCTTAATTGTTAAGAAGGTGAAAAAAAAATGAAAAATTTATTCTTTATCCTTCTCTTTTTGATGTTACTTACTACTGGTTGTGTCCCAAAATCGATTATAGATGATATTAATATTGAGGCTGCTTCTGCATTCGATGAGCTCGAAGATGATACATTTGTCGGAACCGTTCTTATTCAAGAATACCTTCCCGATCAATCAACTGAGAATAAAACGTTTACAGCAACAGCAAAATTAAGAAGAGATCTTCTTTTAAACATCCAAAGACAATCTTCTGAGCCCCTTCACCTTGGCGGATTAATGGTTACCATTTTCGGTGATAAACTTGCAGATAGAGGCATTATGGATTTCGTTGATAACTATCAGAGAGATCCCAGCATTGGTGCAAGAAATTACCTGGCCACATCATCAGGGAGCGCTTTGCAAATTTTAAAAGGGGAATATGGTCCACGCGGAAACTCTGCCTATCTGAATAACCTGATTGAACATAATATGAAATATAGGGATCTTCCAGAAACAAACCTGCACATCTTTATACGAGATTTTTATACACAAGGAAAGGACCCCTACCTTCCAGAGCTACACCAAATAAATAATGAAAAAGTAGAAATCAGTGGATTAAGCCTTTTTAAAAAGGATCGGGAAGTCCATGTCCTGTCAACAGATAAAATGTTTTTCTTTAAACTGCTAGCAGATAGGCATAGCAATGGCAGCTTTAAAGTAGATTTAGGATCAGGTAGAGAAGCGGAAATTAAAAGTATCTCTTCCAAACATAAAATAAAAATTTCCAAAAAAAATCCTTCGCAAGTAGTTATTCATATCAAAATAAAAGGGGTTATTCCAGAATATACAGGTGAACAAATTACCCCAAAAATCGTGAAAGAAGTAGAGAAGGCACTTGAAAAAAAAGTAAATAAAGAATGCCTAGGGTTAGTAAAACAATTTCAAGAACAAGAAATTGACCCAGTTGGCTTCGGTTTTTTTCATAGAAAACAAATTAGAGGCTATAACTTTAAAAGATGGGAAGATGATTATAAAAGGCTAACCTTTAAAATTAAAACAGATGTAAATATTGTAGAAACTGGTGTGCTTGAATAAAAGCGGTACCTGCTTTAGGCACCGCTCTTATTCATTGTTGGAAAACATGTACTTTTTATGATGATAACTGATTGAAAAGATTAAGCTCATTGCAAGCATATTGCCCATCAAAGAGCTGCCGCCGTAGCTAATAAATGGCAGCGGAATTCCCGTAATCGGCAGCAAACCGATAGTCATTCCTATATTTTGAAAAACGTGAAAGGTAATCATGCTAATAACGCCTATACATATATATGTATAGAAATTATTTTTTGTTTCCATACCTACCCGAGTAATATGATAAATGAGTAAGAAAAACAAACTAACTAAAATGCTTGCCCCAATAAAACCAAATTCCTCACCGACAATGCTAAAAATGAAGTCAGTATGGCTCTCTGGCAAATAGACTTCCCTGGTCCCATAGCCTTTTCCAGTTGTTTCGCCTGAACCAATGGCAAGAAGTGATCTTGTTAATTGAAATCCTGTCGAGCTCTGATAATTATAAGGATCAATCCATGAGTAAATCCTTGCGAATTGGTATTCCTTTACACCTAAGTATTTCTCCAAAATCTCTGGCTGCCAGAGCACAAAGTAAAAGATAGCAGAGATAAGTGTAATACCTGTTCCGAAAATTGGCACTAGCAGTTTCCAGGTAATGCCGGAAATAAAAATCATTCCGAGCATGATCGCAATAAAAACAAGGCCTGTTCCTAAATCTGGCTGCTTCATCACAAGTAAAAGCGGCAGCATGGTAAAAATCCCAATTTTAATAAGGAGCCAAAGATCAGTTTGTATCGTTTTTATCCGATTCTTTTCATGATGATCATCAATGACCTTCGCAAGCGCCAGAATGATAAAAACCTTAACGAGCTCGGATGGCTGCAACGAACCCATGCCTGGCACCCTGAACCATGCTTTTGCCCCATTAATGACAGGGGCGATGCTGCTTGGCGCAACAATTAATAAGCCGAGCAGAAATAAGCCAAACCCGTACGCATACCAGGATATTTTTTTCAGCTGATCTGAATCCAATGTGATGACTGCTGCAATAATCCCCGTACCTACCATATACCAGACCATTTGCTTTAAGAGGAAATTTTCCTTATATTGTCCTGTCGTCTGTGCACTATATATCGAAATACAGCTAACTAAAAATAATAAAAATAAGATTAATATTAACCCAAAATCAAGTCTAGGGGGTGATGTCGTTTTTTTTGAAGTCATATCGTTCTCCCGTTAATCAAAATCCTAAAAGACGGGTCCGGTTAAGGACTCTCTCCTCTACCCAAAGTACAATTATATTTTTTACAGGAGAAAATCTCAACTATGAAGCGGCGAATGGTGATAATTTCTATTCAATGTTTTATTTTCTAAAGTATTTCTCCTGAATATCATCCTTCATCCATTCTATATTATTTGGAACTTGCGGGATTAAATACCCAATGAATAACGGAGTTGTAATAAATCTTGGAACAATTTTCGCATAAATCTGGCCATCGCATTCATAGAAAAATAAATTATAGCTGCTACAGCTAAAAGGAAAAGCATTCAATGTATAATGGGCAGCCGTCTGAATGTATGCAGCAAATGCTTGAATGTCCTGTATATCACCAAGCTTCACATTAAACTCATAAAAGCCCACCCTTGGAGCGGTAGATATAGAAAAAATCGTTCCGTTTTTCTCAGCGATTGTTATTCCTTCAAAATCTCGCGCCTGAACCTTTTCTTTATAATTTAGATTGTTTAATCCGATAATCTGCATATGAGGATGTGCGATCGTTCCTCCAGATAATGGGCCATGGTTTTTGAAGAAAATGACCGATTGATATTCACCAGATTGTGTCATTTTAAGCCAATGTGTTAGACCAAAGCGAATTAACTTGATTAAATGCTCCTCTGAATACGTAGATAATTCTCCATCACATTGATCCGTCTCAATTAAAACCGTTTGATACGTATCTTCTAAAACAGGAAATTTATTTTTCAATAAAATGATCGGACCGTCAACTGCTAGTATATCTGTCAGCTGTTCTCTTGCACAAAAAGGGCAGCTTTGTTCTTTATTTCGAATACTATTCGGCTTCTGTCTGCCGATACCAGTATTAAAATGTAAATGTGTATTCGTCATTTTCCCCACCTGCTTTTCTATCTGTCTAGCTTTATTTTAAAACTATGCGGAAGAATTGGCGAGAAGAAAGCTTAAATAGAATATTTTCAACCGGGTCCAAAACGATGAAAAGCGCACCAAAAGATGCGCTTTTCATCGTTTTATTCAACTGTTACTTCAACTTCTGTATGTTCATGAAGTCCAGCATCATTTTGAACATGAATGGTTATTATATATGTTCCTCCTGAAGAGAATTGATAATCAGCTTTATACTCTCCCTCAGTCGCTTCCTCCATGTCTACCCAAGCTGGATTTGTGCCTTGCTTGGTAATTTCTAATCGAACCCTCGCATCCATAAGTGGGCTTTCATCTTTTTTTAAACGAACAGCCAAAGGAGTTTGTCCTTTTGCTTTAATCACTTCCGGTTTTTCTAAATGTATCGCCACTTCTCCATGGTGGTGGTGCCCCTCTTCTGTTGCTTCTTCACTATGTTCATGTTGTTCTTCTTCCACATTGCCAATCTGGATCGACTCTGTTGGCATTGTATGCATGTCTCTTGCAGTTACATGGGATTGAACGTGATAGAGTCCATTTTCTAAAAATGTATAGTTTATGCTATACTTTCCATTTTCAGAATGTTTGGCTTCTACCTTTTCACTTGCATCCTTTTTTCCTTCTTTCCATATTTCAAATTTTACTTCATCCGCATCTTCAACTGGCTTTTTTTCCTGTGAAACCGTTACTGCAATCGCAACTTCTACATTCGGCTCTCCTTTTTCGGGCAATTCGATTACCGCATCGATCGGCACCGGAGCTTCTTCCTGCTCTCCGCTTGCATGATCTTCACTTGTTTGCCCGCATCCTGCTAAAAATATAAAGGCCATAAAAATGGCGAAGATTATTTTTTTCAAGTTAACTCCTTCTTTCTTCTCAAAATAACTATCCTTACTATGTAACACTATACATGGAAGTTGTGTTAAAAGAATGAAATAGACCTTATTTGTCTCCTAAACATTTTGAACAAATTGTGACAACATCATACAAAAGGATGCAAAACTTGATAAAACATAACAAAAGTCACAGTAGATCAGCCATAAGTTTTGTATTTTATTAAAGGGGCAAGGGAAGGTGATTATGATGCACGAAAAAACTTATACACCAGATGAAATAGCAAAAATGTTTAAGATTTCCAAAAACACGGTTTATGAGCTGATTAAACGCGGAGAACTTCATGCTTTTAAAGTGGGAAACAAAATGAGGGTTGTAGAGAGTGAGATTATTAGATTTAAGGAAGCTGGCAGGCCATCAGCAGGGCCTCAAGCTGCAAACATTCCGTATCATGAGCAGCTATTACATATTGCAGGCAGCCACGATTTTTTAATTGAACAGCTCATCAAGTATATAACGAGCCAATCACCTGCAATAACTATCCAGCCTACCTTTATTGGAAGTCTCGAAGGGTTATTAATGCTATATAAAGGAAGCTGTGACATCGCGGCCATCCATTTGTTAGACCCTACATCAAAAGAATATAATCTCCCTTTTATTAAACAGCTCTTCATCCATGAGAGAATTACTGTATTGCGGCTTGCAGGTAGAGAGCAAGGCATTATTACTGCAAAGGGAAATCCGAAAGACATTCAATGCATCAAAGACCTTACGAGAAAGAATATTCGTTTTGTGAATCGTCAAAAGGGGGCAGGAACTCGCTTTCTATTCGACTCGCTAATAGCTGATGTAAACATTAATCCTCTTGATATTGTCGGCTATGAGATTGAGGAATGGAATCATTTAGCGACTGCTTCCTATATTAGCGGCGGAATAGCTGACGCAACTTTTGGCATTCGTTCAGCTGCAAGGAAGCTAGATTTGCATTTTATTCCGATCGCGAAAGAAAAATTTGATCTCGTGCTCAGATGGACTGATAAAAACGAGAAAGCAATGGAGCACTTCATCGATATTCTTCAGCTTACCGATTTTAAAGAAAGCATCAGCAGTACTGAAGGCTATGACGCTTCAGAGCTAGGACAAATCATGTATGAAACAAAAGTTTGGAGGAAAACAAAATGAAGGTAAAACGAATTTTTTCATTCAGTTTGATCGCCATGCTGATCTTCATGATGACAGCATGCTCAAGCTCGACAGATGAGACAAGCAGTAAACAAGAACAACCGAAAGCAGCTGAAGAGGTTAAAGATTTAATTTTAGCAACAACAACAAGCACACAGGATAGCGGTTTACTCGATGTATTAATCCCCTTGTTTGAAGAAGAGAGTCATACAAATGTAAAAACAATCGCTGTTGGCACAGGTCAAGCATTAGAAATGGGAACAAAGGGAGAAGCAGATGTACTCCTCGTTCACGCACCAGCTTCTGAACAAGAGCTCGTTGATAGTGGAGATGCCGTCAATCGGAAACGTGTCATGTATAATGATTTCATTCTCGTTGGTCCAGCTGATGATCCAGCAGGTGTAAAGGGAATGGGAGTAGGTGAAGCATTCCAAAAGTTATTTAATGATGGAGCTGTTTTCATTTCCAGAGGAGATGATTCCGGTACACATAAAAAAGAATTAGGCATTTGGCAATCACTTAACATTACTCCTGGAGACAATGCAGGCTATGCAGAAACAGGACAAGGAATGGGAAATACCCTTCAAGTAGCTGCTGAAAAACAAGGATATGTCATCACAGATCGCGCAACATACTTAGCACAAAAGGAAAACGTAGATTTAGAAATCCTCGTTGAAGGCGATGAAGACTTATTAAACATTTACCATGTAATGCAGGTAAATCCTGAAAAGCATGACAAAGTATTTAGTGAAGGCGCAGAAAAGTTTGTTGATTTCATGATTAAGGAAGAAACGCAAAAAGTCATCGAAGAATTCGGTCAAGATGAATACGGAGAGCCCTTATTCTTTCCTTACACAGAATAAGGTGCCTGGCACCGCCCGTGGACAAAACCGCTAGTTTTGTCCGCTTGGTGTGTACACATTATGTTAGAAAGCTGGAATAATTTATGGATCTTTTAATAGAGGGATTGAAAAAGGCTATTGAAATGCTGATTTCAGGTGACCCTGAAATCTTTCAAATTACTTGGCTGACTTTAAGAGTATCCTTAACAGCCGTCTTAATTAGCACTTTCATTGGAATACCGGCTGGCATCATATTAGGGCTGACATCTTTCCCAGGCAGACGATTAGTTCTTATAATGATTAATATCGGAATGGGTCTCCCCCCTGTTGTTGCAGGGCTATGGATTACGATGCTATTATGGCGCTCTGGTCCTTTAGGGTCATTCTCTCTATTATATAGTCCATTTGCCATTATCATAGCACAAATTCTCGTGTCCCTTCCCATCATTATTGGACTTACTTGCAGTGCCTTTCAGCAAATTGATGAAAAGATGCTATTGCAAATTAAAGCTTTAGGGGCCACACGGTTTCAAACCGTTCGATTATTAATTAGAGAAGCAAAAATTGCGATCCTTGCAGCAATTATAGCCGGATTTGGACGTGTGATAGCAGAAGTAGGGGCCGCAATGATGGTCGGGGGAAATATTCGTGGAGAAACAAGAATATTGACCACCTCCATTGTTATGGAGGTGTCTAAAGGAAACTTTGATGTCGCATTAGCTCTATCCTTCCTTTTAATGAGCTTAGCCTTTTTAATCACCTTCCTTCTAACAAATTTACAGCAAAGGAACAGAGTGCGATGAATCCAATGATCCGTCTAGAAAATATTCAATATACGAAAAAAGATCGTACGATTCTCTCTGTTCCATCACTTTCCATTTCTCAAGGAGAGGTTCTTGGAATGATGGGGCCAAATGGTGCGGGAAAAAGTACGCTAATTAAAATTTTATCCTGTCTGCAGGTTCCAACGGAAGGGAAGCTGTTTTATAAAAGTGAAGAATTACCCATTAGCAGAATCCCGTTAGAACAAAGAAGAAAATGGGCAGTCGTTCTGCAGCAAACTTTAATTTTTGATACAACTGTATTCCAAAATGTTGCCGCTGGCTTAAAAATCCGAAAGGTTTCTAAATCACAGATTAAAGAAAAGGTTGATTTCTGGCTTGAACAATTCGGTATCTCCCACCTTGCGAAGAAAAATGCTCATCAGCTGTCTGGCGGGGAGGCACAACGAGTCAATTTAGCTAGAGCACTCATTCTTGAACCTGAAGTACTCTATTTAGATGAACCCTTCTCAGCTCTTGATTATCCGACTAAAGTTAAGCTGTTAAAAGATTTTAAAGCAATCATCAAACAAACAAAAACTACCACCATTTTTGTCAGTCATGATATATCAGAGATTCAATTCATGTCTGACCGATTGGCCATCCTAATGGACGGTAACATCGTTCAAATTGGCTCAACCGCTACTGTATTAAATAACCCAAATCATTATTCCGCTCCATTCATTCATGATATGAGCCTGCATATTGAATAAAGAAACTGCATAGATTTTAATACATTTTAATGAAAATGAATAGGACTAAGATACTTCCTCTAAAGGTTATATTTGTAGAAAAAATCCTCGCTGCAGCTGCAGCGAGGATTTCTTTTATTGAATTAATCTCAAAAACTGTTTGGTTCTTTCTTCTTTTGGAGAAGTAAACATATCCTCTGGCTTCCCACGTTCTACAATAAATCCGCCATCCATAAAGATCACCTCATCCGCAGCTTCTCTTGCAAAACGCATTTCATGTGTGACAACAATCATCGTCATTCCTTCATTTGCAAGGTCCTTCATTACTTTTAGCACTTCACCTACAAGTTCAGGGTCTAATGCAGATGTTGGTTCATCGAAAAGCATGACTTTAGGCTCCATCGCAAGCGCTCTCGCAATACCTACACGCTGCTGTTGCCCGCCTGATAATTGAAACGGGTAATAATCAAGCTTATCTCCCAATCCAACTTTAGAAAGCAGCTGCTCTGCTTTTTTTCGAACAGCTTCCTTTGACTCTTTCTTAACTGTAACCGGTCCTTCCATTACATTTTCAAGAGCAGTCATGTGTGGAAATAGATTATAGCTTTGAAATACCATTCCCGTCAGACGCCGAAACGGGGGAATATCCTTTTTAGATACTGAACCGGAAAAATCTAAAGATTGATCTTCGATACGAATCGATCCAGAGGTTGGCGTTTCTAATACATTCAGACATCTAAGAAGCGTCGTTTTTCCTGATCCTGATGGACCAATAACAACAACAACCTTCCCCTTTTCTACTTCTAAATCAATTCCTTTTAATACTTCAAGCTGATCAAATCGCTTGTGTAATCCTTTAATACTTATCATTTGAATACTCCTTTATCGAAAAGCGCAAGCGCCTTGCTTATCGCCGTATGGACTGGACCGCCCCCAACAAGATAAAGGAAACACGAAGAACGGTATGATTCGATGTTGACTTATCGTTGAAGGGGAAGGGAAGTCCATTAGGCGATAGGCGCTGGAGCTAGACAATTCTCAAAGTCAAAACTTATTAATTCTGTCATTTACGAAGCAAATCGGTCCATTCTCTTTTCCAATCTTCCTTGCACAATAGACAGAATAAAACAAATGACCCAGTAAATGAGGGCAACTTCTAAATATAGAAGCAGGAATTCATAATTCGTAGCAGCAATTTCCTGCGCTCTTCTAAACATTTCTGTTACTAAGATCATTGCCGCTAAAGATGTATCCTTCACTAGACTAATAAAGGTATTCGATAGCGGAGGAAGTGAGACTCTTGAAGCCTGTGGAAGAATGATGCGCTTTAATGTTTGTGGATAAGACATGCCGATCGAATACCCTGCCTCCCACTGCCCTTTTGGTATGGATAATATCGCTGCACGAATTATTTCAGATGCATACGCTCCTACATTTAAAGAAAAGCCGATGACTGCTGAAGGAAATGGATCGATCACAACACCAATTGTTGGAAGCCCATAAAAAATAATAAATAATTGCACTAGCAAAGGGGTTCCTCGAATCGCTGACACATAAATTCTTGCAATGATTTGCAGCGGCTTAACTGATGATATCCTTGCAAGTGCCGTTAAAACAGCTAAGATAAGTCCACAAACAAAAGTGATTAGCGTTAATGGAATCGTATATAAAATGGCTCCCTTCAGCAAAGGCTGAAGGGAACTTTGAGCAATATCAATGAGCCGTGAAACACGCTCTGGATCAGCAATTATACTATTTAAGAACATCTTCACCAAACCATTTCTCTGAGATTTCTAAATAAGTTCCGTCCTCAATCATCTCTTTCAACGCTTTATTGACTTCATCAACAAGCGTCTCACTTCCCTTTCTGAACATTAAGCCACTTTGGGAAGCATCATCTAAAGTTGCAGCAATTTCAACTGGAGCATCTGGCTTATGCTTTTTAAAATCTAGGAAAGAAAGCTTATCATTAATCGTAACATCTGCTCGCTTGGAGTTAATTAATTCAATCGCTTGGTTAAAGCCTTCAACCCCCACAATTTCAGCCCCATAAGATTTTGCAATATCTGCGTAATTGCTTGTCATTGATTGTGCAGCCTTTAATCCTTCAATATGTTCAAAGCTTGTAACAGCTTCATTACCAACATGCTTAATCAATACACCGGCAGATGTAATATACGGATCGGAAAAATCATATTTCTCCTGACGGTCTGGACGAATCCCCACTTGGTTTGCAACCAGATCAAAACGCTTTGAATCCAAGCCTGCAAACATCGCATCCCATTGTGTTTCCATAAATACCGGCTCAACATCTAAGCGCTTCGCCACTTCTTTAACAATTTCCACATCGAACCCAGTTAATTCCCCTTTATCATCATGGAACGTAAATGGAGGGTAAGTACCTTCTGTTCCAACCAGCAGCTTCCCTTCATCCTTTACTTTTGCTAGCAGTTCTTCAGTTTTTGCATCTTGTTTTTCTGCATTATTGGCTTCAGATTCCGGATTTGCTTTATTTGTACCGCAAGCGGAGATCACTAATACAAGACTAAAAAATAGTGCTAATAATGAAAACTTTCTCACTTTTAACCCCTCAATTCCTATAAGTTTTATTGGTATTAATAATATTAGTGTATGGACTTGTTTCTGTCAAAAGAAAAATACTTTCCTTCTTATCTTTTCCAATCATAGGCTTATTACTACTTTGTCAGCACATAAAAAATATGAAGGAGAAGAAGAATAAGTTTGAAAAAATAAAAGGAGTGTTTGCAATGACAAAAAAATATAATAAAGGGAGCAACAATCAAAATTCACCTAGAGGCAGTCAAACAGAGATAAGTGGGGATAACAGCAAGGGCAACAAGCGCAATAAGGACCAGCATTCAAAAACGAACGATAATTAAAA
>NZ_JALDXW010000024.1:0-67397 GCF_032154635.1 Cytobacillus sp. | reverse complement strand
GTCTTTTGATTCTCAAGCAGCGCTATCGCTCTCCGTGTTTCCTTTATCTTAGTCGGGAGCCGTCCAGTCCATACGCCGCTATGCAAGGCGCTTCCGCTTTTCTTTGTCTGCTGCAGCGCCTAGCGACTATGGACTTCCGTTCTCTCCCTACGATAAGTCAACATCAAATCCATATCGCTCTTCGTGTTTTCTTTATCTCAGTCGAGAGCCGTCCAGTCCATACGTCGCTGACCGAGGCGCTTCCGCTTTTCTTTGTCTAGCTGCAGCGCCTAGCCCCTCGAGGTCATAAGCCATTCCATCATGAAGGTTAAAGTACAACCTTCCCGCTGGCTTGTCTTATGCTTGTCGGGGCTGTGCAAGGCGCTTCCGCTTTTCTTTATTCCCACTCAATTGTTGCTGGTGGCTTGCTTGTAATGTCATAGACTACACGGTTAATGTGATCCACTTCATTTACAATACGCGTCGAAATGACTTCAAGTACATCCCATGGGATTCTTGCCCAGTCAGATGTCATCCCATCTATCGATGTAACTGCACGGATGCCGATTGTGTAGTCATACGTTCGAGCATCTCCCATCACACCTACACTTCGGATGTCAGGAAGCACGGTGAAATATTGCCAAATATCACGGTCAAGGCCTGCTTTCTTGATTTCCTCACGTAAAATAAAATCTGATTCGCGAACGATCTCAAGCTTCTCCTCAGATATTTCACCTAATACACGAATACCAAGACCAGGACCTGGGAATGGCTGTCTCCAAACAATTTCGTCAGGAATGCCTAATTCTGTTCCTAAAGCACGAACCTCATCTTTAAACAACGTGTTAAGCGGCTCAATTAACTTGAATTGCATATCTTCAGGAAGACCACCTACATTATGATGAGACTTAATCGTCTGTGCAGTTGCCGTACCACTTTCAATAATATCTGTATAAAGCGTTCCTTGTGCTAGGAATTCAATGCCCTCAAGTTTTGTCGCTTCATCGTCAAACACATAAATAAATTCATTACCGATAATTTTACGTTTCTTTTCCGGATCGGATACACCTTTAAGCTTGTCTAGGAAACGGTCCCTTGCATCTACTTTGATTACATTCATGTGGAATCCTTCAGCAAAGGTCTTCATCACACTGTCAGCTTCCCCTTTACGAAGCAGACCATGATCAACAAAAATACAAGTAAGCTGATCGCCAATTGCTTTGTGAATAAGAACAGCTACAACAGAAGAATCAACACCGCCGCTTAATGCACATAGCACCTTCTTATTTCCAACCGTCTGACGGATCTTCTCCATCTCTACTTCAATAAAGTTTTCCATTGACCAGTCGCCTTTGCATGCGCAAATACCAAACACAAAATTCTTTAAAATATCGTTTCCATAAACAGAATGCAGCACCTCTGGATGGAATTGAACGGCATATAAGCTTTTTTCTTCGTTGCTCATCGCAGCAATTGGACAAGATGGGTTTGTTCCATCAACTGTAAAACCTTGAGGCGCTTCTACTACTAAATCCCCATGGCTCATCCAAACTGTTTGTTCATCAGGTAGGTCCGCAAATAGCTTGGATTGATTTTCAAGCTTTAGTAATGCCTTTCCGTATTCACGTTGTTTTGCCTTTTCCACCTTGCCGCCATAGTGCATCGTCATTAACTGCATGCCATAGCAAATGCCAAAAATCGGGAGATCCAGATCAAATATCTCTTCATCACAACGGAATGCTCCCTCTTCATATACACTGTTCGGACCGCCGGAAAAAATGATTCCTTTTGGATTTAACTGTTTAATTTCTTCAGCTGTAATCGTATGTGGATGCAATTCACTATATACACCAAATTCTCTAATTCTGCGTGTAATTAGTTGATTATACTGGCTGCCAAAATCCAATACAATAATCATTTCCTGATTGTTCCATTCTGTTTTCCCCGTCACGCGGTTCACCTCATTATGTTAATTAAATTCTTTTAAACATATTTTTATTATTCTCTTTTTTACATAAAAATATCTTAAAAACTAGCTATTCGAACAAAAAACCAGAATTCTCCCTCACGAAATGGTGAAGGCAGAATTCTGGTTCTTTTTAAAAAAAGCATATAGAATCATCTGCCTTCATAGTCAGATCATTTACGGTGACCTGGTAGAAACTTTCGAACCATATTATCGAGGATATATGAAGGATACATTTAGTTTTTAATTAACCCTATTGTATCAACAGGTTATTTTTTTGGTCAAGCTATTGTCTTTTTAATTAAATTTTCCCATAATTCCTTCGTTTCCTCCCAGCTTCCCTTCTGGAGATTTCCCCGGTAGATAAGCTGTTCATATCGGGCGGTTAACCGGCCCATTTCTCGTGATGAGAAGAATCGATCGACATAGTCCGCATAATCTCTAAGTGTTTGTCCATCCTTTCGATGTAAACCGTATCGATCTAATTCTCTAAGCAGAAGCAAATAAGCCTTTTGGAAGTTCTCATCCTTTTTCGTCCATTTGAATCTCCAAGTTAAATAATACGGAAGCCATCGGCCACGAATTCGATAAATGATGAGAGCAAGGACAGCCCCTGCAAGAATAACCAAAACGAATAATTTCCAATATGCCTTAAAGAAACTTTTTATTGGATTGAATAACTTACTAAAAGAACCTTCGGAAGAAGCGGCTTGTTTTTCATTATCTTCTTTTAATTCTGGCTTATCCTTTTCCAGTTCTTCTGGTTTCATCGCTGAGGGCTGATCATGGCTCTGTGAAGCTGTGTCAAAGTTAAATTGAACACTATTCGAAAAGCCTTGAGTAGGTTCAAATGACACCCATCCAATTCCCGGAAAAAAAACCTCCACCCATGAGTGAGCATTGTTATTCGTAATTTCAAACATCCGGCTTCCTGACTCACCTATTCCTTTATACTCGCCTTCTGTATACCCTTTCACCCACCTTGCCGGTATTCCAATAGACCTTGCCAGTACAACCATCGAAGTGGAGAAGTTATCACAATATCCACGTTTCGTATCAAATAAAAACTGATCCACGTAATCTTCATCTTCTCCGGGAACAGCCACATCCTTCTGATCATAAGAGTACCCTGATCTACTAAAATAACGTTCTAACTCCCTCGCCTTCTCAAACCAGGAATCTTTCCCATCCGTGATCTCCTCAGCTAATTCCTTAATACGTAGCGGTAAATTCTCAGGCAGCTGTGTATACCTGCTGATCAATTCATTATTTTCAACAATATTTTTTTCTGAACTAGCTTCGTTAAGAGCAGTTACACTGTATCTTGGAATATCATAATCCAGTGTATATTGATTGATAGCAATTGGACTATCCCCTTCTAAGGAAAGAATTTTCTCTGTGGTGATTTCCAATTCAAAGGAGTAGAAGGGGGCTGCATTTATTTTCTTTATGCCTAATGGATAAACAATATGTGAATGGTTGTTCAGTGAATATACCGTACTTGATTCCTTCGTTGTTTCCACACCTGATCTATTGAAAAAGGAAGTAATAGGCACTTGGTCTTCAGAACCAAATGGGCTCCTTTCTTCTCTTGAACCTGAGGTAATCCACCCCTTCCCTGTATAAACATCCTTTGTTTCTACTTTCCAGTAATGACGTGATTCAGCCTCAACAGTGAAAACGACCTGGTTATCACCAATAAATGGTCCTCCAAGACTTGAATCATCCAATCCATAGCCGATTTTTTGAACCCCCTTGCCATCCCCGCCTTCTTTTCCATATGAGGTTAAATATGGAACCGGGTCTGGCCAAATTGGTTCTGCTTTCGGAGCAGCCAGTCCAAAGCCTACACTTACAACAATCATAGTAACTAACGGGACCATCCATTTTCGCGAAAGATTTTTCTCTTTTTTAATTCCTTCTTTATCCAGTAGCCTGAAGAAAGTTAGCATCCCTAATACAGCAAATCCTGAAACGACCGTTCTTACAATCGCCCAGCCAGCTTCGTAGGGAGTAAATGTATCTAGTACCGTAATGTAGACTAGTGTCATGAAAAAGAAAATAAATAGCTGCTTACGATTGATTAACCAATATTGGATCAAATATGTCATGAGCCAAAGCAGAATAAAAAACAAAAAGCTTCTGAAAAGATTGCTTAAATTTGACCAATCTCTTGCGATTATAATCTGAAAGCTTTCAATAAAATCAGTAATAAATATGGAAACCCATTTAAATTGAAAAAAGGCTTCATCAATATATAAAAAGTGTAAAGCAACGATGGTAAATACCCACTTCACACAGCCGCTAATTAAAATGGGGGTCCCTATGAACGAAAGCAAAAGTGAAATGAAAATAAATAAGAGGAATACCCCAATATTCGAAGTATCTGTAAGCTGTTCAAGCGGCCTTAGCCATTCCCATAGCAGCAAAAAGCCAAAGATATACATAATGAAGGTCATTAAATCCTTCTGTACCTTCCTTGATGTCATGATCGAACCACCTCCGAGAATACAGCTGAAAAATGTCCATCATGCACCATTACTATACGTAATCCTCTTGCATTTGCAGCGGCTTTTAAAGTGAGCTCGTTTTGAGAAAGTGATTCCCTTTCATGTTTCAAGAGGAAAATAGTGACTGCTCCATTTTTTAAAGTAAACCTTCCTGCTTTTTCAATTAGACCTCTAGTCAATTGTGCTGTAATAAGCATTACATTATTACTTTGAAGCAGGAGGGTATGTTCCATTTCAAGCACACGGTCAAACGTAACGGGACTGTTATCTCTAACCTTAGCTAAATGGTAAAATAGCTGTTGCTGCTGACTTTCACCGCCCCTAACTGGAAAAGCAATACGCTCAGATGAAGAAGACAGAAAGCCTATATTCGCCCCTTTTAAGAGAATCGCCTTGACAACGGAGGCTGAAAAAGAAACAATCGCTTCAAAATGATTGTCCGGTGTGCAATCCATTAGGATGTACACATCATGCGACTGCCTTTGTTCAAATTCTTTAGTCATAATGTCATTTCGCTTTGCGGTTGCTTTCCAATTAATCCATGAAAAACGATCTCCTGGCTGATATTCTCTAATTCCAATCGCCATCGTAGTATCCCGTTGTACACGTTCTTTCGAAGCAGTCATTCCCTGATCATATTGATTTTCCATTGTCTTGTAGATGATCTCTTCATACGAAGGATAAACAAGGATTTTATCTTCTAAGTGAAGCTGTCTTTCTTTTTCAATCAATCCAAGAAGATCCCCTGTTTTCATGTGAATATTCCGAAAAATGTGTTCGCCTCTTGGCAGTTTATCCACTTGATACTCCCAAGTGATTTCTTTACGAATTCCCGGAATTAGAAGTACCTTCGATTGATTCCCCTGCCGTGAAACGAAAAGAGGGTCGCTCATACGATCTTCTAAAACTAGAAAAAATAACGGAAACGCCGACTTCCTTGTCAGTGTAATTGTTACCTTTAATGTTTCCCCCGCATTATATTCACTCTTAAGAAAGAATCTCTCTGCCTCGAAATGGCTAATTGGATAAAAGGCAAGGATTAGCGCATACAGGGCGAATGGCAGAAAGCTATAAAATAAAAACCAGCTGACAAACCCGCCCTGGAACATAGCATAAGAAAAAGTAATTGCTATGAGTAAAAATAAAACAATTAGTTTCCATACTTTTTTAAAGACTGAAAAGAACCGTTTCATATTATTTCACTAGCCTTCGTACTGGAACAGGTACTCTCGCAATCACACGATCGACTATTTCTTCCGCTCGAATCCCTTCAAATTTCGCCTCTGATTTTAAAATAATTCGGTGGGCAAAAACAGATGGGGCTAAATATTGAATATCATCAGGTCGAACATAATCTCTGCCATACATAAATGCGTAGGATTGTGCAGCTTTCATTAAGGCAATCGATCCTCTCGGACTTACTCCAAGATAAACACTTGAATGCGTCCTCGTCCTGCTGGATAATTCAACAATATAGCGCTTTATTGTATCGTCCACATGCACTTCTTTCATCTGCCTCTGCAGCTCTCTTAGTTCTTTCAAATCGATTACCGGCTCCAGCTCATCAATGGGCTTTACTTTTTCTGCCCGATTTAATACTTCCATCTCATCCGCCATATCTGGATAACCCATTTTCATTTTTAATAAAAATCGATCCAGCTGGGCTTCAGGAAGCGGATATGTACCTTCGTATTCAATTGGATTCTGCGTTGCCATAACAAAAAAAGGCTTTTCGAGCTTGTGTGTAACCCCATCAATTGTCACGCTGCTTTCTTCCATGCCTTCAAGCAAAGCGGACTGTGTTTTTGGGGACGTACGATTAATTTCATCAGCTAAAATAATATTTCCCATAATTGGCCCTGGTCTAAATTGGAATTCCATTTCCTTTGGATTATAGATGGATACACCTGTTACATCCGACGGTAGCAAATCAGGTGTAAATTGAATCCGCCTAAAGTTCGCACCAACAGACTTTGCCAATGCTCTCACCATCATTGTTTTTCCGACACCTGGGACATCCTCAAGCAATACATGCCCTTCTGCAAGCAAGGCAATAATACTTAGTTCTGCTACGCTACGCTTCCCAATCATTACTTTCTCTATATTTTTCAATATCTTATCGATCATCGGGTGAATATGTTCATAAGTCATAAAGTTCCTCCTGTTATCTGCCCTATTTTTCTAAATTCCTCCATTTATTTAATTCGATATTTTTTGTCAAAATCCTGCGGCAATAAAAATTCCCTGAAAGGGAAATTCTTTCAGGGATATCTTTAATTCGATTGTTGTGAAGAAGAACCAATTGATTTAGATAATCTTCTCTTCAAATGCTTTATTATTCATTTCTATATTACTTCTCAACCCAAGCGCCCCAGCAATAATATAGAGTACACTCGGTACAAACATTAGAAAAATGGATACCGGAAAGGATAGGACGCCGCATGTAATCATTAATCCGCCATAAAGTTTATTGTCCATCCGGTTCACCAGACAACTCATGATTAACGCGCTTATTTGGATAATAAAAAATACAAAGGTAACGATAGCAACCACCCAAGCAACACCTGGATCATCAGCTAAAAAACCAGCAAAGCTAAAAAAGAAACCGACTAAAGACAAAAGTATGCCTATAATTCCCCCGACTAATCCTAATACAAATTCCGCTGTTCTGTTCATATACTCCTCCTGTTACACACCACAAAACACATTTCATGTCCAGTTCTACCTGAGTGTAGCCTTATTGTTCATTTTCCGCACGGATTTGTTCCATCCGTTCTGCCCAATCATTGATTTTCTTGTCAATTCGATTGACTTCATCATCAATTTCCTTTAATTTTTGTTCTTTTAATTGATCCGTGAGCTGATTTAACCGCTTTCCATGGTCCTCAATTTTCCCTATTAGACTTTGTTTTTGTTCCTCTGTTATTAGCCCCTCAGAAAACATTACATTCGCAGCACCCATAAATCTTCCTTGTTCCACATTGATTGCATTCGATATTTTCTGTGCCATTTTATGCACATCCATATTTCTCCATGCAACAGCAAATGTTCCCTTAGGTGTGGACCACTGCTTTCCGATGATATCAATCAAGCCCGGCGGCACCCATTTTTGGATAACGGTACTTTTTAGCTCCTCTGTGTTTTTCGCTGAGAAGTAAACCCCTTGTCCAGCTTCCGCCACAGCTTTTAATTGATTCTCTTGCTTTTCATCAACATCAAATCCAATAATATTCACTTTGCGATTTTCTTGGCCTTGAACAAATTGCTTTGCTTCAGCTATAGGATCTCCATCACATGTTTCTGCTCCATCACTTACAATATAAAGAGTAATCTCTCCATCTAACGATTGACTAACTTCATACGCCTTTTTTATTGCACCTGCTAAAGGGGTCCAGCCTTTTGCCTCGACACCATCAACCGCTTGATAGAAACCTTCCTCCTCATACTTTTGCAGCGGATATACTTCATCTATTGTCGAACACGATAATTGCTTATCTTTATTTTCCTGTGATCCCGCATGCCCATAGACATAGAGAGAAACCTCACTAGCAGCGCCTATCGTTTTCGCAAAGCTTCGAACAGCGCTTTTAGCAATTTTCATTTTCTGCTCACCATCGACATTCAGCAGCATACTGGAGCTTGCATCTAGCATGATAATAGCTTTTGAAGGAGTTGCATTCTCTTGAGCTGTTTCTTCTGAAACTTGCTCAGGTTCTGGCAAATACGGTTCATCAAATTCAGGCTTAAATGTAAGTAACTCCTTAACCACTTGCGGATACGCACTGTTGCCAATGTAATAAATGAGTGATTGATAAAGCTGATCCACGTCATCTGTTTCACCAGCAACTGAACGCAAATGCTCAGTCAGCTCACTCTCAATTCCTTCTAGCGTATGCAGACTTGGCCAGGATGCTGTTTCTTTTTCATAGGAAAAATCCAATGTAAGCTTGCCAGGCTGTGAGTTCGCAAAGTCCTCTATCGTTTCTGGGATTTTCACTGCCTTTATTTCTGCTAATCTACTGTCCGTTTTTACATCATTCTTTTTCTGCACATCTTTAGTTTCCTCTTGTACAGTCTTCTCCTTTTCTCCCTCCGGCTTCTCCTCGATTGCTTCATTTTTCTCCGAACAGCCTGAAAGAAATAGCAGTAAAATAACAATCATTGAAATTGTCCGTTTGAACACTTTCCCACCTCAATCAATGTTTTATTAAATAATATTACAGGATTCTCCAACAACTTTTCTCAAAATATACAAAAACAGGAAATAAGTTATATATATAACTATAACATTTCTAGGAAAAAAGATAGAATAATAGTCGTTATTTAAGTGTACCTTATCTTTCAATAGTAACGATTAAATAACATGCATAAGCATCTGCTTACAACCAAGTATGTAAATGTCGGTCGCTTCATTTCCCTGCGCTAGTTATTACGTCGTACATAAAGGCTTGCTCAATGAATCAGACCGGCCATCTATTTTTTTACATAGAAAAAGAGCCTGTTACCAACAGTACATGGTTTATCCCTTGGTGACAAGCTCCTCCAAATTTTCAGCTCTATTAATTTGTGTACCAAAATTGATAGCACTATATAAGCTATTTTACTTTTTCTAATTTATGAGACCAGTTTTAATCCGATTGCTGCTCCTAGGACCATAGCTATGAAGACCAACCTTTTCCAATCCTTTGATTCACCATATAAAAGCATACCCAGTACCGCTCCACCAGACGCACCAATTCCTGTCCATATCGCATAAGCGGTCCCCATCGGAAGTGTTTCCATTGCATAAGATAGACATACAAAGCTTGCCCCAAATCCAATAACTAATAGTCCAAGAGACTTCAAGTTACGGTCCTTATGAAATTTATTTATCATAGCAACACCAAGCATTTCAAATACCCCTGCTAGGATTAATGAAATCCATGCCATTAGGACTCAGCTCCTTCCTTCTCTTGATCCTTTGTCACTAATTTCAATCCGATTACACCCGCTAATAATAATAAAATCATTAGTATTTTACTCATTTTGAATGGTTCTCCAAAAATAAGAATTTCAGTAATAACCGTTCCAGCCGTTCCCAATCCCACAAAAACGGCATATACCGTTCCTACAGGCAGCTTTCGTCCTGCCATAATCATTACATAGAAACTAATGAAGATGGAGATAACCGTTCCAGCCCAAGTCCAAAAATCATCAGCGTGTTTCAATCCAATAACCCAAAACACTTCAAAAAAAGCAGCAACAATTACTTTAATCCAGTTTGCGTTCACCTAGATGACACCTCCAATTTTATTTTTCCATAAAAACAAAAAAGCCTGCGAGAAACTGTTAAACAGTTATCTCCCAGGCTTTTATCCCTCCGTGACACAGCAGAGCTGTGAGTTTCCTCTCGGACCAGACCAACAGTTAGTTGCGGAACCCTAGAAAACATTTAATTCTTCATTTTTCTTATATTATACTCACGTTTATATTTTTTTCAAGATTAAAATGATGGAAATTCAAAAATTTCTTTTTATAGGATAACTTTTGAAGTTTTTACTTAATTCACTAGAAACATCCATATAATTCGGAGTCAAATTTATTGACATGATCTTAGGGAATTAATCTCACCATACAGTACTATTGAGGTTATTAACCTTTAAGAACTAATAGTTGTCAACGATTCCCCCTAAAGATGCAGCTTTTATACTAGGTTCTTTCATCATTTTAAAAATTTGATCCTTTGTCCCATAAACAACTACTCCTAAAATTTCTATATCTTCTATTTTTTTATCTTTAAAGGTACTATATACTTTATTATGCTCACTGGAAATACTAGTTCGAAGTAATCTGAGAAACCGATCATAATCATCGTCTAAATCTGCTGTTGAGGTATAAGAACTATTTGTAGAAAAACCTAACGCATCACGTTCTCTAATAAATGCTGAGGACCAGTCATTTTCTTTTGCTTCCTTTTGAAATGTTTTTATTTCGCTATTCGTATACGTATTTATCCAAAACCAAGTCACTTCAGAAAGTTCAGTAAAAGGTAACTCATTCGGCTTGTAAGGCTTATCAAGTGAGAGCGCAACCTCGTATATTTTATCTCCCTGCATTCTTTGAATCAGATCTTTATCATTTTTATACTTTTTATATTTAACATTAGGATGAAAAAACATCATTTCTTTCCAGCCGTTTTCTTTATAGGAAACTTGCCAATCCTCTCCTGTGACCCCAATGCCTCCACCAGAACCTCTTGAAATCAAAACAGATGGAATAAGACCAAATTGATATTGTTTTTGTTCGATAACAACCGATTTAATTTTCATATTTTTTGCCACTTTATAATTGCCCACTCCTCCTAAAAATCCTCTTGAATCAACAGTTTCACTTATATAACCGTTTGGGGTACTTAGTCTGGTATAAGCATCCCATTTTTTAAATGTCTTCTGGCTAAAATAAACAGAAATAGCGAAATTCAAAATGTTCAAAACAACAAATACGATTAATGAGACGGAAACAATTGTAATAATCGTCTTCTTTTTGCCCTTCCTTATCGCCTTTTTTATCTTCCTCTCATCAAAAACATCTTCTGTAAAGTCATTCATGAAGATTCCTCCAATTCTTTTGAAAATCTTTTCTTGCTCTAAATAAATATGTTCTAATGGTTTCTTCTTTCATTCCTAGTAAAAGCGCCATCTCTTTATAACTTAGTTCCAGTTCGTATTTTAATAATAAAAGCTGTTTGTAATTTTCTTGTATACGATTTAAAGTAAGTGCTATTTCTTTATTCATTTCAATAGTTAATACACTAAATACCGTATCATCGTCATTGGTGAAATTACTCCAGAAGCGATCATCATTAATCGAAATCACTTGTTCTTTTCCTTTTTTCTTTAGATTTTTTTTAAACTCATTCATAGCAATAGAAAAAATATACGAAAGAGCTTTATTTGAAGAAACACCGTTGCTATAAGCTATATATTTTGTATAGCTTTCTTGGACAATATCTTCTGCATCTTCATGACTACATCCGTTCTTTTTCAAGTAAAAGTAAATCATTTTTGCTTGCTTTTTATATAACTCTAATAGTAGCTGAGAATCCATAGCTCCTCCTCTCTACTCTCCTCTATAAGTATAGAGTCCTTTTCCCTTAAAAAGTTTACAGCAAAATGAAAATAAAAGTTGAAAAATAAAAACCTTGAAAGGCAATAGCCTGTCAAGGTTTTTCGATGAGCTTACTTATTGTTGAGTGTATGTATGGATTAGCTCCGTTTTAAAATTTTCATACATAAGCAATGTCTCATTTACGAGCCCTTCGAATTCTTTATAGCTTCGGTAAACAGTTTTCCATTGCTTTTTATTCCCCTACTATTTTTGCATCCTTTAACATTTCTTCTGTTAGTGTGATTCCTTCTTGCTCAGCTGCAGCCTTGTTAATAACAAGCTCTAAGCTTTCTGGAAAACCGACTGGGATCTCACTTGGCTTTTTCCCCTCGAGAATTTCGACTGCCATTTTGCCAGTTGTATACCCTAAATCATGATATTCAAAGCCATATGAAGCAAATGTTCCGCGTTTAACTGAATCGCTTTCTCCTACAAAGGTGGGAATATCCTTCTCATTGGCTACAGTAATAACCGATTCAAGGGCGGAAACAACTGTATTATCCTTCGGAATATAAAAAACATCCGCTCTTCCGACTAATGACTCTGCTGCTTGCTTCACTTCAGAGCTTGCTGAAACGGTTGTTTCAACTGCCTCTAATCCAAGCTCCTTTAGAGCCTTTTTTGCGTTTTCGACATTAACAACAGAGTTAGGTTCCCCAGAGTTATAGATCATCCCTACTTTCTTAGCATCAGGAAAAAATCTTTTAATTGCATTCATCGTATTTTTAATCGCGTCTGGATGTGTATCAGATGTACCAGTTACATTTCCACCCGGTTTTTCAAAGCTTTCAACTAATTCAGCACCTACTGGATCAGTGATTGCAGTAAACAGGACAGGAATTTCCTTTGTTGATTGAACAACTGCTTGTGCACTTGCTGTTGCAATAGCTAAAATCAAATCATTATCGTCAGCAACGAGATTTTGAGCAATCGTCATGTTGTTGTTCATATCTCCTTGCGCATTCTGGTAATCTAGCTTAAGATTTTTTCCTTCCTCATAACCAGCATCCTTCAAAGCTGCAATAAATCCTTCACGGGCAGCATCTAATGATGGATGTTCAACCAGCTGCGTAATTCCTATTTTGATCGTTTCCTTTTCCTCCTTGCTTCCCCCTGCTTCTTTGCTTCCTGATCCACAAGCAGAAAGCAATAACAGGAAGATGCATAGTAATGCAGATAAAGTCCTCTTCAAGCACTTTCCCTCCTTCGACTATTTCGTGTATTTTCTAGTTGAAGGCATAAGGATATGTACTCAGATGTACTCAATGATAGCGTCCTTTTAGCCAATATTACATTTTAATTATTCATAATATTTAGATATTATCACATTTAGAAACATGTAAACAATGATTATTTCTATATATTTCATCTTTTACGATACTCCTAAATTATCAAACCATTTATGAAGATATTGTAATTGATCTGGCCCTTCAATTAACCATCATTTATACGGATAAATAGCAAAAAACGCTTGGAAACTTAACCAAGCGTTTCAACTGCATTATTAATCGTAGCCTTTTCTTTCTTGCCATGCAGCAAATAATAAAGACCAGAGGATACCAAAACAACAACGCCCAATATCATGTAAAGTGTACTATAGCCCGTAAATGGGATGAAGAATCCCAACAGATAAGGTCCAAATCCAAGCCCAGCATCAAGAAAAATAAAGAATGTTGACGTAGCCAATCCCATGCGATGAGGGGGAGTAAGCTTAATGGCAATTGCCTGTGTACAAGACTGCATATTTCCGAATCCGAGCCCAATTAGGACGCCTGCAGCTAATAGCGTAAGGCTATTATGAGCAAATCCTAAAAGCAGCATACCGGCTGTAAAGAAAATAAATGCAGGATACATCACATAGTTTGCTCCTTTTACATCCATTAATCGACCAGTAAATGGACGTGAAGCCAATACAGCTATTGAATAGACAAGAAAGAAAAAGCTCGCAGCACTAACAAGGTCAATTTCAATTGCATAGAAATTAATAAATGATAAAACACTAGAGTAACAGAAGGCTACTACTAAAGTTATCAATGCAATTGGAATTGCCTTTGGCTCAATAAATTGTGAAAGCTTGAATCCATTTTCCCCCTTTCTTTTTGTTGCTCCTTCCAATACCGGTACATTTACAAAGAATGCTGTAATCAGACTAATGATTCCTAACACAAGGCAAAGACTAAAAATGATTTGTGTACTAGTATGCTGGCTCATGTACAATCCAACGAAAGGTCCGATTGCTGTAGCCAATGTCGCACTCATACTGTAATAACCGATTCCTTCTCCTCTTCGTGAAGCCGGGATAATTTGGGCAACAATCGTTCCTGTTGCTGTACTCGCAATACCTAATGTTATCCCATGTAATAAACGTGTTATAAGCAGGAAAGCAATCCCTAAATGGATAAAATATAAAGCTGAAGATAAAATATATAGAATTAATCCAATAAATAATGTTCTCTTGCGGCCAATTGAATCAATACTGCGACCAATAAACAGGCGACCAATTAAAGTTCCTACAATAAAAATTCCTGTAACGAGACCGGCCTGGCTTGTCGTAGCATGGTATTCATCCACTGCATAAACACCTATAATAACGATTAATAAATAAAAGACTAGCGTTAACAAAAAATTGATGCTGGACACGATAATAAAATCCTTCGTCCATAATTTTGACTTACTCACTTTTATTACCCTCTCTAATTAAAAGATTCTCTTGTATTTTAGGCAGAATATGAAAAGCAGCCTTCTGCTCTTCTTTCTTTATCCCTTCCATTACACTATTTTCTAAGTCGTTTATTTTTTTTCTGCATTCCAGATAAATCTTTTCTCCTAATTCAGTTAACTGAATGATTTTTTCTCTCCTATCCTTACCAGGAATTTGTTTCACGATTTGCAGTTCTTCCAAACGGTGAACCCTCCTTGTAATCGTCGGTTTCTCTACATTATATTTATTTGAAATATCCACAAGTGTTGAAGGTCCATTGTTTTTTATATAAAAAATAACTTGCCATAAAGAATAAGAAAGCTCATACGTGCTTAATAATTCATTTAATGTAGTTATTAGTGATCGATAAAGACTTAAATATCGTTGAAAAAAACCTTCCAATTCTTCCACTTCCTCTCAAAAAAATAATTACCAAGGATAACTATTACCAAAGGTAACTATAAAGGTTCTTCAAAAGAATGTCAAGTTGATTTTATAATATGGAAAAATTTCGAAGTACTAAGGCTGTTACATTTCATAATTCTGATGCTCAATCTATTTAGCCAGCAAACGGGGATAGTGTACAAACAAACTGGAGTGTGGATGACTCCTTTAATGAAGGGGAATAAAAGCCTAGGATGGATTAAATATCTTTCGCTATACGAAGTTTATAGGCGAATATAAATCAAAAAAACGTTCGAAACTCAAATGTTTTTTTGATTTATATTCTTTCTTTCAGTCTTTGATTCAGTTTTTCTTTCCTAAAGGATAATTCGTTACTGAAGAATGGAATACTGCCGATTGTCTATATTTTTCTTATCATTTTTTTCCATTTAAATAAATGGAGACTTTTCTTCTCTTTTATTTGAGCGGAGATATACTCTTTATTTTCATTTCTTAGCAGATTTCTTGCAGCATGGCGGAATCGCAGTCCATTATCATTGCTAGTATTTAATGTTATCGGGATACCTTGATGAATGGAATGAACAATTTCATGATCTTGGGTGATAACCCCAAGTAAATTAATTTGAAGTGTATCTAAGATACTTGAAATATTCTCATAATGAAGACTGCTTTTCTTTTTCCCCGGATCCATGTTAATTATTAAATGGGGTGGAATAGAAATGAACTCTTCCAATAAGCCAATGACACGATCTGCATCTTGTATGGACGTACGATAAGTATTCGATACAACAATCGCTTCATTAGCTGCTGCAGCTGCATTCCTGAATCCCGTTTCAATTCCAGCAGGTGAATCGATTAAGACGAAGTCAAAGCTTTCAGAAAGGCTTTCAACCGTTTCCTTGAAAAGCTCTGGCTTGATATTTAACGATGTATATTCCTTACTCCCCGGCAGAAACCAAAGGTCAGGAAACCTTTTATCCTTAATTAACGCTTGTTTTAGCTGGCAATTGCCCTTTAAATAATCCCCAATATCATAGATCATCCTATTCGTTAACCCTAATGGGATATCTAAATTTCTTAAACCGAAATCTGCATCAATAAGACACACCTTTTTCCCCATTAATGCAAGGGAGGTCCCTATATTAGCAGTGATAGTAGTTTTTCCAACACCACCTTTACCAGAAGTAATCGTAATGATTCGAGCCATAGTTATACCTCCTGTTGCCTAGTAAAATGCAGTAATGATCATTGTTATTGCTCCTAATCAGCATCTATTTTGTTCCATTATATTTGTTGATTAAACTTCAGAGCTATATGTAATCGTTGTGATAGTTTCTTTCTCTGCACTCGCTGTTTTTTTCTAATAAGTATTCTTATCATTATGAGCAGAAAGGCAAGCACCCCAATTAAAAACAAAAACATAAGCGCCCTCCTTTATACCGTTGTTTAAAAAAGGATATTCAGATACCAAGCGTCAATGAATGATTTTATAGTTTAATCTGCTATTTTTCAATCGAACAAACACCTCATGAAGCCATTCGTTTTATGAACGTGACAAAACCCAAAGAATTCATTCGAAGAAATTTTCTATCATATTAATCCTGAAATATTATATTAGCAAAACACTCTCTACAAAAACTCTACATGATTACAAGTAGCCGGAAGGAGATAATAATTAGCCTGACTTGCATGTACATGTATTCCATCTTCGCAAATCACTTTCCCAGACACCAGCCCTTTAATAACTATTTCCTCTAAAAAAAAGGAAAAGTCCCTATTTAAGGGACCTTTCCCTTTTTAATATAACTATATACAATCCTCTATAGCTAATGATCGATCAGCCCACTGCTGATAGAACTTTTCTTCATGCGAGACTAGTAATACACTGCCTTTAAACTGAATTAACGCTTTTTGTAATGCTTCTTTTGTTTCCGCATCTAAATGATTGGTTGGTTCATCTAAGATAAGAAAATTACACGGCGAAAGTACGAGCAGGCATAACTTCACCTTCGACTGTTCTCCGCCGCTCAGCGTCGCTATTGCTTGAGTCGTATGGGTATTCTTTACACCACATTGAGCCAAACGGCTTCGAATCTCCTTCAAACCTAATTTTGGATAATAATCTGAGATGATTTGCAGCGGTGTTTTCGTTCCATCTTCCCATGCTAAATCTTGTTCGAAATAACCAATCTTTACTGATTCTGAAAATCGAAACCTGCCTGCTATAGCCGATATGCGTTGTACAAGTGTTTTTAGCAATGTAGATTTACCGATTCCGTTAAAGCCTGTAATTACTAGCTTTTCCCCGCCTAGCACAGAGAAATTCAATTTAGGCAATAGCGGTTTTCCGTAACCAACCTCTAGCTCATTTACGGAGAGTGCGATCTGCCCGGAAAGTGGGATTTCTTTAAAGGCAAAAGCAGGTTTATGTGTGAATGCCGGCGGTGCCAATCGTTCCAGCCTTTCAAGCTGTTTCCGGCGCCCTTGTGCAATCCTCGTATTAACTCCGGCAATATTTTTTCTAATAAACTCTTCCGTCTTTTCAATCTTTTTTTGTTGGGCCTCATACTGTCTAATATAATCCTCCCGCAAATGCTCTTTTTGCTTGAGAAAATCAGAATATTTCCCTGTATATTTTTTAATTGTTCCAAACTCAATATCGCATATGCATGAAGATACTTTTTCTAAAAAATCATGATCATGGGAAACGACGATATAGGCACCATCGAAAACGGCTAAATAATTGGCAAGCCATTCTACATGTTCTTTATCAAGGAAATTCGTTGGCTCATCCAGCAATAGAACATTGGGTTTTTCTAGCAAAAGCTTCGCGAGGATGACTTTCGCTCTCTGCCCCCCGCTCAGCTCATTAATTAAGCGATCCGTGCCGATTGCATGTATCCCTAACCCATATACGACTTTATCAATCTGACTGTCAATGAAATAAAAATCACTCGCCTCAAGTTGTTCCTGATAGGCTGCTGTTTGCTCCAGTAAATCATAATTACCTGTATCCGCCATCAGCTGATAGAGATCATTTACTTTCTGTTCTAGATCAAATAGATTTGCAAAAGCTGTGTTTAAATATTCAATAATTGTTTGTGTTCCCTTCATTTTGGCATATTGATCAAGATGCCCTATACGAATAGAAGATTGCCATTTAATCAAACCGTTATCCGGAATTATCTCTCCCATCAATATTTTTATCAGGGTGCTTTTTCCTGCACCATTTTGTCCTACAATCCCCATATGTTCGCCTTTGTATAAATCAAAACTTGCTTTATCATATAGAACTTTATCTATATAACTGTGGGTTAAATTTCTGACCTCTAGTAAACTCATGTTCATTCCTCATTTCCTAAAAATAAAAAAAGCAAAGAGACGGCGTTTTTAGACGCCAGCTCTTTGCTTCGGGGGCTTTGCTGCAATCGATGCAACAAAATCCTTTCAAAATTCATTGAAAAATCCAAAACAAAGGGCCATAGACAAAGCATTGTCTATGGCCCTTTAATCTTTGTATCATCGGCAAATAGTCATACTCAAATAAGCATAGTACCCTACACTTTTATCAGCAAACTATTTACCGATGAATAGAGGAAGCAGCGTGCTTCCTGATTAGGCTCCTGACACAATGCTTCATCGTATACATTTGTGCGGAGCAAATCTCTCTAATAAAAACCCTATTCTGATTATTCATTGTATGGAAGCACCTCCTTTCCTCTTTCTATATTACGATTAATTTATAAGGATGCTTGCTAAATACAGTCTATAATGTCAATCCGCCATCCACAAGAACAACCGAACCTGTCATATAGCTTGCTCGATCTGATGCTAAGAAAGAAACCATTTCAGCTAGTTCTTTCGGGTCAGCATAACGGCCCATTCTCATATTTGAAATCTCTTCTGGAACATAACCGCCTTTTTCAAATTGAGTGGCCACACTAGCAGTTAAGGCTGTTTGAACACCGCCCGGACATAGGGCATTAATGCGGATTCCCTTATTAGCATATTCTAATGCAGCCCCTTTTGTAAAGCCTATAACTGCATGTTTACTTGCAGAATACACTGCTACACTATGCTCAGGACGAACTCCAGCAGTAGAAGCGGTGTTAATAATAGAACCGCTGCCTTGCTCTTCCATTACTTTTAGCACATACTTCATGCCAAGGAAGACGCCTTTTACATTGATCGCCATAATCCGATCAAATTCAGATTCTTCCACTGAAGTGAATGGAGCAAACTTCTGTATAATACCTGCATTATTGAAAAATACATCTATACGTCCATATGTTTCGACTGCTTTATTTACATAATTTTGTACTTCTTCATCTTTTGAAACATCTGCTTGAACGAAGATCCCTTCTCCGCCCTGTTCTTTGACAAGCTTTAATGTTTCTTCCCCTGTTTCTTTATTGAAATCGACTAATACAACGGTTGCGCCCTCTCCAGCAAGTTTCAAACTGCTCGCTCTGCCAATTCCGCTTCCTGCACCAGTTATGACAGCAATTTTGTTTGTTAATTCCATTTATAGCTCCCCCTTGTTATTAAATAGTTGATACATCAATTATTTTAAAACTTGCAAAGTAAAATGAATTGCAATATTTTACGAATAATAGTATTTTTTTATCATCTTTAAATACATTAAATGAATTCAATAATCTTGAATGGAGCTTATGGAATATGGAATTAGCCGATGAAGATCTAAGATATTTTTGCCAATTAATAAATGAAGCTCATCATATCCCTGTGTATTATGTCAATCAGTTTGGAGAGTTCGAATACGAATTTTCAACCATTGCCTTGCAGCAAAACCCATATGATTTCCCGTTCAAGCAGCAGATAAGTATTTATTCCAATGAAGAGGATCCTACTGATTTTCCTATCTTCCTTTCGAATTCTAATTTGAACTTCTTTTTTATTCATCTAAAAAGGGAGAATCACTTTTTAGGTTCTATTATAGTAGGGCCTGTTCTTGAAGCGGAAATTTCTGATGAAAATATCACTAAAATAGTTGACGCCTATAAAGGAAGCGTGAATAAAAGAAAGCTTATTGACTACTATCACTCCATTCCTATTATTGATAAACAGCAGCTGCTGGCGATTAGTCTATTAATGTATGATTTGATTTACCGCAAAAAGTTAGATAAATCTTTTGTCATACAAAACAATACTGCACTAAACCTTGTTAACATTGAATCAAAGGATTTGGATCTTGAGCTTTCTAAAGGAAGGCAAAATTTAATTTTCCATTCAAATCTTTCATATGAACGTGTTTTACTTGATTATGTCAAACACGGTCAGAAAGATAAATTAAAGGATATTTTCGACTACTCGATTATTGGTGAGGCGGAATTAGGTTTATTGTCAAAACGAAACCGTTTAAGAAGTGAAAAAAATTTGATGATAACGGGAATTGCTCTTGTTTGCAGAGCGGCGATTGAAGGTGGTTTAAATGATGAAATAGCCTTCACTTTAAGTGATTTCTATATTCAGCAACTCGAGGAATTAGGTAGTTTGAAAGCCATTCTGAAATTAACGGAAGAAGCGATAAGTGATTTTACTAATCGTGTGCACCAATTAAATGAAGCGAAATATTCAGCACCCATCACTGCTTGTCAGAACTATATTTATAACCATCTGTATGGTGATATCTCACTTGATCACCTAGCAGAATTATGTCATTTAAGTCCTAATTATTTATCCTCTCTTTTTAAAAAGGAAGTGGGTATCCCTATAAGCGAATTTATTCAGCAGCTTCGAATAGACGAAGCAAAAAAGCTATTAGATTTAACGAACTATTCCATTGCCGAAATCGGTACATTCTTAAACTTCAACGATCAAAGCTATTTCATAAAAACCTTCAAAAAACATACCGGACTAACCCCTAAGCAATATAGAAAAAGGGACAGAGGGACAGGATCATTGTCCCAGTTAGGACAATGATCCTGTCCAAAAGTCTCTATTTGTAACCACATGATTACGAAGAGACAAAGAAAAAAGACTTACTCCTGATTTTTTAGGACGCAGTCTTTACTCATTTAATTTGTTCAATGCTTCAATTTCAGGGTACTGTAAAAGGAATTTTTCGTTTGCACTTTTCATTTGCTCATAATATTTCGTGTAAGAACGACTTAACTTTTTCATCGCGGGAATAAAGACGTCATTATACCCACTTGTACGATTATATTCTTTCAGCATTCTTTCCATATTATAAACCGGAGATTGTTTATATTCCTCAGATTGCTTGTATTCTAAGTATTGTTCTAACAATTCCCTGTTTCCAGATAAAAATTTCTGGGGATCTTCTATCGATCGTTTTGTATTCTCTATCATGTCATGAATGTCGTTTGTATAGATATGTTTTGTGCTTTCAATTAAAAACAATTGTATGTCTTTAGGAAATTCCATTGGTGGTGCATTATCCAAAAATGCGATAATTTCTTCATAAGCAGCTTGCTGTTCACTAGTTTCAATAGGTTCGTTCAAAAAACGTGCAAAATGTAAGCAAATAAATCGGCCATAGTATCCTGGAAATGCCTCCAACAACTTTTCTGTTACCGTTGCACTCTGCTCAATCGTTTCTAATTCCTTGTGAATATCAGCAAAGCTATAGCCACAGCTAAGCTTATCAAGTATCGCCTTTTTGGCCATATCCCGCTGTATACTTAATTCCTTCTGTACCGCTATTTTTTGAAGTGCAGAGCTAGTATCCTCCGCAAATATTAATTTAATTTCTTCTATACTAAGACCAAGCTTTCGTAAAACGGAAATTTCCTTTAAGCGTTCAACATCCTTGACACTGAATACTCGATATCCATTTTCTAAGCTGTCAGGAAAAATAAGCTGTTGTTCTATATAATAGTTAATTGCCTTTTTAGTCAAATTTGCTAATTTGCTTGCCTCACTCATCAACACGTTCTTCACCTCCATTTCATCTTAAACTAGCACCCAAGGGAATAGTCAATAGCTCTAAAAAGAGCAATCTGCATAATACAAATTTCCTAGCCATAAGTGACTTTAGCTGCTCCATCAAAATGTTGCCATATGGTAATGTCAAAATATAACCTTAGGAGGTGACAGGAAAATGCCTATAGAAGAGCAAATTAGGCAATTAGCCAAAGAAGCTTTTTTCGATTTAGTTCATTTACGCTACGATAAACTGAAAAAAGAGAATAAATTAACTGAGGAAACGGAAAACTTCTTGAAGGAAGTGTTTCAGGAACAAGGAATCCTCTCATTGCCGCCAAGCAACGAAGAAATGGATATAGATGTGTATGAATATAATGATAACAGCGGATATTGCGCTGAAATAAGGTACTTATGGTTTGACGATGAAGAAAGCCCAATCGTACTCTTTTGCCAGGCAAAAGCAAATGAGGAAAAAACAAGAGTAACTGAGTTTTATATTGAAACGCTTGATGCATAAGGAAAGCCCCTTTCGAGTTAAGCTGCCAATCGAAAGGGGTGTTTTTTTATTTCGTAGTACTGGGGCAGATATCATCATGCCTCAAAAAATTAATAGTGGAATATCCATAAAAAAAACATCTTTCTTCTATATTTTAGATCTTCCAAAACAATTAACAAAAAGTGCTCTGTTCTATTTAAATGTTACACCAGATTATTTAAGACTATACTCCGTACCATCTACAATATCCATAGCAGGAAGAAACGTCCAGTCTTCTACTGACATATTGGGATTTTGAGACAAATAACTCTCCATTACTTGGTAACCCATTTTATAATTTGACCATTGCGGCAAACCATCCGTTCCACTCCCAAAATGCAAATTTGTAATATCCTCTATTTTATATGAATATTTATTTTCCTTAATATAATTCCAAACGATTTCGCTTGTATCTGGACTAAGTGGTTCGATCCAGGGAACTGAGTAATTAGGGTAAATAATTTTTGTAAATAAATCCGCTTTTCCCTCCATAAGGACACTATCTAACAAATGATGGAGACGAGTATTATAATCGGAGAACTCCATATAAACAGCGTGATGATATTCATGTGCCAATATAGACTTTAAACTGTCCTTCGTAAATTGATACGGATCTAATTGGAGAACAATATTTCCCTTATCAGCAAATCCAGCAACCCCTTCCATATATAAAGAACTCTCGTCAGGATTATAAGGAATTAGATAAATTTTATAATCCCCTCCAGAAAGAATATCTGTAGAGTCTTTTAATCCCTCCTTAAGAATATGAATAATTTCACTATGCATTTCATTCAATTGATTGATATATTCATTTAACTTGCTAATACTCCTCGGTGTAGAAAAATGGATATTGCCGTTTAGCGAAAATTTATTTCCATAAACTTCATTACTTATTGGTGCAATCACAGTGTCATAGAAAGATTCATCTTTATTGGTATCACTACTTTGTTGCTCAGATATATAGTCCAAGTAATAACTATACGTAGGGATAATTTCAAATACTTGATCATTTACATTTACTATTTCGACAGAGTGGTTCTTACTATCAATTTCCTCTGTAATAGAATTTGCCTTATCATTTGAACATCCAAAGAGTATAAGAATAATAAAAATTGGTAAAAATATTTTTTTCATTTTCTTTGAACCTCCAGAGTAAAAATAGTTTTCTACAATCCACTATTTCAAATTGCATTAAAGACACTAAAGGTATAAATAGACATTTGGTACAAATAATTCCAGTTTATTAATAGTATATCATTAGATCCTATACTCAATGGCAATAAAAAGACTAAAATAAATAGAGTGAAAGCAAATGTTATCATTCTGCTTTCACTCTACATGGAAGTTTTGTTACTAAAATCTTTCGCTTAAAAAGGCTGGAAACTTTATTTAATAACCATTCGAGAATAGATCCGTTAATCATGTACTTCCCATACCCATCTGAATTATTATTGTCTTTCCAATAAATCATCACATTAACCTTTTTATTATTCTCATCAGGATAGTACAATAAGTTCTTTCTACTTTGAACGGACTACTCACGCAGTAGGATTTCCTATTTTCGATCATTAACAAACACATTCACTTACACTACTTGTTCTATTTCCATAAGCATTTTATCTAGCTCTTTATTGTTTCTTTCTACCAACTCTTTCTCCCAATTGAAAATACTTTCGAATTCCTTCATAATTGGCTTTCTCCATTTTTTTACCCATTCTATATTAAAGAGCAACGCACCTGTTCTGCGAACAAAGAAGTCACTAGCAGTCATAGTCATTTCATAATAAACCGAATACCGTATTAATAAGCGGATAAATAGAGGCAGCCCTTCCGTTTCTTCTATTTCCTCTGCAAGTTGGAAGAGAATCTCTGAATTTGTTCCATAAGTAGAAACTAGGCTATAAGCCTCTTCATGAGAAAATCCTGCACGAATAAACTCTTCCGTTTTTTCTTCTACGTAGCGCTCATAGTCTGACGGACGTTCAAATTCTCCTCCAGAAATGCGTAAAAGTTTTGTTATACATGGACCAATATTAGCTCCCCGTTTTTTAAAATCTTCTGCCACAACATCTATGATTTGTTCAGCCATTTTTCGATAGCCTGTTAACTTCCCACCCGCAATACTAATTAGGCCTGTCGGAGATGTCCAAATTTCATCCTTTCTTGATATTTCGGATGGTCCCTTCCCTTCTTCATGAATTAACGGACGAATTCCTGCCCACGAAGATTCAATATCCTTCATTTGAACTTGAACATCAGGGAACATATAATTAATTGCTTCTATTAAATATTGTTTATCCTCCAATCCGGCAATCGGATTTTTTAAATCACCATGATATTTGGTGTCCGTTGTACCAACATATGTTTTGTCTTTTCTCGGAATCGCAAACACCATTCGTCCATCAGGTGTATCAAAGTAAATAGCCTGTTCTAACGGAAAACTGGATTGATCGATAACAATATGTACACCTTTTGTATGAAATAAATGTTTTCCTTCGATGATTCGATCTTTTTTTACTAAAGACTCGATCCAGGGGCCAGTTGCATTAACAATCTTTGAGCCTAACACATTTATCTTCTTTCCAGTAAATTGGTCAACTCCTACCACTCCTATAATTGTATCTTTATCATAAATAAACGATTCAGCTTTAACATAGTTTAAAAGTTTCGCCCCCTTTTCAACTGCCTTTTTAGCTACCTCAATTGTTAAACGTGCATCATCGGTGCGATACTCTACATAATACCCTCCACCAATCAGACCATCCTTTTTTAGCAAAGGCTCTTTAGCAAGCGTTGATTCTTTACTTAGCATTTTTCGCCGATCCTGTTTTTTAACACCTGCTAGAAAATCATAGATTCGAAGACCAGCTGAAGTAGAGTATTTTCCAAATGTTCCATCTCGATAAATTGGTAGCAGCATCCACTCGGGATGTGTAACATGTGGAGCATTATTATAGACAATTTCACGCTCTTTACCTACTTCAGAAACCATTTTTATTTCAAACTGTTTTAAATACCGAAGGCCACCATGTACTAATTTCGTTGATCTACTTGAAGTGCCTCCTGCAAAATCCTGCATTTCAATAAGTGCAACCGACATCCCTCTTGTCACCGCATCTAAAGCGGTCCCAATACCTGTGATACCTCCGCCAATAATAACCACATCGAAATGTTCCTGTTCCACTTCCTTCATCCATTGCTCTCTATTCGTAAAAGAAAATTTACTCATTCTGCTCTCCCTTTCTAATATGACTAAATGAAAAAACCATACTTTAACACACCACTTTATTTTGTAGTGTGAAAAGTATGGTCTCTCATCTATTCTCTAACCAAAATTCTTTATATTTATTTTATTCTGAAAATGATATAATTGGCTTACTTATATTTACTTTTTTACATTAAAGGAGACTATTAAATATGAATATTGTTGACCTCGTAGAATCACAAATCATAGCTTCTGTTGTTGATGAAAAAGATTTAGACATCGCCTGCAGATCAAATCCAAACGTCGTGTTCTTGTTAACAGGCGACCTATTAACTAGTGCAGACTACATTAAAAAACTTCAAACTAATGGAAAAACGGTCTTTCTTCACTTAGATTTTATTGAAGGATTATCAAATTCAAAATCCGCTGTTGAATATATTGCTAAGAACTTGCAACCTACTGGAATTATTACAACTAAAAGCCATGTTGTAAAGTATGCAAAGGAATATGGATTAGTGACCATTCAGCGTATCTTCCTGCTAGATGCTGCAGCCATTGAAAAGGGGATTGAAATGGTTAAATCCTGTAATCCTAATGCAGTCGAAATTCTCCCTGGAATCATGCCAAAAATTATCGATCAGCTTGTGAATCGCCTGCCGCATCCAATCATTGCAGGGGGGCTCGTAACTGAAAAGAAAGAAGTGCTATCTGCTTTAAAGGCTGGTGCACTCGCAGTTTCCGCTGGAGACCACTCCATGTGGAACTATGATTTATAATTGATCAATGTATTTCACACTATCTAATATATGCTTAGGCTGGTGTATTGAATCTTCTAAAAGCTCTTTTGTCGTTATGCCAGTCATCACTAGCACGGATGACATGCCTGCTTCATTGCCCATTTTGATATCCGTTTCTAAACGATCACCAATCATGAAGCATTGATCCACAGGCATTTTCAATACTTCTTTTAATACATACTGTGCCGTAAGCTGTGATGGCTTTCCAGTCACTTGAAATACAGACTCGCCAGTCACAGCCTCTAACGCTCCAATCATCGCGGCGCAATCCGGAATCTCTCCTCCTTGAACAGGACAAGTACGATCAGGGTTCGTCGCAATAATTTTCGCACCATTCTTCCACGCTTGATAGGCATTATTAATTTTTTTATATGTGAATTCCCTATCCCAGCCTAACACAACATAGGATACATCATTCGGCTTGTCTGATAGCTGAATCCCCTGCTCTCTAAGTTCATCTAACAAAGGCTCTTCACCGATACACATCACTTTTTCGTCCGGCTGCAATACCGATTTTAAATAGAGCGCAGTAATATAATTCGAATTAATCACTTCTTCTAATTCCACTTGAATGCCTAAATCATTTAGTTTCCTAACATAATCAGAGCGCCTCGAGATGGATTTATTTGTTAAAAAAATAACTTTATCCCCTCTTTTTTTTAGACGGCTAATGGCTTCTGGCACTCCATCAATGACATGATCATCTACATAAATCGTTCCATCTAAATCAAATACATAGCCTTTCACCTTATGTTCCCTCCTTAATCCCTACAAGCGCTGCTTTTTCCCGATATAACTAGCAAGCCCTTGAAGCACCAAAACTAAAGCTACTAGTATAACTGACATAGCTGCTGCTGAATAGTACTCTGCTCGAAGGATATTCTGAAAGATCGCTAAGCTCATAGGTGCCCACTCTGGTGGTGCAAGTAAAATCGATATACTTGTTTCCTTTATCACAGTTATAAATACAAGAACGGACCCTGCCGCAATTCCTGGTAATAATAAAGGACCAATTACAGTGATCGCAGCTGTTAAAGGAGTCGCGCCAAGATTAATTGCTGCTTCTTCAATATCTTGTTTAATTGCCCGCATCGCACCCATTGTTGATCGAACCATGTAAGGAAGACGGCGAATGGTATAAGCAATAATTAATAAAATCGCTGTTCCTGTCAGCTGCAAAGGAGCCACATTAAATGTTTGGATTAACGCAATACCAAATGCTATACCAGGAACAACTAGTGGAATGGATGTCATGAAATCCATTTTTGCTGAATTTTGTCTTACAACGAAATATGAAACAAACGTAGCAATAATTACACTTAATACAAGTGCACCAATCGCTAGAACAATACTATTTTGGATATTTCCTAATGATGTTGAGAAAATAGTTTGATAATGTTTAAGGGTATAGCCTGAAGGGAGTAAATCCTTCCCCCAAGTTGTAGCAACCGACTGAAGCAATACAGAAAGCATAGCAAGCAGCGGCACGAGCACAATGATAAAAGAGTATACTGATAGTGAACGAGTCACTACTTTATTTGTAACCATTTTTTGTTGTTTCGGCTTTCCTGACACTGATCCGTAATTTTTCCCTTTTGTCAGAATATGCTGTAACCAGAAGAAAAGTGCAGCAACGATAATCATAATGACAGTTAAAATCGCTGCTCCTCCCCAGTTGAAAAATCCTGAGATTTCACGGTATGCTTCAACAACCATTAAATTTAAGTCTTTTGGTGCCAAAACGATCGGTGTTCCAAAATCTGAAAAGCTTACTGTAAATATTAACAGTGCACTTGAAATAATCCCTGGAATGGCTAATGGAAACGTCACGAATATAAAGGTGAACCAATTTTTCGCACCTAAATTGAGCGAAGCTTCTTCGAGTGTTACATCGCTTATCTTAAAAGCGGCAACAAGCGGCCAAAGCGCATACGGGAAAAAGAAAAATACTTGAACTAGAATGATTCCCGTCATTGAATAAGGATCTATCAGCATTCCTTCCCCGCCGAGCAGCTCATAAAAGTACGTTACCCAGCCCGCTCGACCGAACATAATAATGAAAGCATACGCTGAGATAAAGGTAGGAATAATCAACGGAATTGTACATAATGCTGAGATCGTTTTTTTGAAGGGCATATTTGTACGGGCAATTCCGTATGCTAATGGAATACAAATCAAGATTACAAGAACCATAACAATAAGAGCTAAAGACAGACTATTTTTTAATGAATCTAAGTAACCCGCATTTGAAAATATTTGCCGATAGTTTTCTAGATTAATTGCTTTTAGTTTATCGATAGTCGAACTGAAAACAGCTGGATCAGTAAAGGAACCAATAATATTAACAGGCTCATTTGTAAAGCTGATTAGAAAGACAGCTAGCAAAGGGATAATTAGGAAAAGTCCAAAAAAGACATAAATGAATATTTTCACTAAGGAGAGACCATTAAACTTTACCTTCATATGAGAAGTACCCTCCCATGTTCAATCGAGAGTTTTACCTTTCTGCCCTCTTCAAAAATGCTCGTTCCAGATGAGTATGTAGTATCTACAATCATTTCTTGATTCCCAACTTTCATGTCATATCTTACGGTTGGACCTAAATAAGTAGACATTACTACAATTCCTTCTAAAACAGTTACTTCCTTATTATTTAATGCCGTGTCATAGGGTAAAACTTGAATATGCTCTGGCCGAATAACAGCCTTAGCCTGTTTCTTCTCAATCGTATTTGTTGATTGAAGCAGAAAACTATCTCCCTTTAATGTAGTCAGTCCATTCAGTTGATTATGATCAACAACCTCTACTTCTAAAATATTCGATGTTCCTACAAAATCAGCAATAAACGGAGTAAGCGGATTACTATAAAGCTCGGTTGGCGTGCCAATTTGAACAATATTCCCTTTATCCATAACAGCTACACGGTCTGCCATGCTCATCGCTTCTTCTTGATCATGTGTAACAAAAATTGTTGTAATCCCTAAATCCTGCTGAATCGTACGTATCGTATTACGCATCGAATGGCGAAGCTTTTGATCTAGATTCGATAACGGCTCATCCATTAATAACACAGCAGGTTCCATGACAAGTGCACGAGCTAAGGCGACACGCTGCTGCTGACCTCCAGATAACTCACTTGTTAATCGTTCCGCATGCTGATCAAGCTCAACATATTTTAAAATTTTCATTACTTTTTCTTGAATATCTTTTGGTGTACGTCCTAGACGCTTTGATAATAATCGTGCATAGATGCCTAATTGCTTAACAGGATTACTTGCATTTAACTGCTTAATATTCAAGCTATAGGCAACATTGTCAAAAACATTCATATGTGGAAATAATGCATAGCTTTGAAAGACCATTCCACAGTTTCTGCGGTTAGCAGGGATTTTCTCAACTTCTTTATCACCGATTTTAATCTTACCTGATGTTGGATGCTCAAACCCTGCGATACAGCGCATTGTCGTTGTTTTTCCACACCCAGAAGGCCCCAGGAGAGCAAAAAATTCGCCCTCTTGGATCTCAAGGTTTATATTGTGGAGTGCAGTAAAATCGCCAAACTGCTTTGTCATATTTTCAATAATTACTGAACCCATTCATATTCCTCCTACGTTCTTACTTACTGAAACTTGTCCTTCCACTCATTACGCACACGGTCATAATTTTCATTTACCCAGTCAATATCTAAATCAACTGCAACCTCTTTTACTTTATCAATGGATAACGGCGTTTTAGATTCCACCTCTGGATTGATTGGGATATGATACCAGTCCGCCATAATTTGCTGTGCCTCTTTAGAAAGTAAGAAATCAATGAACTTTTTACCGCCTTCTGCATTTGGAGCTCCTTCAATTAATGTTGCTGGATTTACAAGGACTGGTGTTTTATCCGGTACGATAAAATCAACTGTCTCTCCTTTAGCCTTTTGCTCATAAGCCATGAAATCAAAGCCTATTCCAATATGAGCTTCACCCATTGCTACCGCCTTCGTTGGAGCAGATCCAGAATCCGGTGTGGAATTTGCTTGATCTACTAATTGCTCAAAATACTCCCATGCCTGATCTTCCCCTTGCCTCATCATTTGGTCCATAACCATAAGAGTTGCTGTTCCTGATGCCGCTGGGTTCGGGAACTGAATTTTCCCTTTCCATTTTGGATCTAATAAATCTTCCCAAGTTTTTGGTGCTTCTTCTTCAGAAACAAGCTCTGGATTATAAGAAAAACCAAGTACAAAAATTTCTACTCCTACATATTTGCCGTCTTCGTGCTTTAATTTGATACCGTTTTCAGTAATGTCCCAGTCAGCTGCAAAATCTGGGATATAGGATGCTAAAATGCCTCGTTCTACTGCAGCTTCAAACGGTAAAATACCTCCGCCACCATACCAGACATCGGCTTTAGGATTTTCCTTTTCCGCTAACATTTGATTGACTAAAACATTCGTTCCAGCGTAATGTACATCTACATTCCCACCATTTACTTCTTCATACTTTTTCGCTAGCTCTTTTGTAAAATCTGGTGTTTCAGGTGAATATAAGGTAATCCTTTTCCCATCTCCTTCACCGCTGCCTCCTGATTTTTCCCCAGCACATGCTGTTAACATGCTAACAGCAAGTAACATGGCCCCAGTGAACTTAAACATTTTTTTCATCAGAAATCCCCCTTAGATTTTTTTGGCAAGAAAAAAATGAATGCTAAATAGCAACACTCCAGGATTTCTCCGAAAGCGCTCCCATTTAGGCATTCATCTCAGGTTCTCTGCCTTTTTTATATTTGTTTATAAGTATAGTAGACAGAAATTAAATTAGCAATATAAAATTTACAAAATTTTAATTTATTAGAATTATCCATATTGCAAAAGATTTTTTCTAGTCAGACTTTTTTATATATAATCTTATTTAATTATATTGATACGCTTGAAAGGGGTACTTTTTATAATGCCTGTTTTTTTGAAGATGTTGGATTGCTCATTGGTTTGTTGCTTGTCTTGGAAGTATGGATTAGCTCCCCTTTAAGTCCTTTATAGGTTGAATAACACATAAATAGCATTAATATCGCAAGAGGGATAGAGGTGGCTACAAGTGCCGACTGCAGTCCCTGTAAGCCGCCTGTCACAATTAAAACTGCAGATACAGCAGCAATAACAACGCCCCAAATGATC
Source organism: Cytobacillus sp. (assembly GCF_032154635.1). Classification (GTDB taxonomy): domain Bacteria; phylum Bacillota; class Bacilli; order Bacillales; family Cytobacillaceae; genus Cytobacillus. The sequence goes on along the minus strand of NZ_JALDXW010000024.1, from coordinate 36,083 downwards.
TTTGTGAACGAAGCAGGATTGGGATTTCCATTTTCACTAATCATACCTAGTACAAAAATCGCTGAATCCGCAGAGGTAATAAAAAATATAATCACAAGCACCATGGCCAAAACACTTAAAAACGCACTCATTGGAAAGAATTCAAAAAACTTAAATAAGGCAGACGTCACATCGGAAGAAACAGCTTCTGCAATAGCTGTTTTGCCGTGATTTTGGATAAGATCAAGCGCCGAACCACCCATTACTGCGAACCACAAAAATCCGCCAATAACAGGAATAAAGACAGCCCCCATCATAAATTCTTTAATGGTTCTTCCTTTCGAAATCCTTGCAACAAAGCTCCCCACCAGTGGCGCCCATGCAATCCACCAGCCAAAATAGAATAATGTCCAGCTGCCAATCCATTTCCCCTGCTCCGCATTATACGGCTCCAATCGAAATGACATGCCTACAAAGTTTTGGACATAATCGCCAATTCCTTGTAAAAAAATTTTTAAGATAGATTGTGTAGGACCGAGGATCAACATAAATCCTAATAAAGCAAAGGCTAATAGCATATTCAAATTGGATAAGTGTTTGATGCCAGCCTGTAATCCAGATACAGATGAGGAAAGGTAGAGAATGGTTGTAATAGCAATGATGGCTACTTGAGTGTAAAAACTAACCGGAATCCCCCAAAGATCATGCATGCCGCTATTCACTTGAAGTGTTCCAAATCCTAAGGAAGTAGCAATTCCAATAACGATGGAAAGGATGACAATTATATTAATAAATTTTCCAAAAGCACCGTAAATTTTGTCACCTACCAATGGATAGAAAACTGAACTTAAGGATGATGGCAGTTTTTTTCTAAACTGGAAGAAGGCTAATGAAACGCCAACAACAGCATAACATGCCCAAGCGGAAACTCCCCAGTGCAGATAGACAGTTTGCATGGCAAGCTTGGCTGACTGCTCGGAATTTGCTTGACCAAACGGAGGATCTATATAGTAGGAAACAGGTTCTGCTACACCCCAAAATACGAGGCTGATACCAATAGATGCACTAAAAAGCATAGCAATCCAAGTAGTTGTTTTATATTCAGGGCGATCATCGTCATCCCCCAAACGAATATGGCCAAATTTAGAGATGCCGATATACATACTGAAAATAAAGAAAATAAAGGTGCTTCCAAGAATAAACCATCCTAAATGATTATAAATAAAATTTAGCGATGAACTCGAGAATGTCTCTAATTGCTTTGGAGCAAAAACACCCAAACTAATCAACAATAGGCTAAGTACCAAAGAAATATGAAAAACAGCTTTCTTGCTATTCATCTAACCACTCCTTATTCAATTGATTTTAGTACAGGGCTTCCTTTATATATGTAAGCGATTTCTAAAATACCAATCATAAATCGATTGAATATAGTTGTTAGTCAGAAATAGGATTGGCAACATATAAAAGATAGAACTTCATATGCTGCCAGTATACTTATTACTCTACCATCACAGATGGCATCAGTGAGCTAACAATCTTAGACACCCTATCGCCAACTTCAGCTGTCGATGCCGCTCCCTTCATATCCGGTGTTAGCACTTCACCTTCTAAAAGCAACTCTTCAATCGCATCAAGAACGAGTTGACCATATTTTTCATGCCCAATAAAGTCGAGCAGCTGACTTGCAGACCAAATGGCTGCAAGTGGATTGGCTAGACCTTTTCCGGCAATATCCGGTGCAGAGCCATGAATTGGTTCAAACATTGATGGGAAATTTCTTTCTGGATTAATATTCGCACCAGCTGCAAGTCCAATTCCTCCTGCTAAAGCTGCGCCTAAATCTGTTAAAATATCACCAAATAAATTCGACGTAACGACGACTTCAAATCTTTTCGGATCGGTAATCATCAACATTGCGGCTGCATCAACAAGATAAGAAGCCGTTTGGACATCCGGGAAATCTTTTGCAACCTCTTCGAACACTTGATCCCAGAATACCATTGAATAATTTAGGGCATTCCCTTTACTAATGCTTGTAAGTGATTTTCCTGCTTTCCTCGCTGTTTCAAACGCATAGCGGATCACACGCTCAGTCCCTTTACGCGAAAATACACCGGTTTGCAGCACGACCTCAGTTGCCTCCCCCTTGAATAACCAATCGCCGGCACCTGCATATTCACCCTCGCTATTTTCACGGATAAACAGCATATCGATATCTTCACGATTCACGTCTTTCAATGGGCATGGGGCACCTTTGATCAACTTAATGGGACGGATATTAATATATTGATCAAAGTTCTTTCTAATTTTTAACAGTAAATCCCATAGTGAAATATGATCAGGGACACCCGGGAATCCGACTGCGCCTAGAAAAATAGCATCAAAGTCTTTTAATCTCTCAACCCCATCCTCATCCATCATGACACCATGCTGGGAATAATACTCACAGCCCCACGGAAAATACGTATATTCAAAATGAAGCGAACCATCTAATTCGGCGATTGTATTCAACACTTTGATCCCTTCTTGAAGTACCTCAGGACCAATTCCATCCCCGGCAATCACTGCAAAATTATATATGTTCATTGCTATTCCCCTCGGTTCCAAACAACTAGCTTTAATTCTGTCATTTCTTCCACTGCATATTTAATTCCTTCACGGCCGGTTCCACTCTCTTTTACCCCGCCGTAAGGCATATGGTCAACCCGGAATGTTGGAATATCATTGATCATTACAGCCCCAACTTCCAGCACTTCACTAGCAAGCAATGCTTTATCTATATTTTTCGTATAAACCCCTGCCTGCAGACCGTATCTAGAATCATTCACGTATTCGATCGCTTCTTCAACAGATTTCACTTTATTAACAATAACTACTGGAGCAAACACTTCTTGGCAGGAAACCTTCAGCTTTGGATCTACATTTGTAATAATAGTTGGCTCCAATACACCCTCGTCTGTTAATTTTCCGCCGGTTAATACTTCTGCCCCATTCTGTTTCGCCTCTTCAATCCAGCCTAAAGCACGTTCTGTTTCCCTTTCAGAAATTAACGCTGAGATATAAGTATTTGAATCTAGCGGATCACCTATTTTTAATTGTTTTGCTTCCGCAGTAAACTTTTCTACAAATTCATTGTACACTTCTTCATGGGCGTAAACGCGCTGTAAGGAGATACAGACCTGTCCTTGATTCGAGAAAGCACCTGTTATATGACGGTCAACAACTTGATCAACATTCGTATCTTTATCTAAAATTACAGCAGCATTTGAACCAAGCTCCAATGTTGTTCGCTTTAACCCAGCTTTGCTGCGGATGGAAATACCTACTGCCGGGCTGCCAGTAAAGGTAATCATTGCTACACGCTCATCTCTAATTATCGCCTCTCCTACGATAGCCCCTGAACCCATCACCACATTTAACACACCATCTGGCAAACCCGCCTCTTTAAACAGCTCTGCAATATATAGCGCAGATAATGGTGTTTGTGAAGCAGGCTTTAACACGATCGAGTTGCCTGAAGCAATAGCCGGACCTACCTTATGTGCTACTAGATTCATAGGGAAATTAAATGGGGTAATTGCTCCAATCACACCAATCGGCTTGCGTACCGTATAACCGATTCTTCCAACACCGCCAGGAGAAGCATCGAAAGGAATCGTTTCCCCGTGAATTCGTTTTGCTTCTTCTGCAGCGAATTTATATGTTTCTACTGTTCTTAAAACCTCGCCTTTAGCAAATGCAATCGGCTTTGCGGATTCTTTTGAAATAACCTCTGCTGCTTCGTCAATTCTTTCTTCTAACAGCTTTACAACGTTTTCTAAAATAGCTGCCCGCTTATAAGCTGGCATTTTGGAGATCACTTGAAATCCTGAAACTGCCACTTTAATAGCATCCTTGGTCAATGTTTCATCTGCGAGTGCAACTTGGGCGATTTCTTCTCCTGAATACGGTGAGAATAGAGGAGCATACTCTGCCCCTTCTACATCTCCACCATTAATAAATAAATGCTTTTTCACTGATATTTTTACTTTTGTCATCGTCCTAACGCCTCCAATACCATTTCGTGAAATTGTACAATTGCCTTTTCAGATGAAGAGTAAATGCCTTGGTTAAAGGCACGTGAACGGAAGCCTACTTGCTCCAATTCTACTAATTCAACATCCTCTGCTCTTACTTGTTCAGCAAATGTTACTAAGTCTTGTTCTTCTTGCGTTAAGTTTTCATCTCTGAAAAAGTAAGTATAAACCCCTAAAGTAGTTTCGTGGTCAATTGGGACCATCTGAATCGTTGCCATATTTGCTGGACCTGGATAGATGGTCACCATCAGATTTGGCCATAACCAGTAGAACTCTCCTCCCTGGAACTCTGCTTCATTTAAGTCTGTTGTACCCATTTTTTTATCTGGTTTCACAACAGATGCCTGGACTGAATAGTTTTGACAGGTAATAATTTGGTAGTTTTTCATATCTAACGTTGCGATAAAACTTGGATGGGCTACATGGCAGTGGTCACACTCTAAATAGTTATCAATAAACGCTTTCCAGTTTGCTTTAATAACACGGGTCTTTTGGTTAATTCTCTTAAGCTCGCCTAAGAATGGGAACTTTCTTAAACGAGCAAAGAAATCACCGTACGCTTCAGCTAAAGGTGCTGCATGGTCATCAAGATTAACGAAAATGAGTCCCTCTCCCATTTCCATCCTTACTTGACGCAAACAGCGGTCGCTTACACAATGAGCATCTTCACCAGAAAAGTTTGGAGCCTTATTTAATTGGCCATCTAAATGGAAAGTCCAGCCGTGATAGCCGCAGGCAAATATTTTCTTTGTTCCTGAGTCAGCTTTTTCAAGCTTTGTTGCACGATGAGGACATACATTGTAGAATGCACGAACAACTTCATCTTTGCCACGTGTTACAAGAATTGGCTCTCCAGCAACTTCAGTTGTGAAAAATTGACCAACTTTTTCAACTTGGCTTACATGACCGACGAGCTGCCATGACTTTGCAAACACATCATTGATTTCCTGTTGATATACCTTTGGATCTGTATATAGATCATAAGTTAATGTTCTTTCGAATATTTTACCTGCCTTGTTTATCACTGGATTATAAGTTGCCATTGAAAATACACTCCTTCATTCACTTATTTTTTTAAAAGCTCATTCTTTTATTACACTAAACACTCCGCTTATTTCCTTCTTAAAAAATGAGTCAGAAACAATTCATCTCGTAAATCTATTTAACACTACAAATATAGTGTAAAGCGTTTACAGGATGCAGAATATTTAGTTAAATTAGAATAAGAGCATTTATATATAAAATAAATCTCTTACTGCACTTATTTTTAAATTTATGCAATTATCGTGCCAACTTTCAAAAACCTCCTATATCATTGGAAAGTGTCAATCTTTCTTCAAATTTCTCTAGGAATTTGAGTCGTTTTCAACTCATATGAATTAAAAACAACTCAATTAGAAAGGAGATAGAGCTCGATGTTAGATAAAATACAAATACCAGAAATTACAGGAGAAACATTAAGAAGAATTCTTGATCATTCATCCGATGAGATTTTTGTCATTGATAAAGATCAGCGGATTATTTTCGTGAATAGCGTGTGTGAAAAGCATTACGGTTTAAAGCCCTCAGAAGTTGTAGGCAAATGTAATATAGAATTACTTGAGAAGGGGTATTGGAAACCATCCATTGTTCCATTGGTTTTTGAACAGAAGAAGCCAGTATCCATCAAACAAACTACTTATATTGGGGCAGAATTAATAACAACGGCTGTTCCAATTTTAAATGAGGAAAATGAAATTGAACTAGTAGTAACTACCTCACAGGAGATACAAACCTTTAAAAATATTAAAAAGGGCAGAGAAAGTAATCCTGCCAGCATCAATAGCTCTACACCCATTACAAATTGCAGCAAGATGAAAGACCTTTTAAAGGTATGCGAAAAAATAGCCAAAGTGGATTCAACCATTCTTATTCAAGGGGAGTCCGGAACAGGAAAAGGGGTATTGGCTCATTACATTCATGAGATTAGCAAACGGAAAAATAAAACATTTCTAAAAATAAATTGTGCTGCCCTGCCTGGGGATTTGCTCGAATCTGAGCTTTTCGGCTATGCCGAAGGGGCATTTACCGGTGCCAGCAAGTACGGAAAAAAAGGGCTGCTGGAATTAGCAGACCAAGGCACATTATTTCTTGATGAGATCGGCGAGATGCCTTTATCATTGCAGGCAAAATTGCTGCAAGTCATCCAAGAGAAACAATTTATACCGATTGGAAAAAACGAAATAAAAAAAGTAGATGTTCGCATTATCGCTGCAACCAACCGCGATTTGGTAGATATGGTTAGTAAAAATTTATTTCGCGAAGATTTATTTTATCGTCTGAATATCATCGATCTCCATCTGCCACCCTTAAGGGATCGCAGGGAAGATATTATTCCACTGACCTATAATTTTTTATATAAATTTAATAAGAAATATGAGATGAATAAAATTATCTCACAGGAATGCTTAGACACGTTTTATTCATACTCTTGGCCGGGAAACATTCGTCAGCTTGAAAATGTCATGGAGAGGCTTGTTGTCACCAGCGACTCGATTATCCAAACCAGTGACTTGCCGGAGTTAATCACAAGGAATATCCGACCACATGCACAATACACACTCCCATCAAAGCTCGATGATGCCCTAGAACATGTAAAGAAAACATTAGTTGTTCAATCGTATAAAAAATATAAAAGTTCAAGAAAGGTTGCAAAAGATTTAAACATCAGTCAAACGAAGGCGGTAAAGCTAATTAGCCAGTATTGCGGAGGGATGGTGGGAAAAATTTAATTTTGAAAAGACCTGTCTCTTTATAAAATAATGCAGCAGGTCTTTTCGCTAAACGATATGAAGATGCTAGTTAGAAGCCTTGTTCTATTAACCACTTCATAATGCTTTCCTCTCTGTTCTTACTATTTTCAAACCTGCTATCGAATTTGCTCATTTTCTTCTGTGCAACAAGATTCCCATCTAACATAAACAAGACTCTTTCAGTTTTTGCAGCCACCTTAGCATCATGCGTAACAAGTATGACTGTTGTCCCTTTTCTGTTAATCTCTGTAAGAATTGACATAATTTCTACTGTTGATTTGGAATCCAGCGCTCCGGTCGGTTCATCTCCAAAAATAATGTCCGGTTCATTTATTAATGCCCTGCAAATAGCGACTCTCTGCAGCTGTCCTCCAGAGCCTTGAGTTATTGTATTATTTGCAAGCTTTTCAATACCTGTCATTTTCAATAGTTTCTTTGCTTTAAGATTTACCTCATGTTTATCGGCACCTTTTGATACGAGAGCAGGAAACATCACATTGTCGATCAGTGATAGATTCTTTAAGAGATTAATATCCTGAAAAATAAACCCCATGTTATTCAAGCGAATCCGCGCTAGTTGCTCTTCTTTCAGATTGGTGATTTCACTGCCTTTAAACTTTACACTGCCGGAACTTACTTTATCCATACCGCTTATATTATAAAGCAAAGTTGTTTTCCCACTTCCGGATGGCCCCATAACCGATACGAATTCACCTTCTTCGATTTTCAGGTTTATATCTTTTAAGATATGAAGCTCATGATCATTTCCTAATTTCACCTTTTTGTTCATATTTCTTGCTTCTACTATCAGACTCATTTATATCCCCCCTTGCAAACTAATAAAATTCACATCTACTATCTTAAAGTTACAGATAAATCATCTTTTACAGCTACTTTACAAGACACAAATATCGTCATACCAACTATTACAATCAATGCTAATGGACATAATAGCCAAGTCTGCCATGCAACATTAATTAATTCAATTTTTGCAGCTCCCATAAAAGTCATAGCTATACTTACTAGAATCTCTCCTAAATAACTGGAAGCGAATGCTCCAAATATGATTCCAAAGACGAGTACCGTCAACGTTCCTGCCAAATATTGATGACTAATATTCTTAGAAGTTAATCCCATACTTCGCATAATGGCAATCTGAGACATATCCTTTGATAATAACATCCGGAGGAATAGTACAGTAATCAATACAATAATCATGACAGCAATGGCAATCCCCCCTAATACCATGGTGTACATTTGTTTAATAATATTTCCAAGTGTCTGTTGTGTGTATTCTTTTATATCATTAACTTGTGCAGAGTCATAAGTATTCTGATAGTTGTTCATTTTCTCGTGAATATCCACACTAGGGGCCACATCCATGCTCACAATATACCAAAGAACGGCTTCTTTATTTATTTCAAGACTTGCATCTGCTTTTGCTGTTTTTCCGCCATTTGTAATATCTTGATAAATACCAGTAACTCTCAACTTCTTTTCTTTCCCATTAACCTTTACTACTACCTCATCCCCAACCCTCTTGTTTAATGCGTCTTTTGAGGCATTTGCATAAGATAGTGAGATTTCTCCTTTAGCCTTTGGTGCCCTTCCTTCAAGATATTTTAATGGGAATATGGAAAAATCCCCAATTTCAATATTAGTATAGTCCCATGAATCTTCCGTATTTTTAATCTGGTATGAACTTGTGACGTATGCTGCGTATTTCGCAATCTCGGAATCATTCTTTATCTCTTCGAGCAGCTTGTTAAAATCTTCTGTTATTGTATCTGTCTTTCGAAAATCAATTCTAATGTCGGATTTCTCAATGCCCATGTAAGTGGAAAATTTCGGTGAATTCATGGTGTTATAAAGATTGATAGGAAGTATGATAATAAATGTACATACGATAAAAATTAAGAACAGCAGTCTATATAGTTTGCGTCGTATCCAAACATCCCTAAGTCCCATATAGATATTGGTGCTAAACCATTTATTCTTATGCAGTGGAAAACGGTATTTACGGTTCTTTCCACGCTCCATCATATCGGAACGCAAGGCTTCCACCACTGAAATTTTATCGATTCTTTTCAGTACTTTCTTGCAGTACATGACAATCATGAAATAAAATATGATTGGAGCGATAAGAGAAAGTACATACTTCAAATTTCCTGATAAATCTGAGGATATATAAAGTTTCATATTACCGTTAAACAGATTAACAAGCGCAAAGGAAAGCAAATACCCGATTGTACCAGCTAGTACCGACATCATTCTATATTTGTTCAGATAAACCTTACTTATTTCCATTTTGGATATACCGATAGCTTTCATTACACCAATCTCTCTTATATCTTCATCAATTGTTGCTAAAAACGTAAGTCTAATACAGAGAAAAGCAATTATAATCAATAGAATACTGATTAGTATAATGACCATGGCCACAGCGGTATCTGACAAAGCATTAAATACCAGGAATATTTTCCCGTCTATTGCAGGACCGTTTGCTGGAAGTCCAGCTTCAATGTAGGCAGTCTGAACAGCCTGGGAATCTCCATTTTCATTTAGTTTGAATTCGATCAAATATTCTAGTTCCCCTACCTGCATTTTCCGCATATTATCATAATCAACTTGATTCACAACAAACCGTTTCGAAGAAGTAAGAGAAGAGTTCATCTCATAATCTCTTGCATAATCGGAAATGACAAACTCCTTTTCATAGTCTCCATTTTTCACTGTAATTGTTTCACCGATTTTTAAGTCATAATATTGCATGAAATAAATAGGAACCGCAACCTCGCCTTCCATTACCTCAAGCTTTTCGTTGTCTAGATTTAAGATGAAATCAAATTTTTCATTCTGAACAACAAATGAAATATCCTGTACAGTTCCCGCCATCGTTTGATTTTTGCCAAAATGAATATGCCTTCCATCAAGCGTCAGAAGAACCATTGTCTCCTGCATCGCAATATTCTCACGATGTCTCTCTGTAAATTGATCAATCCTTGCCTGATCAAATTCTCCAGAATGCATCTGTGTAATATCAGCTGGCACTGCACGTTCCTGTAATTCTGACATCGATTGAATCAAATTGGCAATATTGTTGATCGCGCTAGCTGCCAAAATAACTGCCATCGTAATAAATACAAATACTGCTGTCGTTATTATTTTGGTCCTTTTAAAATCGTTCTTTACAATCTTAAAAAACATCACTTTCCCCCTGACTTTGTATTCCTCTTCTTTAGTATCCAGATTATTGAGAGAGTCGTTCTAACTGCAAGCTCCCTTCATTTCCACCTTCTATTAGTAATTTCTATGTTTTTCACTAAAATGACACTATAAATTATTCATCATCATTGCTCTCTTCGCCACCAAACAGTTGCATGATGTACATAAGACTTCCGCTTTCTGTACCAAGCAGTCTTTCTAAGTTGAAAACAAACGCACGTATACGTGATACTCTTTCTTCATTCGTCATCTCCACCATATCATCATCAAAAACAGTATTCATATATGCCACAACCATCTCCATGCACTCATACGGGTACGGCGTATCATACAGTCCTTGCTCAATGCCCTCGCGGATAATACCTGCTAGTATCCCAGGAACGTTGTTAATGATGACCTTCTGTATTTTCTGATGCATAAGCGCGTTCTGCGGCTTATGCATGTGTTCCTTCATTTCCTCGCCGCTATCCCCCTTTACATTTAAAGCCATTACAACACCAATAATGCGCTCATTTACAGGTATACTCTTGTCTACAGCAACTTCCCTTGCTGCATGTAAAATACGGTCACCATAGCGGTCAATTAGCGCATCCATAATAGCCTCCTTCGACTGGAAGTGGTAATAAAGCGTTCCTCTTGCAATTCCGACCTTTTCTAGAATATCTTTTGTACTTGTGCCGTCAAAACCCTTCTGACCAAAGAGCTCCTCCGCTACATCAAGTATTTCATTTCTCCGTATCTCTGCACCTTTTACAACTCTCATTTTTACATCTCCTTGTTTATAGACCGACTGTCTGTCGGTATTATCATAACACACCGCCTTTATTTGTCAATAGGTTGGAAAAACAGGGAATATAAAACAAAACTAACAGGCCACTGAAAATTTCAGTGGCCTCAAACAAAATGGCATTTTTAATGGATCATGACTGATAAAACTTTGTTTCATTAAGAGATTGCATGATTTATGGGCAATGTGATTGTGAATTTTGTCCCTTGCTGTAATGAACTCTCTACGGTAATCACACCCTCATGCGCTTCAATTAAACTTTTCACAATCGCCATACCAAGCCCAGTTCCCTCAGATTTTTGTTCCGTTGTTGTGCCCCGGTAATAACGATTAAACAAATTTTGCTGTGTTTCCTTTGTCAAACCGATTCCATTATCTTGGATACAGATGATTAATATATTTTCGCCCTTTTCCAAGGTAGTCGTAATTGTAATAGGCGCTTCATTGTGAACTACTGCATTTATATATATATTTTGCAGTGCCCGTTTTAATAAGTGAGAATCAACTTCCATCATTAAAGCATCGAGTTCCGTATACATTTCAAATTGATGCTTTTGCGCTCGCAAATCATTGCTAACATCTGCAAGCACTTGTTGAATAAAAGTAACCATATTTTGTGCCGTTTTACGAATGGGCACAAATTGTGCACCCTCGAAACGTATGGCTAAATTTAAATCTTCCACAAGCTGCTCCATATGTGTGCCTTTATCATCAATTTCTTGAATAAAATTATGCTGCTCCTCTTTTGACCAATTATGATCCGGGCTTAATAATAGTTTTGAATATCCTTTAATATAGGTTAATGGTGTTTTTAAATCATGTGAAACTCCTGCAATCCAATCCCGCTTCACCTCTTCTACCTGCTCACGTTCGACCTTTGCTTTCTCTAGTCGTAAGCGCAGATCAGAAAGCTGTGTGATCACTTCCTGATATAATCGATAGCGAATTTTCAACTTCCCTTTGCGTGTATATATATTTTTTTGCTCTTGAAGAGCAGTAAAGTCCTCATGAGCAAGCTGGTTAATCCCTTTCATCACGAGCATTAAGGGACTGCCAAAATACCAGCCAAATAGAATGATGCATAACAGTGACACAATACCAATGACAATGGGCACGATCCACTCATATTCCTCGCCAGCAAGCCCTAGCTTGGGTAGGAAGAACTCCACAACAATGGGTATTAAGAAACCTAATAGCAATATCCAATAAACAAATCCTAATAATAAGTACCGAATAAAGCGGTGTTGAACTTTCACCTTGCATCACCTGTTGGAGGAATAAACTTATAGCCAATCCCTCGCAAGTTAACAATGATCGTTGGATTTTTCGAGTGATCGCCTAATTTTTTTCGCAGCTTGGCAATATGGATGGTGACCGTTTTTTCTTCTCCAAACACATCCTCTCCCCAGACACGTTCATATATCTGTGAGGTTGTAAATACACGATTTGGATTTTTACAAAAGAAATGCAATAGTTCTAATTCCTTTGCAGTAGCCTTTACTTCTTCCCCTTGCACAGTTAATAGCGCCTCATTTGGTGAAAATGAGAATATTTCGTATTCATAGCTCTTCATTTCTGATTGCACTGTCTTGGATTCGTACATTCGCTGTCTGCGTAAAATGGCACGTATTCTCGCCACCACTTCAAGTGGATTAAACGGCTTTGTAATATAATCGTCACCACCCACACTGAGACCTGTTAATTTATCAAAGTCACTAGAACGTGCACTTATAAATAAAATCGGCGCTGTCGTTTGCTGACGAATGGCTGAACATAATGCAAATCCATTACCATCTGGCAGCATGACGTCTAATAAAATAATATCGAATTCTTTTTCCTCTAGAGCCTGTAATGCCTCTTTTTTTGTTGATGCTGTTGTAATATGGGAGAAGTGCTCTCTTTTCAAAGTGATATTTAGCATTTTTAAAATGCCCATCTCATCATCTACAATTAAAATTCTTGCATGATCTGTCATACAATTTCCTCTTTTTATTTTCATTTTAGCATTTTTTCCCACCTCTACCCACCTTTCAAATAAAAATTACGTATATTTTCCATTCTGTTTACTTTGTTTTTACTTTCATCTTTTAAGCTGTGAATAAGCAAATAGAAACAGGAGGCTTATGTATGACCTATATTATTCAGACACACCAGTTAACAAAACGATTTACACGCGAACCTGTCATTACCAATGTAAACATGAATATAAAAGAAGGAGAAATTTATGGGTTTCTCGGACCAAATGGTGCCGGTAAAACCACGATAATGAAAATGATATTAAACTTAGTTAAACCGACCTCTGGTGAAATCATTATTCAAAACGAGCAGATCACTAAAGATTCTTATCACTATTTAAAAGACATCGGCAGTTTAATTGAATATCCAGTATTTTACGATAACCTTACCGCCTATCAAAACCTGCAATTTCATTGTGCATATATCGGATATAAAGATCATAATCACATTGTTAAGGTTTTAGAAATTGTAGGACTACGGAAGATTGAGAAGAAAAAAGTAAAGGAATTTTCACTCGGTATGCGCCAGCGCCTAGCAATTGCACGGGCAATTGTCACAAAACCAAAAATATTAATCTTGGATGAGCCAGTTAATGGGCTGGATCCAATCGGCATAAAAGAAATGCGTGAGTTATTTATCAAATTAAAAAAACAGTATGGAATGACCCTTATCATTTCCAGTCATATTGTCTCTGAAATTGAGTCCATTGCCGATACAATTGGCATATTACATCATGGTGAATTAATTGAAGAAATCACAATGACTGAGCTCCGCAAGCTGCAACAGCCAATGATTGAAATTGTAGTGAGTGACACTGATAAGGCAAAACGTTTACTAGAAGAGGCATTTGGTGCCAAGGTACAAATCTTTAACGAAAAGACGTTGCAGATTACAAAAATAAACGAAAAGACAACCTCCATGACCAAGCATTTAATTGTTCATGGGGTAGATATCGAAAAAGTGGAAATAAGGCAGCAAACATTGGAAGAATACTTTGTACGCCGAGTTAACGGAGGGATTGCAAATGCTGCAGATCATCAAGCTTGAGTGGAACAAAAATCAGATGACACGTTATTTTAAAACCTTTGTTATCTGTATTTTGAGCATTTATGGTTTTGTCACGTTAATATCACTTGACAGTGGGGAGATGGGTTCGTTCCAAGAGTATATGTCACTTATTACAATTATCTCTAATATTACATTTATTACTTTTGGCAGTGTCCTCCTATCGCGCTTAATCATTTCGGAATTTCGAACGAAAACGATGCAAGTGCTATTCACCTATCCAATCCAGCGAAAAAAATTGTTACTGGCTAAATTAATCCTTGCCTATGCCTTTACGACAGGAAGTTTATTTATGAGTATTTTGCTCATACAAATCATCGCAAATTTTATGCAGCCTTCATTAGAGCTATTTACAGGTATAATCACTTGGCAAGAAATCGTAGCCAGTTTCCCAAAAACAGTCACAAACGCATTTTCGATGGGTGCAATTGCATTAATTCCATTGTTTTTCGGCATGCGAAAAAAATCAACAGCAACAACGATCACTTCAGCTGTCATTATTGGCGTTTTAGTAAACTCAACATTTTCAGATAATGGAATGACATTTAGCCTAGCCGATGTCGTCATTATTCCACTGATTCTAGCGCTAATTGGAATCGGCATTGCTTATTTATCCTTCCGTCATATTGATAGAAAGGATGTAGCCTAATGAAACGAATAATTTTAGCCGTACTATTGTTGGGGATCATCGGTGCAAGTATTTTTCTATTTATGAAACAGCCTGTAAAAACCATACCCATTGGTGATTACGAATCAGCCGCAAATATCGATGTATCACTTGATATGTTAAATATCGATTTTACCAACTCACCTGATGATAAAATACATGTACAAATAAAAGGACAGAAAGTAAATAATGATATGGTAAACATCCGCGAAGAAAAAAATAGGTTCGTGATAGAAGAGAAACAACAAAAGAAAAAATGGACAAATTATATTCACATTCGTCAGGCACCTACTATTCTCCTACAAATGCCCAAGCGTCAACTTAAAACACTCACACTTCATACGGTTGATGGTAACTTAAATAGTAATGATTTAGTGCTGGATTCTGTAGATGTAAAGACTTCTGCTGGTGATGCCATTTTAGAAGGGATGTCCGTCTCAAATGCAGATATCCAATCAAAAGATGGCAGTGTATCCATCGCGAAAAGTTCCATTGAAAACTTTTCGATTACAACAAATGCTGGTGATGTATCCATAAAAGACAGCACAGGCATCAACCATATGATACAAACATTTGATGGACAAATTAATATTTCAGAGGCAATAGAACAGCCAAAAGTCCAAGCAAAAAGTACATCAGGTGATATTCAAATTCACTATAAACAAACACCCAATTCCCTTCTGTTAACAACGGATGGTGAAGATATTAAAATACTGTTGCCCCATTACAATAAGAGCACACATATGATTGGTGAAGGTGTAAACATCCTTACAGCTGAAACGGAAGATGGTGCAGTTTTGATAAAGTAGCCCACCATCTTTTGAATTTCACAAATTGATAATCGAACGGAATACAGCTTATAAAAAGAACCCCCCCTCTTTCATTAGGAGGGGGTAAAATACTTAGTATGTAGTTAATATTCTTGAAATACAATGAATTGGTTCGTATGACATCATGCACCCGTGATCTAATTCATTTGTTTTATCCTCAATAATTTTTACATTAAGCAAACAGGAGCTCTGAAAGGTTTTCAACAACATAATCTGGATAAATTCTCGTGTCTTCAATATCTGCTCTCTTCGTGACTCCTGTTAATACTAAGCATGTTTTCATTCCACTATTTAACCCAAGCATAATATCTGTTTCCAACCGATCACCGACAATTAAGCATTTCTCATATGGAACTCTTAACAAATCTATAATAGCACGACTATAATAAGCGGAAGGCTTCCCAATTATCATATCAATTTTCTTCTCTGATGCCGTTTCAATTGCCTGTGCTAAAACGAAAGTATCTGCAATATAACCATCCATTACAGGACAAACAACATCCGGATTTGTGACGATAATTTTTGCACCATTTCGAACAGCTTGCATAGCATGACCTAATTTATTGTACGTAAAATCACGGTCTAGCCCAACAAGAACATGTGTTGCTTCAAGGGGATTAGTAGTTAATTTAATGGAAACATTCATTAATTGTTCTATTAAGCTATGTTCACCTACAATATACACTTTAGCATTCGGAATGTTTTGTTTAAAAAGACGTGCAGCCAAATAATTCGTTGTAATGATCTCATCTACGCTTGTCTCTATCCCCATCTTCCCTAAACGCTCTTTACATGCTTCTCTAGTGTGAATAGAAGTATTTGAGATAAATAAGACTTTTTTATTATGGTTTCTTAAACTGCTTATAAGATCCTTTACCCCTAGTAATAATGTATCTTCCACATAAATCGTTCCATCTAAATCAAAACAAAAAGCATCATAGTCATTAACATGAACCATAGGATTCTCCTTCCTCTCTGTTGCACTTCTATTCTGTAAAGGGACTATCTTAAAAATTGCGCTATTTCACGTCTTGATCTCTCTGCCCTTTCTACAGAATTTGTTTCTAATACATATACATAGTCCTTTTCTTTACATTCTTGAAGCAATTGTTTAAAAGGGATATCCCCTTCTCCAATTGCAAGATGTTCATCACTGATTCCATGATTATCATTGATATGTATGCCGAAAAGATGGTTATGCGCTTTCCTGCATTCCTGAAGAATTGCATCTTGACTATTCATATAGCAATGACCTGTATCTAACATGATGGACACTCGGCTATCATTTACTTTTTGAATGATTGTATTTAGCTGATCAATCGATGAGCCAATTACATTTTCAGCAAGAGGGACATTTTCAATGGCAAGCTTTGTCTGTTTAGGTAAGTTTTTAAGCATTTCTGTTATATATCGAGAAGTTGAATCGATCCCATCTTCTACTGAAGGATTTAAACCAGGATGAAGTAATACATAATTCATTTCAAGGATACGGACAATTCGCAAACAGTTATTCCATAGCTCTTCAGTTGTTCTATCTACTAATGCTGGATT
This sequence comes from Cytobacillus sp., assembly GCF_032154635.1. Taxonomy (GTDB): domain Bacteria; phylum Bacillota; class Bacilli; order Bacillales; family Cytobacillaceae; genus Cytobacillus. The sequence goes on along the minus strand of NZ_JALDXW010000024.1, from coordinate 19,092 downwards.
AAAATGTTTAATTGGTAAATGAAAACCAAAAGATACCTCATTCTCTTTAGCAAATTGTGCAATACTCATAAGTTTTGAATCATCCATTTCTAGTAACCGTTCTCCATGGTGTTCTCCCTCACCCATAAGTTCAATCGACTTCCATCCACCTTTCACCAACTGTGTGATTGCTTTATCTATTGGTTGGGAAAATAAAGTATATGTTGAGATAGAAAATTTCACTATACTTCCTCCAATATAAAAATTAGTTTTACTTGATGCCTGATTGCATAAAACTTGAAACGAATTGCTTTTGAAAGAGTAAGAAGGCCAACAATAAAGGAAAGATAATGAATAATGTACCAGCACATACAATCCCCCACTGAGCTCCTGAATCACTAGCTTTTGCAAACATGGATAGTCCGACTGTTAACGGACGATTCTCATCTGAATCTGTTATAATCAGTGGCCATAAGAAATTACTCCACTGCGTACTAACTGAAATTAACCCAAATGCAAGGTATGTCGGTTTTGCTAATGGGATATATACGTTCCGAATAATTTGCAGACGATTACACCCTTCCATCTTTGCTGCTTCCTCAAGTTCATAAGGAATTCCTTTAAACGTTTGTCTTAATAAAAAAATACCAAATGCAGAAATGAAGTAGGGGATCGTAATTGCTAATTTAGTATCGTATATTCCTAGTTGTGCGATTGTATTGGAGTTTGGAAATATTAAAACATCACTTGGGATCATAATTTGAATTAGAATTAGCATAAAAGTAAAACCTTTGGCAACGAAATTCATTCTGGCAAAAGCATACGCAGCTAATGTAATTGTTATAAGCTGTACACACAAAATGGCTATTACAATAATTATTGTGTTCAAATAATATTGACCAAAAGGTGCCGCATTCCAAGCATCAATAAAGTTTCTAAAAGTAAGAGAATATCCCTGTTCACTTGCGTCTTTAAAGGCCATATAAACAATACCTAAAAATGGGAGTGCCCATAAAAGTGCTAATATATATGTAGAAATTGATATGAGCCGATTCAATGAACTCCCACCTTAACTATAATGAATTTTTTTATCTGTAGTGAAAAATTGAATAGCTGCAATACTAACCATGATCATTAATACAATCACAGTTACTGTCGCTGCCCTTCCATAATCCATAAAACGGAATGTATTTTCATAGATGTAATAAAGCAGCAGGTTACTTGCATTATTTGGACCACCTTGTGTCATAACTACTAGCTGATCCACTGTTTTAAATGCATTCGTTGTCGCTATAATGGTTGAAAATAAAGTCGTTGGCATTAATAAAGGAAAGATCACACTGCGGAATTGTCTCCATTTTGAAGCACCATCCATACGTGCAGCTTCAATTAAATCTTTTGGAATGTTTTGCAAAGCGGCTAAATAAAAAATCATAAAGAAGCCTGCTTCCTTCCAAATAACCATCATAATAATTGACAAAAGCGCTGTATCTGAATTACCTAATAAGTTTAATTCTTCAAATCCAATAAGCTTCAAAATCGAATTAATCATCCCATAATCTGGTGTGTAGAAGAACAACCAAATAAAAGATACTGCAACCATTGGAATAACAACTGGATAAAAGAAAAACACTCTAGACAATGCTTTTCCAACAAAAGTCCGATTTACTAATATTGCTAGTAATAAGCCTAAACATACACTTGTCGGAACAGTACCAATAGTGAACCAAACGTTATTGATAAACGCCTTCCGAAATACCTCATCTTTCATCATGATTGTATAATTATCGAACCCTATAAATATTGGTTCTATCGTCGATAAATCCGATTTATAAAAACTTGAAATGAATGTACTCAAAATCGGATATAAAGTAAACATGACAAGAAAAATGAGGGATGGAAGGAGGAAAACCCAAGCAGTCAAATTTTCTTTGACAATATTACTTCTCCTCAAATCCTTCACCTCACGACATCGTTTATTGATATGCTTTTAAAGTTGCTTCCGCCTCCGCTTGAGCCTTGTCTAATGTTTCATTCACATCAGCACCATTAATGGCTGCCTGTAAGGCATCATGAATAATTTTTTGAATTTTACCTTGCTCATAGACCGAAATTTCTTTATTTGCAAATTCGATCTGCTCCATGGCAACTTTAGCTTGTGGAAATGCCCCTACGTATTCCTTTAATGCTTCTGTTTCATAGCTTGATTGGCGAGTAGCAATATATCCGGTATTCATACTCCATTCAGCTGCACGCGTTGGTTCAGTTATCCATTTTATAAATTCAAAAGCTGCTTGTTGTCTTTCTTCAGATGTATCCTTAAATATATAGAAGTTACCGCCTCCAGTTGGAGTAGCCACACGCTTATTTCCAGGTAAAAATGCTACACCAAAGTCAAAGTTCGCATTATTTTTTACATTTGTTAAGTTACCTGTAGTTGACAGCATCATTGCCGTCTTCCCTTCAATAAAGTCGGTTGGTACAGTAGACCAATCCAGTACCCCCTCTGGCATAATTTTATGTTTATTATTTAAATCAACCCAATACTGAAGAGCTTCCTTTGCTTCATCTGTATTTAAATACACTTCTTTTCCATCATCACTCATCATATTACTCTCACTATTTTGTAAATATAGTGCTTGGTAAATCCAGTAACCACTAACAGTAGCCGGTAATTCAATCCCCCACTGACCTTTTTTGGTCAGTTTTTTCCCATATTCAATTACTTCTTCCCAAGTTGTAGGTGGTGCTTCTGGATCCAATCCGGCTTCTTTAAACATGTCTTTGTTATAGTATAAAATGACCGTACTTCTTTGGAATGGAATGGACCACGTCTTTCCATCCGTCTGTGCATTTTTCATAAAGCCGGGAAAAAAGTCATCTACCATTTCTTGGGCTTCAGAATCATTCTTAATAAAGTCATCTAAAGGAATGATAGAATTTTTTATTTGGAATAGATCAACAGATAATTGAACAGATAAGTCTGGAGATTTTCCATTTTTAATAGCTGTTTGAACTTTCGTCATCGTTTCATCATAGTTGCCGCTATATACTGGTGTAACTGATACTTTTTTTCCATTTACTTTAATTCCTGCATGATTAAAGTCTTTAGCATATTGATCAATAACCTCTGTTATCGCTCCGCCTACATTGACTGGATAATACCAAGTTAAATCGATTGTCTCGCTGTTTGAATCTGCATCACCCGACCTTTCAGATGCACTGCTGCTGCATCCTGCTAGAATACCAAACATTAAAACGATGACACTTAATAAAATGGAAATACGTTTCATAAATATTTCTCCTTTCTAATGTGAAAGACTTTGGTATATTCATTAGTAGATCTAATTTCGTATTTCCGGATAACTCGCACTTAGTTAAAACTATTACTCAATAAAATGTTTAGTACCTCCTTTCCCTGTAGACAAAAAAGGGAGACAATAGCAAACACATTTACTCCCTTTATTTGACAAAAATTCTCATGCCAAATACACTAACAAATGGGGAACAAATGGGTTTTCTATGGTCTCCACCCAAGTCCTTATAAAATTTATATGCTTTTAATAACCGCCTTCGGTGTTTCACTCCAAAGCAGCTGATTACTTAAGGAAACAGCCTCAGCTCCAGCATTAAACGCCTGCAGCATCGCCTCTTTTGTTGATATTAAACCCGCTAAAATAATTGGAATATCAAGCTCTTGCTTTAAAGTCTTAACAATGGAAGGAGCAATCCCTGGCATTACCTCAATGGCATCCGGTCGATTATCTTTAATATTTTGAATGGCTGTCTTCAGTGAATTAGAATCTATTAAAAAAATACGCTGGATGGTAAGTAAGCCTTCCTTTTTTGCTGCTTCTATTACATTCCCTTTTGTCGTAACAATCCCAGTTGGTTGTAACACATGTTTAAGAAAAGTAATTCCATCTTTATCATTCTTCAGCCCTTTTAAAAGATCAATATGTATGAATAATGGCTTTTGGACTTTTGGCAAATGCATTAATTCAGATAGTTTAGCATTCATTAAAATAATAGCTGAACAAAGTGATTTCTCTGCTATTTCTATATCTTTTAATTGTGACGCTGCTATAATCCGGTTAACTGAGAAAATCGATTCGATTGTCATTCAAACGCCCCTTTGTATAAACCATCTATCACTTAGAATAGAGAAAAATTGTTAAGATCATATAAGCTAATAATAAATTTATTGTAAATTTTATAGTGAATGTTGCATCAAGATATAATTCAAATTCAGTATAAAGAAGATTTGGCATTTCTTCATACCTCGAATCTGGCTGAATCTTGTGTATCACTCAGGCAACTCACGGACAGGCTTGGTCATGCCGATGATCAGATTACGAAAAATAGTACTCCAACGTGTCCAAAAAAAAATAAAAAAGGACTTTTCAAAAGTTCACTGAACTCATGAGAAGCCTCCGTTAATTTAGCTCAATATGCAATTTTCCACTAATTTTAAATGGATTCGAGAATGATTTCTTACAGTTACTCAAAGAACTGCTGGTCTTTCTCTAACGACCTTTTGCACTTTATTATTTTTAAAATTGGGAATGCGATTAGTGTTGCTGCAGCGATATTAAAAACCCCGGCGCTTTGATTAACGAATTCGAGACTTGTTTTATCCCCAAAAATACTTATGTTTGCAATCCCCATCCAAGCATTAATGAAAAAGAGTAAAGCAAAAATATTTAACATGCGTTTATAATAGGAGATTTTTGACTTTGTATCGGTGTATATCTCAAATGGCCCATCAGCAGCTGCCTTTTTCATGTATACCCAGCTACCCATTTCATTAATAATTGAAATCCCGCTATCCTTCAAAAATTCAAAGTAATCCTTTTTGTCAGCCGAAGACATCCCACTAATAAATTCGTTGCGGTAAATAAATTCCCCTGGTTCTCCCTTTGTAAATGAAAAGCGTGCGAAAGAATATTTCTCTAAATGCCAGCCTTGCGCGCCCATTTCATTAACCCATTTTTCTTCTTTTTCAAAATCCACAAAAAAGCGATACAATACTTTCCTCATGATAAGTCCTCTCCCTTCGCAATCATCAACCCATTGTTATACAGCTCAGAAAGTCTTTTGACTTCATATTTAACTACCCTTTTACCAGTATCTGTAATCATGTATTCTTTTTTTCGCCCGTCCTCATCCAGTGGAACAATCCATTTTTTATTAACTAATGTTTTAATCGCTCCATAAATGGTTCCCGCTCCAAGCACAACACGGCCATTACTCAGCTCAGAAACAAACTGCATAATTCCATACCCATGCCTAGGTTCATACAGAGATAAAAGAATATAATATACCCCTTCTGTTAATGGAGCTTTTTCCTCCATCTTTACACCACCTATCGTAAACCGTTATATCGGATGTTGATATACAAATTATATCAGCAGTCGATATAACGGTCAAGAAATTTTTGGCACACATTCTAAAACACAGAGCACCTCTTGCCAAAACTCGTGCATCGCTCGAATAAATCATGAATCCTCTTAGTCATACTTACGCTTGAGATAGACAATCGTAAGCGACACTTCAAACTGTAAAATATTATTTGAGAGCAAAAACATTAACTTTCCCATGATCATTCCACTTGCTAATCCAATTACAAGACTGAAGACAGTGACAAAAGTAAAACCGATCATACATATAGTCCTAATTACCTAAATTTTCATAATATTTAAAATTATAGTTGAAATTCCAATCAATCTCTCTTATTGTTTATACAATGTAGTTTACGTGAAACGGAGTTTCATATTTTCTACAAAATGATTTTAGGAGGTATGTGGTAGATGAAATAAGGATTTTTTAGTCTTTAGAATGTCCGTTTCCATCCTAGAGTAGGTTTATCGCCTTTAGGTCGAACTCTGTTATGTCTAATCGTTCTTTTTTAAGAACAAAAAATGGCAATCTATTTACTTTTACCTAAGGAGGTATATTTAATGACAATAGCTTTCGTAAATCGTAAAAAAGCATCACTTATCGCTTTATGCATGCTCTTAATCTTGTCTTTAATGCCGGTTTTCTCACCGGCAAATGCTAAGGCAGCCACTAAAGATGACTATAAGGTTGTTGGGTACTTTATCTCATGGGGTTCCTACGGGAGAGATTTCCAAGTTGAAGATTTAGACCCAACAAAATTGACACATATAAACTATGCTTTCGCTGATATTTGTTTTGATGGCATTCATGGCAATCCAGCAAAAGAGGTTTGTGATAAAGGTGATGGGACTGCTCCAAAAGATATTCCTAATGGCTCTATTGTGCTTGGTGACCCATGGATTGATGCACAGAGCGACTGGGAAGGAAGCTTTAATGGCGGGGTTAACAAGATTTACGGCAACCTTGGTAAACTTGCACAATTGAAAGTAGAAAATCCACACCTCAAAACATTGATTTCGGTAGGTGGCTGGTCATGGTCTAATCGCTTCTCTGATGTTGCTGCAGATCCGCAATTGAGAAAAAACTTTGCTAATTCGGCAGTTGATTTCGTTCGTCAATTTAAAATGGATGGTGTAGATATTGACTGGGAATACCCGGTATCTGGCGGAATGGAGGGCAATAGTCAACGCCCTGAAGATAAGCAAAATCATACATTACTTTTACAAGATATTAGAAAAGCATTGGATAAAGCCGGGAAAGAAGACGGCAAGAAATATCTATTAACCATTGCTTCAAGTGCGGGTCTGTCCTATCCTAAGAACAATGAATTGGATAAAATCGCCGAGACAGTTGACTTCATTAACATTATGACCTACGATTTCAGTGGTACTTGGCAGTCTACTAGCGGACATAACGCACCATTATTCGGTGATTATCAGGCAGCAAACGCAGGTGTTGATAACGTCGGGGCAGATGTAGCAACGGCTATCAAAGGCCATTTAGAAAATGGTGTACCAGCTAAAAAACTAGTCATGGGCCTCCCTTTCTACGGGAAGTCTTGGGCGAACTGTAATGGTGATGCAAACAATGGCGGGTATTTAGCATGTGAAGGAGCCGGTACGGGCACATGGGAAGCAGGCGCATTAGAATTTGATGATTTAGTAGCAAATTACGTCAATAAGAATGGCTATCAACGGTATTGGAACGATGCTGCACAGGTCCCTTACCTCTACAATGCAGCAAATAAACAATTCGTCACATACGATGATGCAGAGTCCATTGCAGCGAAAGTAGCCTATATTGAAAACCTTGGTCTTGGCGGCGCAATGATTTGGGAATTATCATCAGACCGTCAATTCACGTTACTTTCAGCAATTAGTAAGGAATTTAAAAATGGGACTACACCAGATTCTCCAATCTTTCACTTTGTAACTGATTGGGATAAGAACAAAGTATATATCGCCGGACAACGGGTCCTTTATAACGGATATGTCTATACTGCGAAATGGTGGACACTTGGTGAAAAACCTAGCTCCAGTGATGCATGGAAAAAAGGCGAAGCCGCTGGTAATCCCGCTCCAGTTGAAGCATGGAGCAGCACTGCCGCCTATACAGCCGGAGATCTCGTCACATACGACGGCAAAACATATAAAGCCAAATGGTGGACACTTGGTGAAACACCCGGCAAAAGTGATGTGTGGGAACTGGTAGACTAGACATGAGGATAGCGAAAGTGCCTTAACAGATATCCAGGAAATAAAGGATCAGTTCCCCACTGATTTAACTCAGCGGGGGACTGACCCTTTTGCTATACTTTTAAAATTCTCTGCTCTTTTATCTTGTTTTCGGCAATTAAAAAATGCTGTTCATGGCAGTATATTTTTTGAATATAAAATTTGGCATATTTATTATTTGTGATATTGAAGAAAAGCACTCGAGTGTTACATAATCATTAAACAGAGGCTGTATATTCGTTCTTTCCGAAAATTCCAGGAACGCTTCTTCCCTAAAAAGTTCTTTCTTGGTAAGGTGTGCCTTTCCCAAGCTCACAGTACTGCTTCAAGCTCAGCAAAAACATCGCCCAGTTGTAATTGCAAAACTTGTAACATGACGTAATTTCCTTCCACTGGGCATGGCTAAAATCAACCTTTGTGGTGCCGTTAGATTCAGTTAATTCAAATGTGATTGTAGTCCCGATCCATTCCGGTTCGGTATCAGCGTCCACGCATTCCCAGCTGACCCGCTTGTCTGGAATAAGCTCAATGACTTTCAGTTTGGCTGTATCATTAGGACCAAAGCGAAACTCATTCACCTTTCCTACGACCGCTTCCACTTTCAGATCCTTTGTCCATACTTCAGACAAACCTTCCTTCGTTGTTAATGCAAAGTATACCTGATGGGCTGGTGTGTTTATTTTTTGCAATTGTTCAATACTTGCCATGCGATTCAACTCCTCTGCAACTTTTCTTTTTGATATTGCAACGCCAAATCCTGACCCATTATTGCCTATTTTTGTTTATTTCCCATATTAAATCGCTCAAATAACTTATTGATCCCATGACCCGGAGGTTTTTTCCTTGATTTATTATTTAAAAAATATTTAATAGCATTATTTATTTATAAAGTTATTAATTTCACGAACCAAACAATTTCCATCCATTAATACTGCGAATGATCGGTTAATCCTTCAATCGCATCTATTACTTTTACCGGCGACAGCTTCTGTTGTAAAGAATGAAAAACTAGCTCTGTGTTTAAAATCATGTATTACTTATATTCAATTAGCTCTAACCACTTCTTTAGAAAAAACTTCAATTTGAATTATAAAGAAGTGGTAAAAATATGAAAAGTAGTCAAGACAGTAGTCTTTAATTTCCTTACATACACCTTGCTTAATATGCAAATTTTAAAAACCAAAAAACCACTCCCTAATGTTAATAGGAAGTGGTTTTTGCAATTGCTATAAATTTATTTACATGACTAGTTCACAAAATGGTTGAAAAATAGCAGAACTATTTCTCAGATGTTTGGCTTAAAACCTTACATCATTCCACCCATTCCGCCCATTCCACCCATGTCAGGCATTGCAGGTGCAGCTGGTTCTGGCTTGTCAGCAACAACTGCTTCAGTTGTTAAGAACATAGCCGCAACAGATGCTGCGTTTTGAAGAGCTGAACGAGTAACCTTAGTTGGGTCAACGATACCAGCTTCAACCATGTTTACCCACTCGTTTGTAGCAGCGTTGAAGCCTGTGCCGATTTCTTCGCGCTTTAAGCGGTCAACAACAACAGATCCTTCTAGGCCTGCATTGTGAGCGATTGTGCGTACTGGCTCTTCCATTGCACGTAAGACAATGTTGATACCTGTAGCAACGTCACCTTCAGCTTCAAGAGCAGCTACTTTATTGTATACGTTTAGAAGGGCAACTCCACCACCAGAAACGATACCTTCTTCTACAGCAGCGCGTGTAGAGTTTAGAGCGTCTTCGATGCGAAGCTTGCGTTCTTTTAGTTCCGTTTCAGTAGCAGCACCAACTTTAACGACTGCCACACCGCCAGCTAATTTAGCTAAGCGTTCTTGTAATTTTTCACGGTCAAATTCAGAAGTTGTTTCTTCCATTTGAACACGGATTTGGTTTACACGACCAGCGATTTGTGCACTGTCTCCAGCACCTTCAACAATTGTTGTATTTTCTTTTGTAACGACAACTTTAGAAGCGCGTCCAAGAGAATCGATTGTAGCAGATTTAAGATCACGGCCTAATTCTTCTGTGATTACTTCTCCGCCAGTTAAGATAGCGATGTCTTCAAGCATAGCTTTACGACGGTCACCGAAGCCTGGAGCTTTAACAGCAACAGCATTGAATGTTCCGCGAAGTTTGTTTACTACTAATGTAGAAAGAGCTTCCCCTTCAACATCCTCAGCAACTAATAATAGTGGCTTGCCTTGTTGAACAACTTGCTCAAGAACAGGCAATACTTCTTGAATACTTGAAATTTTCTTATCAGTAATTAAAATGTAAGGATTCTCTAGAACCGCTTCCATTTTTTCTGTATCTGTTACCATATATGCAGAAGCATATCCACGGTCGAATTGCATACCTTCTACTACATCTAGTTCAGTAGTGAAGCCTTTGGATTCTTCAATGGTAATAACGCCGTCGTTGCCAACGCGTTCCATTGCTTCAGCAATTAATTGTCCTACCTCTTCATCAGCAGCAGAAATTGCAGCAACCTGTGCAATTGATTCTTTGTTTTCAATTGGTTTAGAAATTGCTTGTAATTCTTTAACTGCAGTGGCAACTGCTTTTTCAATTCCTTTGCGAATGCCCATTGGGTTTGCACCAGCAGTTACGTTTTTAAGTCCTTCACGAATCATCGCTTGAGCAAGTACAGTTGCAGTTGTTGTACCATCACCAGCAACATCGTTAGTCTTGCTTGCTACTTCAGCAACAAGCTTTGCTCCCATATTTTCAAAAGCATCTTCTAATTCGATTTCTTTCGCAATTGTTACTCCGTCATTTGTGATTAATGGAGAACCGAATTTTTTCTCAAGAACCACGTTGCGTCCTTTTGGTCCAAGAGTTACTTTTACTGCATCTGCAAGTGTATCAACACCGCGAAGCATAGCGCGGCGAGCATCTTCACTAAATTTGATCTCTTTTGCCATTTGTAAAAACCTCCTCTAAAATTATGAAAAATTATCTTTTAGAATCTATTTGCGTTTTGTTTATTTACCAATAATAGCAAGAATATCATTTTCGCGTAAAATCAAGTATTCTTTGCCTTCGTATTTCACTTCTGTTCCAGCATATTTTGAGAAGATGATACGGTCGCCGTCTGCAACTTCAAGGGCTACACGCTCACCATTTTCAAGAACGCGGCCAGTACCTACAGCTACAACTTTACCTTCTTGAGGCTTTTCTTTAGCAGTGTCCGGCAAAACGATGCCGCTTGCAGTTTTTTCTTCAGTTTCAACAAGCTCGATAATAATTCGATCACCTAGTGGCTTTAACAAGTGAAACAACCTCCTCAATTTATATGTAATATTTTTTATTAGCACTCTATCCATCTGAGTGCTAACACAATTATTATATTAAAGAAAACGGACTCTATTTGCAAGGGCGAAAGCTCAATTTTTTACAAAAAATATTTGCAGCAGAAATTTGCACCCGTCATCGTATTATTTTGCAATAGTTATGACTATCGAACTGTTCCATTTGAAACTAGGACCTAATTATGAGTAAAATGAAAGATGGTATAGAATCGAGTGAGTATCATCTCGGCCAACCAACCTAATAGAAGGAGACAATACATTGAAAAAAGAATACTGGATCATTCTTATTGCATATATAATCATGCAATTTTCAAGCATACTAGGTGTACCACTTCTCATGTTTGCTGGTGGTTTTTTTGGCAAGAGCCCTGAAGACATGCAAATGCTTTCCGTTCCCTATTGGATTGTCATTAGCTTTTCAATTACCTTAATTATTACTCTTGTGCTATTAAGGAAAGAAATGAAATCAGTCCGGGAATTACAGGATTCTGCTTCTGTCCCAACATCTATCGCATGGGCCTTTGGCGGAATCTTCCTAGCCTATTTTGCCCAAATAATGGCTGCAAGTATCGAAAGCATGATCGGCATTGAAATGGGGTCCGAAAATACACAAGACATCCTAATGCTTATTCAAACCTTTCCAGCCGTAATCATTGTCAGTTCCATTATTGGCCCAATATTGGAAGAAGTCGTTTTTCGAAAAATTATTTTCGGATCACTGCATAAGCGATTGAATTTCTTTTTATCAGCACTAATCAGTTCTGTCATCTTTTCCCTTGCACATGCAGAGATTGAGCATACACTTTTATATTCCGCTATGGGATTTACGTTTGCTTTTCTGTATGTAAAAACAAAGCGGATTATCGTACCGATTTTCGCACATGTAACAATGAATACACTCGTTGTCATTCTCCAGCTCAATAAGGAGCCTATAGAAAACTGGCTAGAAAAAATGGAAAAAATACAATCTTTTATTGGAGGATTTATATGAGAAGGTCACCTTTATTTTCGGGCATTATCTATATTATTCTCGGTCTCCTCTTTACATACATTGCTATTCAAAATATACAAAGAGAACAAGGCTGGGGAATTTTCACTGTATTTCTGATTATCATTGCAACCTTTGACTTAGGTGGCGGTCTGCGAATGGTCGCCTTTCATTTTAAAATAAAGAAAAGTCTAAAAAATAATGAGCCTCCAAAGTGAGAGGCTCATTTATTATTATCGATTTATTCTTCTTTTTCATTCTCTGTTGGGTAATGCTTTAAGAAATAGATAAGGGACTGAAGCTCTACAGCCAAATCAATATGATGAATTCTTATTGTCGATGGGACAGATAGCCTTGCTGGGGTAAAGTTCAAGATTCCATTAACACTTCCCTGTACAATCCGGTCAGCGATCGACTGAGCAACAGGGGCAGGAACGGTTAATATCGCCACTTGAATATTATGCTCTTCAATCACTTTTTCTAAATCATCCATATGGAAAACAGGCACTTCCCCAATTTTTGTACCAACTTTATTTTCATCTACATCAAAAGCTACTTCAATTTTTGTATTATTATTTTTTAAAAAGTTATAATTCAAAAATGCGGTACCTAAATTCCCTACTCCAATTAACGCTACCTTTGTCAGTTCATCCTGGTCTAATGTCTTTCGAAAAAAGGTAAGCAAATAATTGACATTATATCCATACCCCTTTTTCCCTAGTGCTCCAAAGTAGGAAAAATCCCTGCGGATGGTTGCAGAGTCAACCTTTACAGCCTCACTTAACTCAGCAGATGATACCCTTTGCTTACCAGAGGAATGTAAATTTTTCAGAAATCGATAGTACAAAGGGAGCCTTTTTGCAGTTGCTTGCGGAATTTTCACTGATTCATTCGCCATTATTCATCCACTCTCCCAAAGCTACATTATTTAGTGTCTCTTTTAAAATCTCCATTTTTACCGCCTGTTTTTTCAACTAAATACGTCCTGCCAATGATCATTCCCTTATCCACCGCTTTGCACATATCATAAACGGTCAAAGCACAAACAGACGCCGCTGTGAGCGCTTCCATCTCTACGCCAGTATTACCTTTCGTTTTTGCAGATGCGGTAATTAATAGTATATATTCCTCATGTTCAATTTTCCATGAGAAAGAAATATCTACACCCGTTAACGGAATCGGATGACACATTGGAATGATTTCCCAGGTTTTCTTGCACGCCATTACTCCTGCTACTTGAGCAACTGCAAGAACGTCCCCTTTTTTCATTTTATTCGAAGTTATTTTTTCATATATTTCTTTATTTACTATAATACTTGAGTGAGCAATCGCTGTTCGGACAGTTTCAGGCTTATCACTTACATCGACCATTTTTGCTCGGCCCTCTTGATTAAAATGAGTAAAATCTGTCATGTACATACACCTCTCTACAAAATGATACACTATTTTTATCCATTTGTATGCAATTTGTACAATCATTCACTTTCGCAATAAGCTTCGGTTATTGCCCAACATATATGAATGAGTTACACTAACTCTAGAATATAGAGGTGAAAAAAATGATTTTGTTACAAGTAAATCAATTAATGAAAAATTTTGGTGCTGATCCTATTTTATCGAATATAAAGCTAGAAGTACAAACAAGGGATCGAATTGCCCTTGTAGGCCGTAATGGAGCCGGGAAATCTACTCTTTTAAAAATTATTGCAGGACAAATGTCTTACGATTCTGGAGAAATTATTAAACCTAAGGAAGTAAAAATTGGCTATTTAGCTCAAAATACTGGCCTAGAATCCAATAAATCCATTTGGGATGAAATGTTAACAGTGTTTGCGCATTTTCAAACCCAAGAAAGAGAATTGCGAAGACTTGAAGAACGTATGTCTGATCCCAAAGCAATGGGAAATCAGCAGGAATATGAGCGGATATTGTCAGAATACGATAAACTCCAGGTTCAATTCAAAGAGGAAGGCGGCTATCAATACGAATCTGATATCCGCTCAGTCCTCCACGGATTAAACTTTCATTCATTTAGCTACGATACAAAAATCTCAACACTAAGCGGAGGGCAAAAGACAAGACTTGCTCTTGGGAAGCTATTATTAACAAAACCTGACATTTTAATCCTCGATGAGCCTACTAACCATTTAGATATAGATACGTTAACCTGGTTAGAGCAATATTTACAGGGATATGACGGGGCTATATTAATTGTCTCGCATGACCGCTATTTTTTAGATAAAGTAGTTTCCCAAGTTTACGAAATTTCTAGACTTCAAATTCGCAAATATACAGGGAATTACAGTGCCTATCTTGACCAGAAGGCTGCTAACTTTGAACGGGAAATGAAAGAATATGAAAAACAGCAGGAAGAAGTAGCGAAGCTTCAGGATTTCATCCAACGAAATCTTGCACGTGCATCTACCACGAAAAGAGCTCAGAGCCGCAGAAAACAGCTTGAAAAAATGGAAGTAATGGACAGGCCATTAGGGGATGAAAAATCCGCCTCTTTTGGCTTCCAAATTGATCGACAATCGGGAAATGAAGTATTGAAGGCAGATTCAATTGCTATTGGTTATCATGGGGAAGAAATTTCAAAAGGGATTTCCTTCCGCATTACAAGAGGTGAAAGCATTGCCCTTGTTGGCCCAAATGGGGTTGGAAAATCAACTCTATTAAAAACGATCATTGATAAATTGTCTCCGATTGCAGGTCATTTTCAGCATGGTTCAAATGTTTTCATTGGATACTATGATCAAGAACAGGCTGAACTATCATCAAATAAGCGAGTTTTAAATGAACTATGGGATGAATATCCATTAAAGCCTGAAAAGGATATTCGAACCGTGTTAGGAAATTTCCTCTTTTCCGGTGATGATGTATTAAAAAATGTATCGACCTTAAGTGGAGGAGAAAAGGCTCGGTTAGCACTAGCTAAGTTAATGATGCAAAGGGCAAACTTTTTAATCCTAGACGAGCCTACTAACCATCTTGACTTAGATAGTAAAGAAATATTAGAAAATGCACTGATTGATTATCCAGGAACGATTCTTTTCGTCTCTCATGACCGCTATTTTATTAACCGAATTACAACAAAAGTGATTGAGCTTAGCAAGGATGGCACAACCGAGTACCTCGGTGATTATGATTATTATATTGAAAAGAAACAAGAGCAAGAAGAGCTAAAGGCATTGGATTCCATTCAAAAGAATTCTACAGCCCCTCAGCCCAATCAGGAAAAAAACAGCTATCAGCGGGATAAGGAAGCAAAGAAAATTGAAAGGCAGCGCCAAAGAAGATTAGAAGAAGTAGAAAAGCAAATCGGAGAATTAGAAGGTTTAATATCTGAATATGAGCAGCAATTATGTGAACCTGAAGTATATCAAGATCATGAAAAAGTGCTGGAGATTACTAATAAAAACAATGAGGCTAAGGGAAAATTAGACGAATTAGTCGAAGAATGGACCGAACTAGCAGATTAAGAAAAGAGAAAGCGCCTTGGCCATCGCCGTACAAACGCAGAAAGCCGTGACTGAGATAAAGGAGACACAATGAACGATAGTGAATGGATGTCGACTTATCGCAGGGAGGGGACCTGAAGTTTGATAGGCGATAGGCGCTCATAAGAAAAAGGAACTGGGGATATATACATCCTTCGTTCCTTTTTTATCCACAAAAGTATTCACATCTTATAGACTGAAATAAAAGACTTCCACAGACTTTTCCACATTATCCACAAGAAACAAGCTTCTTATCCACATTATCTACAAAAATTATCTGATTTTTCTATTTATCCACAAGAAAGTCCTCATTTTTCAATGAGGACTTTTTCCTACCTGTTCCTTAATTGTGGATAGTAATATCGAGACCGGGATTTGCATTCAAAGCCATGGTTGATTGTACCCCCTTTTCAAATAAAATACTTCCTGCTGCAGCAATCATGGCCGCATTGTCTGTACATAGGGATAATGGCGGGATAACGAGCTTACATTCAGGAAACTTAATAAACTCTTCCTGTAAAGCCGTACGCAGCCCCTTGTTTGCCGCTACACCGCCAGCTAATAGTACCTGTTTCACCTGATACTCTTTTGCAGCCTTACTTGTTTTTGTCACAAGTACATCGATTACACTTTGTTGAAAGCTTGCTGCCAAATCCTCAGGCTTAATCTTGTCGCCTCTTTGTTCTGCGTTGTGGACTGTGTTGATAACTGCTGACTTTAATCCACTGAAGCTAAAATCAAAAGAGCCTTCTTCCAGCCATGCACGAGGCAATGAAATAGAAGGTTTACCTTCTTGTGCTAACCTGTCAATATGAGGGCCGCCTGGATAGGGAAGATTTAATGTTCTTGCTACTTTATCATAGGCTTCTCCCGCAGCATCATCCCTTGTTTCACCAATAACTTCAAAATGACCGTGCTCCTTCATATATACAAGTTCGGTATGTCCCCCCGAAACAACAAGTGAGAGCAAAGGAAATGTCATTTCCGTTACAAGTCGATTTGCATATATATGTCCAGCTATATGATGAACGCCTACTAATGGAATCCCATGAGCAAAAGCAACCGCCTTTGCTGCATTTACCCCCACTAATAATGCTCCAACTAAACCAGGTCCTTCTGTTACAGCAATGGCACTTAAATCTTCATAACGGATCTTTGCTTGATTTAACGCTTCTTCTAATACAATTGTAATTTGCTCTACATGGTGACGTGAAGCAATCTCTGGGACAACTCCGCCAAAACGTTTATGGCTTTCAATTTGTGATGCCACTACATTTGCAGCAATTTCTCTTCCATTCTTAATAATTGCAACTGCTGTTTCATCACAGCTAGTTTCAATTCCCATAATAAACTGATCTTTATTTGTCATAAATTCACCCACATTACTAAAGCATCCTCTTGATTATCCGAATAGTAATTCTTTCTAATTCCGCCATCTTGAAATCCAAGCTTTCGATAAAGGGATTGGGCAATATAGTTGGATACACGCACCTCAAGCGACATCGTCCTCGCCCCTTTTTCCGATGCAATCTCCATCACTTGCCTCATTAAAGCCTCACCTAGCTTTCTACCACGATACGCAGGCAAAATGGCAACATTCGTAATTTGTGCTTCATCAAAGACAATCCATACACCACAATAGCCAATGACTTTTCCCTCTTCTTCTAAGCCGATATACAAGGCATATTGATTGTTCGTTAACTCATTTTGAAATGCCTCCCTGCTCCATGGAAGGGTAAAAGATTCATGCTCAATTTTTAGAATGTCATCTACATCATTTATATCCATCAATCGAAAGGTTAAAGACTTATTCATACTGCTACTTCCTTATCTTCTCTTTATTCGCTTTAATCCAATTAGCTTCCGCTTCTGCTAGACGAATATAATTAGGGACAAAAGAGTGAATATCCTCTGCTTCCTTATTCCTGCCCAATAATGCGAGCTCAGCTGGCCGTGGATTATGCTCCGTTATTTCAGCGAAAACAGCTTGTGCACCGATTATTTCTTCAAATGTTTCTTGATGAAGCGGCAAATCATTCCCAAGCAAAAGGACCTTTTCACTTCTTTCTTTCAATTCAGCAGCCCAGTCCTTAGATAGCACTAACTGATCTTTACTCTTTGTGATTATTTCTCCCTTATCATATTGATAGAGACCTGTATAAATTTGATTTCTGCGTGCATCAAAAATTGGGGATATTACACCATTGAAATACCGGCCGGCAGATGCTGCTAATACTTCTAAGCTTGAAACGCCTGTCAAAGGAATATTCAATGTCCATGCTAATGTCTTTGCAATAGTCACACCAATTCGAACTCCGGTATACGAGCCAGGACCTTTCGCGACAACAATCTTTGATAGATCACTTGGCTTTATATCACAGTCTTTCATCAATGCTTCAATTGCAGGCATTACGCGTACAGAATGATTCTTCTTTATATTTGTTATATATTCACCTATCACTTGGTTTCCATCTAATAAAGCCACTCCTAATGCATAATTAGACGTATCGATTGAAAGCAACTTCATATAAAAAACTCCTTACATAATTCCTCATATCTTTCTCCTTTAGGGGTTACGACAATTTTCCTTGCCCCATCTTCTCCTAAAAACAAAGATATCATTAATAATTCTTGTGGAAGCTGTTCTTCTATTAAATGTGCCCATTCAACAACAGTAATACCATTTCCTTCAAAGTATTCATCAAATCCTAAATCTTCAAATGAATCCTCTACTCGATACACATCCATATGATAAAGAGGCATTCTTCCTTGATACTCTTTAATAATTGTAAAGGTAGGGCTATTTACGTTTCTTTTAATATCTAAACCAAGAGCCAGTCCCTTTGTAAACGTCGTTTTTCCTGCACCAAGATCACCCTCTAATGCAATCACATCACCTGGCTTTAAAAATTCTGCAAGACGTTTAGAAAAATTCATTGTTTCTTCGGGCTGGCTCGAAATAAACTCAAATTGCGTCATATTAACTACTCACCTTTTTTCATTTGGCTGTTATACTTGGCTGTTGATTATCGCTGCAATCAACAAGGATAATAATCGACATTTAGATTTACCACAGTCTTCTATTAAAATTGTTTTCAAAAGAAAAAACGATTTTTAGTTTGAAAACTAATTCTTCTTATTCTGACAAAAAAACCTTAGGATGGTTCCTAAGGAATATCTATTATATGTATAGTCTACATGATTTTTTGTTACTGAGCAAAAAAGCGTTAATAAAAATGGACAAAAAAAAAGACGAAACATTGTTTCGCACTTACACTTTGTGTATAATGGCGGTCCGGACGGGACTCGAACCCGCGACCTCCTGCGTGACAGGCAGGCATTCTAACCAACTGAACTACCGGACCAAATTGCGGGGACAGGATTTGAACCTGCGACCTTCGGGTTATGAGCCCGACGAGCTACCGAACTGCTCCACCCCGCGATAATAGTATTTATGAAGATTGATCATGCTAATAGCTTGCGGTTGTATAACCGCCCCAATTTCAGAGAGATTATTAAGTAGCAGCTCAATCGGTGCGCTGAAGATTACTCCTCGATGCTTATTCGATCGTGCTCCACCCCGCGATAATAATATTATAAATGTTTTCTAAAACAGCCTAGCGACGTCCTACTCTCACAAGGGGACAGCCCCTAACTACCATCGGCGCT
>NZ_JALDXW010000064.1:0-13674 GCF_032154635.1 Cytobacillus sp. | reverse complement strand
ACACTTACATACCTGTTTAGAATCTGTTAAAGAGTACGTAAATGAAATCATTATCGTAGATACGGGCTCCACAGATAATACGATAGAAATTGCAAAGACACATGGTGCGGCTGTCTATGAATATACTTGGACCAATGACTTTGCGGCTGCCCGTAATTTCGCGTTATCTAAATCAACGTCAGAGTGGAACTTAATTCTCGATGCCGATGAACAGATTACCAGCTGGGACAAAGACAAAGTAAAGACAATGCTCCAATCAGATCGTTTTATCGGGAAAATTAATATCAAAAGCAATTTTAAGCAAAACAATGAAGAGCGGTTTTCACAAATCTTTATTTCTCGATTGCTTCCAAAAGGAGCTTATTTTTCTGGGAAAATACATGAGCAGGTGGTGTCTAAGCTGCCGCGGATTGAGATGCCAATTGAAGTTTTCCACACAGGCTATTTTCAAACGGATAAATCAGAGCGCAATCTTATCATTTTAAAGGAAGAGCTGTCTAAGAATCCAAAGAATGCTTACATCTTATATCAGCTTGCTCGACAATATAAAACAATGAATCTCTATCAGGAAGCAGCTCATTTTTTTAAGGAAAGTTATCAGGCGGCTGATCGAGCAGAGGGTTATTTTACAGATTTGGTCGTCAATTATATTTATACATTAATTGAATTAAAGCAATTCTATCCTGCTTTTGAAATCATTGACCAAATGAATGTTCCTTTAGGGAACAGTCCAGATTATCAGTTTGTTTGCGGTATCTTTTATATGAACTTTGTGTTAAGTGATACGGCTAACAATATCGATTTTCTTCCTCTTATTGAAAGATCCTATCTTATTTGTCTTGCATTAGGAAAGCAGAATGAAAGAGAAATCGTTTTAGGTACAGCTTCCTTCTTGGCTGCATATAATTTAGGGGTCTATTATGAGATGTTTAATCAAAAGGAAAAAGCGAAAGAATTTTATGAAATGTCTGCAGCCTATCATTATTTACCTGCAAAAAGCAGATTATTGACTCTATAAATGTAAATAATTTGCTGAAATATCCGATGTAATAAGTAGAACAATTACTAGGGGGATTAAGATGGGCTCTGTTGATTCAATTTCTAGATCTTCTGTAGATAATATTAGCTTTGAAAGTAATAAATCGATGAAGATACAGGAGCAACCAACATACATCTTAGAACAGCATCATGAGAATACTGCAGAAACAGCCATTCAAGAAAAAGATTTAGAGAAGGTCGTTTCCGATATCAATCAAGTATTAGGAAATACTCATACTTCTTTGAAGTATATGTACCACGAAAAATTGCAAACGTATTATGTAACGCTGATCAATGATCAAACAAAGGAAACAGTAAGAGAAATACCGCCAAAGAAGCTACTAGATATGTATGCTTCAATGAGAGAATATTTTGGGCTGTTTGTTGATAACAAAATATAATGGAGGGTATCCTAAATGGTTAATAACACGATGAGAATTACAGGATTCGCATCTGGACTTGATACAGATACGATCATTAGAGACTTAATGAAAGCGGAGCGTGCTCCACTGGATAAATTATTTCAAAAAAAGGAATGGATGTCGTGGCAGCGTGACGCTTATCGAGATGTGAATCTTGAACTTAGTGCTTTTCAAAAAAAGGTGGATAAACTACGGTTTACTTCAGACTTTAATGGCTATAAAGCCACTTCGTCAAATACATCAAATCTGTTAGTTTCATCTAGCGGCAAGTCTATTCCTGGCTCATACAATGTGACAGTTAATAGTCTGGCTGAATCTGCAAGAGTCGTAACAAGTAATGCCATTTTAAATGAACAGGGAAAAGCGGTAAAGTCAGGAGACAAAATCCTAAAAACCGGTGAAACCTCTTCGATTGAAATAGAGACGGCAAAGGGCAAACAAACGATTACAATTACAGATCAAGATACATATGCATCACTTGCTAGTAAAATCGGTTCTGCAACAAATGCTTCTGGGGAATCACTTGGTCTGCGTGCTTCTTTTGATGATACGACTTCTGGTTTTGTAATTTCTACTAAAGAATTGGGAGCAGATCAAAAAATATCGATCAAGGATGTTCCAAGTGCTGGTTCAATAAATATTGCTGGGGTTATAGGCAGCGGGGGAGATAGCCGTACAAATACTAATGCAGGTCCATCTGTAAATGGAGTGAATGGGTCTATTACGATTGACGGTAAAACCATTGACAATCTCACTTCTAATAAAGTTAATATATATGGAATGGATTTAACTTTATTAAAAAAGGATAGCAATCCTGTAACAATAACAGTTGAATCAGATACAGACGCTATTTTCAACAAAATCAAAGACTTTGTCGATAGCTATAACTCAATGATCGATAGTCTAAACTCTAAAGTGAAAACTCATCGTAATCGTGAGTATCAGCCTTTAACAGAAGAACAGAGAGAAGGTTTATCAGAAAAAGAGGCTGAAAAGTGGGATGAAAAAGCAAAAGAAGGACTTTTGTACAATGACTCGACGATCAGGGACACTTTAACAGCATTAAGAGGCAAAATGTATAATACTGTTTCCGGAATACCTGATGGTCAACTAAGATTGCTATCCGAAATAGGTATCCAATCAGCTTATATGTCCAAGGATGGGAAGCTTGAGATTAATGAGGATAAGCTGAAGGAAGCAATCGCTAACAAACCGGATGAAGTTGCTCAATTGTTTACGAGTGAAGATGGAATTGCAACAAGAATATATAATGAGGTAGGCAGTTCAATTGACAAATTAAACAAAAAAGCAGGTCGTCCAAATACAGCGTCAAGCCTAGATATAAGTACTCTTGGAGACTCTATTAAGGAAATTACAAAACAGATGAGTACATGGGAAGATAAGCTGAAAATGATTGAAAACCGTTATTGGAAGCAGTTCACGGCTATGGAGCAAGCAATCAGCAAGATGAATGCACAAAGCAGCTCCATTGTGGGAATGTTAGGGCAATAGAATAGAATTATTTATGTGTTATATTTAGGAGGATATTTAAACATGCAAAAACAATATGAAGCATATCAACAGAATTCTGTTTTAACTGCTTCTCCTGGCGAATTGACACTGATGCTATACAATGGTTGCCTGAAATTTTTGAATCAAGCCAAAAAAGCGGTTCAAGAAAAAAATATTGAAGCGAAACATACAAATCTTTCAAAAGCGCAAAATATCATTTCAGAATTAATGGTTACTTTAAACTTTGACTATGATATTTCAAATGACATGAGACGATTATACGATTATATGAATCGTAGATTAATAGAAGCAAATATTAAGAATGATACGGAAATTATCAGTGAAGTAGAAGAGTTGGTAACGGAGTTCCGCGATACTTGGAAAGAAGCTCTGATTATTAACCGCAAGAAACAGTATAGTACAAGCGGGCTTGTGTAATGGATATCATTGAAAAGCTATATGAAATTACTAAACAGCTGCAGTCGACTGTTTCTAATCAAGGAGACAGAGAGAAGCAAATTGAAGAATTAACAGCGTACCTTGAAACTCGTGGCGAGCTATTAGATCGTATGGATCAAACTTTATTAACTATTGATGATAAACAAAAGTTGAGAGAAATTCTTACTATTAGTGAAGATGTAGTAAAGCAGATGGGCAAGATTAAGACATCTATTCAGAAAGATCTTGTTACTGCGAAGAAAGGAAAGTCTGCATTTAAAGGATATAATGACCCTTATGCATCTGCATCATTTGATGGGCATTATTTTGATCGGAAAAAATAATGCTTGAAACCTGCTTGATATCAAGCAGGTTTTTCTTTATAAAAAAACACAGCTATATCTAGCTGTGCATTTAAACCTTCATATCAATAAATTGTGAGAATGGAGAAGGCTGTTGTATTTCTCGTATTCTTTTTGCAGGATCTGTCATTACATCTAGGATTTTTTCTTTCACGGCAGACTCTGCTATCTGTTTATTGATGACAACAAATTGTGAGACTGGCCCTTCTCCAACACCGCCGATAACCGCCATTTAAAATCCCTCCTCCTTATGGTGAATACTATATACATTCTCTTTAATTCTCGTTTCTCCTGCATAGGATTGGTTATTTTTTCCTGATTAATTGGAATTTTATTCAAGTTGATTTATTATGGTTTCTAACCACTCGATGGGTTCATCTAGTTATAGCTTAACCATGTTCTCTTGTTCATCACCGACAAGACTAACGATCCTCACCCCAGACTCCCTCCGTAAATCCACATACGCCTCCCCAACCTTCACCAAAGGCTGGTAAGGCTCGTTCTCATGAATAAAGACAATCTGTGCTTCCTCTCCATTGCTCAACATCACTTTTTGCAATAGGTTTTGTCTCATAATGTATCGGACAAAAGGGATAACGATTGCTGGGTTGAGCTCATTATTCTGCGCTTTTTCGACTAATTCGTAAACACCTGCGAAATACGGGTTCTTTTCACCATTATCTTGTACATTTATATATACCGCATTAAAGCAATCCGCAACGGAAACAATTTGTACGAAATAAGGGATATCCTTCTCTTTTAATTGTTTAGGGTATCCGGTTCCGTTTATTTTTTCATGATGATGAAGGGCAGCTAATGGAATGAGCGGATTTATATAGGGAATCGTGCTTAGTAGTTTATGCCCGATCTCTGTATGCTTTTGAACTTCTTCATTATTAACTGAAATTGTATTTTTATAAATACTTTTGTCTATTCCCAGCATACCAATCTCGTGAAATAGTCCCATATCTGCTAATAGAAGACAGTCTTTTCTCTTATATCCTAATAGTTTGCCGATGATGCTCGAGAGGATTCCGACATTTATACTATGCTGAAATAGCTGGTCCTCTCTTTTTTCTCCTGTTTGCAGGACTTTTAGGATGGAAACATCACAAAGTGATAGTTCAATAAGCGGGTGAAAGCGCTCTCTTAAATGAATCATATTAATTTCTTTGCTTCTGTAAAAGCTTTTGAATGTATCTTTGATATAGGATTGAATCGATTGATAGGGTTTTGCGCTTGGTGATTGTTTATGTACCTTTTCGTTTAAATTTACAGATATAGTTGTTCCGAATCGGTATTTTTGCAGCAATAGAATATGAACTTCTTTTAATATCGTTCCCTTTTTCAATAATAGGATGCCTTGCTCCGAGAAAATGTCTTCGCCTAGCGCACTTCCAACCAAATCGAATGATATTTGTGCTTGATCCATAATTGATCCTCCTATTTCTGTATTAACAGAAAATCTCCCAAAAAATGATCTTATATTTACTCTAAATCTATCATTTTACAAGAGGGAAATATACTAAAATTACCCTGTTTTGTAAAAATGGGTAAAGCGTCCTGTATATAATGTCCTATTGTTGACATTTTTAGAATACATGGGTATATTAACCAATGGATGAAATTTATTACTATATGTATATAATTTTTGTAAAGGTGATAAAAATGAATGCTGCAGACATGAATTGTAACTGTAAAGGAGAAAATGGTGTTCTAACAAAGTATGATTATCATAAAAACTGTTTGAAAAGGGAAATAAACGCAGTAAAATCTATTAAAATACCAACACAAAACTATTCTATTAATCATAAGGATTTAGCAGATTGGATTATTGATGTCTCAACACCCAAGGAGCTTGAAATGCTCTTAAGTGAGATCAGAATTGTGAAAAAACGAACAAACAATATTAAACCATTTCTAGCTATTATTGCAGTCGGGTTAGTAAACAAAGCTCAGTAGTGAGATAAACTGATCATTCCAAATCACTTGCAGTTGCAGGTGAATTTTTTTCCGAAATGAACAATCCCTTCGTGGATCATCCTTATGTCAATGGCACTAGCTTATGGAAGTTTTCCATCTTGAAATACCAATAATTTGAATCACTTTTTTGATATATAAACACACACCCAATCCTTCAGTAAAACGTTCTTCTTTAAGGCAGTAGGAGTCGAACGGTTCTGCAACTTATTCCTTTTTGGCTCCTCCCTTAACCAAGCGAATCCATCCATCATTCTTCACCAATCCGACAAAATTCTTAAACTTTTTTCATGTACTAGCAGGAGATTTATGGGGTAAAATAGAAATGTAATATATAGTCTTTTTAATAAGACTACGTGTCTTTTATAAAGCAAGCCTAATAGGCGGAAAAAAGGCACACAGTATTTGTATATTGAAAAGGAGGAGTTCGCTTATGAATTTTAACATTCGTGGTGAAAACATTGAGGTAACTCCAGCAATTAGAGACTATGTAGAGAAGAAAATTGCAAAATTGGAGCGGTATTTTACCGAATCTCCAGATGCAACCGTACATGTGAATTTAAAAACGTACCAAGATAAAACCTCCAAAGTAGAAGTAACAATTCCTATGCCGAATCTAGTCCTTCGTGCAGAGGAAGTTCATGATGATATGTATGCAGCTATTGACTTGATTACTGATAAATTAGAACGCCAAATTCGCAAGCATAAAACAAAGGTAAATCGTAAATTCCGTGAAAAAGGGAATTTACCAGATATGTTCGTTACACTTGATGAGTCTGAAAGAGCACCAATGGATGAAGAGAATGAACTGGAAGTCGTTCGTCAAAAAAGCTTTGATCTTAAGCCGATGGATAGCGAAGAGGCCATCCTGCAAATGAATATGCTAGGCCACAATTTCTATGTATTTACGAACGCGGAAACAAGCTTAACAAACGTTGTCTACAAACGAAAAGATGGCCGTTATGGTCTAATTGAAGCTCAATAAATAAGGAAACCCCGCTGTTAAAAGCGGGGTTTTTCTGATTCGATGATTACGTACGTTGATCTGAGTCAGATATCATTTGGGCTGGCTGAATTTGAATCCTTGGCGGGCTTTTAACCTCTGAAGTGATTGCTGACGTATACGTTGTTTCAAGGATGCTTCAAAAGGTAAAGATGAATAGCCATTTTTGTAATCCTGCGGTTTTCAATTAAATCTTTTCTCCTCTTTTTGTATGATTTATTTTTAAGGGAAGAGGGAGTTTCTACACCGCAAATTCCTCCTCTAACATTTGTGGTTTCATTCATTTTGTCATCGCGTGTTTTTCATCCAATCTTTTCTCGATTTTTTCGAGCTGAAGCTTGTCCTTTAATAACTCTTCCTTATTTTTCTTTGTTAACTCCTCAAGTGAAAAACGAATCTTTTTATTCAATGTCATTTCCTCCAATATAATTAGTTTTTTAGTAGATGAGCCTATGAGCAGGTATTTATGTGCACAAACTGAATGATTTAACAAAGCCTTATAATAAAAAAGGCCTTTACCGCAATGGGTAAAGGCCATAAATAAAGACCTCTACCGTTTGGTAAAGGTCTGGCTAACAATTTTTAGGCTGCCAACAATGCCGAGAGCAAGTGCTCTGAAATGACGACAATGCTGTAAAAGCTACTCCCCTTTAGGAGAACAATGATTCAATTTGTAATCATAGTATATAAACTAAAGGAGAAAATGTCAATTATAGCAATTTTATCTTTTATTAAATCTGCCAAAATTAATCGATAAAAATGGTAGAATGGTTAGTAAACAGATGAATAAGGATGAAGGTGAAATGGTTAAATGCCTAGAGTAAAAGTAAGCCGAAATGAGCCATGTCCGTGCGGGAGCGGGAAGAAATATAAAAAATGCTGTGGAAGCAAGGATACGGTGTCTATTACAGATGTGATTGATCATGAAATTTTAGAGCTGCAAAAGGAAGCAAGAATGTTTGCTATAAAGCGGTTTGAATATGAAATAGTGGATGATTTTGAAGATTTGTTCCAAGTGTTGGACGGCGCAGATGAAGAGGATGAAGACTTCTATCAATTTCTGCATCCGTTTTGGTTTCTAGTATTTGAACCGTTGGAAGATGGAAAAACCATTATGCAGAAATTTATCGAATACAAACTTGGCAAGGTATCACGCAAAAGAGTGAGAGCTATTCTCCAATCTTGGCAGGATGGTTATGCGGTTGCAGGGGTAATAAAGGAGTATCAAAACGATTCCCTTATTATCGAGGATACGCTGACGGGAAGACGGTTTCCTGTCGTTCTATTTGAGCATTCGCGCGATTATGAAGAAGGAGTTTTTGCTTTTGCTATCCTGCATCACTATGAAGATAAATTTACAGTTTTCCCTACGCTTTTTGAACTTTCCATTAAGCATACTGTGGATTACGAAGCCTTTATAAAAAGTGAATTTTTGAATTCAGGCTATGATAGTCCAGAGGAATTTTTGGCAGACAACTTCCTTGAAATGATGTATGAGACGCCAAAAGCGGGAGGATTACTTGATTTATCAAGTTTTGAATGGCCAAGCAATGGGGCTAAGACGGTAGCGGAAATATTTGAAAAGGATATGAAGGCGGCTGGAGAGCTTAACTGGATTATCCAAATGGGCGTCATCCTTTGGATGGAATATTGCAAGCAAACCAATAAGAAAATTCAAAAGCCTGGAAACTATGTGGCTGCTCTTCGCTATCTTGTTTCTACTCTGTCTCCGGTAAATGTTGAACTCACTCAGAAACAGATAGGGGAGATCTACGAAATACCTGCTAACCGCGTATCTAGCTATTATAGTGAAATTTACTTTGTGGTAGAAGATCAAATTGGAAGTATGTTTGAACATGAGCGAATGAATGTCGGTCATTCACTGGAAATTACATAATGTAAAAAAAGAAATCGAGGAAAATCAATTAGAAAATAGCCTGTCGTTGATTTTTGAATAGGCAAAAAGAAGCGGCTGGCGATAATTCCTGATTATTAGAGCTTAATTAATAAAAAATGAAGCAGCAGGGAATGTCAGCAATAATCAGCACATTTAGAGTAGCATTCCTGGATTAAGGTTTTCGATTAGTAAATAAACGAAGAGCATGAGTTGCACTTCGTTTATTTATTGAAAATGTGAAACAAAGAAATCATCACCCAAAAAGAGCTTAAGAAAACATCCTAAAGCCTATTAAAAGGGCATTTTTCATAAAACTTCGAAGTTCTTCAATTTTATAACCTATCTAAAAGAGAAATCCTTTACAGGTGCCTTATTCAACAATTGTTCGTCTTCTTTGCCTCTAGTAAGGCAATATGGAACTTGGTTTTGCCATCGATGCCAAACAAAGGATAAGCATACACAGGCAATCACAGATTACTTCGTTTTAAATATTGACTCCCCAATTTCTAACCAGCAATTTCGGGAATTTCTCCATCTACCTCCGCCAGTATCGAAAAAAAATGACTACTTTCAATGGACTTACCATGTAAGGGGCAGTTTAAGGACCGAGTCTATTTTCCAAAAGGCAAAACCTCCCCTCCGCCCTCATAAGTTGTCACCCCCTAGTGAAAGTGGTAATATTAATAGGTATAATATGAGACTTAATGGGAGATTTTTACTAAAAATCTTCTCCTATCCAATATAAAGGAGCGTTTTAAATGCTTGGGATTTTAAATAAGGTGTTTGATCAAAATAAACGCGAACTAAAACGACTCACAAAAATTGCAGAACAGATTGAAGCACTTGCTGCTGATACGGAAAAATTAACGGATGATGAGCTTCGTGGAAAAACAGAAGAATTCAAAGCGCGCTATCAAAAAGGCGAATCATTAGATGATTTGCTTGTTGAAGCATTTGCTGTTGTACGTGAAGGGGCAAAGCGTGTGCTTGGATTGTACCCATACCCGGTTCAATTGATGGGGGGAGCTTCCCTGCACGATGGAAACATCTCCGAAATGAAAACAGGGGAAGGGAAAACACTAACTGCAACGATGCCAGTATATTTAAATGCATTATCAGGCAAAGGCGTTCACGTTGTGACTGTCAACGAATACCTGGCTAGCCGTGATGCTACCGAAATGGGTCAGTTGTATGAATTTTTAGGACTAACAGTCGGTTTAAACTTAAATGGACTCACAAAAGAAGAAAAGCAGGCTGCATACGCTGCTGATATCACGTACAGCACAAACAATGAATTAGGTTTTGATTACTTGCGTGACAATATGGTGCTTTATAAAGAGCAAAAGGTTCAGCGCCCGCTTTTTTATGCAGTAATCGATGAGGTGGACTCCATTTTAATCGATGAAGCACGTACACCGCTGATTATTTCTGGAACAGCACAAAAGTCAACAGCTCTTTATATTCAGGCCAATGCGTTTGTTCGTACACTGAAAAAAGATGAAGATTACACATATGATGAAAAAACAAAAGGCGTTCAGCTGACAGAAGAAGGGATGACAAAGGCAGAGCGGGCTTTCGGCATTGAGAATCTTTTCGATATTTCTCATGTCACATTGAACCACCATATTACACAAGCCTTAAAGGCGCATTCAAGCATGCATCTTGATGTGGATTATGTGGTTCAAGATGGCGAAATTGTGATCGTTGACCAATTTACCGGCCGCTTAATGAAGGGCCGCCGTTATAGTGATGGTCTGCATCAGGCAATCGAGGCAAAAGAAGGCTTAGAAATTCAAAATGAAAGCATGACCCTTGCAACGATTACATTCCAGAACTATTTCCGTATGTATGAAAAATTGGCAGGGATGACGGGTACAGCGAAAACGGAGGAAGAGGAATTCCGCAATATTTACAATATGAATGTTGTGGTGATTCCAACTAACCGTCCGATTGCCCGTGATGACCGTGCGGATTTAATTTATTCATCAATCGATGGGAAATTCCGTGCTGTTGTTGAAGATATTGCTGAGCGTCATAAGAAAGGCCAGCCGGTTCTTGTCGGTACAGTAGCAATTGAAACCTCAGAAATTATCTCAAAATATTTAACGAAAAAAGGCGTACAGCATAATGTCTTAAACGCGAAGAACCATGGGCGAGAAGCGGAAATTATTCTTGATGCCGGTAAAAAGGGTGCTGTTACAATTGCGACGAACATGGCAGGTCGTGGTACAGACATTAAGCTAGGTGAAGGGGTAAAAGAATTAGGCGGACTTGCTGTTATTGGTACGGAACGCCATGAGAGCAGACGGATTGATAATCAGCTCCGCGGACGTGCTGGACGGCAAGGAGATCCAGGGATTACACAATTCTATCTTTCCATGGAAGATGAACTAATGCGCCGCTTCGGTTCTGATAATATGAAATCGATGATGGAGCGTCTTGGCATGGACGATTCTCAGCCAATTCAGAGTAAAATGGTCTCAAGAGCAGTTGAGTCGGCTCAGAAGCGGGTAGAGGGCAATAACTTTGATGCCCGGAAACAGCTTCTTTCCTATGACGATGTTCTTCGCCAGCAGCGTGAAATTCTTTACGGTCAACGTAATGAAGTACTCGAATCAGAAAACCTTCGTGAAATTGTGGAGAAAATGCTGATGACATCACTCGAACGTAATGTTCATGCTTTTGCGCCAACGGGCGGGGATGAAGAAGAGTGGAACCTGCAAGGTCTTATTGACTATGTGAATGGAAATCTGCTCCATGAGGGAGACATCACGGTCGATGATCTTAGAGGCAAGGATACAGAAGAGATCATTGAGGCCATTTTTGCAAAGGTGAAAGAACGCTATGATGAAAAAGAAGAGCTTCTTCAGCCTGAGCAAATGCGTGAATTTGAAAAGGTTATTGTTCTTCGTGCCGTTGATACGAAGTGGATTGACCATATTGATGCGATGGATCAGCTCCGTCAAGGAATTCATCTTCGTGCCTACGGTCAAATTAACCCGCTTCAAGAGTACCAGCAGGAAGGCTTTGCGATGTTTGAAAATATGATCGCAGCAGTCGAAGAAGATGTGGCAAAATACATCATGAAGGCGGAAATCCGCAACAATCTAGAGCGTCAAGAGGTTGCAAAAGGCCAGGCTGTCAACCCGAAGGAAGATGGGGAAAAGGTGAAGAAAAAGCCAGTTGTGAAACAGCTTGATGTTGGCCGAAATGATCCATGCATTTGCGGAAGCGGCAAAAAGTATAAAAATTGCTGTGGAGTGTAATAAATATTAGCTTAAATGAACCAACAAGCTTCAACAAAGCCCGGCAAGCTGTTCGCTAAAACAGCTTTGCCGGTGTTTTTTTCCTATAGGGTGTAAAATAATGTACGAGAACAGTATAATAAAAAAAGGCTGACAAAGGGAACGAATGGCGGCTTAAAAATTTTTAGAGGTGAAAGCATGGAATTAGCAGATATTCGGAATGAATTAGAGAAAATGGCTAAACGATTAGCGGACTTTAGGGGGTCTCTTTGACTTAGAGAACAAAGAGGCACGAATTGCGGAGCTGGATGATACAATGCTTTATCCAGGATTTTGGGATGACCAGCAGAAGGCGCAAGTGGTCATTGGGGAGCTAAATGGACTGAAGGATCAGGTCCATGAGCTTTATGATCTGAATGAAACATTTGAAAATCTTGAATTAACGTACGAGCTTGTGAAGGAAGAAGCGGATGCTGAACTTCAAGCAGAGTTAGAGGAAGAATTAAAGGATTTGGCCAAGCGTCTGAATGAGTTTGAGCTGCAGCTTCTTTTAAGCGAGCCTTATGATAAAAACAATGCGATTCTAGAACTTCATCCTGGAGCAGGTGGAACGGAGTCACAGGATTGGGGTTCCATGCTTCTGCGGATGTATACACGCTGGGCAGAGAAAAAAGGCTTTAAAGTAGAAACGCTTGACTATCTTCCAGGAGATGAAGCAGGGATAAAAAGCGTTACACTAAGCATCAAAGGACACAATGCATATGGCTATTTAAAGGCAGAAAAAGGTGTACACCGCCTTGTGCGTATTTCACCTTTCGATTCTTCTGGCCGCCGTCATACATCATTCGTGTCATGTGAAGTCATGCCCGAATTTAATGATGAGATCGAAATAGATATCCGTACAGAAGATTTGAAAATAGATACCTACCGTGCAAGTGGTGCAGGTGGTCAGCATATTAATACAACGGATTCAGCTGTCCGAATCACCCATACGCCAACAGGGGTTGTCGTTACTTGCCAAACCGAGCGCTCGCAAATTAAAAACCGCGACCGTGCGATGAAAATGCTACAAGCGAAGCTCTACCAACGTAAAATTGAAGAGCAGGAGCAGCAATTAGCAGAAATTCGTGGAGAACAAAAAGAAATCGGTTGGGGCAGCCAAATCCGTTCCTATGTGTTCCATCCATATTCTATGGTAAAAGATCACCGGACGAATACAGAAAGTGGAAACACACAAGCGGTTATGGACGGAGAACTTGATCAATTTATTGATGCATACCTTCGTTCAAAATTAAGCTAAATATAAGAAAATGAAAAGCCTTTGCGCGGTCGCTTTCAGATCGTCAAAGGCTTTTTCTATACTATTGAACAAGCCTTAATGGTCGAAGCAATAACCAGCACAGGTAAATTAGACAGACTGACATTTACAGAATTTACATGGATTGTTTTTTTTGAAATTTGTGTTTACAAGATGAATGAAGGGGGACTAGACGTGGGCTCTTTCTTTAAGCTGATTGATTTCTGTTTCATGAACGCCAGTTTTGCCACTAAGATGTTTTATATCAATTTTTGTTCCAGTTAATTCATTTGAAATTACTCGGAATGTTTCTTCATGTTGATCCAACCTTGTTTCAATTTGCTTAAAGTGGCTGCTAAATTGCGTAGCATGGTTAGTAACCGTTTCTTCCAACCTATGAATGCTCTCTTCTACACTTTCTAACCGAATTTCAACATTCTCTAGCCGACTATCTACATTTTCTAACCGAATTTCAACATT
>NZ_JALDXW010000063.1:0-13749 GCF_032154635.1 Cytobacillus sp. | reverse complement strand
ATTATTAGTGATCGATATTTACATTTAAAGGAAAAAAATGGGTTCATAAATGATTATTAGTGACCATTAATTACATTTAGATCGACATAAGAATAGGAGATCGCTATTTGCTATCTCCTTTTCCCCTTTATTGATGATTGGACATGTTCGGCAAGCGGAAGCCTTCAACGACTATCTCTTCATCCACCTCTAGCAGCAGGCATCTTTTTCCTTCATACGTAATGTATTTTACGTTTTTCAGCTCTTTCGGATTGATAGAAACGTCGGCAATTTTTGTGTTGATTTTAATTGATTTCGGGATGACACTGCTTGCTTTGATTTCATGATTGACATCATAGACGACACTTTTGAAGGCGTGTTCTACTTTGGCGGTATCGACATTTTCCACACCGCTTACCTCTAAGATGCGTTCGATGTCCCGGGAATCAAGCTTAGGTGGTTCACTTTCTTCATTTTCTACACTCTCCTGGACCATCTTATCAATTTCCTCATACACATTAGAAATGACATTGGTGGCTACTTCTTCCCCTGCTACCATTTTTACAATTTGTTCAAAAGTATCCTTCTCTTCGATTGCGGTGATAATGTCTTCACAATGGAGGACTTCTTCAATAAACATCGTATCTGGCTGATTTGCTTTTCCTCCATAATAAAGAATATGATTGACGTCAGCGGCATTATCATTGAATGCAGGAAACATAAAGCCTGTTAACGGAGCCGTCAAATTGATAATCGGATCGACTGCGTTATTTGATTTAAACTCCTTCTCGATATAATCAAATAGCAATGCTTTTTTCGGCTGATCTGTTTTATTAAGCGTGCAAAGGGTAAACTCATTGGAATAGACCTCGTCGTCCCCTCCTTCTTCCGATTCTAAATCGCGTTTCCTTGTCGCCTTTTGATATTCACCACGGATAAACGTAACCACTGTATCAAATTCGTAGACGGCATGAGCAAACATTTTCTGGACGATTCTCAGCATGCTTTCCATCCATTCTTCCGAATCTGCCCGCAATCCATTGTAGAGAATCATTTGGGTACTATCTTCCACATCTCTTCTAAATTTCAATTCGAATAGCTTCGCGTCAAGGCTTCCAGTCAAAACCTTTTTAAAGTTTGTTAAAAACAATTCTTGCGCTTCCTGCTCCAGCATTTGAAATGGCTGACTGACTTGATGGTAAATCTCACCTGATTCTTTCTTTATATACACATTAAATATTTCTCGGATATTCATATAACGATTGTTTAATTTAAATTGTTTTCGGACGTTTGCGATGTCTTTTTTGTTCATTTGTCTCATCTCCCATTTCTGATTATACTGTTCAGACAAAAAAATAGGAATACTTGATATTTTTTCGATTTTCATAACACGAGGGAATATTTTCAAAATAAAAGACACTCACAAATACAAGATTCATGAGTGTTTTAGCGCTTTTATTATAGGATATATTGTTATTTCAATGTGCCCGTTCTCCATCCCTTTTTGGTTCATCCATCATCGTTCTTACATCATTCCCCGATGGATTCTGAAATAAGCGAAGCTCAAATTCTCTTGCAACCGCAAAAAGATGATCGAAGATATCAGACTGAACAGATTCGTACACGGCCCATCTGACATCATTTGAAAAGGCATAGATTTCTAATGGCAGCCCATGCTCTGTCGGTGCCAGCTGTCTAACCATTAATGTCATGTCTTGATTAATCCCGGGATGTTTTTGCAGATAATGGCTAATATACACGCGAAAAACGCCAATATTCGTCAGAGCCCTGCCATTCACTGGATTGCTTCGATTAATGTCGTTCTTCGTATTGTGCTCAGCAATTTCTTGTTCTCTATCGATAATATAGTCCGAAAGATAATGGATGCTTTTGAACTTTTCAATCATTTCCTCAGTACAAAATGAAATACTGTTTGTATCAATATATAAAGATCGCTTAATCCGACGTCCTCCAGAGGTTTGCATCCCCCGCCAATTGATAAAGGAATCAGATATTAAAGCATAGCTTGGAATCATCGTAATTGTCTTATCCCAATTTTGCACCTGTACGGTATTTAAGGAAATATCGATCACGTCCCCATCTGCTCCGTACTTAGGCATTTGAATCCAGTCACCAACCCGCACCATATCATTCGAGGACAGCTGGATTCCAGCAACAAGTCCTAATAACGAATCTTTAAAAACTAACATGAGTACGGCTGATAATGCACCAATCCCGCTTAAAAGGATAATGGGACTTTCCCCCAGCATCTTTGCAATAATCACAATAATCCCAAGTGTAATGACAATAATTTTAACAACCTGAATATATCCCTTTATCGGTCTTGTTTTAGATATTTCATAGGTTTGATAAATATCATTCATCGCATTTAATAGACTATTAAGAACCATGAGCCCCACAATGATTAAGTATGTGATCGCACCCTTTTCTATCAAATCCTTAAAATAATCATAGGTAGCAGAAAAGTTATAAATAATTATAGCAGGCACAAAATGTGACAGCTTATGGAAAACCTTTCGATCCAAAAGCATATTGTCCCATTGGTATTTGTTATTGTTTACGATATGAGAGATGGTTCTAATTACGATCTTTTTCGTGATAAAATTTGCGATCATACAAATAATCGCTATGAAAAGAATTGTAATAATCGTTGATAGATACTTATGTACCGTAGGATTCAAATTATAGTCCAACAACCAATTACTAATAAAATCCATATGTTCCTCCAATATATATACGTGGTGAACTACATTTTACGAAAGTGGCTATTGATCGACAAAATTGTGATAAGGTGCTGATTCAGATCATGGATCGATGTTTCGTACCCATGACGGTGCCATTCGATTAACATGCCAAGGATCGCATTCGTCTGATAGCTAATAAGATAATCTAGCTGTACGCCGTGATCTAACTCAAAATGTTGTCCTAAAGATTCCTTCATAAATGAACGAACGGTATCAAATAGAAGATAATAATACATCATTGGAATGCGCTCATCAAATATTATTTGATAAAAATCTTTATATTTTTTTACATGATGAAAGATTTTAATCATATCTGCCTCAAGATGCTGGATATGATAATTCGTTTTATAATAAGGCTCTTCGTAAGATATTTTCAAATCCTCGACAATGACCTCTAAGTATTCTTTAAACACTTCATGAACCTCTTTGTAGTGCAAATAAAACGTTCCGCGGTTAATGTTCGCATCCCTGCACAATTCTGCAATCGTAATTGTTTCCAATGGCTTCTGTTTTAGTAATGCCAACAAGGCATGACGTAAACTATCCTTCGTTTTAATTATTCGAAGATCCTGCTTCAATTTTTTTCACCCCAAATTGAACACTATTGTAAAAAAGTGTCTATTACTCAACATTCCTTCATTTTTCTGTCGATTGTACTGCTTTCCCTACTCTAGTATAATTTTTATTGTACACATGTTCAATATCTATCATTTGAAAATAGTGGAGGGATATGAGATGAAATTAAAGGACAAAGTCGCAATTGTAACAGGCG
Organism: Cytobacillus sp.; assembly: GCF_032154635.1. GTDB lineage: Bacteria > Bacillota > Bacilli > Bacillales > Cytobacillaceae > Cytobacillus. The sequence continues at coordinate 10,233 of NZ_JALDXW010000063.1, read as the reverse complement.
CTGCTTCAGGGATGGGGAAATCCATTGCAGAATTGTATGCGAGAGAAGGGGCAAAGGTAATCGTTGCTGACCTTAACCTTGAGCAAGCGGAAACAGTCGTTAAAGGAATCGCGGCAAATGGCGGCACAGCGAAGGCCGTTCAAGTGAATGTTTCCAAACAAGTTGACATTGATGCAATGATCGATACAGCGATTAGTGAGTATGGAACATTAGATATTTTAGTAAATAATGCTGGCATTATGGATGGATTTGAACCCGTTGGCGATATTCTTGATGAGCGCTGGGATTTGATTTTTGATATTAATACAAAAGGTGTTATGAGAGCGATGCGCAAAGCGATCCCTATCTTCTTGGAAAAAGAAAGCGGCGTAATCATTAATACCGCTTCAACTGGAGGACTTAATGGTGCTCATGCAGGTGCAACATACGGAGCATCCAAGCATGCAGTCATTGGTCTCACAAAAAATACCGGTTATATGTATGCAAACAAAGGCATCCGCTGTAATGCCATTGCTCCCGGCGGTGTAGCAACCAATATCGGTGCTTCTATGAAAAACATTAATCCGTTCGGAATGGAGCGTACGAAAGCTGTACAAGGTGTTATGCCACGAATCGGACAGCCTGAAGAAATCGCACAAGTCGCACTATTCTTAGCTTCTGATGAATCAAGCTTCGTCAATGGGACGGTCATTACGGCGGATGGCGGCTGGACGGCAGCATTCTAAAAACGAACCTTGTTTAAGTTTACTGCAAAAATAAAAAGAGGAAACACATGATATTTTATAAAGGACATATCGTGTGTTTCCCTTTTTAATAGGTAGTTAACTGAGGATAGATTATTCGAATTAGAATAGCTCAGAACTTCCTATTACAAACGATTCAAAAAATGAACCCCCAAAAGCTTGAAGGCGTGACACCTAATGGGATTTAATTCCACCCTAATATGAAAACAGTCTACTTGGCATTTTCATCCGGCTGATGAATCCCAAAAACATTTCCTTCGGTATCCGTATAGTATCCTTGCCACGCCATTCCAGGCAGTGCATGTTTTGGCAAAGCGACTTTGCCGCCATTATTAATGATTTTTGCTTCAACAGAATCGTAATCTTCTACTCCCATTGTACAAGCATAGCCATTCATTGCTTGACCAGGTGCTGGGGGCGGACCTTGGCGCTGCATCAATGCGCCATTGATTCCAAGCTTACTGGCATCGCCAGTTACAGCTCCGAAATAAGGCATCCCCGCATAATCGCTCCAATCTTCAAAAGTCCAGCCAAATACTTCCCCATAAAACTTCTTCGCCCGTTCCATATCATCCACATGAATTTCAAAATGAATTAATCTTCCCATGTTAACCTCCTAATTTTTCCGAAAATAATTTCTGGTAAATCTATTATTTTATATTCAACCTTTACTAGCTGAACACCTTTTTCATTATTGCAAAAAATAAGAAAAGTTATTCATGGGGTACGTTACTCTTTTCCATATAGCTTATTAGCGCATCCAAATCTTTCGCACACGCTTTTTTAAAGGTTCCTGCCATCATTTTCCCAAATATTTTTGTCCAACCTGTAAGTCCTTTTATTTCTCCATTCAGAGTAATCACGGTATGATCATCCTCTGGAGCGATTATGTATGTAAACACAAATTCTCCTTTACCTGTGGTTCCTTTCGTTCCATCACAGCGGAGTACAATTTTCTCTGGTTCCTTGAGTCCCATAACCTCGAAGTGTTCAGTGGCCTCTTTTCCAAACATCCTTTTTGTTTCCATCCACTGACTTCCTACTTGCAAAGGGCCTTCGTCTAATCGCTCTATTCTCACTAATCCTTGCATCCAGCGGCTTGCCGACTCAAGATCATGCAAACCAATATAAGCCTTTTGTCGGGATACCTTCGTCGCTCTTTTCACTTCAAAATGAATACTCAAGCTAAATCGCTCCTTGCAAAGTTTTTTAAAAGTATATCATAATAGTATATTTAATATTGGCAGAATTTTTAAATAAAAAAACGAGCACATGATTTCAGCAAATTTACTGAAACGATGTGCTCGTTTATCCGATTAGGCTTGTCCAACGGCTTTCTGGCTAATGGCCCGAATGTCCTTTTCAATGATTCCCTCTTTCGCAACGACAACAATATTATTCTTATTCTCTAGCGAGCGAATATTTTCTAATGGATTGGTTTTCGTAATAACAAAGTCTGCTAGTTTTCCAGGCTCAATTGTCCCTAGCTTATCCCCCCAGCCCATACATTCTGCCGCTACTTTTGTTGTGGCCATAATTGATTCCATTGGGGACATCCCAATATCGCACATTAAGCCTAATTCTCTTAGATTTGTTCCATGAGGCATGACACCTGCATCGGTTCCCATCGCAATTTTCACTCCCGCTCGATAGGCTTTGGTAATACTCTCCGCGTGAATTTCCACTACCTCTCGAGCCTTTTCAACCGCATATGCAGGCATGTCTTCACTGATTTTGCTTGCTTCTAGTACAGAAACAGGTGCCAGCAAGGTCGGAACCAGATAGGTTCCCTTTTCTAACATAAGTTCAATGGCTTCATCATCAAGGAAAATGCCATGCTCGATCGAGTGGATGCCAGCCCTGACAGCATTTTTCACGCCTTCCGCTCCTTGAGCATGTGCCATAACCTTTACTCCACGGCGAAAAGCTGCCTCTTGGACAATGATGGACAATTCTTCTTGAGAAAATTGAGTAAATTCCGGATGGTCTGTTGGGCTCATTACTCCGCCTGTTGCATGGACTTTAATAATATCAGCACCAGCCCGCAGCATTTCTCTTACTTTTTTCCGGACTTCTTCAGGACCATCACAAATACCAGAAGGCATCCCCGGATATTCTTTGCTTGTCACATCAATGCCTGAACGCATCCAAGAGTCACCGTGTCCCCCAGTAATCGTCAATGGATTAATACTAACCTGCATCCTTGGCCCCTTTATTAACCCTTGCTCTATCGCTTGCTTTACACCTAGATCAGTAAATCCAGCATCACGGACAGAGGTGATTCCCACATCTAACGTGCGTTTCATATACTCCATCGCCTGATAGAATTTTAGAGCAAATGGAGTCACTAAAGATTCCCGCATATCCTTTATCTCTAGCATCATATGAACATGGGTATCAATAAATCCAGGCAGAATAAAACCGCCTTGGGCATCCATCACTTCAACTGTCTCATTCGGGATATCCATATCTTTAAGGGCACCGGCCGAAACAACTCGATTATCTTGAATCAACACAGCGGCATGAGCAACTAGCCCTTTTCCTGTTCCATCGATTAGATTTCCATTTTTCACTAATGTATACGCCATTTTTCATTTCCTCCTTTGGGGCTAAAAGATGCTGGGGCTTGTCCCCTGCTAAATCGTTTTGATTAAAATGCTAGCAATGACAACAGAAGCAATCGTCACTGATGTGAATCCGCCAATCAACATTGGCGGCAAGATTTCACCTAAAATTTTCTCCTCTTCTTCCTTCGTTCTTCCAATACTGCGGCTGACTTCCTGTGAAACTAAGTAGTCACCAGGGAACCCAAACATCGCTGTTAACACGACTGGAATGCCTTTATATGGATCCCATTTAAAGATTTTTGATCCAATAAACCCTCCGATTACCAAACCAATCGTACCAGCGATAATGATTGCCGCAACTGCTGGAAGCACACTAAGAATTTGCTGGACAGTAATCGATGCTAAAGAGGCAAGAACTAGGAAGACTAAGCCAACCATGGCAATACTAAATCCATTCGCCTTTTCCAGCACATTTTGAGGATAAAACCCAAAGTAGGCACCAATTATCCCGATAGCTAAGCCCCAAAGGCTATAATTCACACCGGTAAGATTTTGCAGCCATACAGCGACGGCACCGCCAATAAAAATTAAGAATAATAGGATAAAGCTGCTTTGTTGAAACTTCTCGGGAATGAGGCTTCTTTTTGCAGTCTCTTCCTCCTTTTCCACCAGATCTTCCTGGTCTGCATAAGCAACTCCTGCAGCAGCAAATGTTCCTGCGTCCATTGTCCGGCGAAGTTTTAAAGCATGTTTTCGCAGGAAGATTGCTGTTAAAGGCATTCCTACCAGTCCCTGAAGGGTAAGAACAATGACAGGGATCGCAGCTAAGCCAGCTAAGCCAGCTTTTTGAAGAGCTTCAGCAGTGATAAGATAAGCAATCAAACCGCCTGTTAAAGGTCCTGCCCCAGCAACCGCTGTACTGTAATCAAAGAAAATCGGAACAATAGCAAGAATCAGTGCAACACAACAAACCAAACCAATTAGAGTAATTAACACAGCCTTATATTGACTTTTCATTACCTTCATTGGAATCAAGGTTCCCATATGAACAAGTAATATGGGCTGCAGCAACGAACCAACAATAGCAAATGTTGAGGCTTCAATAATATTAGCAGGAACAATTCCTGTTTTAAAACCAGTAAAAATAAGAATCATAACAACAAGCAATGTTGGGACCTTTGCTTTGGTCCAAATGGAGACAACTTCCCCCACAGCAATCATAGCTAAAACGATTAACGATGCGGTTACCGGATCCATGATGACTCCCCTCTTTCCTACAGATATTTTACAAAAGGATTACTCTTTGTTGTTGAGCTTAAATGGTGCATGCACTAAGAGCTTTACTCCATGTTCAAGTGACGCTTCATCCACGGAAAATTTAGGATGGTGGTGTGGATATATAATACCCTTTTCTTCATTTCCTGCTGCCACCATTAGAAAACAGCCTGGAACGACATCTGAAAAAGCGGAGAAATCTTCACTGCCCATCATCGTGCCCTGTTCTAAAGGTAGAATAAATTCCTTGCCAAGCACTTCACCAATGAGTTCTTCCATTTGTCTTGTCAGAATTTCCTCATTCACAACCGAACTGTAGCCAAATTCATAATGTATATCGTACGTTGCCCCATGCGCTTCCGTAATTCCTTTTACAATTCTTTCCATCAACTTAGGAATCTCTTCCCTTACCTTTGGATTAAAACTGCGTACCGTACCGTTTAATTGTACAGATTGCGGAATGATATTTTGCGCGGATCCACCATGAATCTGTGTAACTGAAACAACCGCCTTTTCATTTGTAGCAATATTCCGGGAAATGATCGACTGCAAATTGCTTACAACTTGAGCACTTATAACAATCGGATCAATGGCTGTATCAGGCTGGGACGAGTGACCGCCTTTGCCATTAATCGAAAGCGTAAACACATCACAGTTAGCCGAAACAGGACCATAACCGACGCCAATTCTTCCTGTCGGGATAGGTGAGGCTAAATGCAAGCCAATTACCTGGTCCACGCCATCAAGTACGCCTGCTTTTACCATCTCCATTGCTCCGCCTGGCGGGACTTCCTCCGCATGCTGGAAGAGGAAGCGGACTTCACCGCATAGTTGATCTTTTAGTTGGGAAAGCACCTTCGCAGCTCCTAAAAGCATCGCAGTGTGGCCATCATGCCCGCATGCATGCATAATCCCAGGATTCTGGGATACAAATTCAAAGTCATTTTCCTCTTGAATGGGAAGGGCATCCATATCTGCCCTTAAAGCAAGCACGCGTCCTGGTCTATTCCCGACTAACCGCCCAACCACACTTGTTTTCGTTGGTCTTGATAGTTCTAGATTTCCGAAGCTTTCCAATTTCTCATAAACAAATTGTGATGTCTTTTCCTCCTGAAAGGATCGTTCAGGATTTTGATGAAGATATCGTCTCCACTCGACTACGGTGTCCTTTACTGAATCAATTAATTTATCGATAGTTATCGTTTCAATCATAGTCATGACTCCTCCCTATTTTTACCCAAGGATTTTTTTTGCTGCTTGAACAAAAATGCGAACCCCATGCTCTAAAGCATCCTCGTCAATATCAAATCGGGGATGGTGATGCGGATATACGATGCCTTTTTCGGCATTTCCAGCGCCTACTGGTATAAAGCAGCCAGGTGCTTTTTGTAAATAAGCAGAAAAATCTTCACCGCCCATTGCGCCTTCCCCATACTCAACAAAGTTTTCACCTAAAGCTTCTGTTACACATTCTTCAACGATTTTTGTCAAATCCTTATCATTAAAGACTGTGCTGTATCCGTATTGATAGTGGAATTCATAGGTTCCGCCATGCGCTTCTGTTACCCCTTTTGCGATCCGTTCAATGAAAGAAACCGCTTGCTCCCTTACTTCCGGACTAAAGGATCTGACTGAACCGCCGATTTGGACTGATTCTGGAATAACATTTTTCGCGCCGCCTGCTTGCAGGGTTGTCGTAGAAATAACTAATTGCTCTTTCGGATTCAAATTTCTCGACACAATTTGCTGAATGTTTGTAATAAACTGTGCTGCCATCAAGACTGGATCAATCGAGTTTTCAGGCTGGGATGAGTGTCCTCCTTTACCGACAATTTTAAGATCAAACATATCGGAGTTTGCGGTCACTGGTCCATAGACGATTCCAACTTTCCCGGTAGGCAATAAGGACATAAGATGGATGCCAATCATATAATCGACATCATCGACAACTCCAGCATCTACCAATTCCTGTGCACCACCAGGTGGCAATTCCTCGGCATGCTGGAAGATAAACCTGATTTCCCCTCTAATTTCATCCTTCATTTCCGCCAGGATCTTGGCAGCACCAAGCAGCATCGCGGTATGGCCATCGTGCCCACATGCATGCATCACACCAGGATTTTCGGAAACGTATTCTGCTTGGTTCTCCTCATGAATGGGAAGGGCATCCATATCTGCGCGAAAACCTAAGATTTTTCCCGGCTGACTCCCAATTAGGGTAGCAACCACACTTGTTTTGGTTGGCCGTGTAACCTTCAGACCCCCAAATGAAACAAGCTGATCATAGACAAACTGAGAAGTTTTTTCCTCATGGAAGGATAATTCAGGATGTCGATGAAGATACCTTCTCCACTCCTTAACCGTATCCTTAATGGCGGAAATCTTTTGATTATCTACATTTGGTTGAAGCATTTCCTTTCACCCCTGTTTATTTGAATATCACTATTTTTCTGAAAAGTTTAATAATAAATGAATCATAGCATTTTATATTTAGAGAAAAGAAATAAATTATTTTTATACCCCTTTAATGTGTTGATCTTGCAGCACTTTAAAGAGCTATAAAAATAATTTATATCAGAAATCTTGCCTATTTTATTTATTGATCCCATTAAATTATTATTGTAAGATAAACAAAAAATGCAGAATCTTCTATAATAAAGGAGGGGTTGTTAATGAATTTACAAGGACTGGAATCTTTTTTAATGGTAGCCAATAAGAAAAGTATCTCCAAAGCGGCTGCCACTCTTCATATGACTCAGCCCACTCTTAGCACGAGGATTAAGAAATTAGAAGAAGATCTCGGCTTCCCCCTGCTGGAAAGAAGCTGGGAAGGAGTCACATTGTCAAAGCAGGGGCAATACTTTCTACCCTTTGCTGTTCACTTCCTTCACGAATTTAGCAACGCCTCAACAGCAATTGCGTCTTTTAAGGATTTTGTTTCGAAAGTAACGATTCGAGAAACCGTCAATCCAAGTCAAAGTTTACGAATTGGCATCAATGCTTGGCTTGCACCTGTTTTCTCAAATGCCATTATTACTGAATTAGACAAACAATTCCCTCATTTGGAATTCACCTTCATAACTCGGCCAACAAATACATTAAAAGAATTAATGGAATATGAAGAAATTCAAATGGCGATTTATTACCAAAACGAAACAAAATCGGTTCATTCCAGCCAGCTTTTGATGAATGATGAGATGGTGCTTTTATGTTCAAATGAAGATTGGAGTAAAATGAACGAGGATATTAGTAATATTAAAATATTAGACAGTCCGTTCTTATTATTTGATAATCCCGTACTGGCAAACAATAAGAAGCTTATTCATACGATTTCTAATCGATTAAAAATAAAAAAATGCCAAATAGTAGATCATGCCAATGTCATGCTAACTTTGATTGCCTCTAATAAAGGATATATTATCTTGCCAAAAACAGGTCTAAACCAATTAGGCAATCTTTCTTCCCTTCCAGTAAAAGTCATTCAATTAGGCAGCTCTTTTCCTAGTGTTGATATTTGTTTGGAATATAACCAACAATCTTCACTCATAGCACCGATAAAATCGATTAAAAAAATGTTAGCAGCATCCATTTCAGCCGAATACGCAGTTTAAAAATGAAAATCAAATGTAGGTATAGAGTGAATTCATATACGAATTTACTCTATTATTTTTTGCGGATATTGGATGGCTAGGAAGACAAAATAGAAAAGCTCCTCGCACATCGTGCATAGGAGCATGTATTTTTTGGAACTTAACCGGTTTTACTATCAATATTAGCCAATATCCTATTAGTTGCTTCTATAGCACCACCTGCATTCCTGAAGTCTTTAGAGAGAATCCTGGCGTTTTCTAAATAGGTTCCATTTGCCAGCACATCTTCAACTGCCTTTGCCAGATGTTTTGGTTTCATCCCTTTTAATTTTACCCCCGCACCAAGCTCCGCGACCCGGTTAGCCACTGCCCTTTGCTCACTATGGAGAGGAAATAAAACCATTGGAACGCCATAATACAGGCTTTCATTCACACTATTCATTCCGCAATGCGTAATAAATACATCTGCCTTTTGTAAGATAGCCGTCTGGTCTACTCTGTTTTGAACAGTAAAATGGTCTGGTATTGGGCCAAGTGAGTCAATCTCCGTTTTTTCACCAACTGACATCAAAACATCAAAGTCACTATCTGCAAATGCTTTCATGCAATTTTGGTAGAAATCCTTATTTTGATTGAGTACCGTTCCTAAAGAAATATAGACTAATCTTCTGCTGTTTCTTTCTTTGGATGCATCAGATGTTTTCTGGATTGAAGGACCGACAAAGGCATATTTCCCGGAAAAGGTTTCCGCCATTGGCTGGAACTTTTTTGTTGTATAGACAATGGTATTCGTCTCATTATCATTTTGAATAATCGATATAAAATTTTCTACCTCATACCCCTGAGACCGCAGCAGTTCTAACTTTTTATTGATTCTGGGCATTCCAATGATCATACTCGCCATTTCCTTAATACTGCGTTTCATTAGTTTGGCCGTATGGCGATTAAATGCAAAGGTAGTTGTTGAACAGATGTACGGAATTCCTAGTTTCTTGGCAAATAATTTTCCCCAAAAGCATAAGGAATCTGAAACAATACAATCCGGCTGAAATTCTTTCAATTCCGCACATACTTTTTCATCTAAAGCAATGGTCGTATCCACAACCATTTCAATTAATGCCGCAAAATCCTTTCCCGCTTTGCGGTCTAATTCCTCTTGTGAGATGGGAGGCAGGAACTCATCGCATGGAATAAACTTTGCACCGTGACTTTCTATTTTTTCTTTAAACGCTAAAAAAGAATAGTACCAGACAGTATGCCCTCTATCTACAAGCTCAGCTATCACCGGTAATGTCGGATTCGTATGGCCGTGTGCAGGGATCGAAAAGAAGACAATTCTACTCATTCTTATTCCTCCTCCGCTGCTTCAGCCTTACGGATCAAGTCTGCAAACTCGAGGAAATGATCCGTTTTTAAGATGGCTATTCCTTTTGTCGCGTCTTCCCCTAACACAACCAGCTTATCACCTGCATGAATCTGATACATGTCCCGCGCTTGCTTTGGAATAACAATTTGCCCGCGCTCGCCTACCTTCACAACACCGAAAAATTGCTTCCCCTTAGGACCAAGATGCTCCACCTCTTCTTCACTCATACTGCCGGATAACTGGTCCAATGTTACTTGAAAGATTTCAGCTAATATTTTACATTTATGGATATCAGGCAGCGCTTCTTCGTTTTCCCACTTTGCCACAGTCTGACGAGAAACATGGACCCTCTCAGCAAGTTGTTCCTGGCTCATTTTGTTTTTCTTACGCAACACACGAATATTCATACCAATCATATTTTCAACTCCTATTAAATTAACTATAAGTGGGATATTGTATAAAGTCTATCAACGTTCTGCGTCATTTTATGTTAAAAATTGTGGCAGCAGATCGTGTTTTTCTGGCACTGGATGAAGGACCGTTTCCTTCGTTTTCAACTATGGGGGGACTTCAGCGACTACATGAAGGACCGTTCTCCTCATTTTCAACTATGGGGGGGACTTCAGCGACTAGATGAAGGACCGTTCTCCTCATTTTCAACTATGGGGGGCTTCATCGAATGGATGAAGGAC
>NZ_JALDXW010000003.1:0-186598 GCF_032154635.1 Cytobacillus sp. | reverse complement strand
GCAACGCTCTGTAAAATTAATTGCAATTCTCTGCACTTTTTTCTTGCAAAAAACAACTGTTCTAACAAATCAAAATAAGTTTGATTATAGTTTTCTTTAAGTATGTATTTTTTTCCTTTTCGATTATATAAAGCGGAAATTAAATTAAGTATAGATTTATTTTCACTAATCCTTTTTACCTCTGTCCAACTCAACTCTCCTGGTACAATTGGATATTTAATATCAAACAAAATTATACCTATAGAACTATCAGCATCATAGCAGTTTTTGACTAGTTCAATAATAGCTCCATCTGCATTTGAAACATTTTCTCTACCTATAAGTCTAGCCGTTCGTGCAGATACCTTGAATGGGATTTGCTTCATTTTATATCCCCCTAATTATGAAGAGACTAAATAATTATATTTTTAATATAATTTTACTATATTTTCAGTTAAATGAATCAAAATCTATATGAAATCTTTAAAATAATTGTTTGAAAAACTATTTTTTTGTCATTTTTAATGATGAAAATTGTCTAACATTGGATGATATAGGGGTATTTAGACCCCTTTAAAGATCAAGTGACTTTCTGAAATGAATAAAACGCCTTATATATTTGTTAATAGTTACCATTTCGCCAGTATAACGTTTCTTTTAGGTTTCTAAATTATCAATATTCCCTAAATTTAATCGGGTGACGTTCCTCGAAAACAAAAAAAGAACCCTATTTAAGATGATTTTGTCTTTCTTTCGTTGCTTTAAAATATTGATCAAAAACCCCTTACAAACCTATTTTTTTCGGTAAATAAAAAGAATCCATTTAAAAATAATGATAAAAATGGATTCTTCTTCAGTAGATTTTATGTTTGATTTTTATAAAAAGGTATAATCATTTTCTAGCTATGTTGTTCAACAAGCGCACACGATCGTAATATAAGGTCAGCCAGTTTTTTCTGATTGGCCTTTTATCATGAGGTCTTATGATAGAAGTAGTAAGCGCAGAACGCAGCGCCCGTGGGACTCGACCCCATCAGCAAAACTGTTCACCCCTTACTTGTATAAACATGTTTTAGGCTGGTTGGGACATAAATCCCGTTTAACAAGCGTACCTATGGCAATACAAGGAGATTAGGGGTTACCGACTAATTCATTTCTAGGAGGAAATTGATCGATGAATCCAGTGATTGGGCTGGATGTTTCAAAAGGATCACCTCTTTACCCGTAATAGTTATATATAAATAATATATTCTATTATAGGTGTGTTCAACTTAACTGAAGTTACCTTTTAAGCAATTGTAAACTTAAATAATCCCCATCTTCTAGAAGGGGATTACTTATGCTTAGATTCCTACCATATTAAAATGATTCTCTTTGATATTCCACTTACATCATTACTTATATTATTTTATTACCATAATTGTAACTAATAAAATTATAATATAGTGAAGTTAGGGTCTTACATCCCTTAAGCTCCATAAATGCTATAAATATTAGATATCTATAGAAGAATTTGATTTCACTGACACAATTCCTTTTGCCCCTTCAATTGGCTCCATTTTCATAGCCATCCCTGAAGGTATCCACCCTCCTGCTATTCCTACTAATATTGGGCTTAAGCAAGTTAGAATTGGCAACCATAATTCTTTCATTGGTATCGGTCCATACATAAAGTATATCACACCTAGTGAAATAACTCCTCCTACTACTCCGCCAAGAAATCCAATAATTGCTCCTTCTATTAAAACCATTAAGCGAATATATTTATTTTTCCAGCCGAACGCTTTTAATAAAGCAATTTCATTTTTACGTTCCTTAATATTTTGCCACATAATTTCTGATGTTGTTAAGATAGAAATGATTAAAGAAATTATTACAGCAATATAATGAGGAGCACCCACTTCCATTGATACGTATTGACCTAACCAAGATGTATATAAAACACCATTTAAGCGAAAAGTTACATATATAAATAAGATTAGCATTGTTGTTGGTAAAGCTATTGCTATGATTGATACTAGATTTCTCTGCAACCTTCCTAAGACAGTATTAAGAACCATAGAAAGTAACCCTTTGGTTTTTAACATTCTCTTTCCAGATACGCTTACTTCACCAGTTCTCATTACTTGGGAAGGATGTATTTTATTAATTAAACGTGCTGGACCCAAAGGACCAATAATATAAATTAACAGAACAAAAAATGTTAATAGTAGAGTTTCTGAAATAAGTAAACTATTTTCTCTAATAATGTTAAGTGCTATTTGAATAAGTAGCGTAACAAAAGAGACAATTAAACCTAATAATAATGATTCAACCATTAAAATATTCTTTAATTGTTTCGGTTTCCATCCAACAGCGAGTAGAACAGCAAATTCTTGTTTTCTTGATAGAAATGACACTAGATTAGTTGAAAAGACATAAATGATTGAGACAAGGATAATACAAGCAATTATACCTGAGTATCCTAGTTTTGTTTCTTTGAAAATACCGATAGATGCTCCAATTTTTATCCAAGGTTGTTCAATCCATCCAATCGAATCATGTTTTCCCACTTTCGGGATATTTATTAATAATGGGTCCGGTGATGACCCTAACGTAATAGTTGTCTCGTGTCCTGTTAACGATTCTATTTCATTCGCTACTTTTTCTAGTTTTTCTTGACTTGCATCACCCAATTCGTCAACGCCTTTTACCTTTATACGAATAGCTGAAATAGGATTATTCCCTAAAATGTGCTCTGACGCTTCAATTGTAGTCAGCATAGTTGGGGGTGACATCAAATAACCGTAAATATTGGAAGTAGGTTTAATAACTTTTGGTGGATTAACTGGTTGATCATCTTTATTTAATACAAGTGTAGCCGTAGGAATCTTGTATGTTTCCATAGGTAACTCAGTCTCAGGATCTTTTGAAATATTCAGTTTTGTTGGATCATAAAAACCAATAAAATTAGCATTCAATCTTGGATTATTAGCCAAACTAGGATCAGTTAATTGTGGTTTACGATAAGTGTCTCTGTCATCATGATAAGTTTCTTCTTCGAAAGGAACAACTTGATATGCTTTTTCCCATCTTTCTGGAAAGGGACTATCTATTAACTGGTAACTAAGTGGCCCTGTCTTTTCTTGAAGAATAGACTTAAAACCAACAGTATTTTGGTTAGATATCTTTTTCCCTGTTTCAATATCTATACCTGATAAACTTGCAATTAACAATTTATGACTTTCCTCTGAATTATAAGAGAAAGTTTTTGTATCAACTGAAGATACCTTTTTTAAATACTTTTCTCCCTCATTCTTTTGAATTAAACTTAATGAGCTTTCTATATCTTCTTTATTACTAAAAGGGATATCTAATTTTTCAATTTTAAAATCTGTTTTTTGATTTAAAAAAGAATGATAACTAAGCAAAATCGGAAAGATAGTTTCTCTTGCGCTTATTCCTTTAAATCCTAATTCATTCATACTAGAAGACCTTATTATATCGCTTTCTGAAAAATAAGAATGTCCTTCTACTGGTAACACAGCTTTATCTAAACCGACAAGTCTCGCTTCTTCCTCAGGATCAATTGCAGCTAACAGTACTCTAGTATAACTAGAGAGTCTATTTTCAAAGTTAATAATTCCATACTTCTCAGTAGTATTTATATCAGGATTGGTATACTTCCCTCTTGAAAAATATATCTCCATTGTTGTTTTATTTGAGCTGTTCCCATCATAATCAGTTGTTGTCTTTGTAAGACGATATATTCCTGGGTCCTTAACACTAACTTCATCAAATAAGACTTCATAACCTGTATAACCAATCATACTAATAGGTGCAGCAATATCAACTTCCGATATTTCTTTAATTTTTTTATATTCTTCTAATGATATTCCACCTGATATACCGCTCAAATAATTTGGATCAAAAAAATCATCCTGTTCAGTAACACTTTCAGTTCCATTTGGCCTTACGACAATATGATATGAAGATTTCCATTTTTTTGAAGAGAATTAATGATAGTCCCCTTATTCGTTTCAGACAAGCCTATTAGTGTACTTAATCCTCCGCTGATCAATAATGCGCCTATTAGCATGAGAATAAAACGTTCTTTCTGCCGTTTCCAACTTTTTAGAATAAATGAAATCATATGTTTGTGCCTGCCCTATCACTAATTACATAACCGTCTTTCATCTCGATAACCCGTCCAGCTCTCTCTGCAAGCTTTGGATCATGAGTTACAAATATTACTCCACAGTTTTTCTTTTGATTTAATTGTAAAAGTAGTTCGTAGATTGTATTCCCTGTTTCAGTATCTAAATTCCCAGTTGGCTCATCAGCTAAAATCCAATCCGGATTAGCAATTAATGCACGAGCAATTGCGACACGCTGTTGCTGTCCACCAGATAATTGAGAAGGAAATGAGTTTACTTTATTCCCTAATCCTACAAGGTTTAATAGTTCTCTTGCTCTCTCGGTTTTGTTAAAAGAACTTCTCCGATTAAACACAGGAATTATCACATTTTCCAGAGCCGTGAATGTAGGTAACAAATTAAATTGTTGAAAGACAAACCCCACATTATTAAATCTAATATCTGATAATTCATCCAAAGCTAAGTTTGTAATAAGTTTGTTGTCAAAAAACAACTGTCCACTAGTCTGTTTATCTAAAGTTCCTATAATACTTAGTAACGTAGATTTACCTGAACCAGAGGTACCTACAATGGATACAAACTCTCCTTTAGTAAATTCAATATTGATATCACATAGTGCCTTGGTTTTGACACCATCTCCTACGTACTCCTTTGAGACATTTTTTAAAACAATATTGTTGAGCAATGAACTTACCCCCCTGAAGAATGTTATTAAGTATCCTTTTCATTATAGTACTTAAGCTAGTCAATTTAGGATACTAGTACTTGTTCATTTAGTAGCATTATTTGTATTTGTTTAAAAGATGAAACTTCCCCCACAAATTCTATATTTCCATCTAAATCAACTAATATGAAATAAGGAGTAGAATTAATATGATAACTAGTAAAAATATTTGGTGATTTAATATAATGGATTTCATCACTTATAGATTTAATATATTCATAATCATTAACAGTGGTATCATTATTTATGACTAAAAAAGTACCTTGGTAAGAATCTTGTGATTCAGCAATCTCTTTAATAATATTTTTGCACGCTGGGCAATTAGTATTAATAAATAATATAAAAACTTTATTTTTCGATAGTTCTTCTTTTAAAACTACCCTAATGGAGCATTTAATTAACACAAGTTTTTAGTAGTCGAATTACGAGATTTTGTAGAAAAAATATAATTAAAATGAGCTCATATTTCTTTATCTGTTAAATATTCAGTACTCATTTCACCATTTTGAAGCTTATGACTCATACCACACTTGCTCATACTAATAATCTTTTTATTCGCTAACCTCTATTAAAAATACTTTTTCACGGAAACTGCCCCTGTTTTCAGTCTTCTGTTTACGAACCTCCTCAAGTCTTTCAATAGATGCACCATGATAGACTGCAAGAGCGTGAATGATTTCTAGAATATCTACTAATTCTTCAATCCCCTCTTCATTATTTGTTGTATTTATGTACTCCTCAAGTTCCCCATGTATTCGGTGTTATCTAATATTTTCGTAGAAAACTGTTTTCCGGTTTTTCCGATAATTTTATCTCGTACTAGTTTGTTGTAAGTTGGCATATGAGTATCATCCTCTCCTCCGTGAATGAAATACCCCTGTTAGCGAAATAACTGTCTTAGATACAAAACATCATACGCACATGAAGTGATATTATGTTAAATGTCTTTAATAAAATCAGCGAAATACAAAATTCCTATCCTTTTTACCCGATAAGTGTCTAAAGGACCTTGCGTTGCTTTTTCTATTGGAGGGTTTGTAAAAGCGTATCCTCTACTGTTACTGTCCTTTTCCTTAAATTTTATATTTTTATACTCATAATCAATAATCTCGGATGTAAGAGCAGCCTTCGGATATCCCATAAAAAACACCTGTGTTCTTAACGCCATTTTGGGAGTTGAGTGTAGTAAAAAAACGACTACTATCATTGATATAAAGATGATCAACTTTACCTTTTTCAAAAAATCACTCCTTTGTTATGCCGTTACTTCAATATTTTAATAACAACCTCAGCATTTTATTGCAAGCTTCTCCCGATAAAATAAAGAACAATAATATGTATAGGATAGAAGAAATAGAAAAAGTATTTTAATCCAACACCTTTTTTGCCGTTATAGAGCAATAGCAAGGGAAGTGCCAAAATCATTAGCCACTGAAAATCTCCAAATTTAAAAAAGATTTTATTATGAAGTTCAAGCATATGGCCACGCTTTAGTATTATCACGAAAATAAGGGCAGAAAAAAATAGATAGTATAGCGTTAATTGTTTTTTAGTTTGAAAGTAATAAAACCCAACACCTAACAAAACAAATAATATGCCACCTTCAATAGCTAACGAATTCCCTAATACTGCACCAAGAAAATACTTATCTATTAACCTGTGAATAACAGCGAATTCAGTGAAGAAAACAATAGGTACTGTACTAAATAACTGCCACAGGAGAATATATGTAAACTTCTTTTTCTCGATTGCGTAAAGGAAAAGACCTACTAAAAATAACGGTGCAAAGAAATTATAGTTGCCATAATAGTTTGATTCTGGCATGGCGATTAATACAAGATTAACTAACGCCATTCCAACACTAGCCATATATAACCGTAATAGATACTTCTTTTTATTCGATGTATGGCGAAATCCAATCGCCACGAAATAAATGAATATAGGTGCTGCGATTCGTCCTATCCATCGTAGATATTCTGGCATATTAGGTATGAAGACGCCAATATGGTCAATGAGCATTGCGACTAAGGCAATGATTTTTAGCGTGGTAGTAGTCACTTTAAGCATTCTCCTTTTCAACAAATGGGTACATGCCTCATACTATTGCAAACGGTAATAGCCTTTGCAAAATATGGCGTTCTTCGGTTTAATGGCAATTAAAAATGAATTAATGATGTCTGAGCCAGAAATCACAGCGTTTATCCAGCTCACAAATAATAAGATTGACTTGAGATCTCCCGGCAGAAAAAACGATGCAATGGCAGGCACTACTGATAATACAAGGAGGGGCAAGCTCATAAAGAGCCAAAATCTCGGTTTGGATAGGAATGCATTTGTATGGAGCCAGAAAAAGATACCGCTAAACGTTAAACGAATATCACCTTTTTTGTTTATGACAATGATGTGAAGGGTTTCATGAATGATGAAGATGAGGATACTTATTAAAACAAGAGCAAATATAGAGATCGGAGGAAACCATCCTCTAAAGACATATGGAATCAGACATATCATGACCTGGAGCAGATAAACAAATTTCATATAGTGCGTTCGCAACCATTGATTCCGTATAAAAGGGGTCCATTCTGACAAATCCATCCTTCCTTGTGGTAAATGTTTAAACCACAATATCATAAGATTTCACTCCTTCTATCAATCTATTACCGCACTCCATTAAAAACACTGTTGGGAAATTAACGACTTTGTTTAACCCTTAATAATTTTCTTTGCAAATAAGCTACCAACGAAAGCAGATACTACTGCTATTATTGGGATAAATAGTGTTGAGTGACTATACAATGTAATGAAATAGCCACAACTAGGGACGAATACTAAAACAAAAAAAACTACAAAAATAGATTGTCGAACATTTAATTTCATTTTGTTCATTTAAATCCCCCATTTGTTTAGTACAAGCAACCGCTTCTTCACTCGTTCTCCATGGGAAATTTTCTAATAGTTCATTCGCTTCTAGAGAGATAGAAATAGCCAAATCTTTTTCATTATAAGGACCCCATCCAAGTTCATTTCTAAACTCAAATATTTTTTGCATTAATTCTTTCATTTCTAGCCCACCTATTTTCGATTCCATTTTTGTAAATATATTCTATTTTAACATGATGTAATGTAATTAAATAGAAGCAGGCTCCCGAAGTGGACACCTGCTTCTCTAATAAACTAGTAGCGATGTATTTTCGACTTTTAGCCGCTGCTAGTCACTGCTTTCACAGTAATCAATATCTAATTGACTTTTCTTCCTTCAATTAGTTGGTATTGAGTTCTTTGCAGCAATGGCCAACCATTTTCTATCAACTCCGAAACCGTCTTTCAAGCTCCTCCTTCTCCCCAGCCGACAGTATTTTCTCTGCTAATGGAAACAGCACTTTTTCTTCTCTATCAAAGTGCTGGATTAAAGTAGCATACGCTTG
The DNA here is from genome assembly GCF_032154635.1 of Cytobacillus sp. Taxonomy (GTDB): domain Bacteria; phylum Bacillota; class Bacilli; order Bacillales; family Cytobacillaceae; genus Cytobacillus. The sequence continues at coordinate 178,334 of NZ_JALDXW010000003.1, read as the reverse complement.
GACGGCGTATACGGCAATCGCTTGGGCTTCATCTTCATCAACGATGGGTCTCGCTTGTTCCGCTTCAGTCAGAAAATCTCGTAAATGCTGTTCAGCCTTTTCATGCTCAAATTCCATCACTTCAATGGTTTTGTCATTCTCTCCAAGATGGCTAGCCATCATAGGAAACAGCCAATCATCCTCTTTTGTTGAATGTGACTTCAGCTTAATATTGAAGTCTAAAATCCGCTCGTATAATCTCGCAAACTCTTGAATGACAGCTGAACCTGATTCGAATTCTATCTCTTCTATGATTTCATAGATATGATTCATCTCTTCCCGGAGTGATACATGCTCATCCTTTAATTGCTGCAGTGGAGCACTTAATATAACGTTTGATGCCTCCATCCTCCCATTCCTCCTCTAACCATGATGGCGTCGGTCTCTTTCTTCTTAAAAGAATACGCCAAACTTGCAGACAATTTCGTGACGATCATCACAAGAAAACAATGGGGGCAGCACTCATCCAATGGCCAATCTCAAATGCAAAAATAAGTCCTGCCCTCATTCCGCTTACTTAAGAAGTTCCCCAAGATTAGAAAAAACTGCAAAAATGAGAGCTTCATTATTCAATTTGAAAGTACCGATACAGAAATATGTAATTTCTCTTTCATTATTTTGTATAGGACAAGTTGGGACCAGGGAAGGCTGAATATAGGGAGGCGATGTATAGATGGGTACATTTGAAGCACTATCTCTGATGATTAGCTTTGGAATGTTGGTAATCGCCATTTTGCAATTTAACGATAGTGATAAAAATTCTTGAACACGCTAAAAATAGCGTGTTTTTCTCTGCAAATTGCGATTGCTTCGGAAAGGTAGTTAAGCAGGGGGCAAAGGGCTGTGAGTGATTCAGGCAAATGACATGCAGCCCTTTGATAAAAAGTATTTCACCTGTTTAGAAAATTTTGAGATCTATGCAAGCCTTTTTAATTCATGCCGTGCTTCTATCCGTTTGTCGATTTTCTCTAAAGCCTTTTTGTCATTTAATAGCTCTTGTTTATTTTCTTCAATAAGCTCTTTCATTGTTTTTCGCATTTTCTATACCCCCTCTATTTGCGTTTAGTCGGAATATTCTATACTTATATGTTACACATATTTGCAAGTTATAAAACTTAATTATTTGAACATTTCGTGAAAGTTTGAACTTATTTGCTGTTACGCTTACCTTTTTGAGGGATTGATGTCTGGTTCATTCAAAAAAGAAGAACACCATGCATCAGCACGTGTTCTTCATAAGTTTTATTGATTGACATAAAAAATTCTAGTTTCTCTGGTGATTTTACCTGCATGATTAGCAGCTTCGAACGTAACGACATGGAATTTTTCCTTTAACGGTTCTTTCACCTGGAAGGATAAAGTTGAATTTTCCTTATCAAAGGTTGGCTGATATTCCATGCCATCGACAATCACACGCATACTGGCCTCATCTAATTTAGATCCTTTATCGCGTACGATAGCAGCTTTCAAAAGAGGCGTATTGCTTTGAATTATCTCACCCATTTTGAATGCTGGGATAACAGAAAGCTTTTGGCCAACATTGTTAGGGGTATGTACCGCCGCCTTTTCTACTTCTTTTAAAACACGCAATGTATTTTTTCCTAATAACTTTTCAAGATCTTGTTTTGAATACCCTCTTTTCACTAATTCCTCTGTTACCTTATACAATTCCGAAGAATCTTTTATATCGGCTGGCAGCGGCCCTCCATCAAAATCAGAGCCTAGCGCTACATGATCGATGCCAATCAGCTTAACCACGTAATCAATATGATCGACATAGTCCTTTATATAATTTGGTTTAGTTGGATACCCATACGTCAAAAATTCAGGGTAAAAAACAATGCCTATTACCCCGCCATTTTTTGCTAATGCCTTAAGCTGATTATCTGTTAAGTTTCGTTGATGATTTCTTAATGAATGGACGGCTGAGTGACTTGCAATAATCGGAGCTTTAGAAACCTCAATAACATCCCAAAAGGTATTTTCAGACATATGTGATACGTCAATGATCATTCCTAGTTTATTCATTTCTTGTGCGACCTTTTTACCCAGTCCAGTTAGCCCGCCTTGAGAAGGGGTTCTGTTTGGATCCCCATATACTCTGTTTGCTCCTTCTCCTAAGGCATTTGAATAGTTCCACGTAAATCCAACTGCTCTTACCCCAAGGTCGTAATATTGATGGAGTAATCCAATCGCATTATGTTCCTCTAAGGAATAGGCACCTTCAACAGTTGGCACTGCTGCGATTTTTCCATCGCGAACGGCTTTCTCAATTTCCTTTAAAGAAGGAGTGATACTGAAAATATCTGAATTCTTTTCTTCAGTCCAATAAAGAGCATTAATTAAAGCTAATGTTCTGCTTATGCTGCGCTCATTATTTCCGTAATAGCCTGATGTATAAGCTGCAAAAAACGGAACTTTAAGCCCTCCCTCATGAAGTTTCGGTATATCAATATGGAATGGTGTATTGTTTTTAATATCGGTCACTGGCAGCCATGTATTTGGATCAACAACCTTCATCATCGTATCATTATGGCTATCTACGACTATTGAGTTAAAATGTATATCTAATGCCGCTGAATTTTTTGCTGATACTTTATTTTGTTGATAGGTAAGCGTGCAAGAAAATGCCAAAATGACAGCCGCAAGTAAAACAAACCATTTTTTCATAAAAAACCTCCTCGTAAGTTCGTACACTATAAATCTTGCATGATCGTTTCCACTTGATGAGCTACTAATTAGAAGTAAATCCCTCCATTCATTCCTATGTTTTAGAAGCAAGTGATTCTTTTTCGTTTAGAACATTATATAACCATGTTTTGTAATTTTCAAATATTACTGAATATTCAGTAATATAGTCCTGTCCTCATATATACCTTTAATCACACATAAGAAAAGAGAAGGTTACAAAGGACTTACTCCTGAAATGTACAATAATGAAGGGAAACTACTGAATTCAATAGAAAATTCATCCTATTTAAAGGGTGAAGTTCCTAATCCTCTATTTGTTAGTTTAGTGAACCGCCATCCCTGAATAAAAGCTGAGATAAAGGGCAGTCTACCTTTATAAACATGAATGAGGATGGAGATGTCTTACATGATAAAACAAGAAGAGATGGAAACATTAAGAGAGTTAATCAAAGAAGTAGACACGGCCATGCTGACTACGGTAACAGAAGAAGGGCTTGTTTCTCGTCCGATGAAAACACAGGAAGTAGAGTTTGATGGGGACTTATGGTTTTTCACGAAAAAAGAGACCAATAAATATGAAGAAATTCTGCATGATCAAGATGTAAATGTCGCTTATGCTGGGAAATCCTATGTTTCTGTCCGCGGAAGAGCGGAAATCGTTGAAAATTTAAACAAGAAAAAAGAATTTTGGAGCAAAGCACATGAGGAAATTATGCAGACTTCTTATGATGATCCGAATATTGTCTTAATAAAGGTAAAAGCGGAAGCAGCCGAATATTGGGAAACCGGTAATTTAACGAAGAAAATCGTCTTTCTCTATAACCGCATGACAGGGCAAAGTTCTAGATCGATTGATATGAATGAAACGGTTGAATTGGAATAAATAACAGCAAAAATTGGGTTGTTTGGTTACAAAACAATCCATTTTGTGTTAAGCATTTTTTTCTATATTCTTGGGATAAGTAAATGAAGATTATTTCATTTCTTCTACACTTTTTCGCACGATTTCTACCATATCGTCTTCTGCCCCAAGACTAAAGTTAAATAGAATGCCACTTCCTCCCCCAGCTCCAATGGCTGAAATAAAAATATCTCTGTTATCCCCAACGACAGTAAGGCTCAAGCTTGCTCTGTTGCCATTTCTCATAAAATATTTATCATACACGCGCACCGCTATTTTAGTAGCTCCAAAAGTATAATTGCTTTCATCAACTAAATTCATCGTGATTCCACTATTGCCAATATCGTTTTCCAACTGCTTAATCACTTCCTCAAATTCGCCAGTCAATGTGTTTTCATATTTTGCCATGCTCCCATCTCCCCTTTGCTTATTATTTCGCTATATCGTCCCATTGGCACTTTTTATATTTTTGATTTTCCTAACACATTACCTGTCATTTATTTTTTCAAATGGATTGTACCATTAGAATCCCGCGGGACCATCCCCGCTATTCCAATCACCGCCTACTTTTCCTTTGTTTATACTAGGATCAACACTCTTGGTATGCTGATCATTTCTCCTTTTCTTCCTTCTGCAATCGATCCATAACGAAAACAACAAAATCCCCACTAGTATTATCATCCACCACATAAAATCCCCCCCTTTCATTAGTATACGTATAACCCATTATAAAGTTTTAATTTTCAGTCATTTGAAGCAAGGAATCCCAATGTCTAATCAAAAATTCGAATCGCAGAGAGATACAAATGCTTTCTTAATGCTCGGAATACTTTTTTGCTGAAAATTAAATAGCTACTCTCCCTTTGGAAGAATAGCAGTCATTAAGTGAGAATCACAAAATATTCTGCAGCCAATGCAAAAAGCAACATTTAAGTCCCGCACGCGCTGTCCTATCATTTAGCTACATTTCATTCTAAGCCATTGGACGAAGTGCTAACAGGCGTTTTAGGCTGTCATCAATAAATTGATTATCAGCGCTGTTGATTCCGCGGCCGGCAAAATGGCCCCAGATTGACTCGATCGGCTTAAAATCGGCATTAGGTATAAGCTTCGCCTCGTATTCGTTATCGTCCGCCGTACAGAAGAGATCCGTACTCCCTGGCATGATGCAGGCAAGCGCTTTAATGCTTTTGAGCGCCTCATTGAAATCTCCGTTATAGGCATGGTTTGCACTAATATCTGCAAATTGGCCTGTCCATAACATAGCGAGGACATTGTGCGGATCCATCTTCATAAAGCTATCTTCCCAGACACCAGCCACAAAATCTTCTAATGAGTTAAATCCCATATCACGATAAAGCTCCTCTCTGTAATACGTCTGTGATAAGCCCCATCCCGCATAGACACGGCCAACGGTGCGCATGTCTGCAGAAGTCAACTCGTTTAATTTACTGGAATCGAATCCAACTGCAGCCATGAGGGCTGCTTTCATTCCGTCCAGGACCACATACGTTTGCGCCCAAGTCTTTGCCCCTCCGCAGAAAGGGGCAATTCGTTCTACCATGTCAGGATAGCTTGCCCCCCATTGGAATGATTGAACGCCGCCCATTGACCATCCAACCACGAGTGCAATTTTTTGAATGCCGAATTTTTCGGTCACCAGCCGATATTGAAATGTAACGTTGTCATAAATGGTTATCTGCGGAAAATTGGCCTTGTCGAATGGGGGAGGCGTATTACTAGGAGATGAAGATAATCCATTTCCCAGCAGATTTGGAACGATGATGAAATATTCTCTCGAATCTAGTGCCATGCCGTTTCCAATTAGCCATTCATTTTGAACATGCTGATCGCCAAAAGCAGTTGGATAGATGATGACATTATCTTTCTTTTCATTCAATTTCCCGTAAGTTTTATATGCAAGAAAAGCATTCGGCAGTGTCACTCCTGATTGCAAGGTGACGTCTCCTAAATTAAAGATTTCATAATCCATAGTTATTGTCTCTCCCTTCAAAATGAAACACAAACATGAAGAATGTATTTCTTGTTGTCAGTATAATGCTGTGTTACTCTCAATAAAAGTGAATAAAATTCAATGTAGTATTCAATATTATTGAAAGTTAAAGGAGGAAATGATGGTGGAACTGCGTCAACTGATTACATTCCGCACGGTTGCTTCAACTTTAAATTTCACTAGGGCTGCGGAAGTCCTGAACTACGTCCCCTCCAACGTCACGATGCAAATAAAAGCATTGGAGGATGAGCTTGGTGTTCGTCTCTTTGACCGCTTGGGCAAGCAGCTTGTCCTCACAGCGGCAGGTAAGCGCTTTTCAGTTCATATCCAGAGCGTTCTAGACAAATTGGACGAAGCTCGCAGTGCGGTTCATGACAACGAAAATCTTAGCTGCACCTTGACGATAAGTGCCAACGAGGTTCTTTGCGCCTATCGCCTCCCAGTTGTCTTTAAACGATTTCGTTCCCGCTATCCAGGAGTTCGTCTCATCTTCCGCTCTGTTCCGAATCAGGAACTCAAGCAAACGCTCTTTGAGGGAACCGCGGATGTCGTTTTTATGCTGGACGAAACCATTCTCTCAACAGGGCTTACAGTGGAACCGTTACTGGAAGAAACATTTCGCTTGTTCGCCGCTCCTGATCATCCACTCGCGAAACTACCTGTACTGCAGCAGGAAGATTTTCATGGAGAGGTATTCCTCGTGAATGAAAAGGGCTGTACCTATCGAACCATGTTTGACCGGTCATTTGAGAAAAAGGGCATTGATGATCTTACTTATTTAGAGTTTCAAAATGCTGAAGCCATTAAACAATGTGCCATTTCTGGAATCGGTATTGCCTTTCTTCCGGAAATCACAGTGGAAGCGGAAGTTGACCGGGGTGATCTTGTTGCTCTTCCATGGCAGCTTTCAGACTTGCACGTATATACTCATATGGCATGGCATAAAGACAAGTGGCTTTCACCAATCATATTATCTTTCATAGAAGCAGCGAGAGAGGTTATAGCTATAGAAATGGAATAAGAAGATACATAAAACACCACTTTTTTACTCCTAGACTTCTTCAGAAGCCTTAAACGTTGATCTATCAACGATTAATAAAATCCTGCATAATCGAATAATAACGAACAAGAGCCAAATCCTTGGTAAACATAGGAAGGCTGTAGCGGAAAATCAACCGTCGTCCAAGAATCTCCAAAAGTCACTACATATAATTTTACAAGGTATTTTTTAGGAGATGATTTGTATGGTTAACAATAACAACCCCTTTCAGGGATGCTGTCCAATTAGTCCGATTTCAAAACCGCCTTCGCTACCAAGATTAATGGGTCCCCAAGGTCCACCTGGGCCACCGGGTCCTCAAGGTGAACAAGGAATACAAGGAATACAAGGTGAACAGGGACTTCAAGGAGATCCAGGTCCTAGTACAAATCTTTTCGTAACTGAGGAACAGGCGTTATTAGTAGAGATACCTCTTTTAATCCCTGCCCCAGTACCTATTGTAAATGTTCAAGTTACTACCAACACTGTTAATGAAAGAGTTAAAATAGATGCAGTTGTAAGTACTCGAGTTCAAGCAGTATTATCATCAACTTTATTTGGATTAGCCTTAATTTATGAGTTGTTTAGAGACGACGTCCCCTTAACTAGAGCTTTCGTTGAAGGGGTGTACACTAGACCAGAAGGTACTTTTCAATTTTACAGTTGGCATCCGAATTTTACTTTTGTCGATGTACCTGGGCCAGCAGGAACCTATACGTACGAAATAAGAGCCTCTCATCGTTTGAACGCAAATCCTGGAAATGTAGTAAATATACAGGCTTATAACCTTGGGCTTACTGCAGAAGTTTTTCCTCCTACTAATTCATTTTTTGCAGCAAGTAAAAAAGCGAAAACAAATTTTGAGGAATTTAATATACAGCAAGCTTCAATATTAAAAAAAGAGAACAAGATAACCCCTCTTTTACTTGATAACCGCCAATTAAATATTCTTGAAATGAATAATGAAAAAACAAACAATGAGGAAAGTACAGTTTTAAAAGAATGTATGGATACTGAGTTTAAACAAAAAGAAAAAAGTTTACTACCTTCCATTGAAGAATTAAAGTTAACCGTCAGTGAACAACAATCCAAAATTAACCTGTTAACTGAATTACTCAACAAGACTACCGAAGAAAACGAAAAAGAACTGAACTCCCTAAAGATAAAACTTGAAAACAAGTTAACTTCCTTCACCAATATAAAGGACTTAGAAAAAGAACGTGCCATTCTGGAAATTGATCGAAAATCCCAAGAAAAGCTGCAGGAGATCCATGAACAATATAATAAAATGCTAGAAAGATTGTATGAGAAATTCTTCTTATATAGAGATTAATAAAGTCATTTAAAGAAATGTTTAACATACGTTCGACTGAATGAAATATTTTTTTCTTTTGCCATAGAAAAATGCAAATAATCGCTGTACGAACATTCTCTGCATTAATTAATAAATTTTCAATCAGCAATTGGACGCTTTCCTGAGATAAGGAAAGTGTTTTTTCTTCATGAAAAGGTCCAGATTATTGAGTAATTATTGTTAAAATGCAGGAAAACTGAAATAATTATAGTTAAGCAAAAGAGGAATTTTTTGAAATTAATAACTAAGGGAGAATTAGAATTGTTATACTATGTGATTGATGCTTTTACAGAAACAAAATTTGGCGGGAATCCAGCAGGCGTAGTAATCCATGAAAATTTAGATGAAGAATTTATGCAGAAATTTGCTGCAGAAGTTCGCTTTTCAGAAACAGCATTTATCAAAAAAATAGACAATAAGAATTTTGAAATAAAGTTTTTCACACCGACTTCACAGGTTGAACTTTGTGGACATGCTACCATTGCATCCTTCAAAGCTCTATTGGACAGCCATGCTATTGAAGATAACGATACATATTTTATGAAAACACTCGCTGGTACACTTTCTGTTGAGGTGAATCAATCATTTATAATGATGGAGCAAGCTGAACCAAAGCTAGGGAAAATATTTGATGATTATGAATATTTGTCTACCCTTTTTAAAATTGATAAAAACCGAATTGGAAATATAAATTTCAATCTAGTACCTCAAGCTGCAAGCACTGGTCTTTGGGATATAATGCTTCCAATAAAAACAAAGGACGCTTTGTATGCTTTAAATCCTGATTTTAAAGCACTTGCTGAATACGCAAAGATCAATATAGTGGGAGGAGTCCATGCCTTTACGCTTGACACAAAAGAAGGAATAGCAGAGAGTAGAAACTTTTGCCCACTCTATGGTATTGATGAGGAAGCCGCAACAGGTACCTCGAATGGGGCCTTAACATATTATCTTTTTAATAACCACGTATTAAATAAATTTAATCAAGAGTACTCTTTTCTTCAAGGGTATAGTATGGGCAGACCTTCTAATATCATTACAAAAATAATTAATAAAAATAATCCAAGAGTTATGGTAGGCGGGAAAGCAATTATATTGACAAAAGGTAAGCTATACTAAGCGTCATCTCCCGTAGAATCTGTCATTTCATTCCCTCCTTCAAACCTCTGAAAAAAAGATACATGAACGTCCTCTTTTTTTATGAAAGGTCCTCTTTAATTCTATTAAATAGGCATTTGCATAAAGAAAGGGGCGTACGATATCTGTGTAAAAAGATGATCGGTCTGATTAATTGAACAAGCCTTTATGTTCGAAGTAGTAATCAGCACAGGCAAATGAAACAGACCGACATTTACATACATGGCTGTGAGCAGATGCTCACAAATGTTTTTTATTACTTTTAAAGGAAACTTGATCCGCTGAAATAATAAAGTCTGTTAATCCCATCTTGCTATTTTGAAGTAAGATGTGAAACTCGTATTTGTCATTCACTTGATAAATTTCCTCATATAGCCACCATGAACCTTCCAAACAATCGTCTTGTTTGATAATCGTACAGTTTTCAAAGGTGACTTCATCTATATTTGTAAAACCACCTGTATAATCAATGTGCAATGTCAAGGACTTCCCATTCTGAACTGATTTGATAATCGTACAATCATGAAAGCCGAAATTCTCAACCATTTCATTATCAAATGAAAGGGAGGCTTCTTTAAAATATTTTCTATAATCCTCACTTGTGGCAGCTACAGATCTTTCATTGTCCTCACAAAATTTAGTTACAGCGTCAATTACCGAACGAGTAGCTTTATTTAAAGCAAGCACCCTCATATCGGCTATCTCATTTACGATCGCTTCTGGTAATTCCTTTTTTAAACACGCTTGCTTATATAGAAAAGTCTCATGAAATTGTTTTATTGCCTTCTCTCTATTATAGGGCACATATTCGTTAGGATTCTCTCTATTTCCTGTTTCAGTGGCTTCCGTTATGGAAGCCACTTCTTCTTGAAGATCCAGCAGCGATTTAACTCGGTGTTGTAGAGTTGCTGAAAATATTCTTCTGAACATGCTTCAGCCTGCTTTTCTTCCTCTAAAGGCAGATGGAAACATGTTTTTTGATTCCGTTCATACCATTCTTTAGTAAAATACTTCATTTATTCCCACGCCTCTCGATTAATGGTATTTTTTTGCTCTGCTGAAAAAGCAACTAAATTAGTAAGCGTTTAAATGAAATTTTTCCATTAAAATTTATAATACCAATAGATTGCTATTTCATTTGCAGTTGGAAAGTTTGAATAAAGCATCGTATCAATGGCGCCGATGACAAAGTTATTTTTCGCATAAAAACGGCAAGCGGAAACATTAATATCTTGTGTTTCAAGCATAAGACCACACAAGTTGTTCTCCTTTGCCCATTCAATCGCTTGATTCAGTAATGCTGTTCCAACCCCCTTTTTTCGGTATTCTTCAGCAACAGCAATATCTTCTATAAAGGCATATCCATTCCAATTAGCACGTATTCGAATCTGACCAATGCAAGTATTATCAGCATAATAGAAATAAACAGCCTTCCCTTCTTCTTCCATATAGCTGTTATCAATTTCTTCATCTTCATATTTCTTGAAATATGGCTCAGAAAAGACCTCTTCCGTAAATGCCCAAACATTGTTTTCATATGTAGGTAGAATCCTCCCTGTAACCATGAAACCTTCATTTGATTGATTAAAATCATTCATGTTAGATTGTGTCATTTTAATGATCATGGGAAACCCCTTCTCTTGGAAAATTTAAAACAAAAGCTACTACCTTTTGTACAATGAGTTCTACAAAATTAAGTGTTAAACCTTTTAGTATTGTTTGAAAGTCTTATGACATAACATGGCCTATACATAAAGAAAGAGCGTAATTCTTGCTGCAGAATTTCACCCTTTAATTGAGGAGCTTTTTTTCTTTTATAGTTAAAAAGTTCACTAAATCATCAATAGTCCCTGTAAACTTTACAACTTCTGATAAATGATAAAAAGTGCTTGTTTTAGCTAAGTCATTCGCTTCCTCATTATTTGGTGAATAAAGAATCACTTTCTTATTTAATCCCAGGGCGATCCCTAACTCAATATGGCTTCCTTTTCCTGCTGGTAATAGAATCACTATAAAATCAGATTCACTCACAGCTTTTTTCTCTTCTTGACCAATTTGTTTTAGTTCTTCAACTGTCAAAGCTCTTTCATTTTTAGTCCAATCATAGGTATGGAAATAACCCTTACTCTTCAACTGTTCACTAACGTAACGTACTTTATCAATATTTTTAAAGCTTGATGCAACATAGAACTTCATTTTGCTCTCCTCTCTTATGAACAACATAAAATCCATTACTTTCCCCTAAAACTTAATAACAATTATTTCAAAAGCCCTTGATTTCAGCAATTGCTTTATTCAAGATTATGGCCTGATTATGAAGTCAGGGGGAGTATTTCTTCCGTTAAAGGGCCCGGTTGCAGAGGATAACTACGAATATAGTTCTAGTATTTTATCTATGGGTAAGTTATTCGAGTTACTCATATCAACAAAATAGGGTAACTGCCATTCTTGCGTTTTCATTGCTTGTTTACCTGTTGGACTATCCCAGTTAGGATAGACCCTCATTGCCATTTTCCCAATTGTTGAACAAGTCCTAAGAATATTCTGCTTCAAAAGAATTTCTTTTGGGAAAATAAATTGTCCAAACTCATTTTCACTTTTAAAGGTAGTTATAACTAACAAATCCGGTGCTTCATCATATGAGTAGGGCTGATTTTTATTATTTTCATCTTTCTCCCAAAATGCAACAAACTGCCCTACCTTGGAAGGGGTGATATTCGCAACTCTGAATCGAACTGTTCTAGAAGCTAATTCAAATATACCCGCACCATACTTAGAATTTTGCTTTTCTTCTTGTATCGACTTTACAGTTAAGTGATTAGGCTCATAAATCACCTTACGTACATAAGATAATGCCGTATAAAAGTTATTCATTTCTTCACTCCTAAACCCCTCATCTAAATGTCCCGTTTGCGGAACTGTTGCAATTTGACTTGTCAATGTAATCGTATCAAACTTTTTTAAACTGTCGGGCTTTATTCCAAATGATCAAACTTTGTTTCAAAGCTACAATAAATTAATACCAATTAAATAAAGTATAGTTATATGGATAGGGTAAAAGAAATAAAAAAAGTATTTTAATCCTGCACCCTTTTTTCCGTTATAAAGTAGTAACAGTGGAAGGGCAGAGATCATCATCCACTGATAATCTGCGAAAGGGAATAGGTAAGCAAAAATAGGCTCCATCATCATTGAACCCCACTTAACAAAAACTAAATACACGAATAAACTAAAAAATATAAATGTTAATGCAAGGGTTGTTTTATTTTTTGCTAAGTACAGCAGGCCGCCAAAAATTATAAAGAAAATACCGCCCTCAACAAAGAAAACATTACCAAATATGGCACCATAAAATAAGTAGTCTGCACGGAAACTAATAACTACAACTTCAGAAAAGAGGTAACACAGGAAGGTACTAATAATTTGGAATAAAAAAAAATAAATGAACAACTTTAACTCTCTCTTATCTAGTACGTAGATTATTAAGCCTATTAAAAAGAGAGTTGAAAAAAAGTTATTAGTAATAAATACTCCTGTATTACTATAAGTTATATTAAATCCTAAATTAATGAATGCCATGGCCACCCCGAAAATATACATTCGAGTTAAGTATTTCTTTTTGTCAGATGTATATTTGTAACCCAAAACAACACAATATATAAAAATCGGTGCAGATGCTCTGCCTATCCACCTTAACAGCTCTGGCGTATTTGGGATAAATTGACCCGTATGGTCTACAAACATAGCAATTAGTGCGATTATTTTAAGTAATGTAGAAGTCATGAAATTTTATCTCCATAGTTTTTAGAAAAAATAACTAAATGCTCTAAGAAGTCTATACGGAAGTTTAGTCCGTATAGTGAGCAGATCTTTTCTTTTTATCTCCCCACCTCATAGATGAATAATGAATCAATCCTTCTATAACTAAACTGCCTGATAGTTTAAGTGCGATTTTTCACAAAAAACCATACTATCATTACTGTAAGTATTCAATTTTTCATCGTATTCTTCCTCCATTAAATGGCTCTTTTCACGAAGAAAGACCCTTTCCTTATTTCAGAAAAGCGCCCTTTTATAGAAGATCGTTCAACATGATCAAGAACCTTCTAGCTACTCATAATATATAGCGGAAAGCACCTTAGTTAGTTTAAGAGAAATTGCCCTCTCCTATCGTTTTTTGGATCCGTGAACCTTGTGGGACTCCTCATATTTTCAACACGTATATCATTTCGGAAACTCAAACTATTAAACGATTGATCGAGCAATTCTAAATCCGATATCATCAATAGAAAAATCTGGCATACTCTTTCGACGACAAGTAGCTCCGCATCCGCGTTCTTCTTCTGCCCAGCTTCCTCCTCGAATGATTCTGTAATTACCAAATGTCTCTTCATTGTATAAGTCCCAGCACCACTCTTAAACATTACCGATCATGTCATACAAGCCCCAATCACTAGGCTTTTTTCCACCAACTTGGTGTACCCGTTCGTTAGAATTATCTTTATACCAAGCGATTTCATCAATTTCACTATACCGGTATCCTTTTGAATTTGCCTTACATGCATATTGCCATTCAGCATCTGTCGGTAAACGAAAACCATTCGCACTATAATTGCAGAAAACTGATTTACTTTCATGATCAAAAGCATAAAACTTTTCATAACTCAGCACATCAGATAATAAATCACAAAAATTCACTGCATCTATCCATGTAACATTCACAACTGGTTTTTGAGCCTCAGTCTTTGTTATAAATTTCTTCTCCATATAATTGCATACAGTTCCTCTGTCACCGGATATTTGGCAAGTTAAAATGGCTTAATCTCAACATTCCAAATAACTTCCTTTAAATTTTTTCTACTACCCGGCATTCCGTATTTATAGTTTGAACTAATCCATTTTTGCTCATTTCGAAAATCTCGCAGGCTGATTTCTCCTTCAGGAATATATACCATTAAATCTTTTAAGTAATCATTTAAGTTTGCCAACATTGTCCTCCCCTAAACATGAATTGAACTTGCTCATTATTAAGATGTTTTCAAGCTTATTGTTTACGTATTTCTTTACAATTTCAACCTATATTAACATAAATATTCAGATTTATTTGGAAGTCAATTTAAGAATTTTGCCCTTTTCATGAAGAAAGACCCTTTCCTTATTTCAGAAAAGCGCCTTTTAGCTGAAGATTGAGTAGCCTATAACGGAATCAAATTTTGATTATTAGCTGAATTTGTTGTAGAAGTAACAATTACTATCGAGTATTTTATCTTTGGAATTTGCAATATTTTTAATTCCTATTTAAATGATAGGTTAGTTGCACAACGCCAGAGGAGAACGTCCTTGTATTAACAATTTTTAAATTCAATCTCTGTTTTATATCAATGAACAACGGTTTTCCTTCTCCCAAAATAACAGGGTGAATAGATAATCTAAATTCATCAACAAGCCCTAAATTGATAAAAGTTGTAATAAGACTTGCTCCACCATATAGCCAGATGTCTTTACCAGGCTTATTCTTTAATTTCTCTATTTCTTCAAGAATATTATCATTTATGAATATTGCTTTATTATCAGTCCCTTTTTGCGTTTTGGAAAAGACATATTTTTCTTTACTATGAACCAATTTCCAAATTTCTTTTTCAGTATCATTATCTTCAACTTCTGGAGTAAATTGTCCCCATAAATCGTAGCTTTTTCTTCCATATAAAATAGTATCAATATGATTTAAGAAATTAATAAAACCTATCTCAGAGTCCATGATACACCAATCAACTTCCCCATTTTTCCCCTCAATAAAACCATCTAAAGTTACCGCTAAATCTAAAATTATTCTTCTTGGTCTTACGTTTTTGGACATTATTCTTCCTCCTTTAAACAAATGGTCTGTGTCTAGCAATGGAACCAAGTATTACGTTAATCATTAGCGGATATTTAAAAGAAGAAAAAGTAATATTAAACATAAGTTTTTCTACTGGGATCCCTACAAGGAGAAATTTGACTTCATCTCCATTCACCGAACGTGATCATGTCACCCAAATAATATGTCCGCTAATACTTATTGCGTAAATAAGTTCCATTGCTACACAGACATTAGTATAATACTTAATGATGACATCTATTGTCATAATTAAAAATCTTTTAATTTATCATTTAGGTGGGTTGTTATGCGCGCTGATAGGCTGATCTCCATTTTACTTCTGCTGCAAAATAAAGGAAAATTGAAAACCAGAGAATTAGCCAAGGAATTAGAGGTAACTGAACGTACCATTCATCGTGATATGGAAGCATTGAGTGCAGCAGGTATTCCTGTTGTGGCTGAACGCGGAAAGGCTGGAGGGTGGAGATTACTTAAACAATACCGAACAAATCTAACTGGTTTGAAAGCCAATGAAATTAAGTCTTTACTTATTTCACCGTCATTCCAGTTGCTTACAGACTTAGGGTTAACGAAAGATTGGTATGAAGCACGTCAGAAAATACTTGCTTCGATTCCAAGCTCCTTACAGAAAAATGCCGATCATGTATGGAATCGAATCCATGTTGATACAAGTGCTTGGAGACAGTCAACTGAAAAATTGGAGTCATTCAAAGTTTTGCAACAAGCGATTTGGGAAGAGCGGATACTACAAATAAAATATGAACGGGCAGATGGGGAATGTGTTGAACGAGTTGTTAACCCATTAGGATTAGTTGCTAAAGGCAGCACATGGTATTTAATCGCGTTATCAAACGGGAAAATTCGAAACTATCGAGCATCAAGAATGAGGTCTGTGATATTGATGAGTGAAACATTTACCCGACCAACTGACTTTGATTTAGCCCAATATTGGAATAACTCAACACAAGAATTTATTAAAAGTCTACCAAGATATAAGGCAGATGTTGAAGTATCACCATCTATTATACAAAGAATAAAGTTTCCCGGACGCTTTGTACAAATATTAAAAATTGATTCTCCCCTAGAAAATGGATGGATCCCATTAAAGCTGTGTTTTGATACAGAACAAGAAGCAAAAGAATATATTCTAGGTTTCGGGAATCAGATAAAAATCATACGACCTAACACTTTAAAGCAAAATATATATGAAATGGCAAGGGCTATAATCGATTTTTATGAGCAGAAGAATCAAATGTAAAATAAATTGTCTTGAAAGTAGAAAATTTTGTCAACTTGTTCAACAACTTTACCTATAACACATTATGTGAATTTCCAACAGGTTTATGAATAGTAGAAGTATCGGGAGAATTACTTCGCTGAACGAACTGAATGTTCTGTTCTCCTGATATAATTTTATGTAAATCATGAAATAGCCCGATTCACAAAGAAAGAGCACATTTCGTACTTCTGAAATGCCCCCGATTACTGAAGATCCATAATATTTCTTTATTCTAGATAAGTACTGTTACTCGTATTGATTAGTTATAGGATTTCACGTTTGTAACCTTTTTTATCCAACTAATCTTAAACTAATAATCGTACAAATTATTCCAACAATACAAACCAGACGCAAAGGACTTTTTGATTCTTTGTAATTGTAGCACCAACTGTCCCTATTCCAGTCCATACAGCATAAGCAACTGATAATGGAATTTCCTCTAAAGACATACGCAAAAGAGTCAAACTAATCGTAAATCCACCTATGAGCAATATATAGTAAAACCAATTACTCTTTTCTGATACCTTTTATGGAAGGTTTTAATAATCCAATTTCATCATAATAGTGAAGTGTTCGTATACTAATATTTATTATTTTGGAAAGCTGTCCAACTAAATACATATTTTCTCCTTCTCTTCTTTGATTCAATTTACATTTAGATTATAAACCCTAACGCTTACGTTAGGGTCAAGGAGAATTTCTATGGCTGCAATCAGGATATTGAAAAACTAGCTCTTCAACAATCCGGACCTTAACAAAAAAGAAGAGCGTAATTCTTGCTGCAGAATCACGCTCGATCGTTGAAAGTGAAAAATAATTATATTTCACTATACAAATTTAGATGATATAACTATTAATTTCTGTTGTTCGTGTACAGACACCCATTCTTAAATGGAAATCACTCGTCCAACAAGGAAAATATTCTTTCGTTCATATATTTTGCCTCAAAGTTAGATGCTTACTCACCCACCATCCCATCATTGTCGTTATCACGCATATAGGGGTATAACCAATGGTCACTCGTTATAGGCATACTGAAACCTGCATCTTTTGCTTCTTTAATTGTCACCTGTCCATTGCCATTAGTATCAATGCTAGAAATATCACCGCGTTTGTTTGAACTGGTTGAATTAGAAGGCTTGCTCTCTGTTAAACCGAGTGATGCGTTGACTTCATCAGGGTTCACATTGTCAAAGGAATCAACAACCTTGTTGCCTCTTAAAGTATAGGTATACTGATAATGTGAAGGAATCTGCGTTTCCGTATTTGGATAAGTGATAATCGCCTCAAAATTAGTGGCTCCTCCTGCACTGCGAATAGCATCTTCCATATAAGCTTGATCCCCATGCCGGTTGAGCGTACTATCTTGCGGGGTAATATTATAAGCATTCGATACCCCTCCGAGAGAATCAGCAATGATATGTCCTTCATCTAAAACATCACTTTCAACACCAGGAACCTTTGCTTCATCAGAATAGTATCTGCCAGACGATAATACAGGTTCGTTACGGTCATCTTGTAGAATGATTTCATCCGCAATGACACGCACAAGTTGCCCGTATTCATTAGTAAATGCCCAATATTCACGGTCCCCATAACCAATGTCAACGACGACGTTAGGTTCACGATATCCTGACAAATCACCGCCATCCACTTCAATAAGTTTGTATCCTGAGAACCGTTCATTATTTAGTTGAGTTGGTGTTTCATTTACTACTGGTTTATCAACGACCGTAGTACCAGTTTCTTCCTTTTCGTTGTTTTTATTTGTTTCAACTGTGGTTACTTCTTGTGAATCTGTTTCTCCATCTGTAACGGATGCATCTTCTTCGTTGGTACAACCAACTATAAACACGGTCGTTAAAAGGAAGATTAAATAGTACATTTTCTTTTTCATTTTAAGACTCTCCTATAATAGTTTCATACTGTTCTATAAATCTCGGATATCAACATAGATTAACAATGTTAACCTATTGATAATAGTATATTCCAAAATGACCTTTATTACAGTAGATACTTTATTCGAAGAATGCAGCTAAGCTATCAGTAACATTTAGTTCCATAATTATGGGGGTTCCCCTCATAATAACTCGTTCGCTTTTCGTGTTTATTAATAAATAAAGGGACTGTTAAATCTTACTATTGATTTTTAGACCAGCAAAAAGGAACCCCCCTATTTAGAGAGATTCCCTTTTTTAGTGTTGATCCAAACATCCCCAACATTACGTTATATTTCTCCTCCCTTACTGGTTCAACCAAAAATTAAACTAAATATACGTTCGTACGCGTCATAAATTTTTTGCCTATTCATGTTGTTTGAACTCATCTCGATATTGACCGACAAACAAATCTAATTCTGCCATCTGGCCATTTACATATAGAAGGAGCGTAATTCTTCTGTAGAATTACGCCCGATAATGGAATAAATTTATATTTTCAACTAAAGCTTTACGTTACTGCTCATTACGTAAAAAATAAGTAATGGTCGTTCGATATCATTCTCTCTACGTACATTATACCATCATTTTCAAGTTATTTACAGACTGTTCTTTTTGTCATTTCGATATTATACTCTTTTATACAAATCTAAAAATAGTGGAGGTGTATTCGTTTGAACGCCAAAAAAGATGTCTTAGATCATGGTCCTTTTTTTCATGGCACTAAAGCAGAACTGAAAATTCGAGATTTGTTAGTACCACAACACTTATCAAATTACCAGGATAAAAAATCCAACTATATATATTTTACTGCGACATTAGATGCTGCTAAATGGGGGGCTGAATTAGCAAGATCCAAGTCAAAGGAAAGAATTTATATTGTAGAACCATTGGGTGATTTTGAAAATGATCCGAACGTAACGGACAAAAGATTTCCTGGAAATCCAACACGTTCTTATCGGTCTAAATCTCCTTTGAAAATAATTGCCGAATTACGTTCATGGGAAAGACATTCCGACGAAGAAATAAATCATATGCTCACCTCTTTAAAAAAGTTAAGTGAACAAGGAAAAAATGTAATATACGATTAATCCTTAAAAATCGTGGATGAACATTTTTTGAACAACTTTATTGTCATTCATGTATGAAATCAGTATATTTCTTATGTAGGCAGTCGTTTAATAGGTCTTCTTGGGATCGAAATGACCCATGCCTTTTAATTCATAGTCAAAAAATTCAAGAATTAATTTATTTTCCGTTTCAATGCAGTAATATGGATCGATGCTGTCTTTTCCACCATGCAGCGTATTTGCAAGGATTGGAGAGAAAAGCTGTAAATCGGTCAAGCTTAAATGTTTTGCCCCTTTCAAATGAGTCGTATAGGCTCCTTCGAACTGTTTATTGTTGAGTTTGTTGGCTACATAAACAGGAGTGTTATCCAGTTGTCTCCAAACATCGTCCGAATAAATGTTAAAAAGTGGGGTTGTGTAGGCTTGGCTGCTTGCCATAAAAGTATCATCTGCTTTGTTATAAACCAGTTCACTATAGAAAGGGGCATCGATATTTACTACTGCCCTTACATCATCGCGTTCTCTGCTTAGCCCTACGCTTGCGGCACCTCCCATTGAGTGCCCGAACACACCAATTTTCTCTGTATTGATCTGTTGATAAATGGGATTATTATCATTTTTTACTTTTTTAAGGATTGTATCAATGACAAAATTCATATCGTCTGTTCGCAGTTTCATCCATTTTTGAATGATATTGTACCGTTCTTCATTCGAGTACATGCCTTTATTCATATTTAAGACCTCTTGGCTAAAATCTGAATTGATCATAGTGACTGTTCCATCCTCTGAACGAGTATAGAAGGAATGATAAGGATGATCGATGGAAACAACTACATACCCGTGGCTTGCAAGTTCAGTATAGGTAGAGCTATTGCCATCCTTAATGCCAAATGCGCCATGTGAGAACACCAAAAGCGGGTATGTACCATTGCCGTTTTTCGGATACCAAAACCCTACATTCACAAATCTGTGCTGCTCCTTATCCGTAAATTCTTCCATACGGTTTTTATCCGTATATGTGTCAGTAGCGGTTGCCACTTGATATTCACCAGTTACTTTTGGTGAGTTATGCTGCGGAAAAACAATTGCAGGTGCAAGTGAAAATACCGTTACAACTATCATTCCAATGGATTTCCAGACAATTTTAGACGTTTTATATGTTTTGTTTTCCTTCTTACGAATAAGAGAAACGATCGCCTTTCCCGCTAATAGGAGAAGCAGTATACCAAGCATTACCCAGCGTAAACTCCACACAATTACAGAGGAAAGGGTGAGTATGACAAATGCAATAAATGCAGCAATCCGAATCCCATTTTTTATTTTTTGATGGGTTTGCTTCGTTACTATACAGTTGATTGCAAAAGCAATCTCGAAAATCAAAACAAGCAATAATATTAAATATGCCATAGTAGTTACTCCCTCTTTCGGATCAATTTTATGAATTCATCATAATAAGTGGCCGAAAAGAAGTATATAGAAAAACGATAAGTTGCTTCTGCAGGCAAATAAGATGCAAAAAAAAGCGGTAAACATAAAGTTTACCGTAAAAAAAGCTCTTGCAAAAAAACTGCATGATGATTTTCTTGCCTACTCATGACTATTTTTTTTAAATGTTTTTAGTTTTTCATTAATTGCTTTGGCTTCTTTTATATCATTTTTCCATGACAACAGACGAACGATCATATAGATAACAGCAATTTGCAAAGCAAAAATAATGACATCTAATCCACTTTTCACAATACCTAAAATGCCGCCAAGGGTAATCAATAGAATCTCCAACGCAAAAAAATGAATACCCCTTCTTATACGCATGTTCTTCTCACTTATATCATTAGGAGAATACAAAATAAATCCCATTAATACACTTAAAAATGAGAATGCCATAATGATATAAATCGATTTCAAGTCAAAGGCCATAGTAGGATCATATATTTGTCGCAAAATTGTAATAATAATGATTATCGATGCGAAGATGATCAAGAAATCCTTCACCATGTCTCGTATGAATTCAGAAAGTTTCATATATGTATCCCACCTTTTACAATCCAAGCATTTTTTTAAGGACAGGCACATACTGCCTTGATATAACAGCACGTTCCCCATTATCAAGCACTGCCTCGAATCGGCCATTAAAGGAAGGGTAAACGGACGAAATTTTAGCTATGTTTAGAATGGTTGATTTGGTCGCACGGAAAAAGTCCTTTTCTTTACATAATTCCTCTAACTCATAAAGCTTATGTTTTACCTCAAAAACGTTATCCTTGCAATAAAGAAAAACCTTTCCGTCCACTGCCTCAAAATAATAGATATCTCTAAGATTCATACGATGAACTTGCTCATCTTGATATCCGAGTATGATGGAGGGTTCAGTTTTTAGTTTATTTACGATTTCATGTATTTCTTCATCTACCTCATGACACCTAATAAGGATTTCTTCTTCCAGTTCCCTACTTATTTTTTGTATTGAAATTTTCAAATGATCACCCACGAAAAGTCAAACTATTCCAGATTAACACCATCGGATTTGGAAATAAAAACCTTCAGACCATTATAACACATTCAAATATTATCCTTATTTTCATTTTAATATGCTATGGTACACCGTATAGATAATGTCCCTAGTGTCTACTGTTAAAAGTGACATTCGATAAAACATAATTTAATTCTATTAATTATTCTTAAACTTAGGCATCCCGTTTTCGGTAAAATACAATAGCTACTGTAATAAAGATCAGTGTCCATAACATTGAAATACCTGTCCCTTGCATGGGTGTAAGGGTATTTATGTTATCAGAAGAAGGCAGCATATACATATAAGCTCCTGCCGTATCCGGAAAATAATTTGGCAGAAAATCTCCCGACAATGGACTGACAATGAAATAATAACCAAGCAGTACCACTAAAGCAGGTGTGGTTCGTCTTAGTAAAGCACCGATAGCTGCACTGAGAAGGGTGGTAAATGTTAGATAGCCTGTTGCTCCTGCTAGTGTTTTTATTAATCTGTCTATTTCAATCGCGACCGCTGTGTCTCTCATCATAATAAAAGCATATAGTACACCTGATGCAGCAATAATAAACGCGACCGGAATCGTTAGGATTGCCAAAGCCACATGCTTGGCGGATAATTGATACCCGCGCCAAGGCATCGCAGTTAAAGTCGTTCGAATCTGTCCACCCGTATACTCCGAACAAGTCGCTAAGATACCAAGAATAATGAACCCCGCTTGAAGATAGCCCATGGAAGCAAATCCAGTATCCAGTATGCTTTGCGTTCCTTCTGCCTCTTGTAGACCAGCATAAGTAAAAGCTCCGGTTAAAACGAACTGAATAATGATTGTACCCATAAGAGTGAGCCATATCAATGGTAATGTAACTAATTTATCCAGTTCAGCGCCAAGGACTTGTGTTATCTTTCTACTAGATGAGACACTCATGATGCAACATCCCTTCTATGGAATACAATAGCTGCGATAATGAAAAGAACGGCTACCCAAGCAAACATGATTAAACCACCTATGAATGGGGGGTGATATCCTCCGCTAATAAACATATCTGTGCCAGCTCTATCTGGTAAGTAAAACGCTAACTCTGTAACCTTAGTAAGGAGGTAAGAGACGGTCACAACAGATGAATTTATAATAAGCACAGCAAGCGGGATCATGCCATTCTTTGTTAGAACCGTAATCCCAAATGCCAAAAGAGCAGTAAATGTCCAGTAACAAACCACGCCGATCAGTTTAGATGCTTCAAATGCAGGGGCGTATTCACCAAGAATAAGGTTTGTTGTTAACACAGTTGTTAGAATCGCAACAATAGAAAGCAGGGCACTGGTCACTGTCACAGCACCTGCTTTTGCCAGCAAAAAATGAAATCGGGATGAAACAACCGTTAAGCTCGTTGTTATCTGATTCCCTCCACCCGATTCACTGCTCTCTGTCAAATACTCACTGCTGACAGCAAGCACACCAAGAATAATGATCCCTTGTACACCAAGACCTAATCCTATATAGCCTACTTCCGATAGTCGTGTGCTAACTCCAGCTATAATATCCTCTTTTTCTGCTATGCTGTCCAAGGCAGCAATGGCAGGTGGGGCAAATGTGCCAATTAGAAAGGCAAGCCACATGCCCGGCAGGGAGAACAATTTAGATAGTTCCGCGTTGAATACTCTCATACAACATCATCTGCATGTTCAGATGTCAGGGCAAAAAAAGCTTCCTCCAGCGTGGAATGGGTACCGATTACTTCATCCAATGTTCCATCTGCAACGACTTTTCCATGATTAATGATCACCACATCATCAACAGTCTCTGCAAGCTCTCCCATTAGATGACTGGATAGTAACACCGTTTTTCCTGACGCAGCACGTTCACGTAAAAATGTGCGAATCCAGCGAATGCCTTCCGGGTCGAGCCCGTTTACGGGTTCATCTAAAACCAATATTTTTGGATCTCCAAGTAGTGCAGCTGCCATTCCAAGTCTTCTCCCCATTCCAAGGGAGTAATTCCCCACTCTTTTCCCAGCTGCTTTCGTAAGATCGACTATTTCCAGAACTTCTTCGACACGTGAGCGAGACAATCCTGCAGCACGGGCAATCCAGCGCAAGTGTGCCCGTCCTGTTCGCATACGATGAGCGCCGAATCCATCAAGTGCAGCACCTACTGTTGCTAGAGGATTCTGTAATTCTGCGAATGGCACACCATTAATTAGTGCACTCCCTGATGTGGCACGATCCAATCCAAGCAGAATGCGAAGGGTAGAACTTTTCCCTGCCCCATTTGGACCTAAAAAACCAGTTACTCTCCCGGGTCTAGCTTTAAAACTGACACCTGATAAGATTTCTTGTTTTCCACGACGTTTAACTAAGTGATTAATTGTAAGCAACCATAACACTTCCTTTCTGTTATGGTTCTCATTATAAAGAAGCAAAGTTACATCTCGGTGATCATGTTGTTTACTTCTAGGTTAACTTTCGGTTAAGCTCGTCCAATAGTTACTCTTGTGCCATTTTCATTTGAGGTAAAGTCAGCTTTCAGCTTCATTTTTTTCAACATATAATTGGAAGCCGATAAACCAATTCCCGCCCCGCCCTCATAGGAAGAGTGATCCATACCTGGACCTCTGTCTGCAACAACGATCTGTTCTTTTTCTACATCAACTACAATGCTTGCAAATTTTCCCTCTGCTGCATGGCGAAGAATATTCTGAAATAAGTTATCCAGAACCCGTGTGATCCATTTAGGATCTGCTTCCCAATAAAACGTCTCTTCCGTCGGTAAATCAACATCCAACTGAATTTCTTTTTCTTCAAATACAGGATACCATGCAGCAACAGATGCTCTTACTAAACGTGCAATATCTGTTGAAGTGGGTTGAAAAGGATGCTTCCCAGATGTAAGCAATGTATAGGAAAGTAAATCATCCATTAGATCTCCGACTCTTGTAACCGTTTGGTTCATCTCTGATAATGAGTTTTGTCCTTCTAAACTCATTATTGGTTCTTTATTTAATCTGGTGACATGTCCTCTCAAAATTGTAAGTGGCGTTCGTAAGTCGTGAGATACATTTGCAATGAGTCGATGTCGTAATAATTCCTCTTCATTTTCTCGCTTGCGACTGTCTTCAAGCTGCTGAATCATCCAATTAAAAGAACTTCCTAGCTGGTCTATTTCATCCATACGATCCGTTTGAACAGATATTGGGTTAGGAAATGAGTGATTAGTAGCTGAAAATGACATGACTTCCTGTAAACGGGTGAGACGTTTACGAAGTCTTAAGAAGAAAAGCCAAGAGATGACAACAAATGCGACAATAATAAAACCAAACAAAAGCAGTGTAGCGAAAAATGGATTTAACGTATGTAGATCTTTTTCATTGATATCCGAAAACCCAATGAACGAAAAGAAGATAATAAGCACAATGGGAGGAAAAAAGATAAATAAAAAGTGTCCTACTAGAAAACGCCGAAATAATGAGCCAGTCTGTTTCATAGTTTCACCCGATAGCCTATTCCCTTCAACGTTTCAATAATCTCCGGGGAATCTGGATACCGTTCCAGCTTTTGACGCAGTCGACTGATATGCACCATTAATGTTTTATCACCAGTTATGTAAGATTCCTTCCAAATCGCTTCATAAATTTGTTCTTTTGGTAAAACTTGATTAGGGTGACGTAAGAAATACATTAAAATTTGATGTTGCTTCCCTGTCAATATAATTTCCTCTCCTGTGCGCTTGTCATAAACCATTTGGACTTCTGGATCTACTTCAATATGATTTCCTAATGAAATACGTTCGGAATGTATTCTGCCACTGCGACGGATTAATACTTCTAATCTTGCAACTAATTCATCTGTATGGAAAGGTTTCGTTAAATAGTCATCAGCAAATTGTAACC
The DNA here is from genome assembly GCF_032154635.1 of Cytobacillus sp. GTDB lineage: Bacteria > Bacillota > Bacilli > Bacillales > Cytobacillaceae > Cytobacillus. Next base: position 152,599 of record NZ_JALDXW010000003.1, on the reverse strand, counting down.
CATCTACCTTATCATGTATTGATGTTCGAGCAGATAATAGCAAAATAGGAACAGCAGGAGCAGCCTTTTTTAATCGTTTTCCCACAGTAAATCCGTCTAAACCGGGTAACATGATATCCAGAATAACGATTTCATGCTGATGTATTTCTTCTTCAGCCCCTTCACCAGAAAGCTGCCAGTAAACTGAAAAACCTCGCTGTTCCAATTCTTCTTTTACCCAGCTGCCTATTTTCTCATTATCTTCAATATATAATATGCTTCTTTTCAAGTAACATCCCTCACTCTAGGTTAAAATTAGCTTGTATTATAACATAGTCATTGAAATGGCTTGTAGCAAGTATTCCAGTTCAATAGAATACTTGCTACATTACTTACTCTAGAATTAGCCAGTTAGGATGAATTCATATTGTGAAAGTGGCATAGCTCTATTTAATCAAAGATTAGGTAAAGCATTGAAACGATTGAATCCAGTATTTTACTCCCGTTAACGATCATACATTGTATTCACCAGTTTTGATATTCAGTTCGGTTGCTCAATGTTTTTCATCAAATGAAAATAGAAATGCGTTTTCCCTTTGACAATCTTGAACTCGGTTTAATGACCTGTTCATTTATTCGAATCGTTCCTTTTTCAATCTTTTCTATGATCTGCGATCGACTCCAATCCTCAATTTGGTTGGCAAGCACTTTATCCACTCGGTGTGTTCCTATCACTTCATCTAGTACAATGTGAATCACCTTTACTCCTTGTTCGGCTAAGCTAGTAATTGAAATGGCTGACATCATCGGAGCTTCTTCTTTCTGCTCCTCCATTTCAGCAACATGCTCTGAGAACGTTTTATAGATAGCTAGTTTTTTGTTCCACGTATGATTTTTTTCGCATTTATAGATCGCATACTTGTAAATGCTTTTTCCATTTGCGTTATGCCTTCGCACCTGGGTGTCTGTAAAAACTGATAATTTGCCACACATTTTGCAGTGTTTCTTTACAGCTCGTTCTGGCATTTGAGAAAGTTTCCAGTGAAATATTCTATTTTGCATTCATCCTTCACCTCTTAATAAGATAAAGGAACGCAAGCATCTATTTGGATAACTTGCAGCGCAGTATAAAATGAAATAATAAAAAATAAAAAGGAGATCCTACACAAGGATCTCCTTTCGCATCAAGACTACAGGGTTGCTTGGTTCCTTTGTAATGAGAAAAATGGGCATACTCCCCCCTTGAGAAAAAAACAATGTTTTTTGAGGGTGATGCTATCCAATTTATTGATCATTACAAAGTAAATATTGGCATACTTGTTCTCCTGTGTCCTTTCTATCCAAATAGAGTTATTGCCATTTTACCACATAATCCCATTTAATTACAAACGTTTATTTCCTTCTTTTTCAAGTACCATTTGTATAATGATAATAAAGTTATTGAATTTTTTATTTAACAAAAGCTAAGGGCCTTACTACATTCTACGTAGCATGGCTCTTTAAAATAGTTTCAAATTACTTCCATCTGTTTATATAATACTTTAAAATGAATAATAAAGTTGTTTACTTCTTATTGAACTAACGCATCTTTTCGTTTAAGTGTAACTCTTGACAATTACTTGATATTTATATAGGCGAATTGAAAGATAAATTAATATTTAGTTTTGTAGTTGTAAAAGTAGATTATTTATATGATTCTCTTATAATTTTTTAAAAAGGAGAGTTTATGAAAAAGATTATTGTTTTTGTATTAATGATATTTATATTATTCTCAGGATTCGCCACACAAAGTTATGCGTTATCAGACTCGAAATCTGCGGCAATACAAGCGTTGCTAGATGATGCCCGTCGTATTTCAGGTGTGCCGGGAATGTCACTCTCAATAATTGCTGATGATGAAGTATTCTACTTTTCTTCAGGCTATGCAGACCGTGAAAAGCGGTTGTCTGCAAGTGAAAATACACTCTATGAGTTAGCCTCGGTCAGTAAGGCTTTTACCGGTATGGGTATTTTGCTGTTGGAAGAGCAAGGGCTGCTCTCAATGACTGACCCTGTCCAAAAATATTTACCTTGGTTTACGTTAAAGTATCGAGGGAGACCTGTTGATATGCAAAGCCTTACACTAAATAACTTTCTTCACCACACCAGTGGTCTAACAAATTTTTGGCATACTCAAAAAATTCCACAAGGCAATACACCAGATATGTTGCAAAAGACTGTGGAAATGCTCGTAGATGCTGAATTGGCGTTCCCTCCCGGTGAACAGCATAACTATGGAACCGTTAATTATGACGTATTGGGTTTGGTTATTGAGATTGTGTCAGGACAAAGCTATGAAGATTTTATGAGGGAACAGGTATTTCAGCCGTTAGGTCTTCACGAGACGTATGTTTATAAAGAAGATGCTCAAGCCACTGGACAGTTGGCACAGGGCTACCGTTCTTCCTTTTTTATGACAACTCCATTTAAAGCTCCGGATTTTGCTGGGAATAAACCAGCAGCCTACATCATTTCTAATACAAAAGATATGGCGCGTTGGATGGGCATACAGATGGGTATTGTGCAGGACATACCCGAAATATTTCATACGGTGATCGAAAAATCACATCAGGGGGATATGTCTGTTTCGGCTGTCAACGATATGTATTATGCGGCAGGCTGGTCGGTAGACGCCGACCAAACGATTATAGAACACACTGGGGGCAATCCAAGTTTCAGAACCGAAGTAGCCATACTGCTAAATGAACGAACAGCCGTCACCTTGCTGAGCAACGGCGCAAATACCAATACAAACCTGGTACTAAAAGTGAAAGATATATTAGACGGCAATCTAACTCAGTCATATGAAATGAGCGGCACACAGCTTTTGGATATCATTTTGTCGTCTATCACAATTATTCTTTGCCTATTGGCCGTTTTGCTATTTCTCTTAGGATTACGCAGAAGGAAAATGAATGAGCGGCAGCCAATGACAAAAAAGAGAATAATCGTAACAGTTATTTTCCTGATCGCTACGATTGCCCTGGGTATACTGTGCTGTGCTTTCGATTGGTCAGCGATACTTGTTTGGCGAACATATAGCGTTCTTACAGCTTTGATTTCGTCAGCATTACTAACAGCAAGCATTACATGGTTTGTATACACTCACCGATAGAATACCTTGCTCCCAAGATAAGCATAATGTTAAGTAATTAAATTTCAATTTATCGGTATGCTTAATTTGAAAAACATAGACACTTCGGTGTCTTTTTTAATTTCATCGACAATTTTCTCAGTCAAACCTAATTACATGACTTTATTGTAAATGAAACATCTTTATTATTTCTGCACAACATTCGTCTATTTGAGTGAGGTTTTATTCGTTATCTGTCACTTTTTTTCTCTTTAGCTTCTTAAATTCAAAAAACAGATAGATTCCTATCAATAAATAAGTGATAGCCATCCCAATAATCAATCGTACTTCTTCTCCGAATGAAGTGAACGATAGAATAAATGTCGGTAGATGAAGTGCTATCAATATAACGAGCATCACAGCAGTCTTTGACCAAATTGAAAATAAAACGACAAAAGAAAAAACAATAAATCCAATGACTATACTACCTAACCAATTAAAATCAATTGTGGGGGTTTTATAAAACGAATCGACCGCAAGTAACCCTACAAAAAATATCATACTAATTAGAACTGGAAGCAGCATGATTAGAAATTCTTTTACCCTTGAGACTCGATTGCTTGCAACATAGCGAAAAGTCATAAATACTCCTCCGATGAACATCATGCTAAACAAAATCGTTCCTATGATTTGCAATAGGCTGTAACTTAATGGTCCTTGCAATAGATCTCCTAAAATTAAAAAGGACATTGTCCCCATAACAATAAGAGGAATATATTTTGCCCACACTTTGTAGTCAGCCTTCATCTCATTTGAAATATTCATCATATATTCTTTGGGAGATGCTCCAACAATTTGCTCAAGAGACTTCCCATGCATTTCAGCTTCAATAAGATGAACCTCTAGTTCTTCAGCTATTTCATTAATCTCCTGATCATTTTTTCCGCTTGAAAATAAGTACAATCTTAAATCATCAATAAATTTCTTGCTCTGATCAGATAGTTGATGTTGTTCCATTATTCCCATCATTCCCTTTTGTTTCTTGTCTAATAATTCGATTAACACTTTTTTCAAGTTGACTCCATCTGCTCAAAAAATCCTCCAAAGCTTGATTTCCCTTTTCTGTAAGTGAATAATACTTTCTTTTAGGACCTGCAGTTGAATTTTTTCGAACAGAGGTGACGAGCCCTTCTCGCTGCATTCTCATTAATAATGGATAGATCGTCCCTTCACTTACAGCGCAAAATCCATACTCACTTAAACGCTCAGCCATCTCATATCCATAGCATTCCTTGCCTTGTATAATTGCCAAGAGACAACCATCTATGATTCCTTTCAACATTTGTGTTTGCGACATGATCGTTCCACCATTCTTAATATCTTGTTTTACAAGGTATATACATAGTATAACTCCCATTAACTTGTAATGCAAGGTATTATCAAGGGCTGTTCTTCTACGATACTGTCGTTACAATAAGAAGATTTCCTCCAAAGCACTTTAAATGGAAATGAGCACTTATCCTTGTTCAAGGATAAGTGCCCTATAAATAAAAATGATATAAGCATTATTTATTCATTTTGTTTTACATTTGTTGGCGACTTTACAAAAAAACATAATATGAATGCGATCGCTAATAGAATGAACCCCGACATAAAACCACTATTTAGTCCCTTCAACAAGGGAGTTAATGAGATGTCCACGTAATCATTTGAATACCTAGTAACTGAAGCCGACATCACCCCTACCATTATTGCCGCTCCAAGTGAAGCAAACACTTGACGGACAGTATTATTAATCGATGAACCGTGACTAATTAATTCATTAGGTAAAGCATTGATCCCCGCTGTAGCTAACGGCATCATTACAAATCCCATGCCTAACATTCTTAATGAATAAAGACAAACAATCCACCATGTAGCTGTATCCTTAGTGAGCAATAAGAATGGGACTGTGGCTACAGTGAGAATAAACATGCCAATCATTGATATTTTTTTGACACCATACGTATCAAATAGTTTCCCAGCAATTGGTGAGATCACACCTAAAACAATCGCTCCAGGAAGTAATATTAGTCCTGATTGAAGGGCTGAAAATCCCTTTATTGATTGTGTATAAATAGGTAAGAGAATTTCTGATCCAATCATTGTCATAAAAATAATTGCTACAATAATTGTAGACAAAGTAAACATTCTACTTTTAAACACTCTTAACTCCAAAAATGGTTGTGCTAATTTAAATTGACGGCTGGAAAATAGGATGATAACGACAATTCCTAATACGCAAGAAATCCACGTAGTCTTATTTTGCCATCCTACATTTCCTGCAACACTTATCCCATAGAGAAGTAAACCTACACCTAAGCTGCTAAGAAAAATAGAGAAAAAATCAACCTTCGGCTTAGTTACATTAATTATGTTTTTCATAAAGAAAAATGCTAGCACCATATTAATCCCAACGATTGGAAGAATGATATAAAACAAGTAACGCCAATTATAAAAATCAACAATCCAACCGGATACAGTTGGAGCAATTGCAGGAGAAAATGCAATTACCATTCCTACTAACCCCATGGCTTCCCCTCGCCGCTCAGCTGGATAGACTAAAAACATTAGCGTTTGCATTAATGGGATCATCATTCCTGAACCGATCGCTTGAATGATACGCCCTAAGAGAAGTGTATTAAATGTCGTGCTTAGTGCACAAATGACTGTACCTATTGCAAAACAAGCCATTGCCGTAAAAAATAATTTTCTATTCGTTATCGTATTTAAGAAAAATGCTGAAGCAGGAATCATAATGCCACTGATTAGCATAAATGAGGTGATAAGCCATTGTGCATCAATCGCATTGATAGCTAAATCGCTCATTATTTTTGGCAGTGCGGTAACCAATAAGGTTTGATTAATGATAGTTAAAAAAGTTCCCAGCATTAAAACAAGTACAAAACCAGCTCGTTTAAAGTGTTTTCCATTTATATCAACTGGTTGCGTTTGTGTATTTTCCATATTTTTTACATTCCTCTCACTCAAAATAAACCTATGTATATTTTTTTATACCTTAGTTCATTTTTATGATAGTATGGTATAATAAAGATGTCAATAATTTTTCGAGGAGATAACAATGAATGAGTAAAAAAGAGAAAATCATTGAAGTAGCCAAACAATTGTTTCGAACAAAAGGCTATCACGATACTTCAATCCAGGATATTTTGGAACTTTCCAGCGTTTCCAAAGGCACGTTTTATAATTACTTCTCTACGAAATCACAATTAATTCTTTATATTATTCAAAAAGTGGATTCAAAAGTGGAAGAACAGCAAAATTTGCTGTTGCTTGAAGGAAATCCTAATGATAAGCAAATTTTTTATTCCCAGCTTCGAGTAAAACATTCTATCTATGGAAATGAAAAAATTTCAGAATTATATAATATTTCTTTAGGAGAAAATGATGAGGCATTACAGAAATATATGGCGGAGAGCCATTATAAAGAGCTAAATTGGCTGGCGGAACGATTAATAGAGGTTTATGGGAATGAAATAGAAGAAAGTGCGATGGATTTATCTACTCATTTTATTGGAGGATTAGGCTATCAATTTAGATATTCTGATCAAATGAAGCTGAACCTAAATAGTTCCGATATTTTAGAATACAATATTTTACGTTTAGAGAAAAACATCGAACTAACTAAGCAATCTAATCAAATTCTCTTCCCATTTAAATCGACTAATTCCGTTGAAAGTCAGGAAATAGCTATAAACAACATACAACAGCGACTGAAAAAAGTGATAAATGATGATAAATTTTCACAAGAGGAAAAAGAAATAATTAATTTTATTTTAGATGAAACTCAAAACTCAAATGTAAGATGGGGTGTTTGTGAAGGGGCTATTCGACAATTAAAAATACTATCCTCCTCTCATTCCAGTCATGCACAACTGTTTAATGAAGTATTTACTATCATTCATAAACAAACAAAAAATAAGAAATGATTATTTCAGCCAATGTGTTGACATTGCTCTTTCTCATATTTATAGTAACAGCTGGTTTTTATATGAATCCCATTACCTCTCCACGATGTTGTGAAGAGGTAATGGTAAAAAACAACCATTCATCTAAAGTCTGAAGCCGAATAAAAATTCGGCTTATTATAGTGACTTACTTTTATTGCTCCAACAACTCTTTAACAAACGGAATAATCGCATCCAAAGTAGCCTTTTTATCCTCAATATGCAATGTATGCCCTGCATTTTTTAATTTTATATGCTTTGCATTAGGTATGAGTCTTAAAGCCAATTTTGCATCTTCATCACTGATTATTCCTTGAAGGTCTGGATTCCCTTGTAGCAATAAAACTGGACATTTAATCATTTGTAGCAAAATCTCAATATCATAATTCATAAATGTATGTTCAAATTGGTCTATCATCGCTGTTAGTACGTCTGAATCTGTTAACATGACACTTTTTATCATAAATTCCATTAATGCATTTTCTTCTTTTCCTTGCTTTATTTTATCTTCGCCTATTCTATTTTCATCTTTAAACGCTAAATAATTTCCACTAAACCTTTTCCATTTCGCTAAACTTTTAGAACTTTCTCTTAATACTTCTAAATTAATAGGTGATTCTCCAATGATTAATCCCTTCACTAGTTCAGGATAATATGCTGCTATTTGAATTCCGATCATTCCCCCTAAAGAATGACCAAAAATGACTGGAGGCTCCGAAATGATTTCTTTAATAAATTGTACAACATCCTCAACATAATCATTTAAGCAATACTTTCCAATATCTTTATCAGATTTACCATGCCCTCTTAAATCAAGTGCATAAACGCATCCGTGTTTTTCTAATTCTGGAATAATCGTTTCGAATGCTTCCCATCTTGAAATTCCACCATGTAATAGTAAGATTGGTGAATCTTCTAATGTAGTTTTCACATAGTATAATCGAACATCTTTTGCCTGGAAATAATTCTCAAACATGTTATCACTCATTTCTGTTTATTTTTTAGCTAGTTTTTTTCCTACAAACCATCGAACCATACGACTGTTTTCGTTATTTTAGTCATATAAAGTTCAAATAAAAAACTGTTTCTATAACAGTAAATTTGATAGATATGCATTTAGTACGTTCACATAAATCAAATACAAAAATTCCTTCTATTTGGATTAATCGATTACTCAAGTAACAAATTCTTAAAATCTATTAAACTCTTTTGTTGTATCTTACATGCCTTGCATAAATACGTTTCTATGTCTCCATATTGCGTAATTATATCATTATATACGTCATCTAAATACTCTCGGCGAACTTCTAAAATGGGTTTTACACGCTCTGAAGATAATTGAAAAAGGCTCATCCATTTAATCATTTTCTCGACTTTTTTCATTTTAGGTTCAATTAAATCATTCGAGAACAAATATTCTTCCATTACTGTTTGATAAGGTACACCAACAAGTAATTGAATAATTGCAGAAATGAATCCGGTCCGATCCTTTCCACCTGTGCAATGGATTAAAGCTGGTATATTCTTCTGAAGTGAAAGCAATGTGACAATCTCATTAATTTTAGAGCTGTTAATAAAGGCCATGCTATGGTACATATCTTTCATAAGTTGTTCAAAATTAATAGAGTTTGATTTACTCACTAGAAATTTAAAAAATTCAAAATGCGTGAATTCTTGACTTTTGTCTTGAAGAGAAACAGTTACCACCTGTATACCTTGTCCAGATTTTATTTTGCTAGGTTTTGATTTTTGTTCTTGTTCCGTTCTTAAATCACATATTATTTTTATGTTTAATTGATGAAATACCTCCATATCATTTTGGGAAAGCTTAGATAATTCATCAGACCGATAAAGAATCCCTTTTTTCATCACTCTTCCTTCATTCGTTTTAAATCCCCCAATGTCTCGAAAATTATAAAGCCCATCAAATTGAATTAAATTTTCTCCTATCGTTCTCATTAAATAATTTTCTCCTTTTAATTTCATTAAAAATCATTTGACTTTTATAGTTAAAAACAAAAAATATTTGCATCAAGACGTGATGTTTACATTTTTGTCTAGACTATATATGGTATAGTATATATGTGATATGACTAAAAATCCACAAAAAGTCATAAAAATTTTTTAAGGAGTCCTCAAATGCCAAAATTCACAGAAAATGAAAAAGAGCAAATTAGACAAGATCTTTTGATAAAAGGTCGGAATATTTTTATTAAATATGGTCTTGCTAAGACAAGTATTGATGAGATCATTCGCGAATGCGGAATTGCCAAAGGGACTTTTTATAAATTTTTCAATTCTAAAGAAGAACTTTATTTCGAAATATTAATCAATGAAGTAGAAGTTCGAGAGTCCGTACTTAATGAACTGTTCCGAGAAAATCTCTCGCCAAAAGAATTACTATATTCATTCTTTCATTTTTCCTTTGACTCAGTTGAAAAAAATCCCTTTCTCCAGAGAGCTTTGCAAAATGATGAACACGAACGACTTACACGTAAGTTACCAGCCGAGATGTCTGATTTCAATCAAAAAAATGCAGTGAGAGGGATTCATGCAGTTAATGCCCTTATGAATCAAGGTACTTTACCAAAAGATGACCCGAGAGTAATAGTGGGGATCATGCAGGCTGTAATGACGCTTCGTTTACACAAACAGGAAATTGGGGATGATATTTTTCCATTAGTGAAGGATAGGATTATTGAATTTGTCATAGAAGGGTTATTAAAAGAAAAAAAGTAGTTTTACTCTTACAAAAAGACGAAGTACTCAAAAATCAAGAGTCAACTAGGTCTTTTTTGATACATTCTTTACCTATAGCGCATAATCCTTCACCTTTTTAAGCTGCATTCTTTTAAAACTTCATAAGAGGTTAGAACGGCCAGTAAAGGTAACATTCACTTCTATAACTATGAAAGGTTAATCAGCCTGACTCCTATCGAATATAGAAGTCAGGCTTTTTAACTGCGCTTATTTTTTGTGGCTACTTGAAAAGGGTCAGATCAACTAAAGGAATGGGCCTGATCGCTGAAGAAGGTTGTTGGTTTACTTTTCATACCACGCTTTCTTTGGGCGTGTAATTGGATAACCGTTTTGCTGTCTATATAATTTTCTTTCTGCTGTAAAATCAAACCACTGTTTTTCACTTTCGGGATAATTTGCATAATGAATAATACAGATAATTTGGTCCTCAACACATGAATCAGTCCAACATCCAAGTTTCAACTCTAAGTTATGGAAAATCTCCGCCCAATTTTCTGTTTTTATTTGTTCAAGATTAAAATAACCAAGATAATTTACTAACTTAAAAGCTAATTCATAACCTATAGAAGGTACTTGTTGAAACGTCGCTAAACCTTTTAATGTTCTTGCCCGTTCATTTGATGCACCAAACATTTCCTTAATTTCTTCTACCTCCAACTTGTAGAAGGAACTTAATTTTACTTTCGTTTTCCTTAAGGTTAATTTCTCCTCTTGTGTTAAAGGTAACTTTGGTCTTTTTTCTCTCAAGTTTTCCCCCTCGCATCTAAGAAAGTGGTTTTGACATATCCATCATATTTCTAAAACCAAGATTTTCATAAACTCTTCTACCAGTTGAGCTTGACCACAGCCTTGCCCGTTTAGCTCCTTTTTGTTTTAGCCACAAACAAATTTCATCTACTAATTTATAGGCTAATCCATTATTACGATGATCTTTTAACGTGTATACTGCTATTACCCAACCGAATAGGCTTTGTTCATCGGCAAGTGGGTAGGAATACTCTGTCCTAATTAGCCCCCCTGCACAAGCCACAATATTATCATTGCTATCTACGGCCACCCTGAACTTTAAATTACCTGTATTAGAATTTCTTTCAAATAAGTTTTTAACTTCTTCAACTCTCTTTAAATCTGGTTTTGGAACGCCGTCAGTTTCTCCCATTTCACAAGCCATTCTATACCAATATTCTGCCATACTTGTAATTTCTTCATTAGTAGTCCATCTTGTTTCATACATTCTATAACCTCCTAAATCTTGAACTTGGTTTAATGACTTGTTCCCTCAATTTGGTTTACAAGCACTTTTTCAACTCGTAGATCATTAGTTCACCATATTGAGAGAGAGTTATTCTAGGATACATGCTGTTACTCCCTTCTTATATAGTGCTTACGTTAGTCTGTTAACTTTTTTTCAAGAACAATTTTATGTCTTCCATGTTCATCCGTATACGTATCTATAACATCAAATCCATTTTTGATGTTAAGGATCAGCATATTACGCCATTTATTCATTGTTTTTGTTTGTACCATCTTATACCCTTGTTCCCTTGCGTACTGATGTTGTTGTTCCATTAGCATGGAGGCGATTCCATGCTTTCGATAATCAGGATCTACTCCCCCTAGCCAGCTGTAAAACGTATTTTTATCAAGTTCGTAGCCCATCTTGAATCCAACGACCTTTTCACCGTCTACTGCAATGTTAAACACTAATCTGGTATTATCTTTCATTTTCTTATTCAACTCTTCGGCACTGCTGTTAAAAATGCTGGTGTATAGATTCATTATTCCGTTCGTTACATTTTCATTTGGAATTGTGTCATAAAAAAGGTATGTTATGCTCAAATTTCCTTCTCCTTTCTTGTAAATTATAATCGTTACTACTTGTATTTCATCAAAACTAGCAATAGTCCTTGAATTGCCCCAAAAACATTCATGAGCATCTGCTCACAATTCAATATGTATAGTCGGTCTGCTTCTTCTCCCTGCGCTGGTTATTCCTTCGTACATAAAGGCTTGCTCGATTAATCAGACCGACCATTTATTTACTTCATAAATGAGAAGCTTGAGCAACTGCAAAAAGCAAATGTGTAAAAAAGGTAGTAAGAAAATTATTTTAGAGTTTATGATTTTTTTAACTATCTTAAAATCATAATCAAAATTTATGTCATCAGGAGTTTTGGGAAGGATGCAGCTTCCAAAAGTTGTAGTGTATAGCCATACAAACTATTACTTAATCATATATTGATTTCCATTCATATTGTGTGTATGTTCCTTTCCGTACAATACTTTCTTTGGATTAATAACGATGAGCAGAACAGCTGCTGCTAAATATAAAATTGCGTTATACATAATTAAATCGACTAAGTTTTCGTTTATTAGGCCAATAAAAAAATTAAAAGATTGGTGGATGACAATGGAGATGATTAAATTCTGATTTAAATTATAAAATGCCGCAATGATAATCGTTGTGGATAGGATGGAAATCATAAAGAATAGCATATATTTGATTAAATCAATGCCCGTATACCCTGTAGTAAACCATATAGGCAAATGCCACATGCCCCACCAAAATCCTAAGATTACCGCAGCCTTTAATGGCGAATGCTTCTTTTGAAGCTCCATTTGAGCGAATCCTCTCCAGCCTAGTTCTTCTCCTAGTGGCCCTGACAGAAGATTTTTGAAAAAGAAATAGATGAGCATTCCCCATGAAGTTTTAGTAAAAATAGAGTCCGCTTCACTATTATTAGATACGAAAAACAAAATCAGCAAAAATATGAAGACTTGAATCATACTTACCGTAAGAATCACAGGAAATTTAAGTTTATTGCTAAATTTATCTTTTACAAATTGTTTAAAACTCTGCCCAGGATAGATTTTTTTAAATAATATTGCAAAAGCAAAGGTTGAGGACCAAGCAGAGATACAGAGCATGACATCAAAGACCCATACAGGAAATCCTAACATCTTTATGGCTCCTACAAGACAAAAAAGTGGCAAAAAAATAATATTGGTTAATAGAATAAAACTGGCTACTGGTTTTTTTAGTTTCTTTTCTCTATTCATGCATACTCCCCCGCTTCAAACTAAGTATTTCGTAAATATCATGATTTACGAATACCATCAGCTTAAACCTAGGGGTTACTCACAGGTCAATACATGTCTGCATTATTTTATGGGTGCATACATTTCTAAAAATACACGTTCAAGTCCATCTTCATAAGTGGTAAGTAATAAATTTATATAAACAAGCCCCAAAAGTTCATAGCCATTTTCCATTGCTGCTTTTCTTAAACTAGCTTCCACATTATGGTCCGTATTTTTTCCGCCAGTTGACCATCTTCCATTTTCAATAACGGTATACATACATTTTGGATGAGCTAGAATTTCACCTTCCATTTCTTTATGAACGTCATCTACTTTTCTTACAATAACAAATCTATCTTCAAGCATACCTTCGTTATTGAATCTTATGACTCTTCTTAAAGAGGTTAGATTTACAGTTTTTTTCAAGCTGTCCAAGTTCTCTTTAAGAGCTTCATATTCATCAAACGCATTGAGATGCCCGATTTCTCCTTTAATTTCTTAAGGCTCCATTTCTTTTATTGTGTATTCTCCTAAGAATTGGTTGATTTTTTCACAATCTTCTTTTACGATCTGAAGCTTTTTTAAAAGAAGCTTTTTATATTCTATTTCTTCTAAAACCTCTTGTTCTTTCTCCTCTATTAATGATTTTATTCCCTCTACACTCTTGCTTTTTCTTATTTCCTGAATTTTTTTTATTTCAATATCCATCTCTCTGTAGAAATTTACTGTGGCTATATCATAGATATCAAAACGATTATATTTTCTATACCCATTCTCTATATCCTGCGCAGGCTTAACTAATTCCTTTTCTTCATAATATTTTAAGGTATCTCTAGATACACCTAAGAATTTTGCTACTTGTCCAATTGTGTACATTATACTCTCCTTTTATCGTTTCCGTTAGAATCGAAACACCCATGAACGAGCTGTTCAATAAAAACTTTTCTTTAGAAAATCCATTTGATCTGCAAGAATCCCCTCGCGTACGCCCGATTCATACATGCGAAGTGGGAAACATTACGCCATGTTTTTGACTTCATACCCGCTATTGCTTTTGTAGCTTCATCCTCCACACCCTTTTAGTAATTACTTCTTTTTCAGCTATTTTATTTCCTTCATCTATTAATAATATCAGGCTTTAATCGTTGCCTTATATATGATTTTGTTCGTATTCTATTATTTTAGGATTCTTTCTCCGCTAGTTCACTGCATTTATAAAAAACTAAAAACCCAATTTGGCTAAAGATCAATCCCCGTTAAAAAGAACACCTCTACTTAAGCCGCACCTATTTTTGTTAGCTGTCAATCTTTCTTCTTCGTTTTGTTTAGTATTACCAGCATAAAGTATCTATACTGTTATTCATATGCAATCACTTTTTTGTGGATTCCTTTCAGATTTTCACCCCATATTTTTAAAATATTAAATAAGTTTTTAAAGGTTTAAGAATATCTGTAACGAATTCTTAATAAGGTGACTATTGTGACACTTATATATAGAAAGGTAGCGATAAACATGGAAACACTGCAAACATTTCTAAAAGAAATCAATGAGCAAATGCAAGTATTATCTAAAGAAGTGACTCAATCAAGCTGGATGGCCCAAACAACGGGAGACCCTGAGTGGGCTGCTAAATTAAGCGAGGCTGAAACTCGATACAATCTTCTATTCGCTTCAAAAGATTCATACGAGAAAACAAAACAATTTCTAGCAACCGAAAACGTAACGGAGATCGAAAAACGTCAGCTTCAACTTCTGCTAAGCGAAATGGAAGGGAATCAACTCCCTGAAGAAGTAATTGCTGATTTATCCAAACGCTCTTCTGAACTAAATTTATTATTTAACACATACACCCCTGTTGTGGATGGCAAGAAGTATTCTGCTAATGATATTCGAGAGGTATTGGTTAATAGTGATGACCAAGAATTACGCAAAAAAGTTTGGTTTGCAAGTAAGGAAGTTGGGAAAGTCGTAGAAAAAGGCCTGCTTGAGCTTGTAAAGAAGCGCAATGAAGCTGCACAACTTCTTGGTTATGATAACCATCATCAAATGGGCTTTGCTCTTCAAGAACTTGACCGTGACGAGGTATTCGCTATTTTCAACGAACTTATTGCTCAATCAGATGATGCCTACCGCTCGATGAAGAAAGAACTTGATGAACGTTTAGCAACTAGATTTGGGATTCATCCAGAGGATATACGCCCATGGCATTATGTCGATCCCTTTTTTCAAGAGGCACCACCATCTGATTCAACCAATCTAGATCCTTTTTACCAAGGGAAGGATATTGTCCAAATCACAACGGATACGTTTAACTCAATGGGGATCGAAATTGATGACCTATATGCAAAAAGCGATTTGTTCCCTAGAGAAAAGAAAAACCCAACAGCCTTTTGCACGGATATTGACCGCGAAGGTGACGTTCGTGTCCTTTGTAACTTAACAGAAGATGCGTATTGGATGGAAACGAACTTGCATGAGTTTGGCCATGCGGCTTATTTCAAATATGTAGACTCCAGCCTTCCATTCGGATTACGCACAGTCAGTCATACCTTAACAACCGAAGCGATCGCGATGTTATTTGGAAAAATGGGCAAAGACCCGCGTTGGTTAAAGCGCTTCTTACAAGTGGATGAAGCAACAGTAAATGAGCTTGCTCCTGAATTAGAAAAGTACCAGCAGTTACAAATGCTTATTGCAGCAAGATGGATTATTACCTTTGTATTTTTTGAAAAAGAACTATACGAAAATCCCGATCAAGATTTAAACGCTTTATGGTGGAAAACAGTAAATGAAATTCAGCTAGTTACTCCTCCTGATGCAACTGATCATCCCGATTGGGCTGCAAAAATTCATTTTACACTTGCACCTATTTACTACCAAAATTATCTGCTTGGAGAATTAATGGCAGCACAGCTTCTTCGTCATATTGAAACGAAGATTTCTCCTGAATTTTTCACAAAAGAGACGGGAGAAATGCTCATCAATCAATTCTTCAAACCAGCTGCCCTTTATGACTGGAATGAAAAAATTAGCCGTGTAACGGGTGAAAAATTAAACCCTGCTCACTTTGTTGATGTTTATTGCAAAACTCAGGTAAAAAGTTAATTAGTGAAAAAAAGGATAGCTTGGACTATATGGTCTAGCTATCCTTTTTCTATTATTTTAGAAACTAGATCACTCGTTAGCCTCTTGAATATATTAATCTCTTTCCCAAAATAAAATACCACTGTCATCTGCAATGACAAAATAATTGCCGCTATATGAAAATCCATAGCAATACAAAAAACCACGATAAATACGAACACAATTTTCATTGTGTCCTTCAACAAAACAGTCCTCAAATGCAGGCTGATAAATGATGTCTTCACAAGGGTAAAGAGGAGATACTCTGCGCAAACAATCCCCGGATTGACTGCCAATTGGTAGTAGACTTCCACCATACTTACTTGCTAATTTAATCGGTTTATCTTTTAGAACGTCAAATCCTTCACATATTAACAGTGTTTCATCTAAGTGAAAGTCTTCTGAATAGTCACGAGCAATCTTTTCTGCTTTGGATGGATCAATAATTCCTCTGCCATTCGAAGATACGACCAGGCATAAATCAGATGATTCATTAAACCCAAAATATTCTAGTCCACCCACATGAAAGCTGCCCTTATAGGTCCAGCCAGCTGGACTGTTAACTGAAGGTATTTTTTCTAATAGGTTCGTTATTTTATTTCTATGTTTCTCAAATGCCTCACTTTTAAAATAATCCATTTATGGCCCTCCATTCGTTCATCATTTTATTCATCATAGCAAAATTGCTTCTATCTATGTAATCACATTCCAGCTTGTACCCGTTCAAGCGTGGAATATTCCCCTAAGAAGTTATCCATTTTGTCCATTATGACAAAAAAAAGGTTGCAAAAAAGGCGATTCGTATTTTATATTAGAGTTTATGATTTTTTAACTCTCCTAAAATCATAGTCAAAAAATAAGTCATCACGAATTTTAGGAAGGAAGTAATAAGATGAAGATGTATCTCTATCCGCTGCTAGTCATTATTGCAGCTAGCAGTTTTGGTGTTGTTTCTACCATTATTAAATTGGCCATAGGCAGTGGCTTTTCCGTTTCGGAGGCAGTAACTAGTCAATTTTTTGTTGGGTTTTGTATCGCTGTATGTATTTTCTTCATTACAAATAGAGCAAAATTTAGCTTTAAAGGGGTTAAGATTCTTATTTTAGCAGGGATTTTAACAGGGTTAACTAATATTTTATATGGTCATTCGTTGAACTTTTTGCCTGCTTCTATGGCTGTTGTCCTCTTGTTTCAATTCACATGGATTGGCATGCTGATTTCATGCATCTCCAAACGGCAATTACCAAGCAGAATTGAAACGTTCTCCTTACTCGTATTAGTAGCTGGAACAATACCAGCAGCTGGTTTGATTGATGTTGATTTATCACAAATCCCTTTGCAGGGGTGGTTATGGGGATTTGCAGCTGCTATCAGTTACTCCTTCTTTTTATTTGTAAACGGAAAGGCAACTACAAGTATGCCAGCAGCTAACCGTTTAGTAGTCGTTTCTTTTTCCGCTCTCATGATTACGGCCATTTTTCAATCACCAGAAATTATTTGGAACGGGACATTATTTAATGAAGGACTTTGGATGTATGGATTGGCATTAGGGTTATTCGGCATGATTATCCCTGTTTTCCTATTCACGATTGCCGTTCCTAAAGTTGGATTAGGAATGTCTTCAATATTGAGTGCGATTGAATTGCCGATCGCAGTGATAGTATCCGTGATCTTATTAAGCGAAACAGTGACACCTTTGCAAATCGCAGGAATCGTCACCATCATACTTGGTACATGTCTGCCAACATTGCTAAATAAGAATGGCTTGTTACGTAAAAAGAAAATGTCAAAACAAAGGGACGGATCTACTGTTTACTAAAACGCAAATACATGCTCTAAAGTGAGCGGCTGCCCAAGTGAAAATTATTTATTAAAAAAGAAGGAACCACTCTGACCTAGGGCAAGGAGAGTGGTTCCTTTTCTTTGTCACTGACAAATTTAATAAAGATTGCTATAACACCTATTAAAACCTATATCTTATGTAACTTGTTTATCCTGCAAGATATTTTTCAAGTCTACTAAATCCTAAGATTACATTCTAATCTATTTCCTTTTCTATTTCCTCTAAAAACTCAGAAGGTTTCAATCCTAAAGGTTTAGACAAGGCAAATAATGTATTGATCGTTGGACGACGTTTCCCACGTTCCAATAAACTGATATAGGTCCGATCGAGCTCTGATAAATGGCCGAGTTGTTCTTGGGATATTTTCTTTTCTTCACGTAGATTCCTTAATACCTTACCGAAAATGACCTCAATATTCAAATTACCCTCTCCCATCCTCCTATTTGTTAGAGCTCATTATTGACTTTATTATAAAAACAGCATACGGACTATAATCTTCAATAATTATATAAATCCCCTTAATCATTGACAAATATATAATAGTTAAGCAAAATTAACTTAAAATAAATGAGGGATGATAAATCTGTGGATGATTATTTAATAATTATAGACAAAATCAATCAAAAATTTGAGCAGTTTAAATTGTTAGTTTTACAAGAAACGAAAGAGGTTGAGGAATTAGAGAAATTTCACTTAACTCCTCAACAAGAAGTAATCATGTGTTATATCATTCGTAATGAGCCGGTAATTGCGAAAGATATTGCTAATCAGTTTGATATTTCCAAAAGTGCAGTTAGCCAAGTCATTTCAAAGCTTGAAGAAATGAAAATGATCGACCGTCAAGAAAATTTAGTAAACCGTAGAGAGACTTTAATTTATCTTGGAGAAAGGGGTCAAGATTTTCATCAGCTTCTAAAAAAAATTGACAACATTCTTATGGAAAAATATTACTCGAAGGTCAGCTTAACCGAGTTAAAAAATGTTCTTGATACTTTAAATAAGATTGTTGGAACGTAAACTGATCGGCGAATACTGTCTGCCAAATGGACGATTCATCAAGCTTTCATTGTAGATGCTTTAGATAATCGTGTCCTATCAATCATTTTTAATATTGGCTTTAAAATCGTAGAACTTATCCTCTTTTCTCTCTTTCCTAAGCAACGGTTCAAGGTCCTCACCTTTCACATAGTGATCAAAGTAAGCCAAAATATATTGATTCATAACTTGGTGGAATTGATTTACATCAAGATTCCATGACAATAGAGGAGAGAGAAAGGGGAAATCTGTAAAAGTATAATGATCCCCTGCTGCAAAAGTAAGCATATACGTATCTCCCTTTATTCCCTCTTTATAGTGGAAATCAGCAAGCTCGGTAATTTTTTCATGATACTTCTGAAATTCTTCTGGAGTAATACTCGTGTACTGAAGTTCTTCTTCAGGTATATAAAGATAATCTTCATTTAAAATAAACATAAAGGATTTATCAAATCCTATGCTGGCCACTGGCTCATGCAATGGTCCATCTATATTGATTCCTGCAGAAAGCCTGCTATCATCCAACAATGCTTGAGCAGCTGTTGAACCTCCATATGAATGACCAAATATACCAATTTTGTCCATGTCTATCTTTCCAGTAAACATACCTAGAGGATCCTTTTCATTAATCATTGTTAATTGGTCTAATACAAAGCTTATATCTTTTGATCGCATCATAACATCTTTCTCATCTTCAATATCAAAGGAATAGGAATAAGCATCTGTCTGATTCATAATTTCCCGTCCATCCGGGAACTTCGTATATGCAGCATCATTCGTATGGTCAATACTAACAACAACATATCCTTGACTAGCCAATTCCTCCATCTGTGAAAAATTTTGCATTCTAGTACTTCCATAACCGTGAGAAAATAAAAGTATTGGAAATTGATCTTCTTGTTTTGATACAGCTGCATCTTTTATGCTGTTCGTTTGTCCATACTTTAAATACTCGAAAAAATAACGCGGAACAGAAAAAATGAATTCCATCGTTCCCGACCATTCTTCATAAGGAAAGGATTCATATTGAATATCCTTCGCATCCTTTTTCACGTCTGCTGGATACCATATCTGTATCATTATTTCCCGAACGTTTTGTTCAGAGTCCTTTCTGGATTCATCAATCAAATGCCTTGCGTTCATCCCTACTTCAAAAGGACCTGAGACGTTTGGAAGTTGAAATACAGGCATAACCGTGACTAACCCAAAGCTGCTGATAGAATAGGTGAAAATAAACAAAATATATAAAAGCTTTTTGATTTTACTTTTATTTTTTTTTCTCTCAATTGGCTTTATTGTGAATACAGTTAAAAGAATAAATAATATATAGGTTAATCCCATTTGCCATCGATAGCCCTCAAGCACCAAATGAATAATCAAAAAGATCAGTGCAGTGATATTAGTGATCATTTTTACCTTTGCATCAAATCTAAACAGAAAAGAAAAAAGCCACAAGATATGAACGACAATTAAAATCCCTTCAAATAGCCTCAATCATCTCAACTCCTACTATAGAATCTATTAAAATAGGTAAAGTTATGTTAAGTTAACTTTACTTAACTATATACTGCAAGTATTTTTATGTCAATTATTTTAGGAGCCTACGAATATTGACCTAAGAGGGAAAAAAACAGAGTATTTGCTGTTATTTATGAAACGCTTCATCCAAATTCATTAACTAATATATAAGACATACTTAAAATTCCATTATTATGTATAATATTACTATGGAAAAATAAGTTATTTATTATGGAGATTGTATTATGACAAAAAATGATTCTACCAATTTCGTGTTGCATGCAAAAAGCGAACAGTTTTACTGGGAAGGAGTTGGTCAACTGTCCATTAAAACATTCCTTAATGGTAAAGCCCATTATAAGACTAACAAAGGCTTTTTTGCTGTTGAAGAGAGTAGATACCTACTCCTCAATGAAGGTGCATACACAATATCAATTGATGAACCTAAAGCTGTAGAATCCTTTTGTCTTTTCTTTAAAGATGGGTTTGCAGAAGAACTCTTTCATTCCTTAAAAGAAACAAATGATCGTCTTCTAAGCGACCCGTTTAAGGATACAAGTTCAATTGTCTTTTTTGAAAAGACCTATCATAAAAATAACACTCTATCTTCTCAACTGGAAAATTTTATGCAGATATTACCTAGTCTTGATATTGATTCCGTTGGTTATGAGGAACAATTTCATAAGATCATGTATTCTATTTTAAATGAACACTTTAATACATATAAAGAGATGGAATCATTACATGCCATTCGTAATTCTACCCGTGAAGAATTATATAGAAGAGTAAGTATTGCACATGATTATATTAGATCATATTTTAATCAACCTATAAAACTAGATGAAATTGCTAGAGTTGCTTGTTTATCACCAAACCATTTATTAAGAACGTATTATCAAATATACGGTAATACACCTCATCAGCATATTTCGGAATTTAGAATACAAAAAGCAAAGCAACTATTATCAAAAGCAGATAAAAATATGACTGATATAACTTTTATACTTGGATTTCAAAACCCTGTGTCCTTTAGTAAAATGTTTAAACAACATGTTGGTATATCTCCTATGGAATATCGAAAAATGGTGATATTGGATAAGAAAAATTAGAGGATATTATTTATTGTTATATTGAAAAGATATTTGAAAGGAGACATGCATTATGGCAACGACAATCGTTCAAAAAGTTGGACAAATTGGTGTACCAGTTAAAGACTTGAATAGAGCATTAGATTTTTATAAAGAAACATTAGGACTCTCCCTTTTATTTAACACTGATCATATGGCTTTCTTTGAATGTAATGGGTTGCGACTAATGTTATCACTACCAGAAAAAGATGAATTCGCCCATTCAAGTTCAGTTATTTATTTTCAAGTAACTAATATTAAAGATACTTATGAGCGCTTAGTAAGTAAAGAAGTTATCTTTATCGATGAACCACATGTTGTAGCGAAAATGGGACAAACAGAAACATGGATGGTATTTTTTAAAGATACAGAAGATAATACTCATGCATTTATGAGTGAAGTACAAGTATAAGAAAACTAAAAAGAGACCGTCTAAATAACACTAACGGTCTCCTTCCATTTAAATTAGTCTTTTTAATGCTTCTTTATCCAGAGTTATTTCTACTCTCTGCTTAAGAAAGGGAAAATCACAATTCCCGTTTCTACAAATACGATAAAAAAAAGATTCCATATGACCATCCGCCAAAATTTTGGATGATTTCAACGAGATGCTCATCAATATGCAGGATGAAATCAATGATACTTGTAATATTGTCAAAGGTGTACCCACTTTCATAGTTTATCATCAGCTAATCTATTTTCACCCATATATGTTATCACGAATCACTCGAACTGCTCACCACTTAACACTATTCTAAGGCATACTCATTACTTACCATCGCATTCGAAAAAACCGTCTCTTTCCTTACACAAATCTCCCATACTCCTTCTCAAACAACAGCTTAACCATTCCAACGGGCCCATTCCTATGCTTGGCAATGTCAATTTCAATGAACTTGTTGTCGGTATTCTCTTTGTTGTAGTACTCGTCTCTGTAAAGAAGCATGATGAGGTCGGCATCTTGTTCAATGCTTCCGGAGTCACGGAGGTCGGACATTTTCGGGCGCTTGTCCATTCTTTGCTCCACTCCTCTTGATAGCTGGGAAAGAAGAATAATCGGAACCTCATATTGACGGGCAATCTGTTTTAATTCCTTTGTGATGCTGGCGATTGCGAGGTCATGGCGATCATATTTTCCAGAGACGTTGATGAGCTGAAGGTAATCAATCACAACCAAATAGTCTTCCTCAGGAAATTCCCGTCTCGTTTTCTGAATTTGGGCTCTTATGCCGGAGACATTTCTCTGTGGGGGATCGTGGATTTGGAGATTCCATTGATGGAAGACGCCTAGAGCTTTATTTGCTTTTTCCTGGTCTTCCTCAGTAAATAGTCTGTATGGATTTTTCCATTTGGCCCCGTCAATTCTTGATAGGCTGCTTAAGATTCGTTTGGCGAGCTGTTTTTTCGGCATTTCAAGGGAAAACACATCGACAACACCGCCTTTTTTACAGCAATTCATCGCTAGCGACAAGGCAAAAGCTGTTTTTCCCATGGATGGCCGTGCAGCCAAAACAATTAAATCCCCATTGCTCCAGCCGCTTGTCATCCGATTGAGGGAGTCAAAGCCTGTATCGATCCCATTCAGGTCGCCTTGGTCCTCATACATTTCATTAAAAATGTCCATGATCAGATCGTGTTTCGTTTCTTCAAATGTCATGCCAATTTCCTGGAGCTTGATAAAGGTCTGATAGAAGTGCTCCGCCTCTGCCAATCTCCCATCATTCAAAAAATTAGCTGCTGCCCGCTTTAATTCGCGAAGCTTATAATGCTCGAGCACGATCTGCTGGTAGTCTTCAAGATGAACGGTTGTCGGGCAGCTTACGGCAAGACTTGTCAAGTAGCTTACACCGCCGATTGATTCAATCTGACTGCCAAGCTTATTGACCACAGTAACGATATCAATCCCCTGAGATTCCTGGCGCAGCTCCGTCATTATTTGAAAAATAAGCTGATTTTTCTTTAGTGAAAAATGATAAGGCTCAAGAATTAATTCAAACATGCACTCAGGTTCTAAAAAAACAGCTCCTAGAACCATGTTTTCCGCTGCAATTTCTTTACTTTCGGATGGATGGGGATAGCCAGTCAGGAGTTGGTTTCCTTCTGGCATATAGCTGATCTCGTTCAATCCGCTCCCTCCCTTCCTGCTCCCATTGTTTTGTTTGCTGCAAAAACTGATTTTCTCTCTCCTGAAATCCCGCAATCTCGGCCAGCACTGGCGGAAAGGGATGCTTGGCGATATGAGTGGTCAATTTTTGCATGACAAGCTGAAAATCCATTTCCTTCATCACTCTTAGCCACATGAGCACCATTTCATCGCTGATTTTAAATTGTGGATACATAGATTCAATAGCCGCTAACACTTGAATCACATCTTTCTTATCCATTTTCCGTAAACCTCTCTATTGGAGGATCCCTTGCATTTCGAGCCGGGCAATGCGGTCCAGAAGGGATTCTTTTTGTGTTTTCTTCCTTTGCCACTCGTTTTTCCCAAGGCGTGTTACTATTGCCGCCTCATAATAGGCCATGCTGTGAATGCGCTGCTGTGGCGATTTTTGCTGATAGTTCGCATGAATGCTTTCCATCCAATTGAGCAGTTTTTCCAGTGGGACCTCTATCCTGGCGACTTTTTCAATCGCATTTATGTCTTTTGCTGACAAGACTGCCCCACGATTGCGGAGCTGCAGAAAACGCTCCGTGATCGCATTCATTCTCGCGGTTTGGTCTGGCTTTCCCTCAAATAAGGGCTCTCCTAGCTGATCCTTCTCTTTCATTCCCTTTTCCTCTTTCTTCTCTCTTTCTTGATTTTGTTCCACTTTCGTATCGTCCTCGTTTTTAGATGGTTCTGTCATCGTTCCGCGAAAAGAAGGGCAAAAAAAATCGACGAATCCTTTTGAGTGAATTTCCTCCCCATTTAATAAGGTAAATAGCGTTCCCACATTCGTTTCCTCAACAGTAATTAACTGTTTTTTTACGAGCTTATCCACCGATCGTTTGATGGTGCTTTTTGAATATTGCTTCTCTCCTCTGCCCTCACGGTAGCCAAGATCCTCCACTAATTTCGAATAAGCCCTTATGTATTGCCCGCGTTTTAACGGCACGCCACTTACCATTCTTCCGTCCTCTCTTGTTGCCCGTGCCAGCAGCAACAGATAGAGCCGAAATGGAACAATTTCTTTCCATAAATCAACCTCAATTACATCACGATTCAATTTCACCCAGCCGCACATATGTTTACCATCCTTCCATTTTCATTCTCACCTTTCATATATAGAAATACGGTCAAATAGGACAGGGTTCTTTTAAGAAACTTTGGACAGGCTTCCTGTATACTTAATTAAAAAAGATCAGGTGCTGTGAACACCTGATCTATGCAGCTACTCAAGATTAGCGGCATCCTTTAAGGAAAGAATAAATATTGCCCACATTTGGAAATATATTATAAATAGTTCCGAAGGTGGATGACATGAACAACTATACAAATGATAACACTGCCAGACGATATAAAGCCCATGTAAGTATTTTTGGAACAACACAGCTGCATTTAAGAAATCCTTATATCATTGCCTGGTGGTCCGCAGCCTTCCCTGGGTTTGGTCATATGCTTTTATCTAAATACCTTAGAGGATACGCATTATTCATTTGGGAAGTAATCGTAAATGTGAAAGCGAATATTAATTCTTCCATGATCTATTCCTTCCAAGGAAATATTGATATGGCAAAAGAAGTTTTAGATACAAGATGGCTTCTTATGTATATTCCTGTTTACCTCTTTGGAATCTGGGACAGTTATCGGACATCAGTGGATATGAATCGAATTTACTTGTTAGCAGACAGAGAAGATCATTGTTTTAATACATATTCAATTGGGGCATTAGAAATTAACTACCTGGATAAACGGAACCCAGTTGTCTCTCTAATGTGGTCATTATTTATTCCAGGTCTTGGTCAGTTATATATTCATCGGATTTTAACAGCTATATTTGTCATTGTATGGTTAGTTATTTTTTATTATTTTTCTCATGTTCAAGAGGCGATTGTCCTTTTGATTTTAGGGGATATAAAAGAAGCTACCTCCGTATTGCATCCAGACTGGCTTCTTTTTATTCCTTCTCATTATGGGTTTGCTATTTATGACTCCTATATTAATACGGTGGAAAATAATAAACTTTTTGAAAAAGATTTAAGAAAACATTTAACCTTGAATTATCAATCGAAAAATTTCAAAATACTAAAGGGACAAAAAGTGAAGTGACACATATGCAGCTTTTTTCAACATTTGAAACGACTGGCTACTTAGAGATGGCCATTTCCACTTTAGAAAAGAATGGGATACAAAAAGAAAACATATTTGCTGTCCCACTGGATAATCGAACAGAAGACCGGAAAGTTTTTGACACTCTGCATCGCTCCGACGGTACAAGCCTAATTGATATCGGTATGGCATTAGCCACCGCATTTTCAGTCATTGGGGCAAGTATCGGATTTAAATTAGCATGGGGTCCCATTTATTGGGGGCTTATTGGCGCATTTGCTGGGTTCGTTCTTGGTTTTGCTATTCGCCTTTTTATAGAATTAGTTATAAAGAAAAAAAAGAAAGGTTTAAAAGGCAAGCAGGCTGAAATCATCTTGATTGTTGATTGCGAAGAATCACAAGGTGACTTAGTTGAGAATATCCTTTGGAATCATTTTGCGTTAGGAGTAGCAAAGGTAAAGTGACTGAATCCTATTAAAGAGAAGTAACCACTATCGCCTAGGTAAGGAGAGCGGTTACTATTTTTAGTGATGATATAATAAAGTTTGTTACAATTCTACTCTTTTCCTATGATCCATTTAATATGTACACCAAAACACACTTTCAGCTATCGGTTCCCTGACAGAAACTTTTATAAAGTTTAACAAAATGTCCGTTTCGCCCGCTCCAACATATTCATCTTTATCTACATTATAATATTGAACTACCTCAACCTTATAAAAGCCATTTTCTATGTCAATCTTATACTTAGAACAATTCTGATCAGGTACTTTGTGATCTTCAAACTGAGCAGCCATTGTCAGGCAGTCATGATCCACTAAATATAGTTGGTTTTCTGTCACTTCTATACATCCTGCTGCTTTCCTAAAGCATGTATCAGCTATTTCTTCTGTCCCTACGCTAACATCTACTTTCCAAGAATATTCAATTCCTTCTTCCGTCATTTGAAAAACCAAAAGATGCCCTTGCTTCATCTCGTCACCAAAATGCTGCAAAAGACTATCTAACTCCCAATCTTCATCTACAAAAGATTTATATGTAGCCGCATTTGCAACTCCAATAAAATTTGTATCACCAAAATTCATACAAAATTTCATTTTTTCCTCCCTCTTTTTTTCGTTCAGAAAGCATTTTCTTCTCTGTTTATCCAATTTTCTCTTGTTAATTTCATATTGATAGAATCAATCCATTCCCCTTCAAACTCTAGGCCGTTTTCATCAATACTATCTATTACAAAACCAACCTTTTCGTAAACATATTTGGCTCTTGGGTTAAAGTCAAAAACACTTAAAGTTAATTGGTTAAGTGTAGTATTTTTAAATACATAATCAATGACAAGTTTAGTTGCTTCCGTTCCTAAACCTCGATTCCTTCCCCTTGGACCAATAAGTATCCTAAAGTTCATACTATGACTATTTTCATCGTATAAATTGACGACTGCCTCTCCTACTAAGATGTCCTGAGATTGGTCAACAATAGCAAGATCCAAACGATCAGTTTGTTCATTTCTAGTAGTATACCATTTGAGAATTGATTCCCTATCAAAATCTGAACTGCTCCCTGTCAGTTTTAGTACTTCGGGATCCCTTAAGCATTCCTCTATAAAAGGAAAGTCTTCATCCTTAAAAGGTCTGAGAACAACTTTCTTCCCTTCTATAAGTGGTTTATTACTTAAATCTACCATTTCACTCACACTCCATTCATTCGATTTAACATTTACCAGCATGCGTTTGTTCTTTACCTAAACGCCCGTTAGATTAAATAACTTTTACAAAAAAAGCGCTAATCCTTCTTGAGCTAAACTGTCTTATACATAAAGAAGTGCATAATTCTTGCTTCAGAAATAGGTCAAATGTTGAGTATCATATATACACTAACTTTGTAAAGGAGAAAATTCATTCATTCCAATAGTCCCTATTCGATTGAATTTCCCGGTTTTTTAATCGAATGACTGGTGTTTTTTATAGGGCTGTTTAGTTTACTCACCGAGTTGAAGTAAATACCTTTTCTCTTTTCCATCATATTCAACAATTAAAATATCTTTTCTTTCTTTTGTTGTAAAAATTTTAGCTCCAATAGGTAATTTATTAGCCATCCCTTCTTTTATTTCTCCTATTTGTTTCTCTTTTTTCAACTCTTCTTCTTCGATCCAATCGACATTTGTCTTATAAACTTCCCCATCAAACTCAAAGATATCTGCATCTGGATTTAGTTTTAATGCTTGTTCTTTATTTAAAGCCCCGCCTAAGTGTTGTCCAGGACTTCCTGTACAGCCATTTAACATAGAAAGGATTGAGAATAAAATGAGAACAGTAGAAAATAGCCGCATAAATAGCCTCCTTTATTTAACGGATGGAATTTTTCGACAATTTGTTTCACCCATTATTTTACGCCTTTTCGGTTCTCATTAGCAAAGTGATCTAGTTTTATGTAGCAATAAGATCATGGGAACTTATCATCTTTCGAATTAGAACGCTCGATTCGAAAATCTTAAAAAAAGTGATTGGAATAGATATAAAGAGGAATGAATTTATCGCGTTATCAAAAAAAGCAAACCGCCCTTGAGCCTGCAAGCAATTGGCGGTTTACCGTTCTGAGTTGCTTCTTATTAAGCATAAACTCCTTTATTCCAGCTGGTTTATTATTTAGGAAGCCTAATAGCAGCCTAAATTCGCCTTTAGAACAATCGTACTGTTGAATGTGTATCAGAATTCTGTATTGTTCTCCGCGGTTAGTTTTTGATCTTTAGTAATAGATCGACCACTCATAGAGAAGGATAGCAGCGCAGGGATAAGTCCTATTGCAACTCCGATTGCTCCAATCCACCCTACTGCTTGAAGCGATATATTTTCAACAACCATTCCTCCAATTACTGCTCCAACAGCCATGCCTAATTGTATGATGGACGTGTTTAAGCTAAGGATGATTCCCGAAGCTCCCGGTGCCATGCCAATCAAATAAACTTGTTGAACCGGACCTGTTGACCAAGCAAAAAATGACCACAACATAAGTAAAGGTAGAACAAACATAGATAAATGAGAGAATAAAGTCAATAAAAGCAATATTCCTGAGTGGAGTAACAAACCTCCAATCATAGTACGTGGGATGCCCCATTTATCTGCGCCATAACCGCCAACTTGCGAACCAAGAAGGCTAGCTATACCGAATGCAAATAAGCTGATGCTGACCATACGATCGCTCAAACCAGTAATGGTTAGAAGGAAAGGTGAAATGTACGTGTAAATGATCGTATACCCCAAGATCCAGAAAAACCCAATAGACAAACCTACAGAAATTCTCGGTGTTTTAAGTAAAGAAAGCTGCTCTCGAATAGGCACAGGAGTTTCCCCCTCGGACTTAGGAATGGTCAGCAGAAGGACAAACGCTGCGATTAAGCTGAATACTCCAATGCCAGCGAAAATAATCTTCCAATCATAGAAACTGGCAATAACTCTACCCAAAGGAACACCTAGAATCAGCGCGAGGTTAAAGCCTAAAAGAACAGTAGCAATCGCACTCCCTTGCTTACCAGGCTGAGCAATCTTAGCCGCAACTGTAAGTGCCACCACCATAAACACACCTGTGCCGATTGCCAAAATAATTCTGGCTCCGACCAACATAGCAAAACCAGTGGTTGAAATGGTTACCAAATTCCCCGCAATGAACATTGCCAAAGCAGACAGCATTAGTTTTCTTCGGTCCATTTTTGCCGTGAATGCAATTAGAATGGGTGTGCCAATCGCATATGAAAGTGAGTAAACAGTAATGAGCTGTCCGGCCGCTGCTACTGTCACACCTACATCACTTGCGACCATATCTAATATTCCAGCAATAACAAATTCAGATGTCCCTACTAAAAAACTAACGATTGCCAATATGTATATTTTCCAAGAATTTAGCATTTAATCTCTCTCCCTTTTATAATTCTAGAAATATAAAAATGATAACGATAAAAATCTACTTATTAAGCTTATATAACCATATATCACTCTTTTTCCAACACCTCCTCATCTAGATGTTCATCTCTTAGCAAGTTCTTTGCGAACTATAGGGGCAACCTTGGTTCCTAAAAGTTCGATTGTCTTTAACAATTCCTGGTGTGGCAATGTACTGAAATCGACATACATAAGAAAACGGGTTAAGCTTAATTTCTGCTGCGCAAGCAAAATTTTCTCCGCTACATATTCTGGGTCTCCAACATAAAGGGCACCACGAATGTCACGAGAAGTTTCGAAAGATTCACGGGTGTAAGGCGACCATCCTCGTTCCCTTCCAATTTGGTTCATCTGCTCGGCTATTACGGGGAAGTACCGTTCGGCTGCTGTTTCAGACGTATCTGCAATAAATCCATGAGAATGCGTTGCAATCTGCAATTTGCTAGAATCGTGTCCTGCCTTCTCTGCGGCTTCCTTATATAACCTCACCAAAGGGGCAAACCGCTCTGGCATCCCACCGATGATCAAGAAAATAACTGGAAGTCCTAACACACCCGCTCGTATGGCTGACTCTGGACTACCACCTGTACCGATCCATACTGGTAGTGGATTCTGCTGTGCACGAGGATAAATGCCCATATTGTCCATTGCTGGACGATGCCCGCCACGCCAGCTTACCTTCTCTGAAGCGCGGATTTTCAATAAGAGTTCAAGCTTCTCTTCGTATAACGCCTCATAATCGTTCAGATCATATCCAAACAGTGGAAATGATTCAATAAAAGAACCACGTCCTGCCATAATCTCTGCCCTTCCTTTCGATAGGCTGTCAAGTGTTGCGAAATCCTGGTACACACGAACAGGATCATCAGAAGACAATACAGTAACTGCACTCGATAGTCGAATGCGTTTCGTTGTGGAGGCTGCAGCAGCAAGAATGACAGCTGGTGACGAGCTTGCATAATCGATCCGATGATGTTCGCCAATAGCGTATATATCCAGGCCAACCTGATCAGCCAAATGAATCTCCTCAATTGCTTGGCGTATCCTCTCTGCAGGCGAGACCTCTCCATGTTTGGACGTTTGTAGAAAAGTGGTAATTCCCAACTCCATAATTTTTGACTGTTTATCCATAATCGTTCACCCCTTATTAATTTTATACTTCTAGAAATATAGAAATGAATGTTAAAAAAATTTACCCCAATAAATATGGTGCAAATTTTTTAGCCATTTCCTCATTGACACTATAGTGAATGAATGATCCGTTTTTACGCGAATGAATTAAACCAGATTCCGTTAATTGCTTCAAATGATGCGAAAGAGTGGAGCCAGCTACTGTTTCAAGCCTTTCTCCAATGGCAGTAAAGCATTGATTACTTTCTTTCGCTAGCATCAAAGCAATTTTTAAACGTGTTGGTTCACCTAAAGCTTTATAGACTTTGACCGCTTTCTCCATCTCTTCTCTGTTTTCAGCCACTATGATCCCCTTCCTGATTTCTTCTATATTTCTATAAGTATCGAAATCATATTAGCACCTTATTGTTGAAATGTAAAGGGGACTGCTTGCACTCAGGAGAATTTGATAGTAGCAAGACATTGTAAATAGGATATTCAACCATATGGTCCTTTTCATGAAGAAAGACACTTTCCTTTTTTCTCCAAAGGCGCCCTATAGGGGTTTCTAGGATATTAAGAAACCTCATTTAGATTAGATGTCTTATTATTGTGCAGAGATAATAAAGTTGTTTACTTTACAATCAAGCCATTTAAAAAATAATATAATTGTATAAAGATCCTTCTTCTACGAACGGAGTAGATTAGCTCAATAAGGAATCAAAATAAGAACTTGTAGCTTCTGAAGAAATGGAAAAAAAGAAAGGTTTTAAATACAAAGTAGACTCAGTTATACAAAAGTAGGGTGATATTATAATTCATTTGTGATAAATTAGGAATAGTTTGATTTGTTTAAAACTGAGTAGAGGATTATAAAGTGCGTGCGGTTTTTTGCCAAGTCCTATGTGTCTTATCTTTGGAGGAAATATGCTTAAAGATAATTTTAAAATTAATAATATTCCCACGGTTTTATGGGGAGATAAGAGTGAAAAAATTTTTATTGCAGTACATGGAAATATGTCAAATAAGGAAGATGCAGTTATTCAATTATTAGCTGAAAAAGCCAATCAAAAAGGTTATCAAGTAATAAGCTTTGATTTACCTGAGCATGGAGAAAGAAAAAATGATAATACTCCTTGTAAAGTACAGTTTTGTGTTAGTGAATTATCTATAATTATGAATTACGCAAAAGAACATTGGAAAGAAGTAAGCGTGTTTGCATGTAGTATCGGAGCTTATTTTAGCCTTTTAGCCTATCAAAATGATGTGTTAGAAAAGGCATTATTTTTATCACCTGTAGTTAATATGGAACGAATTATCGAAAATATGATGAAATGGTTTAATGTAACACCAGAGCTTTTGCAAAAAGAAATGACTATAGAAACACCTATTGGTCAAAAATTATATTGGGATTATTTATGCTATGTAAAAGAACATCCTATTAATATATGGAATACAGATACATATATTATGTATGGAGCCAAGGATGAACTGTGCGAATTTGAAACTATTAACTATTTTACAAAAAAACATCATTGTGAATTAGAAGTCATGGAAACAGGTGAACATTACTTTCATACTGAAGAACAGTTAAAGATATTTGAACAGTGGTTACACAAGCATATCGATTAACAAATTACAATTTAACTTAGGTGAATATATAAACTGATATTATATTTGAGAGACATTATAAATGTGAATGTATTCAGTTAAACAAACAGGTGCTTTAGTTCAATAAGAATTAAAACAACTTTAAAGAGCCTTACCACACACTAGATTGTAGCAAGGCTCTTATATTTTCATAACAAAATTAAACAACTATATTATCGATTTACAATTATAAGGACCATATTGATCCAACCGAGTTTTTAATAACTTATTAAATGAAATCTTCCTCTTTATCTTAGGTATCATCATCTTCAATAAAAATGTCTACGTAGCCTTCCTCCTCTTCAGAAGGAACGGACTCCCATTCGGATGAAAACTCGTCAGCATGGCATTCTGTTTCCTCTGTCCCATCTTGCTCCGTTTCTATTTCCTCTTCGTCCGTATACCCCTTTAATTTTTCCATTTCTTCTTTCACTTGCTTCAATTTTTCCATTTCCGCTTTCACTGCCTCTGTTACCTTTTTTGGAATCACATCTTTCCCATATGTTGCTCCTATATTTAAGGCACCACTTAATTCTTTAATACCAAGCTGTTCAAAGTTATTGTTTTGCTCATATTTTTCTAAATAGAGTTTATCTATGAATAACGTTTCATATATCGGGTTTGGTTTGTTTACAGTGTTTGCTACATCTTCCCATTTTTTCAGTAGCTCATTATGCTTTTCTACTAATTCATCTGTTATTCTTATCAACCCTGCTTGGGCTTCGTTCATCTTTTCATATTTGCTTTCCAAAGTATCTACATTTAAGACCAACTGTTCAAGCGTTTGTATTCTTCCCATCAGCTTCTGTTCTTTGCCGTGATAACATGCTAATTTTTCCGAAACGAGCTGTTCTATGAAACGTTTTACTTGTTTTTCGTCGATGCTTTGCTCTATAAAGGATGAAGACTGGTTCGTTTTATTAGATTGCGAACATTCGATTTCTCGATGCTTTTTCTCTAGATTATTCATTCTACGAGAAAGCTCGTTTACTTTTTGCTTATAAAAGCTGATATCTGCTGCATTTACACGTGTATCTTTCATACAATCGTCTTCATTAGAAGTTTTTTGTTCATTCTTTCCATATACATTTACTTTAAGTTTTTTTTCTGAGTCTAGTAATTTATTTATTTGTGCTTCAAGTGCATCCATCCTTAGAATTTGCTTGTGAAGTTCATCTTGGTAGCTTATTGAATCGCCTTTATAATGATTTCGATTAAAAACGCCTTTAAGCATCATAAATCCCCACAAATGTATATTATTTTCCTCTTAATGAAGCCTCATTTAACAATAGTCAATAACTAATCAATCGGCACATGTTCTTCCTTGCTAAATTGTCTATTATAAGAGACTAAGAGTAATCCATTCTCAAATTTCGCCACCACTTGACCAGGAATGGTAGGCTCAGGAAGAGTAATTATTCGTTTAAAGTCGTCACAATATCTTTCTTTTTGTACAGGTTCACCGTTCACAATATTTTTTTTATACCCTTTTATTAAAAGTTTTGCACCTGACACAGACAACGTAATGTCTTCCTTTTTGTATCCAGGTAAATCTACTATAATATATACTTCTTTCTCTGTAAGATAAATATCTATTGGCGGAAATTGTTTCACTTGCCATTTTTCCGTTTTTGAACCGCCTTCCTGCCCCTGGCCAAATCCTACATTCCCTTTCATAAAGTCTTCTAAGGAGGACTCATCAAAAATTCCATTCCAAAATTCACTGGATTGATATTTTTTCGCTAACTCCATCCATTGTAAAATTTTATTCATATCCATGCATGGAGCCTCCTTAACATGCTGGGAATAAAATTAGCTGACCAAATCAAGCCTATAATATACTAATATCCATCATATTTTTGAATTAGTAAATCATGCAATAAAAATGGAATTTGTTTAAAAAAATTTAATAAATAATAGTAAAGGGAAAGAAACTACATGAATACAAAAATATCGCTGCCACGATTAACTGAGGCTGAGGAAATTAGCTGGTTTATTTGTTATTAGACATAAGTTTTTTGTACGGGACATAGGCTTTTAGTATCCGGGATATACAAAGAAAGGAGCATTTACTTTATGAACTTTTTACCAAGCACGATAAATATAAAAGAAATAAAAGTAAATGGTGCAGACCATTTAGGTGTATTATCATTAGATTCAACAATGATAAAAAACAGAAATGTAAGTGCAAAGAAAAACCAGGGATTCGGCCAGCAGTTGGCTGATAATACCCTACATGCGTTCTCTATTACTTCAACCTTCGATAATGAGCTTCAAGACAGTCTTTCACAAAAAATTTATCACACTAAAAGGAAAAAAAATTTAGGAGAATTTTATGGCTGATTCGGTTCCTTATATTAATATTAAGATCAATATTATTAAAGTGAACTCTTTCGAGAATGCATCGGCCATAAATGTTGGGCAAAATTTATTGGCTGATTGGCATAATTCAGACAAAAAAAATCAGGGGTATGGCCAAAATTTTGGAGATAGCAGTAGCTTTCTAGGAACAAAAAGTTCTGTTGACGACCGAGATCAACTTGATTCCAACTCGTCATTTGAATCGACGGCCAAACTACCAGGTCTATGAGGAGTGATACAGTGAGATTTGCACCTTCTGCACTTAACATCCTAGGAATTAAAATTAATTCTGTTGACAATGGTGCAGTTGTTAACCTAGGACCAAGCCAGCATTTAGATCTATTTGTTTCCTATAAACGAAACCAAGGATTCGGAGAACACATCGGAGACTTATCTCCTATCCTATTACCAACTTCTTGGGTATCAGACATGAATTTAATTGACTCTACGTCTTTTAAATCGAGCAACTTATAATCTTTTGCCTTAGTTTATAAATTTACTACATTGGGAGTGTTTACATGATATTCGTTTCTCCAATGGCAATCAATGTCTTATGTTTTAAAGTGAATTCCATCGATAACGGATCGATAGGAAACATGGGTACATTACAATCGATTGATACATTTGTGAGCTATAAGAGAAATCAGGGTTTTGGAGAACAAATAGGGGACTTATCGCCTGTCAATTTTCCAGGCAGTACTGTAATTGATCCAGATGTGAGCGATAGTAACTCCATTAAAAATAGTGGTTTTTAATACTAGGTTTTACATCCATATGATATGAGAGAGTGTCTTTTCTTATTATTGGGCTATGTTAAAATTTCTTGAAAAACGGTGCTGAATAAATGATAGGGGGAAGACATCTGTGCGAAAAGCCAATTCAGGGAGACCCCACTGGTGTTTAACGCGCTGAGGGTCTTCCCAAACCGCCCGAAGAATGTGAAAGAACAGCCCTCAACACTCCCCATTAACCGATTAATGACCATTTTATACTTTTAATCTTTTAACATGAAAAATTGATTAAATCCTTCAGATAATCCTCCATTTCATATCCCATTTTTTACTGTATCTTCTTCCTCCGTTTCTTTTAAGTCAAAGGGTAGGTGAAGCTGTTTGGTGTAGTTCCTTCACCGTTTATTTTTATTTTATTTTAAACAAAAAAACTCACACTAATACCAAAGGCACCCGCGCGAGGTTTTTCCTTTTAAAGATAAGATCATTATCTCTATAACGTAATTTTGCGTAGGAAGAAATGGTCAGAAACTCCCTACATACTTACAAGATTTTTTTACTTCATTCACTAACTTCAATAACTAACTCCGCAAATTCCTTTTCATTTTAGATTCATATACTTTTTTTAGTATTTGAGTCTACTAATAAAGAAACCTTTTTGCCGGAATTCAAATGTATACCCTCTAATCGAAATACGCCTGATAAATCATTAGAATCACCCTCATTTGGACTACATGCTGAAATTACAAAGAAATTGAAGAAGATATTATAATTAATTTGAGATAAATGGTGCTCTATGTACATACTTAGGATTTTTAATTTGGTTAATGATAAAAGTCGCTATATCTCCATTAGTTATTCTGGTACCTGGCATATCTCTAAGATTTTCTTTAATATTTCCTATTTCTTCCCCCTCAACTATAAATGGAAGCCTAATTAGGGTCCATTTAATTAGATTATTTTCATTAAGAATATGCCACTCATTTTTCTTATCAATCATCATATTAGAGTAAACGATTTCAAATACTTTTGCCCCAACTCTATTTATAAGGCTTTTTTTATCACCAGCAATAGTTAGAGAACCACCTGTAACACCAATATAACGTTCAATTTGTAAATCAGCCATAATCTGAAGGATTGTTTCAGTTACACTGCTATAAATCTGTTTTTCTTTTAGTGGTTGACCAAATGTATTAATAACTATTTGACAATCTTTTAATAGTTTATGAATATCTTCCGAATTTTGTACATTCCCTTCTACGATCTCTATCCTATCGTCAAAAGTTAACATTATTGGATTTCTAACAAGCATACGAACTTGATACCCGTTCTCTAACGCTTTAAGAGCAATACGACGTCCCACCTTCCCCGTCCCACCGATAATAGCAATCTTATAAGGATTGTTCATAATATCCCTCCTGATAAACATAATAGTATCTATACGTGTACATTCCATTTAAGTTTCTCTACGAAACACACCCGTTAGTTGAACAAGATTCGTTTGAATTTTACGAGTGACTCATTCTACTTCTCACAAATTCAAGGATATAGAAATTGATGAATGTAAGAATAGGAATAAAAAATACTAAAACTAAAATACCTAAATTTCTGAATAATCCTTCGGTTTGCTTATGAAACATTTGAACATC
Source organism: Cytobacillus sp. (assembly GCF_032154635.1). Taxonomy (GTDB): domain Bacteria; phylum Bacillota; class Bacilli; order Bacillales; family Cytobacillaceae; genus Cytobacillus. Next base: position 115,325 of record NZ_JALDXW010000003.1, on the reverse strand, counting down.
TAACTTATAAAGAACGATTGTTGCTACCGATAAGATAAGTGTATTTATACAAAAGGAAACTAACATCCCTAACCATTTGTTTTGCTTTATTTTTACTATCCGAATACAAGCTAGAGCTGAAACAAGGAAGGAAATAATTATGATAACGAAAAACGTGATATTCAAAAATTTGCACTCCCCTCCAATATATTTTAAATATTATCCGAATTCGTTAGTTGAATAAGAAAATCACCTGAATCGGCAGCTGGGTCTTAAAATAAAGCACCCTCGTTTGACCATTTAAGTTAAATACTCGGTTAAACAATGTCTTCTTTATTTGAACATAACTATCTAATTTTGATCAAGTTCGTTATTCAATAATTTGGCCTAATTGCAAAATATCTTATGCCATGACATTCCCTCAATTTTTTTAAATAAAATTAACTTCTTTTAAAGTGGTTAATCATGCAATAAATATCATAAGCTGATTATATGTTTTACTAAGCTTATGATTATTTTTATGCTAAATTTGTCTTTACAACATTAAATAAACGGAGTAATATATCTTTCATAAATTAATAAATCATCTTTATCGCTGAATCCGTATGGAACGGGGGAACCAGTTTTGTAGCAATCTTTATTGCTACTTGGGGTGAATCCTGAATTAGAAGGTAGGGTTACTTCTTGACCCGAATCCGACAGCTAACTTCGTAAGCGTTATGGGAGAGGGTGATTCAAACTTGTGATCTAAAAAAGACCACGGGGTAATCCCCTGTGGTCTTTTTTTCAATGGAAAAAGTTATTGTGGTTTCCTAATAGGAGCAAATCCTAATGAAATCGAGATAAGGAAGGTTAAGATGACAAAAAAATCATTTGCCGTATTCGGTTTAGGACGTTTCGGAGGTACAATCGTTAAGGAGTTTTATGATATGGGCATTGAAGTAATAGCAATCGACAAAGATGAAGCAAAGGTTAATGAATATATCCAATATGCAACACATGCAGTTTGTGCAGAAGTGATTGATGAAACGATTATAAGCCAGCTTGGGATTCGAAATGTCGATCATGCATTTGTTTCTTTTGGGGATAATTTGCAATCAAGTATATTAACTTCACTGATTTTGAAAGAAATTGGTGTTCCACAAGTTTGGGCAAAAGCTAAAAATGATTATCACTCAAAAGTACTTGAGAAAGTTGGAGTAGATAAAATCATTCATCCAGAACGTGATGTAGCAAAAAGGATTGCCCATCATATTGTAACAGATAAAATGATTGATTTTATCGAGTTATCAAACGATCACAGTATGGTTGAGATTGTGGCAACAAAGAAGATTGATGGATGCAGCTTAGGTGATCTTAATGTACGTGCAAATTATGGATGTACGATTGTTGGGATACAGCGTCATGGATCATTTATTGTCTCTCCCTCCGCTTTAGAAGTGATTAATAAAGATGATATTTTAATTGTTATCGGTCACAATCGTGCGATTTCTCTCTTTGAAAAAGAAGGTGTTTAAATGAAGTTTATGTATATTCGATTAACCCCTTCTCAGTTACTGATACTTGTGTTCCTTGTTTTTATTACATTGGGAACACTGTTATTAAAACTGCCTATGGCAACGACTAATTCTGTTAGTTGGATTGATGCTTTGTTTACAGCAACTTCGGCTATGACCGTGACTGGTCTTGCTGTAGTCGATACCGGAACAGCATATACTGCCTTTGGTCAATTAATCATTCTCTTTCTTATTCAAGTCGGCGGATTGGGTATCATGTCATTTGCTGTCCTCATTTTTATCATGCTAGGAAAGAAAATTGGGGTTAAAGAAAGATTGATCATTCAACACGCTCTAAATCAAACATCTATTGGTGGAATAATAAAATTAGTAAGAAACTTATTTATCTATTCGTTTACGATAGAAATCATTGCCATGCTTATTTTAGCTATTAGGTGGGTACCAGAGTATGGCTGGGGAAAAGGGATGTATTATAGCTTTTTTCACTCTATATCAGCTTTTAATAATGCAGGATTCTCAATATGGCCTGATAGTTTGATTCAATATGTTGGAGATCCATTGGTGAATATAGTAATAACTTTCCTATTTATTATCGGGGGGATTGGTTTTACAGTATTAGCGGATATATGGCATAAACGTAATTATAAAAAATTAAGTCTCCATTCAAAACTGATGATTGTTGGCACTTTTGTTCTAAACCTTTTTGCAATGATTATTGTTTTCTTTTTAGAGTACGGTAATCCCAACACTTTAGGCTCTTTGTCATCATTAGGCGATAAAATTTGGGCATCCTATTTCCAAGCAGTAACTACTCGTACGGCAGGGTTTAATACACTTGATATTGCGAATTTACAAGAAGGAACAATTACACTAATGTTACTATTAATGTTTGTTGGAGCCGGTAGTGCTTCAACCGGTGGTGGAATTAAACTGACAACATTCATAGTCATTGTTTTAGCTGTATTGACCTTTTTAAGAGAAAAGAGTCAAATTAAGATAGCGAATAGATCCATTAAAGACAAGGTCATTTTTCGATCACTTGCCATTTTGACAATAAGTAATGTGTTTATTTTCTTAAATGTATTACTATTAAATATTACAGAACGAGAGCCCTTTCTAAAACTATTATTTGAAGTGATTTCAGCTTTTGGTACAGTAGGGTTGTCGATGGGAATAACAGGAGAACTGTCAAACTTCGGGAAAATAATAATTGTGTTTACCATGTTCTTTGGTAAATTAGGACCTTTAACCTTAGCCTTTTCACTAGCAAAACCTCAACAAGAAAAAGTTCGATACCCAAGTGAGGATATTCTAACAGGTTAATAATTTTAATTTCTGAGTGACAAAGATAAATAGTCCCACACTAGAATGAGACATTTGAAAAAATAAATTCGAGTGTCTTCTTTTTTTCGTTTATCGTGTATGACAATAAATTTAAGGAAATTCCTCCTAGTCATCTAGTTACTTTCATAATCAGCCAGCCAATTTTGAAATTGACTAAATATCTTTGTATTTTCACATGACGAAAACTTATTGAGGAGGCAATAAATTAGTGTGGAAGTACAGTGGGGAGTCTGACATAATTGATTCATATAAGGTAAAAACTTATATACTATTCATTTTGAAAAAAGGGTGACTTTTATGAAAAATACAGTATTGGTTAATCTTACAGCAAATAGGAGGGGGACTATACTTTAACCCTCCTAGAAACAAGGAGGAAAATATGAACCGGAATGAAGTGATTAAAGTTTGTGATGAATTTTTGCTCTCAGCCATTTCAAAATTATATGGATTGGAAGAATATCGAATTGGACTGATTTCCCCACACGAGGGAGGACGAAATCTCGTTTATCTTTGTGAAAAAGAAGGATCAAAAACAAAAATACTTAGGATTTCTTACTTAAACGACAGGCGCCTAGAAGATTATCTCGGTGAATTAGAATATATAAACTACCTATTCAATCATGGTGGCAGTGTTTCAAATGTAATCCCTTCATTAAACGGGAATATTCTTGAAAAAATATCCTATAACGGCCATACGTTTTTTGCCAGCTTATTTGAAAAAGCAAAAGGAAAAAGGCTTGTGGAAAACAATTATAAATACCGAGAAGGTGTTGAAATAACTGAATATTATTATAATTGTGGAAAAACCCTTGGTAAACTGCATCAATTATCAAAAGAATATGCTCCTGTTCATAGCAGATATAATTTTTTCGACAAATATAATGAAAACTACATCGATGAGTTGATACCCGATACTCTATCTTTACTTAAAACGAAACTGAAAGACCTTATTAAAACACTGAAAAACTTCAATAAAAGCAGAGAAAATTTCGGTATGATTCATTTTGATTATAATGACGGGAATTATTCAATAGACTTTGATAATGGGCAAATTACGGTGTATGATTTTGATAATTCTTGTCTTGGCTATTATATGTATGACCTCGCTGACCTTTGGACACAAGGGGTTGGGTGGATTCAATTCGAGCCAGATCCTAAAAAACGCAGAAAATTTATGAAAGATTACTTTACTATCATTCTTGAGGGGTATAGGTCTGAAACCGATATCGCTGACAATATGTTAAATAAATTACCAGTATTTATTAACGCAACTATTATGGAAAATATCGTAGACAAGTATGAGAGAATGAAGAATACTGAAAACGATCCAGTGTGTGACAAGGAGTTCATGTATCTTGTAAAGTGTTTGGAGGACGACATTCCGTATAAGGGATTCTTTCATGAAATGTATTCAAATGATGCACCATTTGAATTTTAGGTACGGAGCGTATAACGAATTTAACATTCATTGTTACTTTTAAGTAACGTTCAAGCGAGCTATGCACAAATTGCTTTAGCTCGCTTGATAACAAATGTTGCTTTCAATTAGTTTAACTGACTTCAAATGAGTTTACTTTTTCTTCATTTCCCTGAACCTCTTATTCAGCTAACCTGCTCCGTTCGTTTAATTATTATCTCTATCTTTCACAAGCCCATCCATCATTGTCTCGATCATGTTTGCGTTCATATGCTGGATGGTCAGAAGGGACACCATTAGGATAGTATTTTCTTAATTCAGTACAATTTTTGAATGATGTTGGTGCATTTGGATCAATATTATCACCATTTATTGAATCTTCCTGTTCTAGTAGCGCTAACTTCGCTTTTGAAGGAGTTTCATATTTAACTTTATCTGATTTTTGAACAAACAGTCCTCCTCCTAAACCATAGTATCCTATACCTGATACTACTCTATAACTATATATTCGGTATTCCTCACCTTTTTTAAGACTCTTATCCTGTGTTAATATATTGTCATTTATCTTAGTTGCGTTAACGTTAGCCAGGATCGTTACTTTACCAATTTGTCCTTTTTTTAGTTCGGTTTTCCCCCACATAACTTTTGCTGAAGCCACACTTGAAGAAAAGAGCAACAAAAACACTATAAAAATACTAACCATTGTTTTCTTTTTGTTATTCATTCTTAACCCCTCCTATTTATCTAGTATTTTAATAACATGCCATCATTTTACTACAATGCCCAAAATTTTCCTACTATTTATCAAAAAGGTAAAATTAGACGATTTCTGATTTTGGGACAAATCCCCCTCCACCTAATCATCCGCACCAACTGATACACAGTTATGCGACCCATTAACACTTACACACCATTAAATGGTTCCCATAAGGGTCTTTAAAATTAAACCAATGGTTATGCTCAATTCCTGTTGTTAATTCGACATTCTTACTTTTCAAATACTCATATGCTTGCTCGATATTGTTCGTGTTAAAATGAAAAAGTGGTGTTTTAAAAGTATTTTCTTCTGAATAAATCTTGCTATCTAATACAATTCCTGTCCCATCCATTTGTACTATATATAAATGACCATAAAGTATTTCACCTTCTGCTATTAACCCTAATATGTCACAATACCAATCACGTGCTTCTTCCACACTACTAACAGGAATAAAAATGGTACCGATTTTATTTAATATAGGATTCATAAGACTACCTCCAAAAATAAATTTCGCGTATTCAGAGATAATTCTCTACTGTTTATGTATTTCCTGCTTGTTAAGCTAAATTGCACCGTTAGTAGAATGATTTCATCAAAAAGGCGCGTAATCCTACTTAGGATAAAACTACCCGATCATTTAAGCACATTTTGCAACAAATAAATTCCCCTTTCAGTTCAATAAAAAAGAGCAAACTCCTATTTGAAGTTTTGCCCCCGTTCGTTGACTAATCCATTGATAACTTATCAATTTGCCGATACAAAATGGTCATTATTTAATATTGGAACTGCTTCATAAATATTTAAACGACTGCAATGACTTACATCCTCTTCAAATCCTTTTTGACGTAGCTCTCTTCCACTTCCGCATTCCCAAATTAATTCAGTGATTTTTTCTTTGGCATTTTGGAAGGCACCTATACATACTTCGGCTTCTGGTGATTTTTCACCCTCTAAATAAGAAAGGACGGCTCCAGCACCTAAATAATCTTCAATTGATGGCCGAAGACTATTTTCATGCTCTCTTACCTCATTCCACTGTTCGCCACAAGGGACAACAGTAATATTTGCCTTAGATTGTAATCTTAATTTATTAGCAACAGAGGCTACCGCTGAAGCATTAAGTAATGAACCTATTAAAAGAGCAGGAACTTTAGCAGCCATCCAAGTACAAAATGCACCATTTAGCGAGGACAATACGTACTTCTTATTGTAATGTTTTTTCTTAAAGGAAACAGGCGATAAAGTCGGTTTTCCCGCTTTAGCTGCTTCAGCCCTCCCCAATATATATTCAGCTCCAATTTTTTCTGCGAAACTCTTTCCGTCTAAATTGGGTGGATAAGGATAGATTATTGCTCCCTGTCTTAAAGCTGAAATAACAGTTGATGAAAAACTAAGAACATCTACTATGATAATAATGTCACCACGTTCGGCTGCTTCTCTTGCACCGCGTATGCCCCATTCTACTCGACAAGAAAAAGGAGCTTGATTAAACATATAACCACCTATCCTAAACAAAGATTCACATTACAATTCAATTTTATAAAGGACCATTCCTTCTTGATCTAATCTCCCTGTTAGCTAAATATGAAAATCGACCTTTAAATTACAGACTCCTTTATTCCTTTGGATTGTTCCCACTCTTCTCTTAATAGTCCCATTCTGATAGAGTCATAATATTCTCCATTATAGTACCGGCATTTTCTAAGTCTAGCTTCCAATGTCATTCCAAGCTTTTCTCCTACTTTGACCATTCTATGATTACCCGACCAATTCTTTTGGTGATGATATTAGGATAAGTGTTAAGTCGATCATGGCGGTACTGAACCGTAAAAAAGCATGGAGGAATTAGTGTAAAAATGAATAATGTTTGGGTTTAAATACCATCATAAAAAGATAGAAAGGGTTTAGGCAATATTAAGGAGGACAGGGGTAGAATGACAAATACAAATAAGGATGAAAAAGTATTGACAGAACATAACATTCCTCTTACTGCTTCAGAAATAGGTTTTCTTTGGACGCAATATATGAACGATAGCTTAGCTGTTTGTGTAATGAAGTATTATAAAAGCATATGTGAAGATAAAGAAATCCTTCCCTTAATAGAAAATTCACTAAGTATAGCAGAAAATGACCTCAAAATTATTACAGAGATTTTTACTAAAGAAAATCATCCGATCCCAATCGGCTTTACGGATAAAGATGTAAATGTGAATGCACCAAGGTTATTCTCGGACACTTTTATCCTTATGTATATACAAAAATTAGAGGTAATTGCCATGGCGAGTATTGGAGTCGCAATTGGTATTTCGGCACGTTCTGATGTAAGTAACTTTTTTAGAAATTTACTTATTTCCGTTTCTGAATTACACGATAAGTCAAGAAAAGTCCTGTTATCAAAAGGTGTATATGTCCGATCAGCGCAAATACCTAGTCCTAATAAGGTTGACTTTATAAACAAACAAGGGTTTCTATTTGATTTTTTAGGTTCTCATAAACGTCCATTAACAGCTATTGAAATCACACATCTTTTTATCAATATTCAAACCAATGCAATGGGTAAAGCAATGATGATGGCATTTGCACAAGTTTGTAAGAATGAAGATGTCAGGCAATTCTTTGTAGAAGGTATAGGGATTTCTAATAAGCACATGAAGAAATTTGGTTCAACTTTAACTAATGAAGATATTCCCGCACCTATGAGTTGGGATTCTCACGTAACGGATAGTACGGTTCCCCCATTTTCTGATAAGTTAATGATGTTTCATACAACTACATTAATTGCTGTAGGAATAGGAAACTACGGGACGGCCGCAGGAACTTGCCAACGAATGGACTTAAGTGCTACATATACAAGACTTTCTGCAGAAATTGCTTTGTATGCGGAAGACGGGGCGAACATAATGATTAAACATGCATATCTAGAAGAACCACCAAAGGCGACCGACCATAAAGCACTTTTCAAAAAAAAGAAGTAGCATCCTGCACTGTTTTTAAATTAGGTCTCGCGACAAGAATCTGGTTTACTTATTCAGGAACATTTATCACCTGATAAAATTAATGAGCTGTATTTTGACAATTGAAAAGACTACCTATCATCCTTTTAGACCATTTATTATATTCATGCGAAAAAAAATAAAAACATATGAAAGATATTTAGCACACTGCCAGCGCTTACCCAAACTGCCCCCGGTTACTGGACTGTGTTAAACAATTGGGGGGCAGTTCACTAATACACAATCTCGGCTTAACCGCTTTGCACAGTTCTCTCTTATAGGAAAGGAAAGAAAAAACAAAATCAATATTTATGATCTCTTGTTTTACGCCATTACAATAAGCTAGCTTACGATTGAGAAGACACCATTTGGTTATCCCATTCTTCCGCTAAAATAGCATAGTAATATTCATCCCACCATTGATCCCCATGAGGGATGCATTTTTTAAAATACCCTTCTCTTCGCATGCCGATTTTTTCCATGACACGATAAGATGGAATATTTTCTGGCTGACATGTAGCTACAATTCGATGTAACTTTAGATCCTCAAAACCATATTTTACGATTGCAGAAGCAGCTTCCGTTGCGTAACCTTTATTGTAATATTCAGGGTTAAATACCCATCCTATTTCATAAGAGTGCTCTCCAAAATATTTGAAGAACTCTACATGCCCGATTAAAATATCTTCATCAGCTAATATTACTGCAAATTTCTCAGCTGAATCACCTATATTTCTATTAATAAACTCCTTTGTCTCTTTTTCCGTTAATACACCTTCTGGCATATATTTCATCACGCTCTTTTTGGAAGTATACGCATGTACTGCTTTCCAATCATCTAATTCAAAATTACGTATAATTAATCTTTCCGTTTTTATATACATATTTTTTCCCCTTAAAAAATTCCATATTTGTTAATCCTCGATTAAATTGGACTTTACATATAGAAAGGTTAGTTTACGTGTCAGACTTCGCAAGTTAATCATATTTAAATAAGATTACCTCTTCATTTTTATTCCTGATTTTAACTCCATTTATAAATGGTTCATTTTTTATAATATCCTTCTTCGTTAAATCTTTGGAATCGAAAATTACATAGCCTTTAACTAGTATCTTGTCTTCATGAAAGCTTTTCTCTATCGTTTTATGTTCGATTAGTTTTTCGTTAGTCCAGTCCGTTAAAACAAATTCAATAGAGTTATCAATGATAGATACATTTCCTTTACCACTAATAGTAAATTCATAATTTATTTTTTGCTTATCAAATGTTCCACTAACTTCACCGATAGAAATCAAAGCATCAGCAATTTGTAAGTCATTATTCTTTGCTGTTATGTTCGAACAGCCAGTCAATAGATATAACGTCATTAACGGAACCAATATTTTATTCAAAATTCCCCCCCTCTACGATTTTATTTTACCATAATAATCCAATCAGATATTCAACTATTCTGATTTCATCATTTCTTTTCAGGTATAATACACATATCCCATTATTTTAAGAAATTTTCTAAATTTAGTTGCTCCAGCATCTGGCCCTTTCATGAAGAAAGACGATTCCCCTTCTTTCAGAATAAATAGAGCCTTAACATAAACAAAGAGCGCAATTCTAGCTGCAGAATTGCGCCCGCCAATTGAATAACTAAAGAAAATTTTCAATAAATTGTTCTTCTGAAAGGACTTGTAAACCATTTCTTTTAAGTAAGGCTGAAGTAACTCCATTTCCAACAATTTTCTTCCCCTTAAATTCACCGTTATAAATCATCGAACTGCCACAGGATGGGCTATTCTCTTTGAGAACAACGGCTGTTGCGTTTATTTTTTTGGCCTTTTCCAAAGTAGCATAAGCTCCTTTTATGTAAAGTTCAGTTACGTCTTTACCAGATTTCTCAACCACTTTAGCTTTTCCATCCAGTACATCTCCTCCGTCTCCGCCTACTATTTCAGCAGGTTCTCTTGGGGTTAAAAATCCACCAAGCAGTTCAGGACAGATAGTAACCGCTTTATTCTCTCCAACTAATTTACTTATTCTATGATCTAGACTATGTGTACCGTTATACCTTACTTCTAATCCAGCTAAACAAGAACTGACCAAAATCATGAACTACACCTCTCAAATCAAATCATACATTGTCATCCTTATTGTACTAAACTGTCCCTATAGTTTAAATGCATTTATTCACAAAGTCTTTCCTTTTATAATTAAAAGAATCTTGAAGTACTATGGAAGTATGATAGCTGTAAAGAACCATTACACAACACCTAAAAAATTTTCACCTTTTGATTATTATATTAAAGTTAAATAGATTGTTTCTTTTGTTTTCAAAATGAATATCCTCCTTTCAGTCAATAAAAATGCACCGCTAAACCCTAAAGGTTTAGCGGTGCTTCCACTTAAAATGATTATTATTTTTTCTATTAATGGTGAGATGGAATTCCAAAAGTTGAGATTAGTTCTGCACTATGATGGGATGGAATTCCTGCAACTTCTGTTACAGGTTTAATTACATGATGAGATGGGATTCCCGCTTGATCATAGCTTGCAGAACCAGAATTCAAGCCGAAAATACTAAGTGTTATGGCCCCAATGATAAGAACTTTTTTCAATGTAGCACCTCCTAATTAATCTTCTATAGTAATAATATTATCACTTATTGAGAAGTTTTTCCAGTTCTTCCTCTATATAATTCGCAAGATGCTCATTATTTTGAATTCTCAAAAAATCAATAGCGGTATTAATATAGTTTGTTCCTAGTTCCTTTTCCCCTAATTCAATTAAATTCTCCCCTGTTTGATAATAAAATTCAGAAAATAGATAAAGGGTTTCATATTGAATACAATGATCAATTCCTTTTTTACTGTACTTAAGAGATTCTTCGAATTCGCCTATGTAGGTAAGAGCTTGTGATAAAGCAAACATGGCACGTAATTTTGATTTGGGATCAACGATATTTGGTAATTTGTCTAAGTCTGCTAATGCTTCAACAAGTAAAGTAATAGAATGTCTGTAATTTTTTTCTTCATTAAAAAGAATAGCAATACTTGTTAATACTTCAATTTCTCTTTCTGTGAGATTCTTTCTAGATGGATTGGTTAAATCGATTGCAGAATACAGAATATTTATTGCCTTGTCAAAGTTGCTATCTAGATAATAAACACATATACCTTGGTGCCATACTAGATATTGTTTAAGAGAGGTATCATTAAAAAGAGGGTTACCTTCTTCCCTTTTAATTATATTTTGAATGGCATGGTAATTTCGTTCTCTTTTATACTTGTTGATTAAATTAATTATTGCAGTCGTGTAACTATGAGGCGTGTTAGAAGTTAAAGCATAAAAATAACTCAAATCCACATTTAACTTTTCAGCAAAATGATTAAGTTGGTCAATTCTCGGATACTGTTTTTCTTTTTCAAATTGGATTAGTTCTTCTTCTGTACATATTCCTGAAGCTAATTCTTTCACTGACATTTTCTTGTATTTTCTTAGATCATGTAAAACTTCTCCATATCCCATTACACTTGACATTATCAACATCACCTCGATTTTAATCTATTTAATTTTATCATAGGCTCATTATTTAACATGTCAAACTTTGTCACTTTCTTTAATCTTTCTATATGAATTTGATTCATACATCTAATTTTTGAATGAAGCATATGGTTTAGGGCTGTTCCCTTCTTTTCTTATATAATTTTGAAAGAGGGTTTTCGATTTTAGTATCCATCACTTAAAAATAAAATCCCAATAAAAATAAGAAAAAACACACTAAAACGAGTGTGCTTCTTCTTATTTTAATGTTCTAAAATCTGATTCAATTGAAGTTATTTTTTTAAAAATATTTTTTTAAATGATGGCTTCCATTCTGACAAATCCTGATAAACAAATGTTATATTGTCACATATTTTTTCTGCAACTTCGTACATATGTTTGATATCATTAGCCGTAAATAAGATATATCCTTGGCGCCCTGTACTGTCTACAATAGTTGGTATGGTTTCACCCTCTTTAACTAATAGATCAATTAATACAACCTCGGATATGTTTGCTAACCCTTTATACTTGATTTCTTTTAAGCAGCCTGGTTTTGGAATCAAGCTTAAAGACATCGCTTGACATTTTGAAGGTACACATCTAAATTCATCTATCGTCTTAGTAGCTAACGCATCATAATAATATCCAAATTGAGAGATGCCGGTTGTTAATTCGACCATTTTCCAAATATTGCCCCCGCCTATCCTGACTTGAGACTCTATAATGATTGGCTTATTTTGTTTGTCCATCTTTACCTCTGTATGAGTAATGCCGGCTTCCAGTTGGATGTCGTCCAAAAATAGCATGACTTTTTCAATTATTAATTTTTTTTGAGATTCATTTATAGGTGCCGGCATCATAGTATAGTTTATTAAAAACGTATCTTCTTTAAATATTTCTGCTGATATAGCTAGTACAGAATGTTTTTTGTTATAAGAAACGGCTTCGACCGTATAAACTACGTCACCTTCAACGTACTCTTCCACTAAAATAGGTAGTTGAATACCATGATCTTTAAAATACCCCTCTACGTCATCTCCTATGTCTAGCTTAGATACTCCTTTGCCACCTGCACCAATCGGGGGCTTTATTATCAAACTATCTTTTTTGTTCAAAAATTCATCCATGTCTTTAATGTTATTGCAAACGAACGAATCGATCGAAAAGTCTTTGCCCGCTAGAATTTCACGCATCATGTCTTTATTGCGGGTTATCATATTAGCATTGAAGGAAGGTCCTTTCACATTAAATATCTTTGCAATGATGCAAGCCGTATCTAAGGCTGCTTCGTTGAAAGATACTACCACATCAAACGGTCTCTCATTGTACAATTCTTCCGCATAGTATACACACACAGGTATGTTTGTTGTGTCTATTTCTTTTTTATAGAAACACTTTTCTATGATCGCTCCATCGAAATATATGTGTGTAGTGTAAGGCCCTATATACGAAACTGTATATCCCCTGTCTAAAGCATCTTGTATAGGCTTTGTCCATCCCCCTATAAATAAAACGTGTGGTGTATTTTCTATGTCAGTTCCTTTTGAAAACTTATCCATCATTATCATCTCCACTAAATTGAACTCATATATTCAATGTTGGTTCCTTTTGATATACCTCGCCTTAACAACACGATTAAACACAATGTTGTTCCGAAGCCCCCTATAAATAACGTAGTTTGAAGCCCAAATATAGAAACTAAAAATGCACTAGCAAAACTTCCCAATGCCCACGCTCCCCAATTAAGCGTACGCTGTACAGCATTTACTCTGCCTAGCATGTGATTTGGTGAGGCAAGTTGTCTTATGGTTGCAGCGTAAGGGCCAAATACCCCTTCTCCCACACCATGTATGATACTTGCAGCTACTATCCCGTAAACAGTTCCCAAATATCCCATTATCGGTATTAAGGACAAACCGATAACTGATACAGCAGCGCTATAAATAAGCATTTTAGTATGATTCATTTGCCGACTTTTTTTTACGAGGATCGTATTGCCTATTAAAAATCCCACCGCTGCCGAACCTATAACAAAGCCTATTTCAAGTTCAGATAGACCCATTACCTTATAAAGAAATATGACTAAAATGCTATTTAGTATGTATTTAAAAAAACCGTACACAGCGCCACAGCTTACAATCGGTTCCAATACAGGGTGGTTTTTAAAATAGATCAAACCTTCATATATGTTTTTATATATCGATTTTATATTTATGTTTTTTAAAGAACCTTCTGTATGCGGTTTAAACCTTGAAATAAATAATACACACACAAAACAAACAAAATACGTTACTGCATCAACAGTAAATAAGCCTGTTAATCCAACTAGAGTAATAACGATTCCTGCTAGCATAGGACCAATTACTATAGAAAGAGACTCCGAAAGGGCTAGCTGAGCATTTCCTTTTTTTAAGTTGTCTTTATCTGTTACTATTTCCGGTAAGAAAGAAGGAATGGCAATGTTGTAAAACGTAGTAAATATGCCATTTATAAACATGAGAAGCACTAATATAGGAAACGTTATTATATTTGTTACAGTCAGTATGAATACTGATAAAAATAAAACGCCTTGACATATACTACAAACTAGCAAAACCTTTTTTCTATGTAGGATGTCTATCAAAGCACCGGCTACTAATCCGAAAATTAGGTAGGGGATGAATATAATCCCACGAAGCATGGCAGCATTCGCCTCACTTGTTTCTAGCACCTCTAATGCAAAAAGAGGCAAAGCAACTACTGTAAACTGGGTGCCTAACAAACTGATAGACTGTCCTAGCCAAAGCTTGTAAAAATTAAAATGTTTGTTATTTTTCATAATAAACCCCGTTCATATTTTAAAAATTTTCAAGTTTACGATTGATATAAGTTGGTTCAGGCGAAACAAAAATAAAGACTTGATGTATACATACCATTAGGGTTCGAACCCCTTCTGGCTAATGAAAAGTTCATCTTCCGAAAAATATTGCCGCATGCGTTTATAAACCATTTGATAGACGGATGGATGATACCATTCTTCCATTTCCAGATTTCTATATAACGCTTGTAAGCCCATTTTGTGTGTTCGTTTCCCACCGCTGCCGTCCCCCATAAAATAATCGTCAATACATACTCGGTTAACCAAGGGACGCAATCTTTCGGCAAATTGCTCGCTGCTTGGTAATACAGGTGCGATAGCAGCCTGTACAGGAATCCCGAATTCAGCAAGCAGCTGGAGTGTTTTAAACCTTGCTGGAATTGGGGGAGCATGGGGCGTAAAATGCTTGCGAATATCTTCCCTATCAGTCTCTACTGTCATACTTACCCGAACTTTATCTTTAAAAATCTGCAGCAAATCGATATCACGGCTCACAAGTGGGCTTCTAGTCTGTACGAATAGGAAGTCAGGGGGATCTTCTGCCATTACTTCAAGTAATGATCGCGTCACTTTTTCCTTATGCTCTATTGGTTGATACGGGTCTGTACTTGATGACATGAAAATGGTTACATTCCCTTTGGCTTTAGCGCGATGGAGCTCCTTTTTTAATAAATTCGCAGCTCCGTTTTTAACATCGACCCAATGTCCCCATTCCCCTTCTCGAAAAAGAGAGACAGGCATTTCGCGTACATAACAATAGGAACACCCAAATGAACAGCCTGTATAAGGATTTAGCGAATGAGTATATCCAGAAAGAAAGCCAGTCCCTTTATTCAGAATGGTTTTCGGGCTTTTGTAGAATAATTCACATTTCATGACGGAAACCTCCATTCACTGTACGGCAATCATTCCTCATTGCTAGATGAAGCTCGCTTCTCAAGTTCCAGGAGCCGTGTCTTCATTTCTATTCCTCCCCGATAGCCAGTTATTGAGCCACTCTTTCCTATTACCCGATGGCACGGTACAGTAATTAATACCGGATTCGCCCCAATAGCGGTACCTACAGCACGAACAGCTGCTGGTTTATTTATATCGTTTGCAATGTCAGAATAGGATTTCGTCTGTCCATAAGGAATTTCACAAAGTGCATTCCAGACTGCAAGCTGAAATTGTGTACCTGCGTACTCAAATGGAATAGTAAAGGTTTTCCGTTTTCCTTCTAGATACTGAGTGATTTCAACGGCATAGGGTTCAAGCTTTTCATCATCTTCAACAAGAGGACTTCCTGGAAAGCGTTTCTTAGCCCATTCAAACAATTCCTCGAATGGGTAGTTCTGCGAACCTACAAACACAAGCCCCTTTGAAGATGAAGCAATATAAAAATTCCAATCCTTAAACTTTAGCAGAGACCAATAAAGGGTTGGTTTATTCGTTATTTTCATTGTACGTTTCCTCCATTTTACTCATTTGACGAAATTGTGCTGGTGTCTGTCCCGTTTTCTTTTTAAATAAAGTAATAAAATAAGGCGCGTTAGCCATACCTACACTTATGGCGATATCTCCAATCGCTTTATTTGTCTGAATCAAATACTTTTTAGCCGCATGTACTCTAACTTGTTGTATATACTCAACCGGTGTAATGCCTTTAATCTTTTTAAATGTTCGATGCATATGATACGGACTCCCGTGACAAATAGTTGCTAACGATTCAAGCGTTAATTTTTCTGTAAAATTTTTATCAATGTATTCAGTAATTAAATCAACCCACTCGCTATCAGGCAGATTTTCATTCGTGGGCTTGCAACGTTTACAAGGGCGAAAATTTGCGCGGAGAGCTTGTTCTGCGTTTGGAAAAATACATACATTTTCTTTTTTCGGCACGCGAGATTTACAGGATGGTTTACAGAAGATCCCTGTCGACTTTACAGCGTAGAAAAATTGATTATTGTATGCTGTATCATTATTTATAATTGCTTGCCACTTTTCATCTGTCATCATTTCAAAATCATTCAAAATTCTATGAACAGGGCTCTCTTTATGTTCGTTATTATTGATATCCGACATGTATTTCACCTCTCCTTACAATTTACTCCTTATAAGATCTCATTTCTAAGAGTGGAATAGCTAGATATTGAAGTTTAATTTTTTATTTAGAGTCATGAAAAATGATTCCAAGACCGTATCGTTCTCCAGAAGTAACCGTGCTTACTCCGTGACGAACTGTATTTTTGTAATATCCTTTTTTACCTAGAACAGGTCTATAGTTGGTAGGAAAGATCAGTGCACTGCCTTGTTCTAAAGTAATGACATGTCCCCTGCTCTGAGCACGAGGAATTTGTTCAACTAATAGAGATTCTCCACCGCAAAAGTCTTTTTCTCGTTGATTTAATACAAATACTACTTGAAACGGGAAAAATATGTCGCCATATAAATCTTGATGCAAACAATTAAACCCGCCTATTTCATACTTTAATAGTAAAGGTGTCGGTCTAATTTGTTCATATTCTTCACAAGTGTTCAAAAAATCTTGAAGATGAGCTGGAAACTGTTCTGTTTTCTTTAAATAGCCTAACCATCGATTGGCTGTTTTGGCCAATTCTAAATAAAAGGACTCTCTTAAACTTTGGATGATTCCAGGCAATGGATAGGAAAAATATTTGTACTCCCCATTCCCAAAGCGATATCTAGTCATATTGATTGTCGTTCGGTATGACTCTTCCTCCCTATACAATTCTATGAAGAATTCACATTCCTCTTTTGTTAAAATCGCAGGAAGCTTTGCAAACCCTTGCTCATCTAATTCATTTTGAATAGAATCACAATGTAAGTTTTCGACACGTGTTTTTATATCTAGGACCAATTTTATCCACTCCTATTTAGCATTCTTGATAACTAACACTATAACCTCATAAATAGAAAAAAATAAGATGTTTAGAATGTAATAGCAAGATAACAAAATTAGAAAAAATTATTATGTGATAAAGTTAAATTTAGTAAATAGAATAGAAAATCGTAATAAGATGAGGAGAATGAAAAGTGATATGGCATGAAGTCAATGATGTTATTGTCATTACATTACCTGAGCATTTCGACATGAATGCAAATCTTGACTATCTAACAAGGGAACAAAATGAATGCATGTATGAAATAGCGAACAATATCATTACAAAAGTTATAGCTATTGGGGAAATTCGATCCTTAGTACAGATAAGCGTAAACAATCACAATCAAATGGTCGTTCAATTCCTAAACGGTTCTAGACCTGCTGAAAAGTGGATGCGGGAAGAGATTGTAAACAATATTCAAGAATGGTTCGATCTTAATAACGATTTAACACCATTTTATGAAATGGCAAAAGCAGACCCTTTACTTAAAATGCCTGCCTGCAAGTTCTATGGATTACGAGTGGTCGGCATTCCCGATTTATTTGAAGCTTTATGTTGGGGAGTTTTAGGACAGCAAATTAACTTAGCCTTCGCGTACGCCTTAAAGAAGCAATTGGTAGAAGGCTTTGGCGATTCTATCGAATGGAATGGCAAAAAGTATTGGGTGTTCCCACCGTATGAACGAATTGCACAGTTAACACCTGCCGACCTTGCAGATATTAAAATGACGGTAAAAAAAAGGGAATATATCATTGGAATTGCCAGATCAATGGCAAGTGGAGAATTATCGAAGGAAAAATTAATGAAAATGAACTTTAAAGATGCTGAAAAAAGCTTAATGAAAATACGAGGCATCGGTCCCTGGACTGCCAATTATGTCCTGATGCGCTGCCTCAGGTTCCAAACAGCTTTTCCAATTGATGATGCGGGTCTTATTCATTCGATAAAAATAGTACGTAATATGAACCGCAAGCCTACGAAAGATGAAATCTTAGAAATCTCGTTGCCATGGAAAAACTGGGAATCATACGCTACCTTTTATTTATGGAGAGTCCTTTACTGAATAAGGGCGCGATTGTTGAAAATGGAATGTCTCCAAAATGGAGACATTCCTTTAGATTTTTTAGATAGGTATGTTACATGTAACAGACATTAATCAGATTGAGGGAAGATTTTAAATATGCCTATGTCTATACTTCATTTCTACTCACTTTAAGTGAATGTTCGATAATCAAGTCAAGTAGCTTATGATAAGGAATACCCGCTCCCTGTGCACTTTTTGGCAGCAAACTATTTTTCGTCATTCCAGGTAATGTATTCACTTCCATCACATAAGGAATACCATCTTTAATCATCATGTCGACTCGGGCGTAAACACTACATTTCAAAGATTTATAGCAAGTCATTGCAGCGGAAGAGACACGGGCCTGTGTTTCGGGCGGGAGCTGAACTACCTCTTCAATGGTAGCCACATCATTATATTTGGAGGTATAATCAAAAAATTCACCCTTATGACGAATGGAAATCACCGGTAGAAGCTTGCCATCTAATATGGAACAAGTGATTTCCTCTCCCGTAATAAGCTTTTCGATGATCACTTCAGAATCCCATTTGAATACGTCCGCAATCGCAGGCATTAGCGTTTCTTTGTCATAAACAATTTTCACTCCTACACTCGAACCGCCTGAATTAGGTTTCACAACTAATGGGTAACCCATATGATCTAGTTCATCCATTTTAAGTTCTTCCATGTCCGTAAGATGAATCCAATCCGGCGTTTGAACGCCTTCAAAACGGATGATTTTTTTGGAGATATTCTTATCCATGCATAAACTGCTGGAAAGGACGTTGCTCCCTGTATAAGGAACTCCCATCGTTTCAAGGGCACCTTGAATCGTGCCGTCCTCACCGAATTTGCCATGCAGTGCCAGTAGCGCAACGTCAAGATCTTTCACCTTTTCCACTAAACCTTCTTTGTTTACTAGGTGGATCGGTACAATTTCATATTTATTTTTATCTAAATGTTCCATCATTTCTTCACCTGTCATGATCGAAACTTGCTTCTCGGAAGAAACCCCTCCCATAATTACGCCAACTCTCATTTTTCTAGCCTCCATAATCATTTTTTAACGTGTCCCCTATGATTTTAATCCCCTGAATAATTTCTCTTTCTTTCAGCCTAGAAAATCCTAATCGTAACGTATGATTTCCACTACTGTCAGTGTGAAAAACATTACCTGGTAAAAAAACAACGCCCCTTTGATAACATTTTTCTAATAGATTTCGTGAATCAATGTGGTTTTCTAGTTCTATAAAAAGGTGGAGTCCACCGTCACCAGTTATCCGTTTAAAAGGAATAAACTGCTTACAGTAATGAACCGTTAATTCATACTTTTTCTTATAGACTGATTTCGCCTTCTTTATATACTTCTCAAAGTATCCATCATTCAAATATTGATATAACACAGCTTGATCTAATGTAGACGTATGAATCGTTCGAGCTCTTTTTATGCTTTCTAAGTAATAAATCAACTCTTTATCTGCTACTATCCACCCAACCCGTAAGCCAGGAAAAAGAATTTTCGAGAAGCTGCTAATATAAATCACATTATTGCCTTGTCCGGAGAAGGATGCCAGCGATGCAAGATGTGACCCTGAGTAACGTAATTCTTCATTAAATCCATTTTCAATGATAGGAAGCTGATAGGCGGAAAACAGATCCATGATTTCTTTCCTTTTTTTAGAGGATGTTACGATTCCAGTCGGATTATGATAGGACGGAATGAAGTAGGCAAAATCATATTCTTTTTTTGATAAGAATGTTTCTAGCTGACTAACATTGATGCCGTCATTATCCATTTCAATTCCATCAATTTCGAAGCCATGTAACCGAAACAGCTTAAGAGCAGAATCATTGGTTGGATTTTCACAAATAACACGGCCGCTTTTTTTATTTAAAGACGATAAAATGATATCCAGACCTTCTGTAAATCCATTGGTAATTAAAACATCTTTATTTCTAGTGTCTACTCCTTTAATTTCCATGTAGTGAAGCAAGTATTCGATAAGTGGTTTATAACCCTTCGCATATCCATAGTTAAGAACGATGTCTCCTTCAATGGACATCCGATTTAAAAAAGCCCGTTTAAAATTTTCTACATCAAAAAGCTTTTCATCGGGTGCAATGCTAGTAAATGAAATCATTTCCTTATTCCAGCGCACGCCATGCTTCATAAGGTCCAATTCATCTGCCAAAAAGGTTTGCTCATTGACTTTTTCAGTCCAATTTAACTGGATAGATGGGGATTTGAAGGTCTCAACATGACTTACAAAGTTTCCTTTTCCTTTTACCGCATAGATAAGGCCTTCTTGTTCCAAATCCGCATAAGCTGTTAGAACCGTGCTTCGGCTAATTGATAATAAAGAACTGAGTTCACGAGTGGATGGAAGCTTTTGGTGTTCAAGCAAATGCCCGTTGGTTATCATTCTTTTTAAATATTCCTTAAGTTGAATATATACAGGACGGCCTTCTGTAATCTTAAAATCGTTAAACACTACTTTCATCCCCTTGCTAACATTTTTACATTCCTGCACCCATTTCAAAAGGTCCACCCCATATGTATTTTTACGGTCTTGTGGTAGGGTGTATACCATTGGTCTTATTCCAGCTAAATGACCCGAAGTTTCATCGTTGATTTACCATGTTTATTCATATCCATTTGATCAAACTTTATTTTAAAGCAACAATAGGAAAACTTGAAATCTAAGGTAATCATTATTACAGAGGATCCAGTGGAATTGGCAGCGAGAGGAGAGGAACGACTCGATTTCATCGTGAACGGAATAAATCAGGAAGACGGAGAAGCTGTTTGTATAGCAGCCAATGTGACTTCTGCTTAAGACATGCAAAAACCAGCCGAGTTTGCTGTTGAAGAGTATGGTCGAATTAAGTGATCAATCTTTTTTATAAAACTACATTTACAGGTGTACTGAACATACGATGTTGATTTTCCCTGTGACAATATTCAAAAACAACCAACCGATTATTGACAAGATGGGTTTATTACAATAAACTAACAAGCAAGAGGTTTAGGTTTACCTCAATAAACCATACGAGGAGGACGTTCAGAATGGAGCCGTATAAATTGTTCGATGCCGAATACAAATTTACATGCCTGATTTGGGATAACGAACCTATTAATTCTACTGATCTTGTAAAGCTAAGCCTAGCGGAGCTTGGCTGGAAAAAATCCACAACTTATACTGTTCTAAGAAAGTTATGTAAACGGGGAATCCTTAGAAACGAGAATGCAACGGTCACATCCATTGTTAAAAAAGAGGATGCACAGAAATACGAAAGTCAGTTGGTTGTTGAAAAATCCTTCAATGGATCCTTACCGCAATTTTTAACTGCATTTCTAGGTGGAAAGGGGATTTCTAATGAGGAAGCCGAAGAGTTGAAACGGATTATTGAGGAGGCAACTAAATCATGAACCTGTTTCTTGTCATCCTTAATATGAGCATTACTGCAAGCTTTGTTGCACTTGCGGTTATCATCGTGAGGCTTCTTTTAAGACGCGCTCCTAAAATATTCTCCTATATTCTATGGGCAGCCGTAGCCATCCGACTGATCACCCCTGTTAGTTTTACCTCAAACTTTAGTATGTTAAGTCTTGTAAAGTTTCCGAATAACACTGGCACAGGTTTCATGGGATTTATCCCCCAAGAAATTGGGATGCAGAAAAATCCAGTTGTGGATATCGGAATGAAAGAGATAAGCCATTTTATAAATTCATCCCTTCCAGTGGCTGCCCCAATGGCGAGCGCAAACCCCATGCAAATCATCGTGTGGATTGGAAGTATAATTTGGATAACAGGTGTAATCATTCTTTTGCTTTCTAGTATTCTATCTTACTTAAAAATATTAATTAAGGTCCGAACAGCAACACTTTTCAAGGATAATATCTATGAGACTGACCAGATTGACACACCCTTTGTTTGTGGTTTTCTAAATCCGAAAATATACATCCCAATTGGCATGAGTGATCATGAGCTGTCTTACATTTTACTACATGAGAAAATTCATATTAAAAGACGTGATTATCTGATAAAACCTTTTGCATTTATGCTTCTTATCATTCATTGGTTTAATCCACTAATGTGGTTATCTTATGCACTTATGAATAAAGATATGGAGATGTCCTGCGATGAAAGTGTTGTTAACAAAATGGGGGATCAGATTAAAAGAAGCTATTCAAGCTCATTGCTTACGCTTTCTGTTCGTAAAAAAGGGGTACTAACCGGTAGTCCTCTTCCTTTTGGAGAGAGCAATGTAAAGGCAAGAATTAAAAATATTCTTACTTACCGTCAACCTTCTAAGAGGATGATTGCAGTCTACATACTCATTATTGTAGCCTTAGTTGTAGGATGTACGTCCAATCCAATGCCTTTGCAGCAATTGCCATTGGAATCCTCGCAGTCATTATATTCAGGATATAACATAAATCAGCTAATGGAGAACAAAACACTTTATGTTGGTAGCGCTAGTAAGGTAGGTGGCCTCATTGGTGGAATGGCTAAGCCAACAGGTGTTGAGTGGAATGGGATGGCACTTCAAACAAAAGCTCAACCTTATGGAGTAACTGTCAACTATATAATGAACGACTCTATTCATGGGATGGAGGAAAGGGAAATAAATAACAAAACTTTTCTTCGTAACTCCATTCTACTATTAAGCCTCATTGATAACGTTGATATTATAACCTATTCCTTTGTTGACAACTTGGGGCAAAATGATGATATGGTTAATACCCTTAAGTTCACAAGAGAACAGGCAGATAAACTATTTGGAATGGATGTCAGGTATTTTGCTAAAGATGAAACAAGCCTACGGCAACTAATTGATCGTTTAGACAATATGCACTTCAGTGAAATCAATAACACCCCTTAATGTATATCATTGAAAATATGCCTAATGGGGGATACCTTAATTGGATCACACATAGCGTGAATGTTATTATTTTTTAGACTGCTTTAGATGTAAAGTGATAATAAAGTTATTTAATTTTGATATGAAAAAATAAGAGCCTTGATACATTTTATTGTAGTAAGGCTCTTTAAAGCTGTTTAATTTCTATCCATCTAAATGTATTTGCAATCAAAAATCAATCATTCTATAAAAATTAGAATATCTTCGGGCAAGTCTTTATATACAGTTACCGGTTAGCTGCCAAGTATCACCAAGAGGGTGGCGGCCATTCTCCAATTAATTGCCGAATCAGTGCGATCTGTCCGGTATGATAACTGTTGTGTGCCATAAGAGTGGCTAAAATTTCTCCACGAGTCCTTTCCAATCTTAGGTCTTTCAATTCATTTAAATCTTTTTTTGCTTCGTTTTCAGCTTCCTTTAACCCCTTACTGAATAGAAGAAGTGTGTCACTCCACTCTGTTTCATTTGACGGAGCTGTTTCATTTGGCCATGAGTCTTCATCACGTTCTGGATGTTTGGGCACCTTCCCTTTTAGAAAGGCAAGGTAGAAATCTTGCCAGAAAATCATATGGTTAAGAATCTGCCATACTGAATATGGACAGTTTGCAGGTTTCCCCCCAGCCTTCTCCCACCGTAAACCCTCAAATACCTCCAAGGGGTCAACATGAGCATTTACCCCATGTAACCCGTTTTCAAAGAAATAAGATGACATAAGCATTCCCCCACTTTTACAAAATTGAACATTTTTTTCTTACAACAAAGTTGACCACCCTACTGTTTCATAGGCCTTTGGCACGTTTTGTGTACTTTACATACAACAAGGGATGAATATTCAGTATTTTCAGTATAACAGATATACACTAATCTTTCTTTTAATTTTCTATTAGCTGGTTTAGTGAAATCTAGAATAGCTGTGCTTAACATATTTTGCAACGAACCCATATGAATGCTACATCTGTCATTAATTTTTATATGTTTCCTTTACAAAATTTCAATGCATGATCAGCTTCTTGCGTATCTTTCCATAATCCTAACGCGTGACCAACAGCAACTGTAAATTCAGCAAAGGCTGTTCCTTTAGCTGTTATGAAACCTTCTTCGACTTCTATTTCTGCTCCTGTATAGTGAGCATCTTTAAAGACCTCTTTAAATGCTTTATATGTACCCGGAACACACGTAAAACGTTTATTCTGAAGTAGCCCTGCTTTTCCTAACAGTGTCGCTGATGCACAAATAGAAGCAATGGGAATGCCTAAAGATTTTGCTTCCTGTAGGAAAGAATGAACTTTTAATTCGTCCATTACCTCATGTACACCATCACCACCAGGAATTAAAACAAGATCGTAATCCCTCATTTTGACATCAGAGATTGATCGTTGTGGCAAAGTTTTTAAACCAGCAAGACTTTCTACTGGATTCCCATCTAACGTCATTGTCGTAACTATTGCTTTTCCTTTTTTTCTGAGAAAAAATAGCACATGAGCAATTTCGAAGTCTGCATAACTTGGATATGCAAAAAACAATACTTTCATCCCGTATTTCCCCTTTTCCCATTAAATTCAAAACATTGTTCCAAGAAACTATTAAATACCAGCATTTTTATAAAACATCAAAAATATTCCATATGGAATTTCGGAAGGTAATTTTTCATTTAAAAGATTTATATTAACAATCTACTAGCTGGTTTGCCGAATATCGTTATTCATGCAATGTCGTTTTTGTCTGCACATTCACGAAAATATTGAAAAAGAGGCGATCCATTTTTGGATCCCCCTTTCTTCTCTAATAATAAAATTTCTAGTAAAGTTTTCACCCTTGGTCACTTCAGCGTATTTCCAGCTTTACTTTTAAAGAAGACTCTCCAAAAATGAATCGGCTTTTAATCTTTGAAAACTATGAGAATACTACAATTTTACGTGCAATAGATTCTGTTAAACGTGAGGCTACCTTTGGAACAGCCCATTTAATAATTGGTGTTAACACCGCACCCGATAATCCACCAGCATGGACGTTCACCGTACAAGTCATTAATGTTTTACCGCTAACATCCTCTGCAGTAAAGTGACCGCTTCCTGTAAAATTATCTGATAACCCTTTTAGTTCAAACTTAATATTTGAAGGTTCATTCCATTCTGTAATATCTACCTGTGCTTGTATTGTTTTTCTGATCCCTTTCACATTACCTTCAAATGTCCAAATAGATTGCTTATCATTTAAGATTTCATGTTCTTTATAGGCCGGTACTGACGTTGCCCATTTTTCAAGATCACTTACATAGTCCCAAACTGCTTGTACTTCTACTGGAATTTCTACTGTATGTGTTCCCGTTGCCATTATGATTCCCACTTTCGCTATGTATGAATGGTGAATTTGCATTTCTTTAAAATTATTATGACATAAAAAGCGTAAACTCACATCAATTACCCACAAGAAAAACCGAAATCCCTTCTTTATAGAGATAGGAAATTTCGGCTCATCCTTTTTATAAACAGCTCAATTTTCTTTAAAAGCTACAACTGTTGTTGCATAAAAAAATTCTTTATTACATGTCATAAAATCATTAACGGGCAATTACGTTATTTACACTGTTAAGATAGATTATTTAACCGCTTCTTTTAATTCCTTACCTGGCTTAAAAGCAGGGACTTTAGAAGCAGCAATATCTATTTCTTCACCGGTTTGTGGATTACGGCCTTTTCGTGCTGAACGTTCGCGTACTTCAAATGTTCCAAATCCAATTAATTGGATTTTCTCTCCATCAGCTAATGTGTTAGAAATCGTATTCAATAACGCATCAACTGCCTTTGAAGCATCCTTCTGTGTCAGTTCAGCTTGGGCTGATACAAATTTTACTAATTCAGTTTTATTCATTCTTATACACCTCAAGTTTTTTTATGTAGAAATAAAAACATAACATATTTTCTTCATTTTTTCTATTTTAAGCTAATACTTATAAGATCATTTTAAAACTCACACTAAACGATATTTCCCATGCCGAACAACTGTATTTGGCTGTTCGTATCCTAAAGCTTTTGCATCCTTACTTGAAATTTTTACTAATACACTATTAGTCCGAACAATAAACACTCTACCTTCATAGATGTTACTTTTTCTTTCAAAAAGAATAATATCTCCTGTATTTGCCCTCGTTTTAATGGAAAATTCACTCTTTTCTTTTTGCATTTTTAGTTATAACGCTCCTGTTTATATATTCAAAATATCAAACTCCGACAGTTTCCTTCCCTTGTGTTATCAGACTAATTGCATATTTTAGATTTTCTATACATTCTAACCGAATTCTTTCATCGCATACAAAATCATATAAAATTTCTTTTTGTAGTTTTGAAATAATGACAGCTAGAGAATCTCCATTTATTTCTTTTAATTGATTCTCATTCAGATAGTTGTACATTTCCCTTTCAAAGTATTCAACTGTACCAAATAACACAGTCAATGATCATCCCTCCTCCTTTTTTCTATTTACTCGAAAGTACAAACTTCGACAAAACTATCTCAAAAAAAAAACCCACCCAAAAGATTGGTGGACTTGTATGATAAAGGCTATTCTATCATAGGTAACAGTATCCAATCATTTGGTAACCCGATTATCCTAGCTAATCACCTTAGACTCGTGGCTTTGCGTCCTTATTTTTCAATAAGTTTGCCTTTATCAAACTGATACTTTTATAATAAAACTTTAGCATGATAATTTCCAATGAAATCCGTCATTTTCCAACATACTTTAATGAAAATAGTAGTTTTTTACCATTATAATACAGGCAAAAGGATACAACTATCCTTTAAGAGAAAGATGTATGAGAAATTTCAGGGTGCACCCTGGAGGAATTCATCTATAAATTCTATAAAAAAACCATAAACAAAAATACTGATAGGTGCTAGATTTACAACTAAAGAAAAAATTCTTTTAGCTAAGTTTTCTTTACTGAACATTGAAACGATGCTCAAAGGGACGCCAAACAAGGAAGCACAAAGTGTAAGTAATATAAAGGCTATAGGATAGATTCCATACTCTCATCAGAAGTATTTAATAATAAATAGAGAGAAATAGGAATAGTAATAACCGTAGTCATCGCAATAAAGAACGAAATTTTAGTGAATACCCTTAGATTTTCCCTTGCCAAAAATCCCACCTCACCTAATAATAGTTCTATCCCAGCCCTGTTTTTTACTATTTTCCTACCTTATTTATACATTAACATAAATATCCAATTTTTTTTAAGGTGTTGTACAATTAAATGGCCCGATTCATGAAGAAAGACGCTTTCCTTATTTCAGAAAAGCGGCCTTTAGCGGAAGATACCATCATTTTGTATTAGCAGATTATGCTAGTTCAAGTATTAAAAATCGGTGTGGAAAACGGATTCTAACTGATTTTCTTGTATTTTGGAAGGCAGGATTCTCATAACTGAATTACGAATCCTAATTTGAAGTCGGTTTTCTATCTGTGCAACTTTTCCTGCTCGCCATGAGAGATTGACAATCTTTTTTGTTTTTGGCATGCGTAATTTTTCAAATTCACAAAAAGCAGCTTGAATATTTCTGTTATTCTTTATAACGTTGCTTAGTATGATGGCATCTTCAATTACTTGACCTGCTCCTTGACCAATATTAGAAATTTGTAATCCCTAAGCGTGTGAGCCCTTTCCAGGCATTGGTGCCAAGCCCCAGACCTGCGCCAGCCACTTTTAATTCAGGACTGCGCTCAAGTACCTTGACATGGTAACCATCTTTTTGCAATGCAATGGCTGCTGACAATCCAGCAATTCCGCCTCCTACGATAATAAAGTCATATTTCACCTTACTATCCTCCATTTTACTTACTGATTTTCAATACAGCAGGTTTGAGATAAAGTTCGATCATTTCTTCACCCCTTACCATTAAGTTCCCCGACGTTAAAAAGTGTTCCAGACACTTCACACTGAAAGGATATTCACGGTAAGCACTGGAAACTGATTACTGTTTATCATACCCTTTTTGATGTAGAATGATAATTAAGTTATTTAATATAAAAGGCCAAACAAGCATAACCCTGTTCTAAAATTAGGACGGGGTTAAAAATATAGTTGTTAAGTTTTTGATGCAAGATACTTCAATTACTAAATAATATAATAATAAAGTCGTTTAAAATCTAAAGTTTATTCAACAATCGCTCCCTTTAATGGAGTATTAATTAGTTTCTATTTGCTAGTTTAGTTGATGAGGAAATCATTTATTTATCTTTCAACTGTTTTAGTAAGTTATAACGACAAGGCTACAATCATCAATACGTAATTTTTTTGTAGCAGATTTGGGTTGATTTAAGTTTAAAAAACAAATCCACCTCATAGTAAAACAGAAGTGGATTTGTTATTAAGTCTATTTATTTCTTTTTATTTAAATAGTCCTTATAGACTAAAACAGCAACAACAAGAAAGCTTAAACTTACAATCCGAAAAATCATCTCTAAACTAATCCATTCAGCTAACAAACCTAATATGAATGCGCTAACTCCAACACCAACGTCGAAGCTAGAAAGAAAGGTTGCATTAGCTGCACCACTTTTTTCTTCACTAACATATTGAACCGCCAGTGTTTGCAGACAAGGCATCACTGTTCCATAACCTGCCCCAAATAAAATCGCAGCGATAACAAGATGAAAGTCGTTTGTTGCAAAAGACAACACAACTAAAGATAAAAACCCGATTATGGAAGAAACAATGATGATAGACCAGGGTCCTTTTCTATCATACCATTTCCCTGTATACGGACGTAACAAAGTTGAGACTGCCGCATTGACAAGGAAAAACAGAAAAATATGATCCAAGTTCTGTTGTTCTCCAAATACAACTAAGAACGTAATAATCGCACCAAAACCGAGTGTTGTTATGACCGTCAATAACGCTGGGAACCATGCACTTTTTTCAAAAATCATATCAAAAAAAACAAATGGTTCTTTCTCTTTCTTTATCGGGGCAGGCGAATTTACGAATAGAAGTGCAGTGAACGCTAATAGACTGAGTATAACTGATGACCAAATTACCATGTTAAACGAATAAGAGCCATATATAAAGATACCTAAACTCTGTGCAATTATCGCCCCGCCTGTTGTTGAAATAGAGAAATACCCCAATCCTTCTCCCAATCGTGCTTTAGGAATCGAGTCGACTGCTATTGTACTATTGGCTGTTGTTGATACACCCCATGCTGCACCATGAAAAAATCGTAACAATAGCAACATCCAAATAATGTTAAGAAAAGGATAAACAAAGGTAATTATCATTAACAATGCACTTGCACCGATCGCTAAAGCTTTCCGTTTGTTATCAATTAGAAAGTATCCCACAAAAGGTCTAATTAATATTGCGCCTATTGTGAATAACGTTGTTACTAAACCTATTTGAATGGGTGACATAAGCCGGTAAAATAGGAAGCAGCATTTCAAACCCAATAAAGATTAAAAAGTTGCTAATAAATATGAAAAGAAATGATTTGTTAACTATTCTTTGATTTTCCATATAGAGATTCCTCGCTTCTAAATTTTTTTCATTCAATTCAGAAGCGTCTTGAACACTGAAACGTTTCTACATTGCCTAAGTTTTTTAAGCATGAGTCTCACCCTTTCTTACGACATCTTTCTAGTTAACTTTTCATGATTCTCATCCAATAAGAGGTCTTATATACAAACTCATCTCAAGCTTCTCTCCTTTAGAACAAAAAAGATGCCGGCGTAAACCGGCATCTAGTAATTTTTTAGTTTTAATCGAATGCACTAAAAAACTCATTTCGTCTTCAATAAACCTAAAATAAAAAGACAAAAAGTTTCCGGGAACTGTTTTCCATATGAAGTTTACTTAAAAAAGGACAGACTACTCCCTTTGCCCGTAAATCTCCTAATTGTAAAAATGACTTTACTTCTTCTGCTATACTTCTGAAAACAGTTTCCATTACTTTTTGCCTCCTTTCTTAATGATTAATTTTATCTATTTTAGTGCATCTTAATAAAAAATGCAACCACCTCAGACTTTATTGTAAATTAAACAACTTTATTATCTCTGTACATTTGAGTCTGCTTGTTTTTCATTCGGTGCTGAAACGACAGAGTTGCTATAAATACAGTTACTCCCCACAGGAACAATCCACCGTACGTTACCACATACACCCAAACGGCTAACCCTTCAGCGTATCCTCTTGGAAGCACTCCTAAAAATTGAAGAGCTGTTAAGAAACTAATTAGAACAGTCAATCCCCCTACTGACCATCCTGCTATGATTAGTACACATTTTGGCAGCTTCTCCCCCCATGAAGTCACAAGTGCTAAAGCAAATAAAGATGCCAGTAGTGCCAAGAGAGCTGTGAAGTCTATTCCGATGGTATATAATGTATATAAAAAAGCAGGTCCTTCCTTTAATGTATCACTAAACCCTGCTACATTTTGTACCGCTTGTTTTGTTGTAAGTCCTACCGTTGACCCCCATGCCCAAAGTGATTTTAAAATCGCATACGGCAACAGTGCAAGTGCTGCAACATAGCCCCATCCTTTAGTCAAATACGTTTTATCAGCTATTTCCGACCTCATTTGTTTCTCATATGTTAAGCTCAACAGACATTCTCCCTTCTTATAAAAAAATGAAGCTTATTAGTTTTAAAAACTATCTAATAGTGAGAAATTTCAAAAATTAAGATTTAGTTCCACCTTACTCTATCACCTCTCATGCAGTATTCACATTTTCCACGACGACGATAATAGTAGGAAATAGCCGCAAGTCCTAGAGCTAATCCCCAAGGCATCCAGGACAGCATCGGCCCAATGGTCCCTCCCATTTCACTTAATACAATGCCCTCTGCTGGAACAACCTGAAGTTTTATAGCGAAAAAGCCAAAGGTAAAAATAAAGCCAGCAGTTGTCAAAGCAATCGCTACTATACATGCAGGAATAACAGCCATCAGAACCGGTACTCTCTTACTCCCAATAAAAGGAACCCAGCGTGGAAAAACCTCCCCCCACTTTTGAATTAATCCAATTGTTAAAAATCCGCCTCCTACACATAACCCTCCAAAGACCCATTCAGTTAAAATAGCATCTGGATTCACTTTTATACTTTCTTCTAAGAATTGAGGATCTACACCTAGTGGGACTCCCATTGCCCAGGCAATTCTTGTAACAGCATATGGCAGTGGTGCAAGCGCAGCTATGATCGTAATCCAATTTCCCCACCTTATTAAAACAGACGGCTTACTATTTTCTCTTCTTCCACAATCCCTACAAGCATTACGTACTTTACGCTGATAAGAAATAGCCGCAAAAATCCACAATAATGCACCAATGATGCAAATGATTTGATTCAACATCTGCCAGCTAAGTGCAAACTTAAACAAAAAAGCATAAGCAATGGCGGCAATCAATCTGAAATCAGGGATAAAAAGGAGCAAGAAAACAGCAAACGTCCAAGAAAAAATGATGATCAACGAGTAAGGTATCATTTTCCCCCATGGACGAATCATAGCTGAGCTAATAAATAATCCGAAAATACAGAGCACACAAAAAATGATGCTGCCTGCTTGAACTGGCAGATAGGTGAATAACGCTGAAAAGATCCCCGTTCCTGATTCCTGTATATAGGGATACCCTTCTCCCCCTTGTAACCAATAAAAATTGATCATTCCGTAAAGTACTGACCAAAGTAAAGCTGCATATCCAATCCATGAATGCCACCTAATCATGTGTTTTCCGCGTTTGTTTTCTAATTTTTGAGTATTAATCCCCATTTGAATACAATCCTTTCTATTTGGTATTTATAAAAAGGATATAATACAAAGGTGTTCATTAAGATGACTTCATTTTAAAGATTTGTTTAAGTTTTCATCCCCAAATAGATGCTAGTTCCCTCCGAGGAAGTGGTCACTTCCCAATCTAAATTCATTTCCTTTGCCATAAGAGAAACGATTGATAGTCCAATCCCAGCCCCTTTATCTTCAGATTCATGATTGAATCCTTTGCCCTTGTCCCTAATGACGATGAAAGTGGATCCATGACATTCGAGCGCTTGAATTCCAATATATCGCCCTGAGCGAGCGTGTCGAATAACATTTTGAATGAAGTTATCCAAAATACTTTTAAACCAAATTGGGTCTACCTCCCAT
Source organism: Cytobacillus sp. (assembly GCF_032154635.1). Lineage (GTDB taxonomy): Bacteria > Bacillota > Bacilli > Bacillales > Cytobacillaceae > Cytobacillus. The sequence continues at coordinate 82,907 of NZ_JALDXW010000003.1, read as the reverse complement.
ACCAGCGATTTTTCCGGTAAATCAATATCTATTTCAAACGTATACTCTTCAAATATCGGATACCATTCCGCTATCACTTTCCGAACTTCATCCAATATATCCGTGTCCCTCATTTCGATTGGATGTTTGCCAGCTGAAAGCAGTGTGTAAGAAAGGAGATTGTTGATCATTTTAGCCATATCATCTAGTTTGTTTTCAACAATTTGAAGTGATTCTAATTCTGCAGAGGATGTTGAGTACTTCTTTACGGAATATACGTGCTGCCTCATAACTGTTAAAGGTGTTCGTAAGTCATGAGATATATTGGCGATTAGCTGTTTTCTAAGATTTTCTTCCTTTTTCTCCCGATCCCTGCTGCACTTCAATTGGTTGATCATCTTGTTAAAAGCACCTTCTAGTCTTCCAATCTCGTCCAATTTACTAATGACGACTTTATCGGGGATCCCTTCATCTCCCATTTCAGACATCGCAAATTGAAGTTTAACAAGCCTTTTGCGTATATTAAAAAAGAAAAACCATGAGATTAATAGAAAAGCTCCACTAATGGAGATAAAAAAAATCACAAATGGAAAGTCTTCGTATAGAGAAATACTGCCAAGATTTGTGTCAGTAATCGGAACTTGAAGAACCATTACCCCTTGATTAGGATCGTTTCCTATTAATGCTGAAATGGTATATATATTTTGAGGATTTTTATTTTGTAAAAACGTGTCCACATGAAATTTGCTTTCCTCCATAAATACAAGAGAGTCGGTAAATGTCCAATGTTCAGGAATATCGTCAGACCGATTTCCAATAAACCTAGATTCGCCACTGCCATTTATCCAGAACACCGCAGCCTTTGGATACGTATTTTTTATAGACTCAAGACGGCGCTGAATGACCTCCTCTTTCTGATTATTCAATTCAGCTGCCTCCTGTTTCCATATCTCTTCTATTTCCTCCGGATCGTACAATACTTTATTGAACAAAAGAGGGGAATAATAAATGGCAGGAATAAGAGGAAAAAGAGCGAAAGCAAATAAAATAAGTAACAAATATCTGGTCATTAAAGATTGTATGATATTCATGAGCTCATCCTATATCCAATCCCCCGGATTGTCTGAATAATTTGCGGATTGCTTGTATCCAACTCAATTTTTTCACGCAAATGGCGGATGTGAACCATTAAAGTTTTATCCCCTTCAATATAAGTATCTCCCCATACTGCTTCGTAAATTTGTTTTTTCGTCAATATTTGATTCAAGTGGTCTAATAAATACATAAATATATGAAATTGTTTTCCCGTCAAAATGATATCTTCATTTGAGCTTGTATCGAATATACGATTTGACCTCTGATCGATTCGTAAATGCTTAACCTCGATACTTTCTGGGGCAATCACTCCTAAACGCCTTACTAGTACTTGAATACGGGCAATTAACTCATCCGGATGATAGGGCTTTGTCATATAATCATCCGCGAAATGGAGTCCCTGCAGCTTATCTTCCATAGCAGTTCTTGCTGATAGCATCATAATTGGTGTATTCGGGTACTTCTGCTTCAGACGCTGACCGATTGTAAATCCATCTAAACCAGGCAGCATAATATCTAAAATAACAAGATCAGCCCGTTCCATATGCTCCATTGCCTCATGACCAGACGTAATCCAAATCACTTCATATCCACATTCAGTTAAAAATTTGCTTACCCATGAGCCAATTTCTTGATCATCCTCTATATGCAAAATGGTTAGCTTCATAAACTAGGTGCCTCCCTTCCTTAATAAAACAGGAAAATTTCACCTTATTATACCATGTGATTTATCTAATTATTTTAAATTGATTGAGTACTGCCAACAGAAGTGCTTTTGTAATCATTCCACTTACTCCATGCGCAATCAAAAAGGAAGCGTTAATAAGGGTTGCGGTCAATAAAATAACCTCCCTTTCACTCTAACTATCGAAAGTTAAATGAAAGTGAGGTCATATTTTAGTTTTGTTTAATATTTTTGAAATAGTGGAATACCCAAGCTATCCGACATATTGAAGAATTAACTTATATATTGCTAGGCAAAGTCCTAAAATACACGCTTTCATTTTGGATGGATGGTTTCTTTTACTACCAAATAAGTACAAGAAAACGACTATAAATCCCAAGGGAACCCATAGTTGGAAGACACCTTCTTTTGTACTGTGAGAAAAAATTGGAGCAATGTAAGTACTAATCAGAAAGTAAAAGAAAACGGTAAAACGACGTGTTTCTAATTGTTTGCTCCACCTTACTAAAAAGAAAATAATTATGATTGCGATAATCGTTATATGTAAAGGAGGTAGAACAATAGCACCATTTCCAAATTCGAATTCCATTCTGGATCGCCTCCTTTTTCATAATGTATTACCTATATTCCTTCATCCACTAATCTGCACCGTTAGTAAAAAAGCGACTGCCCGTTATTACGTAATCGTGTCCTACCCCCGTTAACTTAACAATCACTTTTCAGATATAGGCATATATTTTGTAAAATAAGCACCTAAAATCAACAATACAACAGTAATTGACCAATTCAATAACCCCATAAAGTTAAACCAATAAGCTAAAAGGTTTGTTATACCAATAAGATAAAAACAACTTGGAGTTAAAGCACTTTTTATCCCTGTTATACCTGCCTTCTTTCTTTTTTGAACCACAAGAGTTATGGAAAAAATAAGTGCGAGTATTAATATTATAGATAAAATAATCGGTACGATTTTAATTCCCTCCTTTTTATAGAAATATATACCATATTTCCTTTTCTAAATTTACGTTTCATAACTCATTTAGTTTCATAACTTACTGCATTATCCTGCTCTGCCCCGTTACTTTATGTACAAAACTTTACATTCTCTTCTAATCTCTAACATACTTATCCAATTTTCTTTGAAGTGTTATTCTATTAAATAGCATTTTTCATAAAGAAAGACGCTTTCCATATTTCAGAAAAGCGTCCTATAATGGAATAACGGCTTACTCCTTATCATTATCGAAAGCAATTTCAATTAGGGCAATTAACAATGCCATCATTATCTCTGTTTCCCTTGAAAGTGTAATACTGTCCATAAACTCATCCACTGTAAACAGGACTAGCCAGTTCGAAGTGAACTCCAGACTGATTCGGATAAGAAATCCCCATATTCTTCCTGTCATATTTCGGATCGACAGCTTGAAAATTGTTGTGAAAAACAATTCGACAATCATGGCTAGAAAAAAGTAACTGACAACAAAAACAACCAATGACCAGATAGATTTATACTGAACACCGAGCAATTTAAACATCCCTGCCATGCCAAAGAAATAAATCCCCAATACAAAACCAGCTACCAGGATAATGAGCAATAATATTCCTGCAACTGTTGTCGCTTTATCTTTTAGATTCATGTTACGAAATGAATCATTTTTTTCTGGCATCGATCTATTTCTCCTTCTGTAAGTTTTCTCCATTGTTATTTAAGTATACAATTTCATAATTACTTCTAAACATTAATATAGAGTTTCAGCATTTTATAGTGGACTTGAAACGTAAAAGACATATACTATTCAACAATCTCCTCTCTACTTTAACATAAATATCCAGTTTACATGAGGAGTGATAGTCAATAATTACTGGCTGAACTTTTTTAATTTGGTTTTATTAGAACGCTTGTCGGAGTAGAACGGAAAAAGTTTTATCACCAAACAGAGAGACCAAAATAGTTGAAGGAAGTAAAGAAACAGTGGATGATAGGACATAGCAGCTTGTTCTCGGTGACTATAATAAACTTATACATCACTTACTAAAAAGTATTAGCACTGCTAATATATCAGTAGGTAACTAACTATGTAGATGTTTTTCTTTATTCGCTCGTAAGCTAACTAATAAATGGAAAGAAGGAGCTCCAATGAAAATTGATTTTCCCAAAATTTCGCCAGAATTATCTTCAAGAAATTTTCACGATATTTTTTATGAAGAAGACCCCATTCTCGAAATGTGCCAAATCATCGACTCTGCCTTTGAGAATGAAGCAGTAGATAGAGTCCGACTCTACAATGCAGTGATAAAGAATTGTAAATTCACGAATACAGACTTTACTCATATTGATATGACAGATGTTTGCTTTGAAAATTGCGATTTTTCAAATGCAATTTTAAGCAAATCTTCTATTCATAGAGTCGAATTTAAAAATAGCAAATTAGTCGGCGTTAATTTTTCAGAATCAAGCATAGGAAATGTTTTGTTTGAGGATTCAGTTTTAAACTTGGCGGGATTCGGAAATTCTAAGCTAGAAAAAGTTATTTTTAAAGAAGCTTCATTAAATAGTACAGATTTTTATGACTGCAAACTTAAAAAAGTTGAATTCCAAAAATGCAATCTTAATGGCGCAAACTTTGAGCAAACATCATTAAAAGGAATCGATATTCGTTCGTCTGCTTTTGAAACACTTACTGTTTCTATCGAAAGCTTAAATGGCTGCAAGGTATCATCCTATCAAGCCATTCAGTTTGCATCGCTAATGGGATTGATTATTAAAGATTAGCAGTTCTGAGTAAATAGAATAAATCGTCCCACACCAAAAAGAAGACATTCGAATATATTGTTCGAGTATCTTCTTTTTTACGCTTGTATTGTATTACATAAAATTTTAAAAATTCCACCTAAATCAGCCAGCCAACATAGGGATTCATACAGACGCTCTTTCCACAAGGCGATACGGAATTTTCACCTTTTCTCTAGATTTTTGGATCACTAGGCTGCACGCTTGTTCTCCCACTTTCATTAGCTGGTGATCCACGGTCGTTAGCCCCAGTCCGATACCTACTGGCTGATTTTCTTGGCCAATAATCGCTAAATCAGCAGGAATCGTCATTTGCAGCGACTTCGCATATAAATACATACCGCCAGCCACTTCATCTCCATTCGCATATATAGCTGTTGGTCTTTCTGGCAGCTGCAAAAACTGCTGCGCTGCTTCATATCCGTCTTCCAAGCATTGACAATTGGAAATATGATAGCCAGGCGGAACTGCACCGAAAATCTCATGATAAGCATCAAGCATTTGCTTCGTGCTGTTGCTTTCTAGTCTAGCAGTTGTGAAAGCTGCTGCCTGATGCCCTTTGTTTTTTAATAATTGAAAGGCATCTAGAAAAGAGGAATATCTGTCTATATAGGAACAGCCAATTTCTGTATGCTCCGTATATTCACAAGATACGATTGAACCATAATCGCTATACGGAATGATCGTCTCCCAGTCATTCGCTCTTGAAGTGATAATGATGCCATCAAACAGCTTGCTTTTTAATTTTTCCAAGTACTCCATTTCCTTTTCACTGCTATATTTTGAAGGAAGTACCGTGATCAAAAAATCGTTTTCTAAAGCCTTTGCTAGAATTCCATTTAATAGTTGATCAAAGGAGGGGTTGTTGTTATATGGGAGAATCACGCCGATTGTTCTTGTTTCTCCTCGAATTAAATCAATCGCATGCTTGTTTGGTGTATAGTTCATTTCTTCAATGACTTTTAAGACAGACTCTCGTTTGTTCTTGGCGACATACTTATAATTATTAAGGACTCTAGAAACAGTAGAGACAGAAACACCTGCTAACCTAGCAATATCGTTAATATTTGTCATAACACAGCTCCTACATAAACCATCATTCAAAAAAAATTACATATTCATTTGCTGAAACACCTTCCTAAAGTTATGAAGGTTTCCTCTGCAGATCCATCTTACCGTAATCTGATGTTTTCCTACAATGAGTGCAGAATGTCCAATATCTTTCATTTTTCCTTCAAACCATAAAGATTCTTCCACATTGATTCGATTATTGCTCACGATATATAATCTTTTATTGGTTAAAAATAACTCTCCAAAATAAACATTTTGAATGCCATCAAAGATTTCAAATAGCCCTGTAAGGGCAGATAGGACACTTTCATCTTGTTGAAGGGGAATGTTTCTGTTCATCATTTTTCCTCCATTCGTTGAAAATAGCTTACTTTCACTCTAATTTATGAAATGCATTTCAAGTCAAGGAAAAAAATTAAATGAAACTCGTTGGTAAAAGCGGGTATACCGAACAGAATGTTAGCCATTCCTAGACAATCTTTTCGAATCGTTTAAGCAAACACCTTCACAACCTATTTTCCATCAAAAAATTTACTTATATTGAATACGTTCCTCAACAATCTACCATAACCATAAAAAAGCACATTTCTTTCTGTAGAAATGCGCCCCTCTCTTAAAATTGTTTCCTTTCAAATGATGTATTCTACTAAATGCAGTCACTCAATCGCTTGTGAGAAACACTTTTCCTTTAGCTGTCTTTGAAGATTCAACAGCAGCAATCGCCTTTTTTATATTTGATAAGTCATAGTGAGAATCTTTCCTCATCAAACTCAATTGTTTATCTTGGATTAGTCTGATCAACCGATGAAAAGTCTCTTGCCATTTATCTGCTGACACATCTTTATTCCAATTCCGTAAATGAAACATATTCGCATTCACCTTGGCTTTATTTACAATATCTGCCCAGTTTACTTGTATCCCTGATAAAAGACCAATGGTTAAAAAGTTCCCATTCGGGTGAACACAAAAAGCTAACTCATTTCCAGATGAACCTCCAACAGAATCAATCGCAGCATCTGCCCCCTCTCCATTTGTTAATTCCATCACTGTTTCATGAAGTGGAAAAGCAGAAGTATCTATTACATAAGAAGCACCGAGATGAAGCAAATCTTTTGTATATGTATTATTTCTTGTCACTGCAATCAACCGAAAACCGAATACCTTCGATAATTGAGCAAAAATATGCCCTATCGCAGATCCGCACGCATTAACTAATAGAATATCATCCTGCCCTAGTTTTAATATTTCTGTACAAACCACCCATGCTGTAATTGGATTAATATACATCTGTGCTGCCGTAAAATCATCCATCGAGTCAGGGATAGCAACTGCAAATTCTAATGAAGTCTTCACATACTCTTGCCATGTGCCTTCCCCACGTAAAGGTAAAACACGTTTCCCAATAAAATGCTGAGAAACAAGAGGACCGACATCTTCTACAATCCCAACGCCTTCATAACCCGGGATGTTCGGTAAAGAAATTCGATGAGAATATGCCCCTCTAATCGGGATCAAGTCAGAAGGATTGATCGGACGAGCCAACATACGAACAAGGACTTCATGATCTTTTGGCCGTTCAATTCTTTTAGACTCAACTTTTAACACATCTTTAGGGCAGCCAAATTCAGAGAATATAATACATTTTGCATCCAAAATTATGAGTCTCCTTCTACCAATGAGTTTTATTAAAGTATATCATTTTCTCAACGCCTGACTTGTTTGTTTAGTTTTCAATTTCTTGCAGCAGAATCCCGTCAGATGATTAAATAAAAAAATCCTGCATATAAACAGGATTTTTCATCTAGAGCCGAACTTTGTTCGTTAATATCATGCGGTAGAAATTGACTTCTATACTTTTCAGCTAGTTTAAAGAATTGCTTAGAACGCTTTTCGCTGGTAAATGATCGTAGTAACTCCCCAAGAGGCTCCATAAAGGATCACGATAATAACTGCCGCTCCCGTATATAAAGCTGGAATGGATAATCTGGCAATAAAGTCAGTAATTGTTGTCAAATGTTCCGCTAAAAATAACACAATATGCGGTCCTACCGCTGCTAAAATGATAAAGCTAATCATAATAACCGATGATATATGGCCTGATTTAAAGATATAAAATAATGGGAACGTTACCGCAGCAAATAATAGGAATAAGCCACTGCCAATGGCAAGATCAGTAATCGCAAAAGGTTTATTGAAAACAAATAAAGCGATACTTGTTATCGCAACGGATAATCCCATGTAAATAATAGCACCAAGATAGCGTGATGCAATAATTTCCTTACGTGTATAAGGTAAAGAATTTAACATAATATTCGTCTCTGCTTTTTCATCGTAAAAATAAGTGTTAAAAGGGATAAAAATACTGACAACTAGAAAAATTAAAGCTGGATGTCTATCCATGAAAATAAAGAATAGGATAAAAGGAATATAGGTTAATAGCATCTTTTTCTGCAGTATGATATCACGTCGGATTAAATTAAACATAGCTTTTTCTTCCTTTCATATAATACATAATTTCTTCCAAAGATGCTCTTTCAATGACAACCGCATCCCCGAATATATTTTTCACTGCTTTCATATTATCCGTTAATGCCACAAAACCAGTTGGCGCAGGATGAATATGGATAAAAGCCTTTTCCGTGTCTCTATCTAGCAGCTCCATTCCTCCTTTTACGAGCGCATACTGTTCAGCTATATCATGAATGGATTGATTAAATACTAATTGCCCTTTTTGTATAAAAGCAATATAATCAGCGATACGATCTAAATCTGTTGTAATATGTGTGGAGAAGAAAATGGTACGACTCCCATCAATCATTAATTCTTGTAAAAGATCCAGCAGCTCCCGTTTAAAAATAGGGTCTAAGCCTGCTGTTGGTTCGTCCATTATGATCAGCTCTGCATGATGGGACAGGGCGATCGCCAATGATGCCTTCATTTGCATCCCCTTTGAGAACGTTTTTATCGCTTTATTAAGGGGCAATTCGAATTTTTCCACATATTGATAAAACAAGGGATCATCCCATTGTTTATACGCTGGTCCAACGATCCGCTTTATATCTTTTAAATTTAATCCTTCAAAAAACACATTGCCATCGTATACAAACCCAATGCGCTCCTTGATCTCCTTCTCATGCGTCGCGTAGTCCAACCCGAAAAGCTTAACCTCTCCAGCATCCGGTTTTAATAAATTCATGATCATTTTTATCGTTGTCGATTTACCTGCGCCATTTTCTCCAATGAAGCCCGTAATAAAGCCTTGTTTCACTTGTAAATTCATATTTTTAACAGAGAAACCTTTGAAATTTTTCGTTACGTCTTTTAATTCAACTACATTTTCCATTCATTTCACTCCTCAGATAAAATCTTCAACAATTGCTGTAATTCGTCAATTGATAGACCAATTTCTCTGCTATTGATTATGACCGCACTCAACTGCTCCTCAATTGCCTTCAGCTTCCTCTCCCTCATGACCTCTACATTTTGTTCTGCGACAAAAGAACCTTTTCCGACAATGGAATAAATAAGGCCTGCCTTCTCCAATTCCTCATAAGCACGTTTCGTTGTTATCACACTAATTTGTAAATCCTTTGCGAGTTGACGCATGGAAGGTAAAGATGTCCCCTCTTTCAAGTCACCTGATAAAATAGACGATTTAATTTGATTCGTAATTTGTTCATAAATCGGCTCCTTAGAACTATTCGAAAGAATTATTTGCATGTCAATCCCTCTTCATTGATTCTCTCATCTTCTTTTTTTTCATCTGAGATAAACCATATATAATGATAAAAATTAAAAATACTGCAAAAACGAATATATTTGTTATCGGCTCGCTAATTTTTGGTATCGAGTCCTGAAAAACCTTTAAAAAAACAAATATGACTACAATAAAAATAACTCCAATGATCGGTGCTCGTTTCATTCTTTTTTTCCTTCCTCAATAAAGTGAAATTTTACGACCATCTCGAAAATCACTCTCCATCCATGCATCATGCATTTCACCAATTATGCAAAATGATTGGTTATCGATTTAAAGCGATATGCTATTGATCTTTATAATGTATATATACTATATGAACATTATATGCACCCTTAAAAACAAACGCAACCATTTTTTATCCAACAAAAGAAAATTTTACATATATGACCCTCCATCAATAGAGTGGGGACGGGGATGAATAGGCAAAAAAATAAACCTAGTACTCGGAGTACTAGGTTTATAAAAGGTATTATTCGTTTCCTTTTCCATGGTCTTTCTTATTTTCAGCGCCTTTATTTTGTCCGTTTTGTTTCTTTTCGTTTGCTTGTTGTTGTTTAGTAACTTGCTTTTCTTGAGCTTCTTGCTTCTTAGCAGCACCTGTTTCCTGACCTTCAGCACGCTTTTCTTCCGCTTTAGCCTTTGCTTCTTCCTTCTTAGCTGCTCCTGGAGCAACAACAGCAGTTCCTTTAGATTCTTTAGTTCCTTTAGGTTCTTCTGTAACTTCAGTCTCAGCTTGTTCATCTGTTACTATTTCTTCTACCGCTTTTTCTTCTTCTACTTTTTCTCCTACTGTTTCTTCAGTTCCCGCTTCGTCAACTACTGTTTCCTTTGCTACTTCTTCTAATGGGGTTTCTTCTGTTACAGTCGTTTCAGTATCTACTGCTGCTTCTTCTTCAACAACTTTATCTTCAGTAGATTCAACTGCGAATTTTTCTGCTTTTGCTTCAAGCTTTGAAAGTTTTTTGTCTAATTTCGCAAAAGACTTTTGAATATTTTTCATTAATGATGATTGAGCTTTAGGATTTTTAACATGTGTTAATGCGGCGGCTAATGCGTCAATATTTTGAGCAAGTTTCGCTTCTACTTCATCTTCTGCTGCAACTTCTTCGCCTTCCGTTGTTTCAGCAGTTGCTTCAGCGTCTTTAGCTTCCTGATCTTCTGTTACTACCGTTTCCTCAGCAGCTTCCTCTATTGCTTCTGCATCTTTACCGGCAATTTCTTCTGATTCTACTAAACTTTCAGCAGCTTCCTTTTGAGTAGCGATTGCCTCTTCTAAAAGTGCTGTTGCTTCCTCCGTTTTTCCCTCTGCAAATAATGCATTTGCTTCAGCAATACGCTCAGCAGCAAAATCAGCTAAAAGACGAGCTTCCTTATAATCATCAACTGTGACAGCAAGCCTTACCTTTTCCATCATCGTTTTTACAAAGTAAAAGAAATCTCCAGGTACCAAAGCCGGTGTCTCTTCTTGCTTCTGATCCGTTTCTTCTGTTGTTTCTGTATCATCTGCCTTTTCTTCAGTAGAAGAATTTTCTTCTGTTGCAACTTCCTCATCCGTAGTCACTTCTTCTGAAGCCTCATCTTCTGCAATAGTTTCTTCATCAGCTAGATTTTCTTCTACCGCTGTTGCTTCATCATTTACATCAACTTCAACTTCAACTACTTCTTCCGTAGCTGATGTCGTTGTTTCAGCAGTATCCTCATTTGCAAAGGCAGCGCTTGTCCCAAAAGTCGAAAGAAGGAGTGCTGATGCTGCTGCCCCGCTTAGTAATGATTTTTTCATTTTCATAGATGTTTCCTCCCTAATCTGATTGTCAATATACCCTTCGACAAAAGCAGACAGGTTTGTGGCGGTAAATCTAAAAAAAATTTAAATCAATTCCCGAAATTTCAAATGTGAATTTTTGACAGAGAGGCAAAACCTAAGTGCAGAGTAATCTGTAATTCAAAATGTTAAACAGTTTTCCTGTTTTTATTATCGTAATTTTTAGGAATGAATTATTATTACTAACTAAATCAAAACCTCCAATTTTCTTATCTAATGTAGCTTTTTAACTATAAAAAGACAGTTCCTAAACAAACGCGCCTTTTTAATTGAAGATTGAAACAAAACCTTTAGCACAATAGCTACTGGGTACGATCTCTCAGTTATTACCAACCGTTAAAACTCTATTTCCTTATCATTAATATAGATTGATTTAACCTTTGAAACATCTAAAGGCAAGGAAGGTATAAATTTAACTTTCACCTGTTTATCCTCACTAAAACTAGTCATAGAATCCAAAATTTGAACACTGCCATCGGTCATTTTAGCTCTTACATCCATTTCAATTGAATCGTTGAATATACCGTTCCCGTATAAAGTTACTCCCAATGGTGAAATAGAAACACTTTTCGAATTCCAAGTTCCAAAGTTTTCATTCAAATCACTATTCATTTCTGCTTGAACAGATTGCATTTTAAAGGTAGTATTCCAGTCCCCTGTTATAAATTTACCGTTTGAAACAAAATGGCCCAGTAATTCTTGTTCATTAAAATCTATACTTTCTATATCAAAAATATATTCAGTATACTCGTCACCATAGTTGGTATGACCTTCTTCATCTATTCCAAAATTAACACTGGTAGGATGTATTTCATTATCTGTATCATCAACAAAATAAAAATAACCATGACCATCAACAATTTCTTTATTCCATCTTGTTTGAATATGAAGGCGATGATCAATGATTCCTATATTTGAAATATGCATAAATTCTATTCCTGGAAGAGAAATGTCAGTTTCATTTGGCTTTAAAACCTGTACGATTCCCTGATCTTCTAGTTTCTGATACAATTTTCCACCACCGCCTGGAATGTTATTCATATCAAGCGGAACCGTTTGAGGTGGTTTACTTGTTGTTTCTGATAGATTAGCATCAACTTCGACTTCAAATGTTTGTTTCTCGCTTAGAAAGGAAGTCATACGAAAATTCATTTTTCTATCGTTTAGGCTCTCCCCACCATTTCCTTGGATTCGTAATGTAGCAGTATTTGTTTTTCCATCATAATCTACAATTCGGCTATTAAACATGTGAGCACCAGTTAAAGAATAATCGTAAAGATCAAGTGTTTCATCAATCCTGTTACCCGTGAAGTCTTGTAACGTAACATAAATAACTGCCATTTCATTATCATTCATCGCAGCAACCACTTCCATTTTAATTCCGTCACTTTCACTGCTAATTTCAATAGGTTGAAGCATTAATGCAATTTCAGGACTGACAAAAGCTACTAAATTATTAAAGCTTGGTATACGAGCTGCTCCTACTCCAGCCGAGAATACTACAAATGCAGAAGCTACCAAAGGAATCGCTAACTTTTTTATTCTCCCTTTTGTTTTTTCTGATTTCGCCTTCATTACGCCAAATTTTGATCTCTCATGTAATTCTTTTGGAATATCAATTCTTTCTAATTCCTGCTTTATTTTATTACTCACAAATATCAGCCCTCCTTAAACTCTTTGCGAAGTTTATCTAATGCTCGATATAATACCGATTTAGCCGTACCAAGTGGGATCTCTAATACCTCTGATATTTCTTTAAACGTAAAATTTTGATAATACCTTAAAAGAACAACGCTCTTTTCATCTTCTTGTAAAGTGTCTATCAAATTTTGTAATGTTAAAGAAAGGGGTATGTCTTCATCATCTGAGCCAACGAATTCTTCGAACTCCGGTATTAATTGAATCACTTTCATATTTTTTTTAATTATGTTAATTGCACAATTTATTGTAATTTTCATCAACCACGTTTTGAAATACTCTGGTTTTTTCAATGTATGTATCTTTTTAAATGACTGGTATGCTACTTCTTGAACTACATCTAAAGCATCTTCTTGATTTTTCACATATAAAAAGGCCATTCGATAAATGTCTTCCTCGTATTGTTGAAAAATATTTAAAAAGGCTTTGTCATTCCCTTTTTGAGCTTTTTTCACTATTCCTATAATCGTAGTTCACCCTCTTTTTTTCGTCCTACATCTATTAGACAATTAAAATCTCCATTTGGCTTAAAACTTGCAAAAGTTGTTTCATTAAAAATAAAAAATCGCCTAAAAAGACGATTAAATGAGATTACTTTTTAAATTCGTTATAATTTCATTTTCAATCCAAGTATTAACCAGTCCTTAAATTGATTTAGTTACTCGACATTATCTTTAATAATAGCATGATATATATCTACACTAAAAAAATCCCTACGATATTTAGGGTAACTAGCTGATTCCTTAAAAAGACGCTTTCCTTATTTCAAAAAAGCGTCCTTTAATCAAATAGCATAAAGTCTTCATTTACTGATTATTTTTATTTCTTTAATAGGATAATAAACTATTTTAGTTGTTCCAACTACCTTTTCCATGGGAATAGCCCCGATATGTCGACTATCTGTACTTCCTCTTCTATTATCCCCCATAACAAATATATGCCCTTCTGGAACCAAGTCAGTTCTCACCGGTGTTTCTTCTAACGTAAATGAATCAGTTAAAGGGCCAGCCATCACCTTTTGTTTATATTCATTTAAATACGGTTCCTCGTAAGATTCTCCATTTATGTAAAGTGTATCGTCTTTATACTCAATACGGTCACCAGGCAATCCAATTACACGTTTAATAAAGTCCCTACCATCTGGGGCATGAAACACAACAATATCAAATCTATGCGGCTCCCCTATTTTGGTTACAATCATACGGTTTTGATCTTGTAAAGTGGGTTCCATAGAAGAACCATCAACAACAATGGGTGTAAAGAAAAATGCACGAATAATAAAAGCTACTATTATTGCAATAAGAAGTGCCTTCACCCACTCCCCAATTCCATTTTTTATTTTTACCGTAGTCATTTACTATCATCCTTTCACAATACAATAAGATTTTCCTCTCTGTTAATCCATTAAGTGTAATTATAGGGATTAATCCAACTTTTAATCTATAAATAATTATAACATCTATCATTCTATTACTCGCATCCCCTCGCAATCTACCTATTATAAATATGAACGAAGGGTTTTTGATTTTTATTACATATAATTATGGCTTTAGGTTTGTCTATCGAAGTGATTAATAAAGTAACAGGAAAATCTTGTGAAAGATTAGAAATTTCAGGAGTTATATATTGAACGAAACCTACAAGACTGGGATAGCTTAACGGATCTATGGATAATTCTAGAGATATTTCCTTTATATTCGAATGATCCATACGACCTTTCCCGTTTAGAGAAAAATCCATATTGTAATGTTTTTCTATGTCCTCCTTTAAATAAGTAATTTTATCATTGATTTCTTTACTTATTTTTCCAAGTGTTTTAGATGGGACACTAATTTCCTTTCTATTTATGTCATCCCATTTAATAGGTTGTTGATTATCATTAACTATTGTCGATGCGAAATAATTGCCTGGCAGCGTGCTATTCTTATTTGCTTGAATATAAAGTGCGATAAAGACTGGGACAGTAGATAGATCCTTTTGTTCTCTGATTCTATGTAATACTTCTTCCCCAACTTCTTTCCCTTTCTTTTTTAAAAATTTTGCATCCAGTTCAACTAGATCCGTATGTTTCAATCCTTGGTCATCAGTGATTTTATCAATATAATATGTAGAGTTTAAAACAACTCCAATAGACAACCCTTTTATTGTACCTTTTTTATCTACATATTCTTGGTCCTCAATAAACGCAAGATATTTAGGAGATTCTTTTTCTAATTTCAACCTAATCTCCCAGCCCGCATCTTCAGGAATATCAATAGGAGGGTTTAATCCCTCAGGTTCAACCGACTCCCTTTTGTGCCATTTAGAAATATTCTCTATTGTATTCCCCTCTCTATAAAAGAATTTTGTTGAAGGGAAATATTGTTGCGATAAATTCATTAGCTCTACCTCTATGTTGCTAACGTCCAGTGGATTATAAATCTCCTGAACAATTACTCCCCTTGTATCTCCGTAATTCGGCAAAATTTGATAATCACTTCTTTCCTCGATTCCAGATGTTGAATGCTCCACCCCTATTTCTTCTTTCTCTTTATCCTCCATTTTGCAACCTGCTACTATAGTGAAACTAAAACTAGCAAATATTAATACCATTTTTATATGATTCGTCATTATCTTTATCTCCTCAATATTCACATGAAATTATTAAGTTGAATCTAAGATAGGTAGGAAACTAAAAGTATATATAATTATATCAAAAATTGTATAATATTGGTAATATTTCAATAATAACGGAATTTATTGCGGAGAATAAGTATATGAAATATTTTATTAATATAAAACAGGTATTCGAAGATACTACTTTTGAAAAATTCTTAAAGAGGGAGTGCTGTATTAAGGACAGGGGCTAAAACGCATTTCACTTTGCTGCCAAACGGTGATATCCATTTCTAGAGTTTTATCGGTAGTTGCCCCTACTTTATAACTTAAATAGATAAAAGGATAAAATTATACTAATGCATGCAAGAAGTGATAAAATGTAATTCGTTTTCTTATTAAGCTCTTTCTTAAGAAATGAAGTTTTATCAACTATTTTATAAAATACACCAACAAGGCAACCAGCAACTAGCCCACCAACTAATGTAGGCATATCATAAACATATTGATCTACTAACATTGTGAAAATTACTGATACAGGAACTGAAAAGGCTTTAAAATATGTCTCGTATGTTTCCATATTTCCTCCCACTCACTGAAGTTCTCCTCTACTTCTTTATATTTAAAAGCCGGGGTCCATTCAAAATTCCTCATTCAATCTATTCGCCGTTTTTCTGCATTTTCCTATACAACTTGTTAAAACTATTAAAGTTGCAATTTGTAAAGAAAAAGAGCGTAAGAAACTAGCCAACTTTTGATAGATGAATAGTAGGTATGCACCCGATTTGATGTCCACATATCTTATGTGGAGCAACCTTTCCATAAGGTGGGTGACGGTCGGGCGGCCTAACGAAATATGAGTTATTTGCTAATAGAATCATAGATGTCCGAAATATTGTTGGCAAAATTACTTACAGGCTTAGCCCCATTTCAACGGTATGAACAATGTTTTTATGCAAGCCAAAAAACGGAGATCATTTAATGTTCACCAGTTTTTCTTTTAACCGCCAATTAAATAATTATATTCAAGAAATATAACATTTACATTTTTAATTTTCTTATGTTACGATGTATAAAAATGTTCTATATAAATCGAACTAATTATTGTTCTAAGGAGGTAGAACCTTGTGTCTTATCAAGTAATTGTAGATTTTTCACCTGTTAACGAACTTATTACAAGTTTGTATCACTACATCAATTTCAAACAGCATCGCCATTTCTCCCTCAGCAAAGACTGGCATCATTCCGTTAAAACAGAACTGCATCCTCATTTCGCAGCTGAGCTGGAAGATGACCGATTAGAAGTATTGCATCGAATCAATTTATTAGTTTGGCAATGCCCTGGGGAGAGAACTCCAAAAGAATTTATCAAATGGCTTCAAGACCAGCCGCCTGGTGAATTGTATGAACGATTGGCACCCTGGATTAACAATATACCCGGCAATTTAAAAGAACTGCGTGATCGAATGGTATACCTATTGTCAGAGTGGGATGTACAGTACTTTCAGCACATTGATCCTAGAATGATCGAGCAATTAAAAGATGATGCCAGACAAAAACGGGACCTGATCTCTAAAGTATCATCTATTAACTTAATTGAAGAAGCGACAAATGGAATTAGAATTGAACCAAATGACATGTTAAAAACTGTGTTTCTCATACCGCAATATCATTGCCGTCCAGCAACAATACTCGATTACTTCGAATCTATGTGCACTTGTCTATATCCAGTAAAATCTGCTGCAAATGATGCGAACGAACTGCCCTGGGAGTTAACAGTTGTTACCCATGCTTTAGCTGATGAGAATCGTTTAAAAATCCTGCGATTTTTGCATTCCGGGATGCAAAATTTTTCGGCCATTCAAAGTTATATTGGACTCGCAAAAAGCACTACCAACCACCATTTGTCCATTTTAAGAAGGGCTGGATTGATCCGAACTCACTATTTTGGAAGTAAATTTATTCACCAATACAGTCTGCGTGAGGAAGGACTGGGGCAAGTGCAAAACCTGATCAATGCTTATATTAGGAACAATGACGGAGGCGTTTAACATGAATAAAGCCAATCTGTTCTTAAAACAATATCACCCAATCGTACATACACTTCTTTTTGGTACGTTTTTAATCGCGCTTGCTCAATCAATGAGCCTGTTATTTTTGCCTATCTATTTGGTGAAAGAACTTCATATGGATCCTGTGGTCATTGGACTTACCGTTGGGGCTGGTCCTCTTGCGGCAACGTTTGGAGGATTCATAGCAGGTGTTGTGTCAGATCGGATAGGGAGAAGGAAGGTATTGCTTGCATCCCTTTTATTATCATCATTCTCTTTTTTGGGGTTTGTTTTTGCTGAAACGCCAATTTTTCTCATCATATTAGTGATCTTAATAGGGCTAAGCAACTCATTCTTTACGCCTGTCGCTAAGGCACTGATGGGAGTTGTCACCGATGCGGATAAACGGGTTCGCGTCTTTTCCCTTCGATATGTAATTAACAACATCGGTTTTGCAATTGGCCCAATAATCGGAGCTTATCTTGCACTGACTGCAAATGAAGTTCCCTTTCTTATTGCAGCATGTCTATATCTAGGATTCACTATTCTTCTTCATATATTATTGAAACGATTTGGTATTAAACAAATAGAGGCTCAAGATACAGAAAAGATCACTTTAAGGAAATCTTTACATGTACTGCGCTCAGACACTATCCTCCTCTACTTTGTCATTGGAGGAATCATTTGCATGGTAGTACATGGACAATGGTCAGTTCCTGTATCACAATATTTGGAAAATGATTTCACGAATGGGGTTCAATTGTTTGCTATCATCTTGATTACAAACAGCGCTGGAGTTATCTTCATTCAATATCCAATAACGAGATGGGCAGAAAAACGAACACCATTATTTACAATCATAATCGGTTGTATTTTTACAGCTTTTGGCATGTTCTTGTTTGCTTTTTCCGGGACTACGGTTATGTTCGTTATTTCGACAATAATTTTTACTCTAGGGGAAGTGCTTGTGATACCGGCAGAGTATACACTTATTGACCAAATTACGCCAAAAGCATTGCGAGGAACGTATTATGGAGCACAAAGCTTTAACTCTTTAGGAAGCTTTATCGGGCCCATGCTCGGAGGCTTTATGTTAAAGCAATTTAGCGGAACTGCTTTTTTTCTAACAATGGCTCTCATTTCAATATTGAGCATTCTCATCTTCTGGCGTGGTGTGCATCTTTTCAAAAATAAAAACACAGCTTCAAATGTTAAAGAAAATTTGATTAATAGCCACTCACAAATCAGCATTTTACGATAAATAAAAAGAATCCCTTTTGAAAAATAGATTAATCAGAAGGGATTCTTTTTCACAGTGCGGGAAAACATCCAATAGGGTGTATGATGTTGGAGATAACGATCATGGTTCTTTATTTTAAGAAGTTCGTATTCCTTTCAACAAATTTGCGTCTATTTTGTTGAATAACAAAATGAACACTTGATATCTTTTTGTTAACTGGTAAACTATAATTATTAACCGGTTAATAATATTAAGAAATTAGGTGATATACGATGAATCATATGGATAAAAAAACGGAAGCATTGAATGCTTTACAGCAGTTAATTAAAGTGAGAGAAGCTGCTCAAAAAAGAAGGAGCTTCAATAAAAAAGAGACAGAAGAATCGGTGGTGATGGATTGGACTCTTACCCAGTTACACATCGTTTCCGTCATAAAGGAAAAAGGATCTGCGAATAACACCTCACTTGCCGAAACGTTGCAAGTGTCCAAGCCGGCTATTACGAAGGCTATTCGAAAAATGCTAGAGAAACACGTCATTGTTAAAACCAGACAGGAAGATAATCAAAAGGAAGTGCACTATCTCCTTACTGAATATGGAGAACAACTCGCTTCGATTCATGCAAGGCTGCACGAGCAAGTAAAAAATCAATATTTGCGTTTGCTGGACGGCTTTACAACAAATGAGCTGGACACCATTATCGCCTTTTTAAAAGCGATAACCGATAATCTTAAACATACTGACATGTCATTTGAAGAGTAACCATATGACAAGAGATATAGCACAGGGAAAATGGTTTGTCGTATATGTCTTGGGTATTAGTTCGTTTTTTGCTTCTTTAAGCCAGAACATCTATACACCGATTATTCCTATCATCCGGGACTCCTTTCATGTGCGCATCAGCTGGGTGAATTTCACGGTCAGCAGCTTTATCTTTATTATTGCGGTGATACAAATCCTTCTAGGAACGGTGATTGATCACAAAGATAAGAAAAGATTGTTGCTGGTCAGCCTTGTACTGATTGGTGTCTCAGCCGCCATTTGCGCTTATACAGACAGTTTTGCGTTATTTCTATTGTTCCGGATGGTTCAGGCTGTCGGAGCTGGCATCATTCCTTTAGTTGTCATCAGTATCGTTGCACAGCAGTTTGAAGGTGAGGCAAGGGCCCATGCGATGGGAACTTACCAAATTCTGCTTACCCTTGCCCCTGCCGTTTCACCTATCCTTGGGGGTTTTATTGGGGAGTATTTCGGCTATGAGGGTACCTTCCTTTTCCTTTTGATGATCGCAGTAGTGCTGCTTATTTTCATCGTTTATTTCCTGCCAGGCGAGAAACAGACTGAAACGGTTAAAAAACAGCGTAAAGGATTTTTTGAGACGTATAAAGCAGTTTTATCCCATTACACTGGTGTCAGTATCATCATGGTTAGCTTTATGGTGTTTTTCACCTATTTTGCCATTCTCGTTTATCTGCCCATTCTGCTCCATGATCATTATCGGCTGACTTTAAAGCTCATTGGGCTGTTATATTTACCACTCTCTGTCAGCATGATTGCGGGAAGCATCTTGTTCAAAAGATTGCAGGCAAATAGATCGTTAAACAGATTATTAATGCCGCTTTTAATCACCATGCCCTTGTTAATCATACTGTTTGGTGTATTTCACACACAATCACTTATTGGGTTAAGCATGATTTTATTTGGATATGGCATTATGGTGGGTTTTTCTGCCCCACTTTTTTCGACGCTTATCAGTAATGAATACATTGAGCATAGAGGAACAGCTCTAGGTTTATTTAATTTCGTGCGTTATTCAGGGATGGCACTTGGAGGAATGGCTCCTGCCTTATATCATATCCTGTCTGGACCTGTTTTATTTGTACTGTTAGGTATCGTGCTGCTTTTCATTTCAGTATTGCCGTATCAAAGCTTTCAAGGCAAGAATGTTTCGTAAAATAAATAGGCAACGGGTATAGGGGAGGAGACTATATCCGTTGTCTATTTATTTTACTACGTAATCTATCCCTTTTCATGAAACTACTTTTGTTGTTCTCTACTACCTTTTCCATGGGAATAGCCTCGAAATGCCGACTGCCTGTACTCCCTCTTCTATTATCCCCCAAAACGAATATATGTTTCAGCGCTTTTGTCCCCCTACTCAGTAGCACTGCTACCACATGTTTATTCATGAAATACTTATAACTGCTCTCTTCCTTGCGAAGTAAGCATGCTTTGAAAAGTTATCGAATCTCTTCCTTTAATCTACAGATAAAAAACAGTGCACAAATAATTGGTGCACCAATTATTTTTATGCTATGATATACACATCGAAAATACCTATTTTAGAGGGAGAGATTCTAAATGGAAAAAATTGAAGATTGTCTTTGCTTTTTGTTAGGTAAAACATTTCACAAGGTATCCCACAGAGGAAAAGAGAGATTAAGTGAATTTGGACTTACCCCAGTGCAATTCACAATATTGCATTTGCTTTGGGAAAAAGACGGGCAAAAAAGTATTGACTTAGCAAAAAGACTACTTTTGGACGGATCAACCATAACGCCAATAGTAGACAGATTAGTTCAAAATGGACTTATTGAAAGGCGCCAAGATCCTGCGGATAGGAGAATTAATTTAATATACCTTACTCAAAAAGGAAAGGAACTAGAACTTCCGTTAAATAAGGCCATGGATGAGGTTAATGATACGGTAAAGCAGGGGTTTAATGAGGATGAGATTGAAGTTTTTAAAAAAGTACTTACCAAACTAGGATTAAACCATGAAGGTTAGATCAGAAAGGAATTTTCTATGAGATTTAAGTTTCATTATGCTTGGGTAATATTATTAATAATATTCTTAATTTTATTAGCTGTACAGGGAATTCGTTTATCCTTTGGTGCCTTTATTGAACCATGGGAAAATGAATTTAATTTGGACAGAGGCTCTATTTCTCTTATTTCTGCACTAAGCTTTATTGTTTATGGATTATCCCAGCCTTTAGTTGGAAAGCTTGTTGACCGATTTGGTGTTCGAGTTATTTTATCCTTTAGCACACTTCTTGTAGGCATTGGTATATTTCTATGCAACTGGGCAACTTCTCCTTGGCAGCTGTTTATTTTGTATGGAATTATCGTTTCTTTTGGTGTTGGTGGAGCATCTAATGTAGCTGCCTCTGTTGCAGTAACAAATTGGTTTAACAAAAAACGTGGACTTGCTTTTGGGATCATGGAAGCTGGATTTGGTGCTGGTCAGCTCCTTCTAGTACCTGCTTCTCTCTTCCTAATACACTTGTACAATTGGCAATTAACCGTCACTTTATTAGGGTTATTATTAATGCTCGTTGTTTTTCCTATTGGATTGGTTTTTTTACGTAATAAACCTTCCGATAAAAAATTAAAGCCAATTGGCGGCATTGCCAACAAGGAAGATGATGATCGTAACTTTCAGAATAAAAAGTTATCATTTTGGCAAATTCTTCAGAAACGCCATTTCTGGTTTCTTATATTACCCTTTTTCATATGTGGATATACAACTACAGGACTGATGGATACTCATCTCATCCCTTTTGCTCAGTTGTGTGGTTTTAATACTGGTGTAATAAGCTCAGCTGTCAGTCTTTTAGCTGCCTTCAATATTGTGGGGACATTAGTATCCGGGGTAATTTCTGATCGGTGGAGCAACAGAAAATTTCTTACATATTTATATATTGGTAGAACACTTACCTTAATCGTACTTGCCATTTTCATCAGTAATAATGAATTCTTAACGTTCTTTGTTAACAATCCTTCATTTTTAATCATTATTGCTATATCCTTTGGTATTGTTGATTTTGCAACAGTTGCTCCTACACAAATGTTAGCAACCTATTTTTTTAATCGACAGTTATTAGGATTCATTTTAGGCTGGCTATTCTTTAGTCATCAAATTGGATCTGCACTAGGCGCATATTTACCAGGATTATTATTTAATATTTCCGGCAACTATAACATGGCCTTTTATTCTGCCATCATTTTGTTACTCGGAGCAGCCTTAATGAGTTTCATGCTTCCTGAACCTGAAAAAATAAATAATATGCAGTAGAGTGAGAAAGGGCTTAATTCTGGTTTTGAATTAAGCCTTTCTCTGAAGAAACCTCATTTATTTCTTCTACAAAGAAACCATATATTCTTATGAAATCTTTCTACCTCAATGACAAGTCTTTATTCTGTTCTATGGCTAAAGGGAATCTATTAGATCTGTATTACTGAATGATTTCTTTTCTATTCGATGATTTCTGTTTAGCATTTGTACGGGAAGCTATCAAAGAAGCAATCATAGCGATTGCAACACCCAATGCCCCTATCCAGGTAATGGAAGCCAGTGATACCTTTTCTACAAAAATACCTCCTACTCCCGCACCTACGGCCATGGCTAATTGCATCATTGACTGATTAATGCCTAGCAATACACCCGAAAATTCTGGTTCTATTGTAGCTAAGTGATATTGTTGTGTCGGGCCAGTAGACCATGCAGCAAACGACCATAGTATTAGTATGATCAACACGCCGAAATAGGAGTTGGTTACGATTGACAGCAAAACCAGCATGATGATATGTAACACCATTCCGCCAATTAGTGTAAAGGACACTCCCCTTCGATCGGTACTATATCCCCCAAACTTTGACCCTACCAAACTTGCTATTCCAAATATAAGTAAAAAGCCACTTAGCAACTTGTCACTTATCCCTGAAATCGTAAGGAGGTATGGTGATAGATACGTATAAACAATAGAATACCCACCTAGCCAGAAAAAAGTGATGGACAATCCAATCGCAACTTTTCGTTTCCTAAAAAGAGAAAACTGTTTAGATAAAGGTACCGGCCGATCTCCTTCTATATGGGGAAGAATAAAATATAAAACCATCATTGCTAGTAATCCTAATAAGGCAATTGCACCAAATACAGATTTCCAGCCAAATGCTTCGGCTATCATTCTTCCAATGGGAACACCAATAATAAGCGAAGCAGTAAAGCCCATGACTACAGTAGCGATTGCACTCCCCTGTTTACCTTCTGGTGCAATCTTGGATGCAATGGCTAATGAAGTGACAACAACTATACCTGCGCCTAATGCCATCATGACTCTTGCCACAATAAACCAGCCATAGCCAGGCAGGACATACGCTAGGATATTTCCTATAACAAACAAAAAGAGTGAATACATCATTAGCTTGCGTCTATCCATCCTTGCGGTCAATGCCATGAGAATTGGTGTGAAAATAGCGTAAACAAGGGAAAAGATCGTAATTAACTGGCCTGCAGCAGCTAAAGTTATCCCAAGTGTATGAGCAATATTGTCTAAAATACCAGAAATAATGTACTCTGAAGTTCCTACTAAAAAACTGATAATTGCTAAAATATAAATTTTCCAAGTGTTGGACATCCTCGTTCACTCCTTGATTATATTTACATATCGAGAATTATCGATTTGTATGGTTTAAAATTAACAAATCGCAATATGTCGATTTGTATGCCGTAAAAATAAACATCTAGAGATGTTTATTTTTTTGAAATATTAAACTCAATTCCCCTCAATCAATATCATATTTCTTTTTTTAGAATGTCAGCAATTTTTTCAACGGCATTCTCATCTCTTTTGTAATACGTATACTTTCCTATTCGCTCCGCCTTAATAAGACCAGCTCTTAAAAGTATGGTGAGGTATTGGGAAGCAGTCGATTGTGTCATTTTCAATTTATCTGTTATTTGACTAACACATACCCCTGTTGTGTTCATATCAATCCCTTCATGGGGTGTAAAATGACGATCTGGCTCCTTCAGCCATTGCAAAATTTGCAGCCTTGATTCATTTGATAGAGCTTTGAAGATTTCAATTGGTTCCATGAGGTTTATTATATCGTTATATTCCGATATGTCAATACATTGATTCTTGATAAATATGTTCTATGCTGTTTCGTATTTCTTAAATACTCGCATGAACGTTCGTACTCGTTGTTACATATGAAAAAGCCGTTACGACTAAATCAATAACGTTCCATAGTAAAATCAGTATTGATGGAAACGGCAGCTTTATTGCCATCGGCAGCAGAAATTATTAATGATGAGGGGCCTGATTTTTCTGTTTCTCCCGCAATATATACATGTTTTATAGTTGTTCGACCCGCACCATCTGTTACAACTGCTCCATTTTCTTGTATTTCACACCCAAGCATCTCAGCAAATTGATTGGGGCGATAAAAAGATGGAACAACAAACCCGCCTGTTCTCATGATCGTTTCTCCTGATACAAATTCAATCTTTTGTAGATAACCGTCATCTCCAATTAAATTTTTTATCGGCTCCGATATTATTTGGATATTGTGTTTGTGTAACTCTTGAATTCCTTCTTTAGATAGTTCAGCTCCATTTGTTAAAACAACTAAATCTTTCGACCAATTATAAATTAATTTAGCCATATGAAGTGCATGCTCTTCTTTTTCAGCTATTATAATTAATGGCTTATCCCTTAGCTCCCAGCCATCACAATACGGGCAGCTAAATAGGCTTTTACCATAATAATTTCTTATATTTTCAATAGGAAATATCTCTTGAATCCCCGTCGCTAACATCATCTTTTCTGTAATAAATTCCTGCCCATCCTTTGATTTAACAATGAATCTGTCATTACCAATATCCCTGATTATTTCAGTAATTGTTGTATTGAAATAAGATACGGAAGGATAATTCTCCAATTCCTTTAGCCCGATTTCTTTAAATTCTTGTGGCTTAATCCCATCTCGAGTAATAAATCCATGTGACTCATGTGTTACGCTATTCCGATTCGTTCCATCGTCAAATACAGCAATTTTTCTTCTAGCCCTTCCTAAAGTTAAACTGGAGCTTAATCCAGCTGGACCTGCACCCACAATGATACATTCAAACATTTCCATTTCTCCCATCCTTTACTTGTTAATGATTTGATCCTTTTTATTTCGTCTCAGGAATGACACACAAAAATGAGTGCTAACTATACAGATAATTCAACCTTTGTAGATCTATAATATCTATAATTAATTTAAAAAAAGATAATTTTTACAAAACTATCTTTATTTTTTTTGCTAGCTCAGACATTGTCTGATTACGCAAATGTTCTTCCATTTTTTCTTCTGCCTCTAGCACTACCCGCTGAATCAAACATTCCGGTCCATGATCCAAGCTACAATCGAACAAGGAGGCATTCCCTTCAATGGCTTGAATAATATCAAGGAACGAAACATCTTCCCAATTCCGCTTTAACCTATACCCGCCATTGACCCCTGATACTGATTCAATCATCCCCGCCTTGACTAGCTTCGTTAATACTTTGGAAAGATACGTAGGTGAAACGTCTTGCTGCTCCGCCAGCTTCTGCACACCAATAGGTTTATTCGGAGTAGCAGCTACTAGAAAGAGCATGGTGTGAAGGGCATAGTTTGTTGCCTTTGAGTACTTCATACTATATCATCTACCTTATTAAACGACTTTATTTATCCATAATAACTTATATAAAATAGCATCGTCAAATAACGCTCCTTTAGGCTGGCAGGATTATTCCAAAATATACACAAACTAAGAGATTGTTTTTCCATACGAGTTCATTTTCGTAACTATTTTCTTGACTCTAAAAGGTTTAGTAACTAAACTAAAAACAGGTGCATCCATGTGACATTCGTATTTTTTATGCTAATCATTCTACAAGCTATTTTTATAATGCGTTTATTACTTTATGTTAACCAAGTGAAAATGATCATGAGTAGATTGGAGTGAACAAAATATGGATCAAAAAATAGTAGATCAAACAAAGTCAGGCAGCCAGAATCTTGGCCAATTAATGATGCTGCTCCAACGTTTAGAAAAACATCCACACACGTTTGGAGAGGCGGGACCTTTGACACCGAGTGAGATTCATACTATTGATGCGATTGGCGTTGAAAAAGGTGTGCTAATGAGTGAACTCGCTAATCGACTTCAAGTAACCAAAGGAGCCATTACGCAAATTATTGTCCGTTTAGAAGAAAAGAACTTAGTGGTACGAACTCCAAATCCAGCCGATTCAAGAAGTGTGATTGTATCTTTGACCCCAAAAGGGATAAGTGCCTTTCGAGCCCACGAAGAGGTCCGCTTACATTTCTATCGTGAATTGCGTTCGCAATTAACTGATCAAGAGATTGAGATTTTTGAGAAGTGTATAGAGAAATTGTGTACTCACTTACGAAAGTAATTTTTTTACTCTTTTAGTTTAGCTACTAAACTACTTAAGCCGTGTAAAGTTAGGGGGGATTTGATTGAAAGAAAAAATTATTGTGGTTGGTGGGTATGGCCAGGTTGGCAAAGTGATCTGCGATGAATTAGGAAAGCTTTATCCATATAAGGTGTACGCTGCTGGACGTAGCTTCCAGAAGGCAGAACAGTTCTCAGTTCGTACAGGGAGGAAAGTGCTACCGCTACAACTTGACGTAAATGAACCGATCGCTGGTGACTTTTTTCGTGATGTTTCTATGGTTGTCATGTGCTTGGACTTACAAAATACAGAATTTGTTCATTCGTGTGTAAATCATCAGGTTGATTATATTGATATTACAGCTGATTATTCTGTGATGTCAAAAATACAAGAGATTCGTCCTGCGGAATCGACAGTTATCCTTAGTGTCGGGTTGGCACCTGGAATCACCAACATGCTAGTGAAACAGGGAAAGAATCAATTGGATCAGGTTGATTCTGCAGATATTTATATTTTGTTAGGTTTAGGGGAAACGCATGGACGTGCAGCAATTGAGTGGACAGTGGATCATTTGAATGCTGATTTTTCAGTCTTTGAGCAAGGACATAGAAAACAAGTTACTAGTTTCTCGGATGGTAAGAGGATCGATTTTTCAGAGAGATTAGGAACAAAGAAAGCTTTCCGGTTCAACTTTTCTGATCAACACGTTTTGCCACAGACATTGGGTCTTCCTTCTGTATCCACTCGTCTTTGTTTTGATTCAGCAATGGTGACAAGTTTACTAGCAAGTTTAAAACGTTTAGGGTTGTTACAGTGGATAAAGCATCCCTTGATCCGGAAAAAGGTAGTAGATCTCTTTGAAAAATCGCAGCGGGGATCAGAAATATATGTAGCAAAGGTAGATGTTAAAGGGCAGTTGAACGGTCAGAAAGTACGCTATCAAGGGGCAATTCGCGGCGAAAAAGAATTTGTTGCAACAGGAAAAGTTGCGGCGTATGTAGCGAAAAATGTTTATGCATGCCATACTCCACCAGGTGTATTTCATATGGAAGAACTGTTCCAGCCTACTGATTTATTTACTGATTTAAAAGACATCCTCTCATTTGATGAAAAAATACTAGATGCATAGACAAATAGAGATGAGAAATATCCGGTATGCAAGAAAGAGCGTAATGCTTGCTACAGAATTACGCCAATCCAATACCACACTAATGACACATTATCGATTCTACAGAGCTTAAACAAAATGTCTGTTCAATCTAAAGGTGAATTTCTTTTCGAATATTTGACAACCATTCGCTTGAAAAATGCGCTGCATGGGGATATTTTTATATCCAGTTGCCCCAATGTAATATGCAGCCCCCATTTTTTTTAGGAGATGCAAGGACAGTTTGTGAAGAGTTGAACCCCAGCCTTTTCCACGATACTCGGGGAGTAACCCAAAATAAAATAGTCTGCCCTCATCTACGGTTCCCCGTTCGATGTGAGGCATTGTAATGCCTATCAGTTTATTGTCAATAAATGCAGTCAGACAACTTTTGGCATAATCGAGGCCCAATTCGGATTTCATTCCTATAAATTCTTTTTCAACGGAAAGGGTCGAAGAAGCATTTAGCGTCCCTTTCCTCGTTTTTTGCCAAGCCTCTATAAATAAATCCGCGGTTATTTGTTCAAACGATTTTATTTCAATGGATTCTCCCCCTCTGTACTCATTAAAAGAAGTCAGCTCTCGTTTATAAAAATATTGAGTTTCTTGCTGCCAAAAATCGAAAGTGCCTAGCAGATCAAGATAATCAGTGTTCGCAGCTTCTTTTTCGTTTAATACGATCGATACAGATTGTATTCCCTTCTCAATTACATATTCCATCATCTCTTGCAGAAGTTTATCAAAGTCTCTTATAGAGGATAGCTGTCCGATATCCTCTATAACAAAGTAATTGGGTGTCCCATCAAGAATTTTTACTCCTAAAGTGTTATTCACTTTCCGTTTCCTTTCTATCACAAATTCTTTAGCTAATGAACCAAAGTGAAAGTCAAGCTTCGAATGCAACCTTACTCTGTTAAATTGCAGAAGTAATGATTACTGATCTATTTTTTTGTATTTCACAAGGTATGGTGTAAAAAAAGAACCGAATAGCAAAATAGCAAATCCTACACCAATTGTTGCAAACGCATGATCAAAGGGGGAAAGGAAAAATCCAAATACTAACATGGGCAAGATAGTCAAAGATACAAATACTACCCTTCCACGAACTAGTATTCTATGTTCAGTATGACAGTTTTCACATTCAATTGGTTCATAGCCCTTCCAAAAAGATTTATATATTTTGCTCCAACTAAATTGCCTGTTGCAGTTTTTACATGTTTGCATTGCTTACATCACCACACTTCCTTTTTAGATATGCGATTTGGTTTCCTTATAATCTAATTGAATTATTCTCTCCGTACATTTGCGTATATTTCCTAACAACCTCATCTTCATTTTAACATAATTTTCTAAGTATTCTCTTATTACTTCCCCTCTAAAGTCCACACAGGAAAACCGTCTGATGGAGATTTCATCAGACGGTTTAACATTTTACTGCACCTGCTTTGTTTTCCGTTCTATTCTTTTTCTTATTTTTATCTCTTCTTTAAAGGATTTAATTAACGAGAACATCATAAAGATTAGGATGAACGCAAAAGGGAAGGCAGCGATAATTGACGCCGTTTGCAGAGCGGTCAATCCACCGGACCAAAGCAGGACCAATGCGGCTGCAGATACAAGGATTCCCCATACAATTTTAGTGATGTTTGGAGGATTTAGACTTCCATTTGTCGTTTGCATACCTAGAACAAAGGTTGCTGAGTCTGCCGAAGTTATAAAAAATGTACTAATAAGTATAATCGCTAATATAGAAGTAAATGTGCTCCACGGGAAATGCGCCAATACAGCAAATAACGATACTTCGATACCTTTTGTGTTAATTACGTCTCCGAGGTTTACATGCATGATCCGTTCTAAGTATATGCCCGAGCCGCCAAAAATGGAAAACCATAATGTACAGAAAATGGTTGGAACAATTAATACCCCTATAATAAACTCACGTATTGTACGCCCCCTTGAAACGCGGGCGATAAATGTCCCTACAAATGGAGCCCAGGCAATCCACCAGGCCCAATAAAAAAGTGTCCAGCTTTGCATCCACTTGCTGTGCTGCTCGTCAAATGGCGAAATGTTCAAACTCATCTCCGGCAACTTTTGGATATAGCTTCCGAGGGTCGTTGTAAAATAATCTAGCAAGAAACCTGTATTGCCCGCAAATAATAAAAATAGCATCAAAATAATAGCAACGATGACATTCGAGTTGCTTAGCCATTTTATTCCACGTCCTAACCCAGATATAGATGACAGGATAAATAATACTGTAACAATAGCAATAATAATACTTTGAATAACAATGGTTTTTGGGATGGTAGGAAAGATAAAATGTAAACCGCCATTAATTTGTACTGCTCCAAGACCTAATGATGTGGCGACACCAAAAATCGTTGCAAAAACAGCAATAATATCAATGAGATTGCCTATCCACCCTTTTACCCGATCTCCTAATAAGGGATAAAATGTAGCACTAATTAATCCGGGTGCCCCTTTTCTAAATTTAAAATAAGCTAAGGCAAGGGCCATCACGGCATAAATTCCCCAAGGATGGAGCCCCCAATGTAAGAAGGAATACCGCATGGCATCATTTGCGGCCTGCTTTGTACCGGGATCTCCATAAGGCGGGGCCATATAATCCTGTAATGGTTCGGCTACGCCATAGAAAACAATCCCAATGCCCATTCCAGCGCTGAATAACATGGCAAACCAACTGATGAGATCATACTCTGGCTTTTCGTCGTCCCTGCCAAGTTTTATATTTCCATATTTAGAGAAGATTAAGTAGATCGCCAAGAGCAAGATGACACTCGCTACTAAAAGATAAAACCAGCCAAAATTTGTTTGAAGAAATGTTTGGATATTCCCTGTTACACTTGCAAGATTATTGGGTGCAAGGGCACCCCAGAGAATAAATAAAACAGCAATGATAATTGATATCGTAAAAACAATCGTTACTTTCTTCATCAAATCCACCTTTCAGGCTCTTGCTGTTCATGTCATGCCTCTTATCTATTGTCAATCCTCTAGGAGACTATATTGAAACTCCCATCGTTCACTATCGTTTAACTCATTTAAGGAGAGTTCTAAATTGTTCCCCAAAAAGACTGTTTCGCCGTTGATGGCAACCACCATCGCTTCAATGGAATGATTCCCACCCCGTTTTTTATAAACATCACCAATATTCGGCATTTCCCCTTGGGTACTTTTTGCAGGTTGATCAGAATCGTTGCTCGTTAAACCACTATCTGTAATATTTTTATCTAGAAAATCTATAGGGTGACTGCCATTTTCACGACCCGGAACCATCAGTAAATATTCACTATGCTTGACTCCATTAAACTTAGTTGTGATCACTCCTTTGGTTTCAACAGACGATACAATTTCAATTTCATGTAATGAATAGTGATCCAGGTAATCTGGACTTGGATTCGTAATTAAAATATAGTCCCCTTCCCCAGCTTTTTTATCCTGGTGAAGTGTATAAGCCTTATGATTGAAAATAAAGCTATCAAGCTGTTTGGGTTTATATAATTCAATTTTTGAGGCAGTTGTTAAATGCTGTGTTAAATCTTTAAGCTTAATAAGATGGATGGACTGTTTGTACACTGGTTTTACAGAATATACCTTGTGCAACTCATTGTTAAAATATACAAATTGTCCTTTTCTTACTTGATATAGTTTCATGTTTTAACTCCCCTTTACCAGTTTCCTCCGCAAAAACATTTATTGTTTCATATGAATGCTTGAGCTGAATCCTTTATTAACCATTCATTCTGCATGATACTAAATTTCCCCACCCCTTCATGTTATATGAATGAATTTTGATTTTTAACATCAAAAATATAATCTTCGTTTGCGGACTTTAAATTGTTTTATCGTTCCGAGATGCTTTCTTTTTTGAAATCCTTATAGAATTCTTAGAATTAGCTTGTAAAGTAGGTTTCAGAAACGAAAGAAAAGGATGAGAACCAATGAAAAAAATGATCTTACAAACACATAACTTATGTAAAAGCTTTGGAGGCCAGCGAGCGGTGAGTGACCTCTCCCTCTCCATTCCCAAGAATTCTGTTTACGGGCTGCTCGGTCCTAACGGCGCCGGAAAGTCCACAACGCTCAAGATGCTGACTGGTATGCTGCGCCCAACCTCCGGTGAAATTCTGTTTCAGGGAAAGCCTTGGTTACGCAAGGACTTATTCCATATTGGTGCCCTGATTGAATCGCCTCCACTCTACGAGAATCTAACAGCAAGAGAGAATCTTAAGGTTCGTACAACACTCCTCGGCTTACCAGACTCACGAATAAATGAGGTTTTGAATATCGTTGACTTGAGGGATACAGGAAAAAAACGTGCCGGGCAATTCTCTATGGGAATGAAGCAGCGGCTTGGCATCGCCATTGCCCTACTGAACAATCCCAAGCTGCTGATTCTTGACGAGCCGACCAACGGCCTCGACCCACTTGGCATCCAAAAGCAGCGGGAGCTGATTCGCTCTTTCCCGAAGCAGGGAATCACGGTTATTCTGTCTAGCCATATGCTGGCCGAGGTCCAGCAAACGGCCGATCATATCGGGATTATTGCTGGGGGCATACTCGCTTATCAAGCTAAAGTAAACCCTAGCGAGGATTTAGAAGCATTATTCATGCAAATCGTCAGCGAGCACCGGAAAGGAGGAGAATAAGATGCATACCTATATTTACGCTGAATATTTAAAAACGAAAAGAACGTTTACGAAAAAATTGAGCTGGATGGCCCCTCTGCTAACCATGCTGCTGTGTGCCGGGCTCATGGCCGGATCGTTCTTCCAGAGCGGAACCTATAACTGGTGGTATACGTTATTGCTCCCAGGGGCTTTAACGCTGATCTGTTCAGGGGTCATCCAGAAGGATCGAAAAAAATTGAATTACCGGGCCATCCTCGGGCTCCCTATTCACCCAGGACTAATCTGGCTCGGCAAAATTGGTACCGTTGTATGCCTTCTCCTGATTTCCTCCATCGTCCTATGGGTCGGCAGCATCCTTGGAGGTATCATTTTTGGTGCAAATCTGTCATTGGCAGAAAGCACCTTAGCCAGTATGCTCCTTTTCCTTACCTTTTTGTGGCAAATTCCTTTCTGTCTGTTTCTTATCGACCGAATCGGCATGTTTGCAACACTGATCATTAATCTACTGGGGAATGTGGCCTGTAACATCCTTTTTGCGACCACTGCTTTTTGGTGGGCAGCTCCCTATGCCATCCCTTCCCGGTTAATGTGTGCCGTTATCGGTGTGCTGCCTAATGGACTGCCCGTTCCAGAAGGAGATCCTCTGCTGGAAAAAGGCGTCATTCTGCCAGGAGTGTTGATTACGCTCGGACTATTCATCATCCTGTCCATCCTGACAATGCTGCCCTTCCAGAACCGGGAGGCGAAGTAAGATGACCAGTTTTTTCAACAGTCTCATGTCTGAGCTAATCAAGCTAAAAAGGCAGCCAATGCTGCTGGTACACCTCTTTACACCCTTGGCAGTGATTGGCATTTTTCTTGCCTACTATGCCTATGTTCCTTTCTCCTCAGTCTCTAAGGTGGAAGGTTATTTTCAGGTGATTGCCCTCGCTTTTCCAACAATGATTGGGATTGTGTGCGCGATTGCCGCCGAGCAGGAAGCCGCAGCGGGACAATACCAGCAGCTGTTGACCCAGCCGAGTCGACTTACACCCCTTGCCAGCAAGCTGATCTTGCTCCTTCTGTTAGGCTTCGGCAGTACGCTCCTCGCTACTATAGGATTCGGGGCAGGCTTTCTCTATATGCTGAATCAGTCTCCCTATAGTCTCGGGTTCTACATGGAGGCGGCGTGCATCATTTTTGGAAGCTGCATTTTTCTTTATGCGCTGCATTTCTTCATCAGTCTAAGGTTCGGCAAAGGCGCCTCCATTGGCCTGGGAATTCTCGAAAGTCTGACG
Organism: Cytobacillus sp.; assembly: GCF_032154635.1. Lineage (GTDB taxonomy): Bacteria > Bacillota > Bacilli > Bacillales > Cytobacillaceae > Cytobacillus. The sequence continues at coordinate 48,806 of NZ_JALDXW010000003.1, read as the reverse complement.
GCTTCCCTGCTTCTAACAGGGCTTGGCGACTATAATTGGATCTATATTCCCTGCGCCTGGGGAGCCAGGATGATTACCATTTGGATACAGTACGGGGCATCGCCGGGGATTCCGGCAGCACTCCTCCTCTTGCGGCCTGGGATGCTCTATTGCATCGTTGGTACGGCTGCAATTATGGTATTATTAGGTAGTTGGTTCAGACGTTGGGAAGGAAGAAAATCGTTTGACTAACAGCATTTATGTTCAAGGAAGTGATGGTCTTGGCAAATATTCTAGCCGTTGATGACGAGCCTGCCGTTTTGGCTTTGCTTCGTAATATTTTGCAGAAAGATGGACATGTTGTAACGACTCTCTCTGACCCATCCAAGGCAGCGGACCTCCAACTGGGCGCCTATGATCTTATTCTCCTGGATGTCATGATGCCGGGGATGGACGGCTTCACCCTCTGCCGTTATATCCGTACCAAGGTGGACTGTCCTCTCTTGTTCCTGACCGCCAAATCCATGGAGAATGATGTCATAACAGGTCTCGGCGAGGGTGCGGATGACTATATTATTAAGCCCTTTGGCGCCGGGGAATTGCGCGCCAGAGTTCATGCCCATCTCCGCCGGGAAAACCGGGTGCGGAGGAATGTACTTTGCATGGGCGAGGTTTCCTTTAACCTGTCCGGCAAGGAAATCAAGGTTAAAGATGCGGACGTTCCTTTAACTAAGAGCGAATATGCCATCTGTGAGTTTCTGGCATTGAACCGAGAGCAAGTCTTCTCCAAAGATCAAATCTACGAATCTGTCTTTGGCTATGAAGGAGATAGTGATTCCTCTACAATTGTTGAGCATATTAAAAATATCCGGGCCAAGCTTAACCAGGTGGGAGCCTCACCGATAGAGACTGTTTGGGGGATTGGTTACAGATGGAAGTGACCTCTCAACAATCCAGACGAAAATCCACAAAGCTCCGTACGCTATTTCTCAAATATTTGGCTGTTTTTTGCACTGGTACTATTGGCCTTGTCATCGTACTTGGTGCCATCTTCTTCGGCTTCATGGCTACAGGGGCAATCATTCCGGCTAATCATGCAGAGAAGCAGGTGCTGAAGGCAGAATCCGAGATTTTGGCGGGCCATGAACCACCAAACATTCAATCGGCTACTTTGTACAAGTATGCGAAATTTACAATAGATGGCAAACTGCTTGAGCATAATTTATCGGAAAAACAGGGAGTTTTTGCCTGGGAATTACTAGAGGATACTAAGGGCTCATATAGCTTCCCCTATTACTATACGAAAATTACAAACCAGCAAACGGTTTATATTCTTCAGTATTCCATATCCGCACAGTTCAGCAGCCCTGCCCTCCGCAGGATCCTGCCCAATGCAGAGCTGTTCTTTTTTGCCCTGTTCGGCATCGCTTTTCTCTGCGGATCAGCCCTTCTCGCTTCCACCTTTGGACGGAAGATAGCCCGCAAGATGAGCGGGCTGCAGGAGGCCGCCATGCACATTCAGGAGCAGGATCTGGATTTTTCTATCCAATATAGCGGGATCAGTGAGATCGACCGGGTGCTTATGTCTATGGACCAGATGAAGGACGCTCTTAGGGACTCACTTGAACGACAATGGACCCTCGAGCAAAGCCGGCGGGAGCAGATTTCGGCGCTGGCACATGATGTGAAGACACCGCTCACCATCGTCCGTGGCAATGTAGAGCTTCTAGCCGAAACAGATATGAATGACGAGCAAAAAGAGTACTCCGACTATATCGCCGAAAGCACCCGCCAGATGGAATCGTACATCAATACATTGATTGAACTCACCAAAACGGAAACCTCCACCACACTCTACCCAGTGAGTGTTAATCCAGAGGCATTTATCCGTCAAATCGAAGGCCAAATGCAGGCTTTGAGTATCATGAAAGACCTCTCTCCTGCTGTCACAACCTACGGCCTATCGGATACGATAGTTGCCGATCCGAAATTGTTAGAGCGAGCACTTATGAATATCATTTCCAATGCCGTCGATCATGCCCCAAACGGAAGTAAGCTCACATTGTTCGTCGAGCAGGTGAAGGATTGCATCCGGTTCTGTGTCCTGGACGAGGGACCAGGCTTTTCACCTGAATCTCTTCAGCTTGCGGCCGAACAATTTTATATGGGCGACTCATCTCGGGGAACAAGCGGACATTATGGGATGGGCCTTTATATCACCCAGTTCATTGCCCGCCTTCATGGAGGCGAACTATATATCGCCAACTCTGAAATGACTGGGGGCGGTGAAGTGACTATTGAAGTGCCGCTAAAACAAAAAGAATCCACTCCTATTTAACGAAAGGATGGATTCTTTTTACATCGGGCAAGAAACAGAACTAGTAATCTTTCTCCTTCTCTAATTCCCTCCTCTCCTTCTACAAGCCAACATCCAAGTTTCTGCATTGTTACTAACAATATCAATTTTCCTAGAATGTTAGATCGCCGTTTCCACTTTTTAAAAACAGTATTTCCAATCGTAACACCCAGCCTCATGGGGAGTAAAAGTGGAGAAAAATAAACGAAGGTATGGAATTAGTCTATACATCTTTCATCCAAGAAGAATACAGTATTACTGGGACAAATATAAAGAGAGTTAAGTCGCAACGTAAATAGGAAAGGGGAGACTTATTCAAGCGAGAGAAAACAGGAAAGGGAATGAATAGATCAATGTAATGATTGATACCGCGATGTTAAAAATGATATTCGTTATAAACACAGAGATCATTCAAAAGCCGAATTCGAATTACAAACACTGAACAAAAACTTCATTTTCCACACACTACTTTTATAGTTTTCGATCATTCTGCTGTGTATGTTCAAATGCAAGGCAATGTTTATTAAAAAACGAAGGAGTAGATAAATTTGTCAAGAAGAAGAAATAATGAAAATACAAATGTAAATGTGGATGTTGATACTGATTTTGATTCCGAAGTAAGAAATAGAACTGAAGCAGATGCAGATGCAAATGTACGAAATACCGATAAAAACACCAACGTTGCGCGTTCTAATATCACTAGATCAGGTAATTCTAACGTTGATGTCAGACTCAACAGCCGCAGTAACGCTAGAGTGAGATCTGAACAAGATCAGGATAATGACCAAGATCAAGATTTAGACATAAATATAGATATTGATATAGAAGAGGCAGAAGAAAGAATACGCCCACGTCGCCGTCGCCGCCGTCGTTCTATTTAAATAAAAGGTGGGATAGTATAATATCCTATCCCGCCTTATCTATTTTAAGGTGATGAATGGCAGAGCAGTAAGACGGTTTCCCGAAAGGCTTTTCCAGCGAGGGATTCGAATTTCATCTACACTAAATAAGGGAGAACGCCCTTTCAACAAAAGGAAAAAATCAATCAATATTGGCGGTCTGATCCTTATCATGATCGAAAGCTATTTACTTATTTCTGAAACTTTCTATCGAGTGCTTTAATACAATCATCACTTCATTCATAACTTCTTTCTGGTCAAGGTGATCAGAAATCCATAACACGGCTTCATTCATGGCACCTGAAAGACAATGGGTCATTGCCTCTACAGAAATAGGCTTTATCAGTTCTTGTTCCTGCATCATTTGTAATTGTTCCTTAAGTGAATTCATCGAATATTTTTCGTCCATTTTCCGAAAGGTATCCCAGCCTAATATAGCTGGCCCATCAATCAATAGAATACGCTGATTATGTGATTCTACTGCTCCTTCCAGATAAGCTTGGCACCCGTTGATTAATTGCTGCCAGCTATTATTACTTTGTGCTGCAGCTGCTTCGACATACTCTCCGATCTCTTTTTGAACGACTTCAAATACGGCAAGAAAAAGCCCTTTTTTATTTTTAAAATGATGATATAAAGCACCCCTTGTTACATTTGCTTCTTTTGCAATATCCTTTAGGGTAACATTTGCATATCCATACGCAGTAAAGTGCTGCCGTGCTATTTCCGTTAAGTTTTGTATTGTTTGTTCTGTTTCTGTTTTATTTTTTTTCATGCGGCCTACACTCCTTACTCCACTTGACGGGATAACTCCAATGCCTGTTCATCATTTGATTTTATTAACGTTCTTAACCCATTTTTAATGATTTTAGGATCTACACCATTATTATCAGATATATACTTCTGTAACCATTTAAGGACTGCTGCTGGGTTTTCTTTTGTTAAATCATTTATATGGTTAGCCACAGACTTTTGAACATAGCGAGAGCGATCACACATTAATTTTTCTAGCAAACTCAAATTATTTTGTACATCATTTTTTAATGGAGGAATCCTTTTAGCCCATGGCAGCCGTGGACGCGTTCCTTCGCTTACTAATCTCCTAACATGTGAGTTGGAGTCCTTTATCCAGAATTGAAAATAATCCATGCAGCGATCACTGTTTGCAATTAAATAAGGGCGGATCGCATACTCTGATGTATGTCGTTTTGTAATTTCATACATGGCATGTAAGGATAAATCAAAGTGATCCTGGCCAAACTTTTCGACAAAACAGGCGACTGGCATTAGAAAATAGCCATTGGTAAACATCCCTTCTTCTGTTTTATTTTCCGGTCCTAAAATCTTTAATAAGATAGCTAAAGCTTTTTCGTAATCAGTTGGAAGATGTTTCATTAATATGTTCGCAATTACCTCAACACGAGCCTTCAATTCTTTATTTTCTACTTCTATAGAAACAGCATCTACAAAAGATGTTCTGGTAAAACGAGGATACTGTGATTGGATTAAATCCGCCAAATGAAGGGCCAATTCCCTATCAAAGTAATATTTTAAAGGGATATACTCACTCATAATGACTCCCCACTCTCACTTTTTATTTATAATGATTTTGAAAGGATGTATCAGGCGGAATAACCTTAATGATATCAATCAATACGCCATTCGGGTCACTTGTAATAAAATGCCTTTGACCAAATGCCTCGTCACGTAAATCGAGATGTAAGGGCAGCTGTTTTTCCTTAATCAATTGATGATATACTTCATCTACATTTTCAACTTCAAAATTTAATAGTAATCCTTGGACAGGCGTTCCAAAAGAAGAAGGCACAGTTTCATGAGCAGACTGAAGGATTGCCAATTCAGCACCCGTCTCTTCTTGCTTCAGACTTACATACCAATCTGCTTCAAAAACACTTGAGAAGCCAAAATAGTGTTGATAAAATTCACTCGTTTCCTTCACTTTCATTGTCATTAGCACGGGGTAAAAGCTGCTCAGTTTCATATTTTTCACTTCCTCTTCATTAGTTAGATTCATATTAACATACATTCAGTATGTATGTAAAATACGATTTATTTTCCTGATTATTCCGTTATGGTACACATTATCTATAGTCATAATGATTACCATGTCAAATTCCGGATTCACACCCTAATGATTAGGAAACTTCTCAATATTAAAGGCCATTTAGGTGAATAGTTTCACCATAAATAATAAAGAATATCTTAAAAAAGGAGGGAGAAGGAATGGTACCTAATCTAATTCGAATAGCAGTACTAATCATTTCATGGATTTCTGTTATGTTGTTGCCTAAAAGTGCACTTCGAAAATATTTGCCTGTTTCCATTTTTTGTTCACTGCTAGTTATATGCGGATGCTTTCTGTCCTATAAGTATAAGTGGTGGAGAGTAAGAGGAGGAATCGCAGAGCTTATTTTTCATGATTTAAGTTTTATTTTTGGCCCTTTTTTTGCCGGTACCCTATGGATTTTCCATTTATCATTTGGAAATTTTAAACGTTATATTCTTTTGAATTTAATTTCAAATATAAGTTTTTCCTACCCACTTACTTATCTCTTTGAAAAATTTAACGTTTATACATTAGGAAATTTTAAACGGATACACCTTTTTTTATATTATTATGTATTTGCTTTTATCATTTATTGGTATCAGCTGCTAATAGAGCGTTCGAGAAAATGGTTTATGGTTAAATTATAAAGAATATGACAGTTCAAGAAGTACTCACCAATTTGCTATTATAAGTGTTATTTTGAACAGAGCGAAATAAAAAAGAGATGGCGATCGCCACCCCTTTCATTTTTTGACCCACTAACAATATATTATCGATCCACCACTGGAATGTTTATATTATTTGTCTACAACTTCAAAAATATAAGGGGTATTTCGGTAATGCTGGCCATAGTTCAGCCCATATCCTGCTATAAATCGATCTTCTATAACAAACCCTTTATAATCTACATCCATATCCACTTGTCTGCGTGAAGGTTTATCGAGGAACGTACAGGTCTTCATACTTTCCGGGTTTCTTTTCATTAGATAATCATAGACTGTTTTCATCGTATACCCTGAATCCAGGATATCATCTACGATTAAGACATCATAATCGGAAATATCCACTGTCAAACCAGAAATAATTTCTACTTTTCCCGTACTTTCTTTTCCAAATCCGTAACTTGACGTTTCCATAAATTCAATTCTAACAGGAACGGTTATGTGCCGGACAAGGTCTGCTGTGAAAATAAAGCTTCCTTTTAATAGTGAGATAATAAGGAGATTTTTATCCTCATTTCGGTAGTCACTCGATATAGTGGATCCTAGTTCTTTTACTTTTGCCTCTATTTCTTCTTTACTATACAAAATATTTTTTTTCATCGTTTTTTCCCTCCTAGCCAATTTCTATTGTATTTTGAGCTTCACTTAAAATACGTACTGAATAACCATAGTGCTCATAAACAAAATGGCAATCATATATAGGGCAGGGTGAATATCCTTCCCTTTCCCCATTAAGAGCTTTATTAGCGGATATAGAATAAAACCAACTGCCATCCCATCTGCAATGCTGTATGTTAATGGAATTAACACAATAATTAAAAGTGCTGGAAAGCTTTCTGTTAAGTCTTCCATTGAAATATGAACAATATTTTGCAGCATAAGAAGCCCGATTAGTATTAGGATTGGCGAAACTGCACTAGCCGGTACGATTTTAATAACTGGGATAAACAGGATCGAAATAAGAAACATACATCCAGTAACAATGCTCGTTAATCCTGTTCTACCGCCTGCTGTAATTCCTGCAGCTGCTTCCACTGATGCAACCGTAGGGCTCGTACCAAAGATCCCAGAAGAAAGTACTGAAACAGCAGTAGCCTGGAGAGATTTCTTGCTGCTTTCAGGACGGTTTAGCATTTTGCTATGCCCATGAATCAATCCGATATTTTCAAACACAATCACCATCGCAAAAGAGAGGGATGTTAGCCAGAAAAGAATATTTCCTGCTTGTCCCCACGATATTTGCCCAAACACCCCTAGGTATTCATGAAAAGAAGGAGTTGAAAAGGCCACCCCTTCAAAAGTAGCTCCTCCTAGCCAAATTGATAGAAATGAAGTAATGATGATGCTTAATAATAGGTTTCCTGGTACATTTTTTATAAATAATAAAATAGTAATAAGTAAACCAATAAAAGTTACGATTACCGTCGGACTGCTTAAATCCCCAATTGCAAGAAGCGTGTGATCAGCACTTGTAATGATGCCAGCATTTTCAAAACCAATTAGGATCAGCAAAATTCCAATTCCAATCGTAATGGCTTCTTTTAAGGAATTAGGAATAGCGGAAGTAATCACATTCGCCAACGGTGTAAAGGCAATAACAACAAAAATTAGTCCAGAAACAAACACCATTGCCAGCGCTTCCTCCCAGGAAAAGCCCCCAGATTGAACAATTGTATAGGTAAACATCGCATTAAGACCCATTCCAGGAATAATTAGCAGAGGTGTATTGCTCCAGATGCCCATGATTAAACATCCTATAAAACTGGATAAGATCGTTGCAATGATCCCTGCCTCCATCGGAATTCCTGCTACAGCTAAAATCGTCGCATTAACGATAATGATATAAGCCACTGTGATATATGAAATAAGACCAGCAGAAATTTCTTTTCCTATCGTTGTATCATATTGATTAAATTTAAAAAAACGCTCCATATGATTCACCTTTCTACTATAAATATCAAATGAAAACATGGAAGTAATCATAACATGGACTTAACCATTCGAAAAATATATAATTTGTATGGAAACCATATATTTTTCGTATAGAGGGAGGAAATCATTGGACATTAAACAATTGCGGTATTTTATTGCCATTGCAGAGGAGAAGAATATAACAGCTGCTGCTACTAGGCTGCATATGTCTCAGCCACCTCTTAGTATGCAGTTAAAACAAATAGAAAATGAGCTTGGGGTTAAATTGTTCGAACGAAGCGGGAAAAGTATGGAATTAACGGATAAAGGCAGCGTACTCTACCAAAGAGCCGTACATTTGGTGAATAGTATAGAAGAAATAAAACATGAATTACGGGAAACAGTGGAGGGAAAAAGAGGGGTAATTGCAATAGGCATTAACACCTTATCTTTATCAGGTTTTTCAGAAGTGCTCCAAACCTTCCACAAAAAGTATCCCTTTGTTTCGTTAAAAATTGTTCAAAATGACTCCTATTATTTAGCAGAAATGATAAAAACACGGGCCATTGAAATGGCATTTGTACGCCTTCCCTTGGAACATCGCGGACTGACTTACCATCATCTAATGAACGAGCCATTTTTCTTCGTAACAAATAAAGAAACACATACGATTACATTAGAGGAGATTTCCCATATCCCTCTTATTATTCCAAGTACAGAAGGTTTGGGGATATATAGTACAATTCTTGAAGCATTTACAAGGCAAAACCTCCAACTAAATAAAATGGCTGAGTGCTCCGATATGCATACATTATTGGAATTAGTTAATGGAGGTATAGGAGCAACGATTGTTCCAAAATCTGTTATAGATGTCTATAGGGACAAAATCCCCTACTCCATCCCGATCAATAACACTGATCTAATGTCTTCTTTAGGCGTCATTTGGCTAGAAAATCATTATGTCTCTACACCTGCCAAAAACCTTATAGAACTAGTAAAGGAATACAATAGACACTCACGTAATATTTAAATAATAAAGCCAACAATAACCCTCCAAATTCGTTTTAGAGGGTTTTGAGTTGTGCATTTTTAATATAAGCATGAAGTGATTTTTACAATCATAATATTATTGGAAGTGAAATGAGCTTACACATCCAAGTGGTTGATGATACCTAATATTTGATGATCTGTCCATTTGCCATTAATCTTTAGATTTTCTTTAGCTATCCCTTCTTTTTTAAACCCTGCTTTTTCTAATACACGAATAGATGCGATATTGTCAGGCATTGCTCCTGCTTCAATTCTATGAAGTTTTAATTCTCTAAAAGCAAAATCTACAACAAGTTGAAGAGCTTCTGTCGTATAGCCCTTTCCATTATACTCCTTATCTAAAGTAAATCCCGTATAACAGTTTTGGAGGTCCCCCCTAGCAATTTGAGTTAATGAAATGTCTCCAATAAGTTTATCAGTTGCTATTAAAAAAATTCCAAAGGCATATAACTGCCCTTCTTCTGTCTTTTTCAATGCCTGTTCAATGCGTATTTTTTGATGTTCCTCTGTATAAAATACATCTGGGAGTACTGGGCTAACTCGTTGAAAAAATTCGCGATTTCTAATATGCAAGCTAGCTAACTCGCTGGCGTCAGATGGTTTGTAAAGTCGAAGATAAATTTGTTTCCCTACTAGCTTCATTAAACCCCTCCCATATTTTATTACTCCTATTTTATTCTAAGTCTGGAAAAGTATGATGTATATCCTATTCAAGTCCTATTCACATGACGAAACATTATCGAAACTTATTTGGGGATATCTAAGTAGGGAGAGAGAAAATTCAGTTAAAAACAAAAAAGACAGCTCATACCACATTTTAAGCTGTCTATCTACTGGATTTAGTTTATTCACTAGTTCTATAATAAATTGAACCAATAAATAACTTTCTTATTTTTCCACCTTATATCTCACTTGCTTGAAAGTTACTATATCGCTATCTTCTTTATCATTCTTATATTGTACAAGCTGAACTTTTGGCTTGTAGTCTGTTCGGTGAGCATCTTTAATGTCTTTTATATCAATCTTATATTCTTGGTTATTCACTATTTTATCCTCAAAAACTTTTTCATTAGCTACATAAATGAAGGTAACTTTATTTTCATCCATGTTTTCTGTTATAAATTTCAACTGATTTTCATCAACAGTTATCGTAGGAGTAAGTAAATCAATACTTCCATTTCCAGTATCCTGTTTCGTTGCTATTTCATAACTAGCCTTATCACTTGAATCCAGATAATTCTCTGGATTTATGGAACATCCTGTTAATGAGATACCAACAAGTAAAGCAATTCCTAAAATAAAAACCCTTTTCATTTTTATAACATCCACCTTCATAATAGTATTATATTAATATATAATAAAAGGGATTTTTTGTAAAACAAAAGAAGTGTTCTAGTAGACACCAAAATAAGCGCAGGTAAGAAAACTGGCTTTTATATTCAATAGGAGTCAGGTTTCTTAATTTAATGAAAATAACCCAATTTCTTAGTAAAAGATTGGGTTATTACTGTTTATATGAATATTTCTATCCCTCAACGTGTACAGTTCAAATTAACACTTTAATCGATAGTAAACTGTTCTCAAATTCTTCCTCAACCTTTCCGAACTCTTGTAAAGCTTTAGCTAGTTCCTTAAACTCTTCTTCCACTGTTAAAGAATGACACAGTCCAAGAATTTCAGCTTGCTTTTTCTTTAATTCGGAAAGATCACGGTGATTTTTTTCAAAGTATCGTGAGAAGTCGTTTGCTCTCTTGGCCCCTAATTGAAACACAAAATATTTTAAGTTGCCGGCCGCCGCTTCGGACACTTGTCCGTTTTGAATCTTTTCGACAAAATGATCAATGGCTTCCCTACCAGTCTTTGCTCCTATTTGCACCCCAATTTTCCCTGTCTCTTCATATAAATATTGGAAATATTCAATCGATTGACGATAGATTTCCGCTTCCGAAGGCGTGTTGATCTTTTTGATGGAATGCCAGTACTGAAATGGTCCTCTTCCATACGGTATATCATCTGCCTTCCAAGCTAACTCAAGCTTCTCTAAAGGTAATCTGACATACGGAAAACTTGCCGGGTCGTGAACATAGATGAAATGTTCATCCATAGCGTATGCCAGCACATAATGATCCGATCCTTTTGCATATTGATGGTTTGGCGAATATGTTAGATAACCCATATCTACTGGACCAAGAATGGCTGTAGACGTTTTTAATACCTCTTTCAATTCATCGATTGGCATGACGTCAGCTGAATTAGATTTCTCTTCAACAAATGAATACCCTAACATTTTTAATGCATTGGAAATCGCTACATCAGGATCTGCCGTATTGTTGTGTAGAAATATACTGCCATTTCCATACATCGTTACTCCTAAACCGACGCCTGACAAAACCTCAAGTAAGGATGGGGAAACCTCTTCCCCGATTCCTCTAACAAACATACTAGCTGAATTTGCATAACAATAAGCACCGTTACCAATATACATTCCTTTTCCTCCTTATTTAATCGGGATTAAAATTTTCAACGTATAAGCTGGATCATTTGCTGCATAATCAACGTCGTAGAACTCTAAATTAAAGTTAAGATCCGGTTTAAGATTCATAGCTGGAAGCTGAATTTTATAAATGTACTCTATAGCATAGGGGATTTGTTCGATATCATTATATAGTGTAAACGAAACATATTTGTACCCCGGAATCTTCACCCCTATCCATCCTTCCGGCAGCCGTTCAAGAGAATCCACTTTAATTGCTGCGATATAGAACGGAACGTCTGCATCGTCCAAGGATTCATATCCATAGCATGGTACAGTATTGGGATCGATTGAAGCTTCTTGAAGTTCATCATAAAACCTATTCCACAGCTTTGAGATTTGGTGATTGTCCACTATCTCTTTGCACTTAAGGCCAGCAATAAAAAATGTAGACATCTTAACGATTTGTGCAGGATAGTCTGCATGTTGTTTTGTTCTTTTCAGAGCAGATTCATTTAGTTCGGCTTTGTATAAGTTATGAAAATGACTCCCTTTTTTCCGGTAACTATGAGGAGACAATCCTGTAAAGCTTTTAAAAGACCTTGTAAACGCTTCTTGTGTTGTATACCCATAGTCAAGCGCAAGTTGATTGATTGGCATTTCTGTCTCAATCAAATCTTTTGCTGCAAGAGTAAGTCTGCGCTTTCGAATGTATTGATTAATTGATTCTTTTGTTACAGCTTTAAATACCCGAGTGAAGTGGAATTTAGAAAAAGCAGCCTCATCCGCAATTTGATCTAACGTAATCTCACCATGAATACCATTTTCGATATACTTGATGGCTCTCATAATGCTAATATCATATTCCTCCATTTATTCCCTCCCCTAAAAACTTCTTTCATCCTTATGAACTTATTATATAATCTTAAAAAACTATTTTTTTGATTTCAATTGCTATTCTCCATTAAGCGATCTCTTTAGTGATGAAAGGCAATGCAGTTTGGAAGAGAGAGCTCTTACTCTCTTTCTTCCTTTCTTGTTCATTTTGCTTTTGTACATACCGTGATCACTGAAGGATATACATGAGGCTCATACAGCTTTAAACCATCATTACTTAGGGAAAATATGTCTGCAAGTCAAACCTTGATTTAGAGAATAGAAGAATGAAGGATTGAAACACATATAACTAAAATACATGATAAAATAAAGTGCTTGCCCAGTTTTTACACTAATTGTAGGTCGTTCATGGATAAGAGAGGTGATTTGTTCATGGAAAGTTTGACAGCAGAAGAAAAGCAGCAGTCAATTGAAGCGTTTAAGTCGATTATTCGTAAATCTGAAAAGGCGCTTTCCCATATGAAAACAAATGCGCCACAGACGAAGTTGCTTGAGAAGCGAATGAAGGCTGCACGGATTGGGATAGATACACTTCTTGCACGTTGGGAAGGGAAGAAATTAGGTGTCAGCAAAACCGATTTGATTGAAGCTAAAAAGGAGTTAGAGAACTTGCTGTTGACACTTCCTTCATTTCTCGAGAAATCAAAAGCAGGCAGTGGGCAGCGGACCTACATTACAAGAAGGATACACGCTTTTAAAGTCGCAGTTCTCTATATGGAAGATTTGATTGAAAAGTTCGATTAAGCGTAATCAATAAGAACTACTGCACATGTTGAGCCAGAATTTTATTTACTCAGTAAAGTAGTTTGTACCGTAATATTTTTCATTAAAAACTTATATTCATGATTAATTTCCAATTTCTCCGTATTAAAATGAGAAATTGGAAATTTTTATCCATAATCTAGCCCGGTTTCAAACTCATGATTTAATAAATTGGAACAAACCTTGTAGTTTTTGAAGATCAAATTAGTAGAGACAATCCTTTTTCTAACCGAGAATTATCAAATCTCCCTTCTTAAACAAAAGCGCCCGTCTATTGAGCAATGAAATATGCGTAAGATCACTGAATTATGGTGCTTTAGGACCAATCAATGCCATCCCAAGAGGATTGCAACTTTCGCAACAGAACAATTTGGCCGAAATGATACGTATCGTGCATCATAATGTTGCTGAGTAAACGCTCAATAGAGTACCTGTCAGCTGCATACGGAGCTTTTAACTTTTCATCGTCAAGATCCGCAATGACCATTTTTAATTTATTCATGACTTTATTAAGGCGCTGGACTGTCAGGGTCCACCCAATTTCATCTTCTGGATCCCCCGGATTTCCAAAGGTTTCTTCATTGTCATCTGCCTTATGCGGATTCTTTGTGCCCTCAATTCGATGGACTACGTCTTCATTCCAAAATATCAAGTGGTTGACAATCTGCCAAATCGAATTGCTGTTTCCCGAACTTGTCCATGCTGCCTCAGCTGCTTTGACTCCATGAAGCGCCTGATCCATGGATGCAAACCAATCATTCTTATGGCAATGCATGTCGAGTTGTTCTAAAAACATTTTGGTTACAACTTTCATACAACCATTCTCCTCACTGTTTAGTGTCATCTTTCAAAGTTAAAAAATAAGAAAAATCTGACTATAGTATAAATTAATAGGTCCTAAAAAGGTAAACTCCAAAACCAAGTGCTCCCCATTCATATTGGACATAGCTACCTCGCAACTTCTACTTCTTTCCAGCATGGCAGGGTAATCCGAATTTCCGGGTGACGATAACAATAATCCTCAATCCATTTCGAAAAAAGCCATTCATACGCATAAAATAACCTTCATAATCAACTATCGGTCATATAACGAATAACGAAAACCTAATCACAATAAATTACTCCATTTTTTTGCTTTGAGAATACAACAAAACGATGTTCACTATGACTTATTCGGCTCATCCAGCTTTTATTCCTTTATCATAACAACAAATTACTCCCTATTATTGAACAACGGTGTTTAGGGCTTTTCTTCTTCCCCCTACTTCCTTCCATGAGGTTTGATTCTATTTCAAATTTTGTTTCATCTCTATGAAATCTGGATTTTCCATGAGTTCTGGACCAGCAAATCCTAGGTATAAATAAAGATCTTTGTTAGGAACGTTCGTTGTTGCCTTTAAGATTTGATTCGTTTCCTTTGAGTAAATAAATCGGTCATCATCTGGATTCATTAATGAATAGGAAGATGTAAATTTAAATCCTTCATATTCAGCAAATAACTGGTTAAAGTACTTTTTATCTACTTTCATTAATAATATATTTATTAATTTATCTTCAAAAAAATAAAGTCTCGCAACTCCATCATAAACCATGACATAGTCTGCCCCGCTGCCATCCTCTTGCTCTATTGAATATTTTTCACCTAAGCTCTCAATTACACTTTCTTGTGAGTCACCTAAAGTAAGACCAAAAATATATAATTGACCTTTTTCAAAAGAAAATGTAGGTTTTACAAAATCTATATGCTTTTCTGGTGGAGATTGTTGTTCGTTTGTCGTCCATTGCTCATTTTCATTCTCTATTTCATTTAGAATAAAAAACGTAATCCCTGCCATTAAGCTTATTCCCAAAACCGGAGTTAATAAGACAGAACACCATTTGTGTTTTGGCGTTTTTGCTGTGTTTTCAAGCTCATATAATACATTTTTCATTACACGCTTTTTACTCTCAGTTAAATTTTTTACTTCTCTAAAAAAATACTTATTCATTTAAAAACACCTCCCATTGTACCCCACTCAGTTGATTTCTTAATCGCCTCACCACGCTCTTCATAATTTTTCTGATAATGATAAAACTTTATAAACACTTCCTGTACAATGTCCTCCGCAGCATGGAGATCCTTCACATACCCATAAGCAATGCGAATCAGGAGTTCTGTATATTGAAACATTAATTCTTTTATGTTATGAATCGTAAACAATAACTACCTCTCCTTTCTCTATTTATTAAACGATTCCCAAACCTTTATAGTTTCAATTTATAAAATTTTTAAATAAATAATTGTTATTTAAGAAAAGCGGGACTGAAAGATAGATGGGAAAATAGGCTGTTATCTATATAACACTGGCGACTCAGAGGAGTAAACTGAATAGTGGTTTTTTCATATAAGGGGGTAATCATCTACAAATAAATCGATTTTAAAAATTAAAGAGGTTATACCACATAGAGATCCCTGCAGTAAATACGGCATAAATAAACGCTTAGCAAATTTAGACATAAAAAATCATTTTTCCTTACACTAAGAGAAAAGGGCTTAAAATAATTTATAAAATAAGCGCTGATCCTACTTACAGATTAGCGCCCGTGAGACTTGATCCCGTCAGCAAAATTATTCACTCCCTACTTCTGCTTGCATGTTTCAGGCTGGTTGGGAATGATCCCGTTTTGTTTAAGAACAATTCATCTCAAACTTTTCTAACTCTACACTTCATCAATATTTTTATTCAACAAATTAAGTTCCTCATCAAGTGATGTTCCACTGTTCTTCTTTGTAATTTCAAAAGGTTTTTTATAAAGACAGGCATATTTCAAAGCAAGAAATCCATCGATAGGGAATGTATAATCTTGCCACTCCTGGCGATATCCTAAAATTCCTCCTTGTTTAATAACTCGGTCTAACTCTTTTACTACGCAAAAAACAAACTCCTCAAAATTACATTTCGTCTTTAATATTGTTCTAGGAAAATTTGTATTCCTATTTCTATCTATATCAGGATTTTGACTTTCTGTAATTGTTATTTCTAAGTCTTCAAAATCACGCTTAAATTCCCAACGTAATAAATAAGGACCATTATGCCACTCCATCCCCCCCTTTTTTTTATGAAAAGCACCATCTTTCCAACTCAATTTACATAATGGATGTATTGATGCTAAATATGAAACAAAGTCTCCGAGAGCATCTGAATGGAAAGTAGGATGAAACTCAAACGTTTGCTTATTAATTTCAAATATACATGTTGCACTACCACTTCTAATATCCACATATGAAAATTTCAAATTAGACCACCTCCACAATATATCAAAGCCTATAATATATATCTCTTTAACATAATCGTTTAAACCTTTTTTGCGTTAACCTCTTCTTTACTTCAATAAGAAATGAAGAATAGCCCCTGTTAGGAAGTTTGATTATTTATTAATTCATCATAATACTTTTTTGGATTAGAAATATTGTTATCAATAAAAAACTTCGCCTGACCTTTGAACATATCAATGTAAGAATCTCTACTAATTGTTAAATCTCCTAATTCATCAACGTTTCCTTGAACTTGTACAGTATCATTTATTAAATCAACAATAACAGTCATATATGTTTCCTCATTGTATAAAACAATACAGGTTACTTGTTGTTTAACTAGATTAACATGAGGATATTCATGACGTACTCCCGTTGCTTTAAAAATCGTATGTCCAACATTAGATTTATCTGTGTTATCATTCATTTTCACACCCCATTAAAGACTATTTACCACATAAATCTTCGATGTTTGAGTGAATGTAGTATCCAGACACAACGGCTCCTCCACTGCTGTACAAGTTGAAATAATCTGACTTTCCATCACTGTTTTCGAACGTAGCTTGATGTTCCAATACAAATTCCATTTCTTGTGTACCTTCTCTTTCTGAACTGTTAATTTCCTTTATTACTTTATTAATAACATCTGAATCATCTGCTACAATCTTTTCGCCGTTTTTACATTCTACTGTGAGTTTGACCATTTCATCCTCAATTAAGGGCTCACTTAATGGCTCACTCAAATCCTTACAGCCACTTAAGAAAATGATGCAGAAGCAATAAAGTAAACTTTTTTTTATCAATTCACTCCTTAAAATAGAATGTTAATTTTAACTATGTGACCTAATAGCAGGCTTTCTTTTTGATTCTTCCTGTCTCATTTACTCTCGTCTTACTTCAGCCATTTCTTTGTCTTTGCTCATTTTAATCTGCCTTTATTTTTATCAAACCTACTTATCCTTATAAAACACTTCTGCCTGTTAGTTGAAGTACATCACTTCACAATCTTACATAAATATCTCGTTTTGTTTAAAGTCATTAAATGGCCCCATTATAAAAAAGACACAATTCCTCATTCAAGAATTGTGCCTTTTCAAGTAGTTTCTATTAACTTTATCCTCCTGAATTAGTGCTTCACATCTAAAAGTAATTTTATCTCTTTTATTTGTTCTATGTGCCGCTGTTCATGCAAATAAATCTGTTCGATCCATTGATCAAGAGGCAATTCACCTAAGGCAGGATGCTTCACTGACTTTTCTTCCAATATGGACTTATCTTTTATCGTACTAAGAAAAGCCATTAATTTTTCCCTTGAATCATTTAACAACTTAATTATTTGCGGAACTTCAAATGATTCTGCACTTGGTTCAACAATTTTTGGAGCTTTAATCTTGTTCGTTCTATCCAATAATATAAAATGAACATTTTTACGTTCTTTCGGCGTACGATCATTGTCTTTTAATCCCCATGCAATCGCCTTTATAGTTGCCTCTTCCACTAAAACTAAGTGATGGCAAACTTGTGCGATACTCCACATATTCATGTCAGGCTTACTATTAAAATCAGTATCACTTAATAAAGTAATTTCCTTTACTAGGTTATTTCTCGTTTCCGACAGATTGTCATTTACTAATTTATTCATGATATTCCCCCCTCATTAGAAAATGCTTACTCTTTGATTTCTATTCTGCTTTTATTACTATTATAAGTTTAGTTGAATAAAAAAGTCTCTCTAGATAAATATATTTTCATCTGTTAACTTGTCTGTTTAAATGAAGGAGTAAGCCCATATTCACGGATAATTTCTTTACTTGTTTTTCACTTTCACACAGCTGCACGATCTTTTGCTTATAGTTTTACTGCACCGACAGTAAAAAAACAGATGCTTGCAACAGTCTGTCTTTTTACTGAGTTTGGGTTAGTGGGAACAAATCATTTGTGTTTTTAAGGTGTTCCAAATTTTGATCGACACAATAAATATCAAAGCTATGGATACAAACGTTAAACTTAATCCAACTGAGGATTCGGTAAAACTCAAACCAATATAGCTATACAAAAGTCTCAAAGGGGTATTTGAAATAACTATAGTGAAGATGTAAGTAGAATATTTGATTCCAGTGGAAGCGGATAAAAAACAGAGCACATCTGAAGGAATGATTGGATAAATCATTCCTAAAGCAAGAAGCTTAAAATTATCCCTTTTTAATAGTTGGTTCAATTCTTTATGTCTATTAATCATATAGTTATTAACTTCTTTTCCAACCATGCTCCTTGAAAAGAAGTAAATCAACGTTCCACTTAATACTAAACCAACGGTTGATAATATTGAACCTTGTATAGGTCCAAAGGATACACCCCCAAACACCATTAAAGGAGTTCCTGGTATTAGAAATAATAGCCGAACTACCCATGCCCCTATAAATAGCAAAGATGCATATTGTTCTTTTTCAGAAAAAAAATGTTTAATTGTATCTATGTCTCCTGGTAATGTATCAAAGTAAACTAATATTGAAATAACTAATACCCAAATGGTGATAAAAGCAAATTTTCTTTTCATTCTCTCACCTCTTCTATACATTAACCATGCTTATATTCTAAGGGAGAGTTCTTAAGATTTACCTAATATAATTCTTAAGAATTCTTAAGGTGAATAGTAACTTTTATCAATCATTCATCCGTACATAATGGTATTTCAACTTTAAAGGTAATCGTTTTCCTTCTATATTCCCCAGTTATCTTCTCATTATGTAATTCAACAATTTTTTCGAGATGCCAAGTCCAAGACCAGTTCTGTTTTTCCCCATTCTTGCTTTCTGAAAAATAGGTTTTCAGTAAAGGTATTTTAACCTTAGTATATTGAAAAGTTACAAACTCTCCACCTATTTTTAAAACATGTAATGTATTTGATGGGATCTTATGGGGCACATGTGCGGGTAAGCTCGCAAACGGTAATCCTGAGATAGCCCCTACTTATAGAAATATGATTAAACCCGGAATTTATTTTAAAAGGGGAAAGCCGGTTCGTAAAATACATATAGAACCAAGGATTTACATTAAAAGGAAAAAGCAGGTTCATAAAGTACACATAGAACCTGAAATTTACATTAAAAGGAAAAAGCAGGTTCATAAAGTACACATAGAACTCAAAATTTACATTAAAAGGAAAAATAGGTTCACAAAAATAAACTTTGTCATACTATGCCCGCTTTTCTAAATCCTTTGCTGTCTGACTGGTCTCTACTTCTTTTTCATTCTTTAACGTACCAAATAATACGTCTACAAATGGAGTAGACACACCATACCAATAGTTTTCATTTTTATAGTGATGGAGGATGTGGGTCTTCTTCACCCATTTGCCTAGCTTTGTTTTCGGACTGATTGGACGATGAGCAACATAATGCTTCCATTCGTATATGAGAAGCATAAGGACTATTCCGCTAATAAACGATACCGTTCCAACCACCGATTGGATGATTATATAGAAGATGCCGGCAGCAACAAGTAAATTAGGAACACTGTACCAAAGAGGGAGGAACAATAAGTGTAAATCATTTGGATGTTTATGATGATCATAATGGAGACGTTTCAATAATTTTAGGAGTAAGGGATTTTTAGGAGTTTTTAAGTGAAAAAAATAGCGGTGTGTTACATATTCTGTGAACATATAAGAGACGAATCCAATTATAAAATACAGCATGTATAGCCAAGCCATTCCTTTTACTAGTACAAATGTCGTTGCCATGCCCAATACCGCAAGCATAACAAAAATATCAAAATGAAGAAAAAAATCTCGATACAATCCTTTCTTTTTCATGATTCCTTCTTCCCTTCCCTTTTTTTCTTCCATAGCGATAAGCTTTTTTCCATCATTGTTTTTGTAATCTGTTCTGTTTCTTCTACATCCCCCTTTAAAAGAGAGGAAACAAGATCAGCAAAGTATTGTTTGGAAACGATCCTGTGGTGCGGTTCACTAAAGTATTTTTCGGCCATAGGAATATATATTTCTGCGAAGCTATTGATAAGTAAGCGATAGATTGGGTTCGGGGAGAGCTGTGCAAGATTTTGCTGTAGAGCCCAATCAAAAGCAGCATAGGATTTCGCATCGTCCTGAAGCTCATCAAGCTTAGCAAATAATGCAAGGACCTTTAGCCGGTTATGCCCGGCTGCCTCTTTCACATAGGCCGGAGTAATCGCAATTCTTAAACCGAGCATGTATTCAATAAATACATTTGGAATATCATCATAGCATTGCAGAATATCCACGATTGTCATTAGATTCCCATGCGACCAATAATCGTTTACAACAGCAGGCATGCCTTTACGGGCAGCTATCCATCCATCCCGTTCTAAACGCTGTAGTGTCTCTCTTATTGTTGGTCTGCCAACGTGAAATTTCACAGCCAAATCCCTTTCCGGTAACAGGGGTTCGTTTATTTTATATTCTCCCTCTAAAATGGCTGAGATGATTTTTTTACAAATTAACTCCGAAGATCGCAGCTTCAAACCTATACTCACCTTCTTGTCTGTTTGGTATTACCAAAATCCATATTGGTGTTACCAATATATTATTGTTTATCGAAACAGTTGTCAATATATTCATAAAATTAAAATAATTATTTCCTGCTTCGATCTTGCAGCCGTGGGCAGTTCTCCCCTTAAAATGAAGATCTATTATAACTGAATGCTGATTTTACTGTGTTTGAGAAATAAACGGAAAAATTCCGTTTAAATTGAAAAATAACAGAGCCAAAATTAAAACAAAGGGACGGTTCTTCTGCTTCAAAGGAAGCACGAGAACCGTCCCCATGTTTGCTTATTCATTTTTAAAATGGACCTTATAGTTCGCCTTATCTGGACGAGTATAACTTCTTGCATATTCAATGACTGCTTCTGATTGGTTATAGCTTGTGTTCGTAAATAATAACAGCGGAGCAGAAGAGTCCACATCTAAGAATCGGGCATCCGATTGATCCAATTGTGTCAGATCAAGGGTCTGGTGTGAATAGGAAATCTCGATAGCATAAAAGTCATAAATCTCAAAAATGGAAAACACCGTTAAATCAATATCCTCCAATTCGGGGATCACATACTGCGGTATATAGATTTCTTCAAGTGAGTACGGCTCATGATCAATATGGTTGACACGTTTAATGTAAAAGATCTGATCAGCAGGATCAATGTTAAATATCTTTCCATACTTATGCCCAGCCATTCTCAAAGACTTCGCGAGAATATGCGAAGAGGGTTTGGCATTTTTCTTCTTGACCATTTGCGAGAAACCTTCCAAGGTTTCCAAATCCTGCTCTCGTTTTTCCCCTAGAACATAAACACCTTTCCCTTGAATTCTTTTTAGCAGCCCCTCATTTACAAGAGCAGCGATGCCATTTCGAACAGTTAATCGATTAATTCCATAGGATTTTGCCAGTTCATGCTCAGTTGGGATCGCTGTTCCAGGCGGGTATTCGCCATCTTCAATCTTGGTTCTGATAATCTCCCTTAGCTGTAAATACATTGGGGATTGGTAATCTATATTGGACATAGCCCATTTCACTCACTTTCCAGAAGAATTCAATATAACGCGCAGACAGTCATTCCCACGCACCTTGGTATTGAATCGTAATACTGCTGTTCCTCGCTCCCATTTCCATACATTCTTCAATCGATTTTTTCCGAAGGATTCCACAAATAAAGGCAGCGATGTAACTGTCTCCGGCGCCCATTGTATCAACAACCTCACAGGGAACGATCCCATAATGGAAAAAAGAGGCGCCATCGTACACCATGCTGCCTTTTTCCCCCATCGTTACAATAGCCAATTGTGGACCTTTGGCATGTATGGTTTTCATGTAATCCTGTATAAACTCATCATCCCCATTAGCGTAGGAAAAGAAAGCATAATCCACATGAGGAATAATTTCTTCTACAAGTGGATGGTCCAGCTTGTCGGCAAAGTCAAAAGCGATAGAAACCCCTTTCCTTTTTATCGCATCCAGACTTTTTTCTATCTTCCCCCAAATGCCTGATACCACGATATCATGTGTGGCCAAAAAATCGATATCCTCATCTGTCAATTCAAATTGTTCTAAAACACCTTCATAATAATCACCTAAGACCCTATCGTTATCAATGAAATCTACTTCTGTAATTGCAGTCTGTCCAGGCAATTCTCTAACATGTGATACATCGACTTTTTTATCCCTTAAGGCATCCTTCAATAATCTCCCATAATCGTCGGTTCCAACTACACCCGTGTAAGAAGCATCTTCCCCTAGCCTTACACAATACACTGCCACATTGACAGGATTTCCTCCAGGGAATGCTTTTCCTAACTTTTTATATACATCTATACAATTATCGCCGACTGCCCCGATTTTCATATCACTTTCCTCCCCTAAGACTACTGTTTATGTTTAAGTATGGAAGAAAAACGGATTTGATCTGCTCTTACGACCGACTTATAAAACTCAATCGGCTTTTCATCTTCAGTAAATACATTACCCGCAATATAGAAAACAGGTGTCCCGTTCTCAACATCTAACCATTCACCTTCCTGTTCACTCACATAGGTAACGCTTAATGTTTCCGAGCCATGATCAATTTTCACGTTATAGACTTCTTCCAACATACGGTAAATAGACTCCTGCGAAAAATCATACTGTTCAATTCCCTTGCAAATAGAGTAGTCAAAATAGGCCTGTTCCATCATCGCCGGAATCCCATCTATTAGCCTCAATCGCTGCAAACAATAAATCTTGCTGCCGAGTGTTAATTTCATCCGCTTGGATAACTCCTTATTGCATTCGATTATATCTGCATATAGAACCTTAGTTGACAATACTTTATTGGCTCTTCTTGCGCTTTTTGATAACGACTCCATATCCTGCAAGTTACGCACCAATTTCTCTGGAGCAACAAATGTACCTGCCCCTCGCTTACTATATATAACACCATCAATAATGAGTCTCTTTATCGCACTGCGCAATGTCGTTCTGCTTGTCCCCAATACCTCGCATAAATCCCGTTCCGAAGGAAGTTTATCATGCGGACACAATTGATTCTGCTGAATATATGATTCGATTTTTTCCGCTACTTCTTCGCGTGGTTTTAAATAACTACGATCCATAAAGCAATACTCCCCACCATTTCGCATCCATTCATATTATTAATTAAAATATAGCACAAAAAGTGGAAGAGAATATAATGCAGAAATACAACAGAAGCCTTATCCTCATGTATATAGACCAAAATCATCTCTCTGATGGATTATCAAATTCGCGAGATTCTTCCTATTTTCCTATATTCATTCCATTATTGCCTTTAAGTTATTGATTGCCCGACGAGCATAAAGACGCGGCTCGTTCATATAGGCAGTGACTAATTCAATCGTCGCTGTGCCCCCATAGCCAATATGTTGTAGTTCCTGCATCAATTCCTTGAGCGGGAGTACTCCCTCACCCGGAATCACATGTGTATCAGATGTTCCATCACTATCAATAATATGGAGATGCTGCATCTTATTCTGTAATTTATCAAAATAAGCCATCATGCTTTCATGCTGCACAAACGGCGGAACGATATCGCACATACCTGCCAAATAATCAGATTCAACCTGTCTAAACACCCTCGCTAAATCATTGGCAGTTGTACAAACATTCGATTCCATTGGTGTTAGTGCCTCAAGAATAATTTTATGTTTTATTTTTTCGGCATGATCGGTTAGTTCCTGCATGGATTCTATCAATCGATGCCAAATTTCTGACTCAGGGGTATGATAACCGGCATGAGCCGCAGACATGAGGGTACACTCGGCTCCCATCTCTTTTCCCATCTCCATCGCAAGCTTCAAATAATTGATGGCATCCCTTCTCATCTGTTCGGTTCCCATCATAAAATTATAGGGATATGCATTATGCTCAGGTGTATAAACCCTTACAGGCATCTCGTATTGATCAATTAATTTCTTCACTATGTGAATATCACCGCTTTTTAAATCCGGTGCATAGGCATGAGGGCGGCCACCCCAGAGCTCTATGTAATCGTATCCAAATCTTTTTGCATCCTCAAAGGCATGTTCTAGCGGATTTCTCTGATAACCTGATGTAAATAATCCGATTTTCATGAAATAATCCTCCTTAACGTTTCATGTCAGGTAAAACGCTTTCATTTTTTCACTTTTTAATAGAATCAAAGATTACAAGTAAGTATCCTTGATTCTATTTCATGTTCACTTCATCGATTTAGTAGTCCAGTTGACGATAATATCGTCTGATTTCCATTGGGTGACAATTAATTTTTTCAAGATGGGCATCGATTCGCTGAGTGATCGCACGTAGCACTAGATGCGAGATTCTCCCTCTGAATTGAGGGCTAATCCCCTCCAGCGCATACTCCTTTGTATCAATGATGGTATGCCTTGAACAAATTCTTGGCAGAAAATTGGCTACTCTTTCCGATAACGGACGCTGTTCATCCTCACCTACAAAAACGGTAACGGCTGTATCGCGGTCTACGATTTCCAATGTTCCATGGAAAAACTCGGAGGAATGGATCGATTTTGAGCGGAGCCAGTGCTGCTCTTCCCAATAGCACATCGCATAAGAGTACACTGCACCCCAATGATTCCCCGCACCAACAAAATAGTGCATCGGGTCGTCCTTATGTGCGAGTGCAAATTGTTCGCCAAAAGAGTCAGCAGCCTTCTCAACGTTAACCAATGCTGCAGCCAAATGCTCGTTTAGTTCTTTGTAAAATTGCTCGTATTCTGGAAAATCTCCATTATTAAACATTAAGCGATCGGCAACCATAAAGAACTTGATCTGTTCATTTGCCGGGTAAGAAATTAAATAATCTACACTTTGGGCAAGTGGCGCTTCTTTAACATCAATAAAACCGATAATGCGAGCACCAACTTCTTTAACTTTGGAAACAGCTCTTACCATTTCTTCGGTGCTTCCTGTAACCGAAGAAATAACCACGACCGATTGCTTTGTTAACTTGCGGTTTCCGGTGGTCAAGTATTCTGCCGCATTCTCTACATAAGCTGGCAGCGCACTTTTTCCGGTAATATATGTGACTGCTTGCATGCTTGATGCATATGTACCGCCAATCCCCAGATAAAAAATGTTGTCAAACCCCTCTGAATAAATCTGGTCTACTATTTTCTCGACCTCACTTCGTAATTGAAGTGCTCCATTCACGCTTTCCATTTGTTTCGCTTCATCAAACTTTAACATAGTATTTGTCCACCTTTCCTTTTAGTCTCCCGGTTTACAACTATGAGGTCTGTAAAGATGTGCCGCATCTCCCTCACGATAACTAGATGTTATATTGTATTTTTAATACCAATTTATTTATGTTGATTTTTAAATTATATCACCTGATTCAAAACTAGGTCAATTCAAACTTTCAGATCATTCATAAAACCTTGTAAATATATAATTTTATCCCATTTCTGATTCGTTGAATGTTTGAAGAGAAAAATTAAAAAATTGGTATTAAAAACAATTGTTTTCATTTATATATCAAAAGGATGGTATGATAGTGCATAAAAAATAGACATGAGGATATCCCCTCATGTCTACTTGAATCTTAAGCAGCTGCCTGTTTATTTTTTCTTTCCCAATAATAATAGGCTGGAAGACCAGTTCCTACTGCAATCACTGCAGAGATGATCCCTGGGATTGGCGCCCACATAAAGGTAGAAACAATTAGGGTTGCAGTTACAAGCATGGCAACTGCTGCCATGAAATACCCCATCGGCATTTTCCACATTGGATGATACCCCGATTTCTTACGGCGAAGAACAAAGACAGTCCCAAATGTGAGAAAGTTTTTCAGCAGTGCAACAATCGTGAAATACCCTAATAAGTCACTTAGCGATGAAGCAAATACAAGCACAATCGCAATCGCACATTGAATAAGGATTGAAATATATGGAGTCCCCCATTTAGGATGCACTTTTGCAAACGATTTAAAGAATAAACCATCCTTAGCCATCGCATATGGCATACGCGGCTGGAACATAATACAGCTTGATAGAGAACCAATAATAACAATAATGGCCATGATCGCAGTTAGTGAACCTGCAGCAGAGCCAATTCCCGGAATTTGCGCCATCGCATCTGAAACAGGCGCACTGCTAGTTGCTAATTGATCGATTGGCAGCAAGCCAGTGATGGTTATACTTAAGAGAACATACAAGACAGTGATGAGTACACCGCTGATAATCAGCGCTCTTGGCATCGTTTTCTTAGGGTTTTTAATCTCCCCTGTCATATAACATACAGAAGCCATTCCATCAAATGACCAAGTCGTTGCTGAGATCCCTGCCACTAGTGCCAAGATTCCAACTGGGACTACTTCTGATCCTGCCGGCTTAGCGCTCATTAATTCCGGACTGAAGTAGAAAAAACCAACTCCAATTAACACAGCAAACATGATGATCTTGAAGGCTGTAATAAACGTTTGAAATTTACCCCCGCCTTCAACACTGCGAAGGTGCATAAACATAAACATAATAATAAGGAAAACGGCAATAAATTTCATCGTTAATGGCGAAAAACCAACAAAATAAGCTAAATAATTCGTAATGGCGATAGCCATAATCGAAATGGATGGCGGGTCTGTAGCCCAGAAGCTAATCCATCCACATAAAAATGCCATGGGACGGGATCCCGCTTCCCTAAAATAAATATATTGACCGCCATTTTCCGGATAAGCTGTGGCCAGTTCTGCATAGCACAGATTAGCTGGTATATTAATCATTCCACCAATTAAAAAAGCCAGAATAACAAATAATGCCGTCCCACTTGCTGCAGCAACTTCTCCCAATGATGAAAAAATACCAGAACCAATAGTCGTACCTACACTAATGGCAATTGCAGCGCTTAAACCTAATTTACGCTGTAGACCGCCAGCACCTTTACCTTCCGCACTTTGCTCGACTTTTGCAACCTCACTCGCCATTTGCATATTCTCCTTTTCTACGTATCTATCAACATTGGAAATAAAAAGGTATTAAAAACGTGTAAGCGGTGTCAATTTAAAAAATACATAAACAGCTGGGTGCGGCTGCCCAACCATTTCAAATAAACTAACCAAGTTTACTATAAATTAATACCACTTAATTAACAAATTAGCATATAGGATAAAAGAATACAATAATATTGCATAAAAACAGATATATTTTCCCTTATAAATTCTTTTAATAGCCCTCTCTTTGCAGAAATCCAACTCATTTAATCCCACTTATGGTATCTGATTTGCAAAAAATAGATGATTTATTATTAATATAAATCCAATTACTTTAAAGCAGCGGTTAGTTCTTACATAATCTTTGGGCTTACTGCTAATAACTTTTATCATTACGTATATGTTCTCTTCTGCAGTTTGAAAGGCAATCTCTTAAAGTTTTTACTAATACAATAGAAAAGGAGTCAAGCATTTGGCTGCTTAACTCCCTTTTCTAATTTGTTCCTTCAAAATCAGATATTAACTTTTATAAGTAAACAATCGAATACATATTAATTTATGCAACGTTTTCTAGCTTCTTTTCCTGTTTCTCCTTCCTTCCACTCCTTAAAGTAAGCTGCTTAATAAACCCTGCCAAGCCAGAAGGAAATCCAAGCAGAACCACGATATACAAGAACCCAAGAATGATCGTCCATCTTTCAAAAATAGGGTAAGTCATCGCGAGTTCTGATAGATAATGTCTGAGGAACTCGATGATGCCCGCTCCGGCGATGGCACCTGCCAAGGTACCTAGTCCGCCGATCATTGTCATTAAGAGTGCATCCAGCGTGACTTCAATGGAAAAGACATTTGTATTGATGAACCTTAAGGATACAGCATATAACGCCCCGCTAAAGGAAGCTGCTACTCCAGCGGTTACGCTTGCAATTAGTTTATAATGCAGTGATTTATACCCTAATGCCTCTGCACGATATTCATTTTGAGAGATGGCTTTTAATACCTTGCCAGTGGACGATTCAGTAAATAGCTTCAGCAAAATGAATACGACTGCTACACTTATGAGCGTGATATAATAGAAGGAAGTACGGTCTTTGAACACATCAGGCACACTGAATGTAAATCCGTCTCCGCCATGTGTCAAGCCGCGCCACTTCTCTGCCAGGACGAGGAACAGCTGTGAAACAGCCAGTGTCAGCATCGCATAAAAATGACTTTTGAGCCGTAAGGATAATAAGCCAATGATATAGCTCACCAAGGCAGACAGGATAATCCCGATAGCCAAACCGATCATAAAATGAAGCAGGGTGGCTTCTAAGTGATTAAAAATGATGGCTGTACTATAAGCACCGATCCCAAAGAACATACAATGCCCAAAGGACACAATACCTGTATAACCTAAAAGAATATCAAAGCTCATCGCAAAGATAGCAAAGATGAAGATTTGCGTTAACAAAATCAGCATGCTGCGGGAGTCGTTAACAAGCGGGAACAGCAGCATAAACAGCAGAATCGCAAGTCCCCAATACAGCGGGACTTTATGAAAAAGACCTCTCATACAGCACTCCCCTTTTCTCCCATCAGGCCTGTTGGTTTTACTAGTAAAACCATGGCCAAAAGAAGCATATTCAATGCAAGTGACAAATCAGGGATATAGTATGCCATAAATGCGCCAGCAACTCCTACAATCAGAGAAGCGAGTGCCGATCCCTGCAGACTGCCCATTCCTCCTATGATTACCACAATAAACGCCAAGATAGCGTACTGCATGCCCATTTCCGCAAAGACCACTCCCGAATACGGAGCCAAAAGGGCTCCGCCTAAAGCAGCCAGTGCTGCGCCTAACAGGAATACAAAGGTAAAAAGACCCTTTACATTGATTCCAAGCGCCTGAACCATTTCCTTATCCATGACTCCAGCCCTGATCATGAGTCCGATTTGGGTTCTGCTAAGCAATAGCCACAATGCGAGATATAGAAGCAGTCCAACCACGATGACAAATACGCGGTATTTAATGATGATAATTCCATCAAACTGATAGCTTCCTTCCAGCCATCCAGGCAGATTTACCCGTATCGGATTCGGCCCCCAGAAGATTTTGATGCTTTCTGATAAAACGAGCATGCCACCTAAGGTAATTAGCAGCTGTCTGACGTGATTCCCATAAACAGGACGGATAAGGAACCTCTCTAATACCCAGCCCAATGCCATTCCGATTACAATAGCACCAACAACCGCCAATAGGAAGCTGTTTGTCTCTTTAAAAATCCATGCACCCGAAAAAGCACCCCAAACGAATAGTCCGCCATGGGCAAAATTTAATACACTCATCAGTCCGAAGATTAAAGTAAGTCCAGCAGCCAGAAGGAAAATAAGCAGCCCTGTTGAGACCCCGTTGACCAATAAATTAATAAAGACTTCCATTTCCAGCCCCCCTTCATTGCTTACGCTATGCCCAAGTATTTCTGACAGGTTTCTTTGTCTTCTTTTAATACTTGCATCAAGCCTTCATGGACAATTTTTCCGTCATCCATAATGTAAAAATAATCACCGATTTCGCTTGCCATCAGAAAGTTTTGTTCAACAAGCAGAATCGTCGTTTTTTCCTTCATTTTTAGAATTGATTCCATTAGCTTTTCAACCATAATTGGGGACAGGCCTTTGCTAGGCTCATCAATTAGCAGCAATCCGTCCCCATTGATATACGCCCTGGCAATCGCCAGCATCTGCTTTTGTCCGCCGGAAAGCAAACCGCTTTTTTTGCGCCAAAATTTCTTTAGGTCTGGGAATAGCTCCAGCATCCATTCCATTTTTTCTTCCGATTCTCCCGTGCTTTTTGCCTTAGCTAGGTTTAGCGTTTCCTCCACTGTCAGGGCACTGAAAATCCCCTGATTTTCAGGCACATATCCGATTCCTTTTCTCGATATTAAATGGGTAGAAATCCCGCTGATCCGCTGGTTGTGATAATGTACAGAGCCAGTGGTGGATGGATTGAAGCCCATGATGGAGCGAAGTGTTGTCGTTTTGCCCGCTCCATTTCTGCCGAACAGGACAGTGATGCTTCCTTCTTCTACGGACATGGACACACCCTGCAGGATATGATATTGCCCTAAATAGGTTTCTAGATTATCCAGTTTTAATAGACTCACGATGCAGCCCTCCTAAGTATGCCGTCTGAACTCTTTGATCCTTAATGATTTCCTGTGGGTTTCCGCTGGCGAGGAGCTCGCCATTGAAAAGAACCACAAGGATATCCGATAGATGCATGACCATCTCCATTTTGTGTTCGATTAATACAATCGTGTACATGCCGTCCTTCTTTATGTTTTCGATCACTTCCAAAATGGCAGGTATCTCTTCTATCGAGATGCCTGCTGTCGGTTCATCGAGAAGCAGCAGCTCAGTTTTGAGAGCAAGCAGCATCGCCAGCTCCAGCTTTCTTTTTTCGCCGTGTGCCAGATCTTGTGCCAGCACCTGTTCCTTGCCGTTCAGCATACACTTTTCCATGTAAGCTTTGGCTTCATCTTGCTGACGGTTCAAAGCAGACAGCCTCGGAAAGATCGAGTAATAATCTTTGCTTGAGGATTGGATAGCCAGTCTGATATTCTCAAGAACGGTCAGCTCAGGAAAAATATTTGTGAGCTGGAAGGAGCGGCCAATGCCCCTCCTGGCCCGTAATGGCACAGAAAGCTTTGTTACATTATCGTTCTTAAAATAAATCTCCCCTTTTGTGGGGGGAATCTGGCCGCTCAGCAAATTAAACAGTGTCGTCTTTCCAGCGCCATTTGGGCCGATAATGGAGATCAGCTTTCCGCGCTCTATTTCCAGGTTCACATCTTTTATCACATCATGCTCACCAAAGGAAACGGATAGATCTTTCGTTTCTAGGATATTTTCCATCTTGGCGATCCCTCCCTGGCGATTTATCGCAGATTAACGGGCTGTATGATCCTCACTTCAAGAAGTAGAGCTAGAAATTTTAGTGGGATCAACAGCCCGTAAATGCTTGATTCGTTCAACTAACAAACAGTGGGGGATGAAGAAAAACCCAACTGATTGAAATTCTCCTCTTATATCTAACTATTCTGAAATTTTATTTGCTATTTCTGATCGGCGGCTCCGTTTCCTCCATATTCAATTCCCTAATAAGAACCGGAACAGGATGATCCACGCCTTCTTGCTTCTCAAGGGTTACCGCATACAGAGACTGCAATGCCTGATGGTCTTCTGCCCGGAATTTCATCGTCCCTTTCGGTGTCTCGAACGCCATATTTTCCATGGTGCTGATTAAGCCATCCACATCTTTGTCGCCATCTGTTTTCTTAAGAGCTTCCATAATAGAAATGGCAGCTGTCATCCCGCCAGCAGTAAATAGATCAGGTATTTCTCCATCAAATTTTTTCTTGTGCTGTTCCACAAGCCAGTCATTCACTTTATTATCAGGCAGCGTATGATAGTAAATAGAGAAACCGCTCATGCCAATTAAAGAATCCATTGTTTTTAACGAAGCAATATCCTGTGCAGCAGTGGATATCTTGATTCCCTGTTCCTCCAGCTGCATATCCTTTAACTGCTTCCATGGTGCATTGGATCCTGCCCAAACAATATAGAGGTAATCTGGCTTTTCATTTATAATGCTTTGAATATTCGCCGTGAAATCAGTGGAATTTGGATCTGCATATTGCTCATTTACAATTGTAGCACCTAGCTTCTCCGCCCCCTCTTTAAAGGCAGCGATCCCTTCTCTTCCATAGGCATTGTCCTGTGCGAAGGTAGCAATTTTCACATCCTTTTCAGCGATTGCTGCCGCACCTGCAACTGCATCCTGTGAGGAGTTTCTTCCTGTTCTGAAAATGTACTTGTTCCAGTTCTGACCAGTGATACTATCTGCTACCGCAGGCTCCACCACCATGATTTTTTCGTATTCTTCAGCCAGCGGCAATACGGCCAGCGTATCTCCTGAGCTTGATGAACCAACTAAGAAATCCACCTCATCTTCTTCCAGCAGCTTTGTCGCCTTTCTTACTGCCACATCTGGCTTCGTTTCAGTATCTTCTACGATAAACTCGATCTTCTTGCCTGCTACTTCATTCGATCCTTCTGTTGCATACTCCAGCCCCAGTTCAAAGCCTGCTACTGTTTGCTTTCCATACGTCTCCAGCGGACCGGTTAAGGAAGCAAGTACACCGATTTTAATCGTTTCACCATCTGAACTTGCCTTGTCTCCGGAACATCCAGTGATGAATAAAAGAGCAAGTACGACAACGAGCGATAATATAGACTTAAAGCCATACACCTTACACTTCACTTCCCATTCCCCCTATCTTTCATTTTCTCTATTGAAAAACTGTATTTTATGAAGAAGCCCGTCTGCGATGATGATGTTCCCACTTCTGTCTATATCAAGTCCTTGGGGAGAAAAGAACTGCCCGTCTTCTCCGCTGAAAGAACCAAAGTGTTCGATAAACGTCCCATTTTCATCGTAGACATTCATGCGGTTATTTGAAGTATCAGTCACATAAACACGGTCCTGATCATCTATAGCAATTCCAGTAGGCAAGAACAAATCACCCGGTTCTTCCCCCCAATTCTCGAGTGGATCTAGGTGGCCGCTTCCGTTGTTTGTTCCCCACTTGGCAATAAACTGGCCATTGTTATCGAATTTCTGAACACGATTGTTAATTCGATCCACAACGTACACATGGTCTTTAGAATCGATCGCGAGCTGCATTGGCTGAGAGAATTTGCCATTGGCAGTCCCTTTTCCTCCCCATTCTTTCATATATACAAAAAAGGAATTAAACTTTTGGATCCTATTATTCTCCGAGTCTGACACAAAAATATTGCCTTTGCTGTCGACGGCTACTCCACTTGGAAAACGGAAAAAACCGCTTAATGTTCCTAAAGAACCGTATGCTCCCAGAAAAGTACCTGAATTAGAGAACTTTTGAATGCGATGATTCACTGAGTCTGCCACATATATATTGTCATAACGATCAACCGCAATTTGCCTTGGCACGAAAAATTGGCCTGCATAGCTGCCATATCCAAAAGGCCCGCCTGTACCGAACATGCTTCCCCATTTGCTTACTAGACTTCCGCTCGAATTATATTTCAATATCCGATGATTAAAGGAATCTGATACAAACACATTCCCCTTTGAATCGCTCTGAACATCATAAGGCCCTGCATATTGTTTGTCCCCATATCTGCCTAAGCCAATTGTCATTTTGTAAGTAATGCTCAAGCCAATCTCCTTGTATACCTCCATGCGATTATTGCCTGTATCAGTTATGAATAAATCCCCATCCTCAACTGGAAGAATCTGATTCGGATATACTAGATTAGGAAAAATGCCTGTTGTATAAAGAAACCTGTCTGCATGATCAAATTTCATTATTCGGTTATTATAAGTGTCTGCTACATATAAAGCTCCAGACTTCGACTCAAAATTAATGCCCCTTGGATGGTAAAACTGATAATAGCCTAATCCAGGTTCAAGCCCGCCGATTTTCCGTTTGAAGCTGCCGTTTTGATCAAACACTTGAATGCGATTATTGTAAGTATCAGCCACATAAACTTCACCTTTATTGTTTATGGCAATGCCTTGTGGGAGTGCCATCTGTCCATTGCCTTTCCCATAAGAACCAATGGTAAGAAGATACTGGCCATCCGAATTATATTTTTGAATGCGATGATTAAACTCATCCGTGATGTAATAATTATTCTGCTGGTCTATCGCAATTTCTCTCGGAAAGCCAAATTGATTATTCCCTTCCCCTTTTGTCCCCCAGCTTTTCAAATAATTAAATTGAGAATCGAACTTTTGAATTCGATAGTTTCCCGTATCAGCAACTAGAATATTTCCCTCGCGATCAACAGCGATGCCAAATGGCATATTGAATTGTCCAGGGGATTGACCGAGCGTGCCAAATGTGTTTAGTATTTTACCGGAAGAATCCATCTTTACAATTCGATGATTTCCCATATCGGCCATGTAAATATTACCTGAGCTATCCTTTGCCAGAGCAACTGGAGTCCGGAACTCGTTTGCGGGATCGGTTTCATTTCCCCATGCATGCTGGAAGCTATAAGTGGCTTCTGCAAACCCGCTGCTGCCGATGCAGAGGGAAAATAGAAGGAGGAACAGGAACATTCCCTTGATCCTTTTCATCTTTTCTCTCCTTCCCACTTCACAGCAGTCGCAGCCCATGTGTACCCTGTTCCGGCACTGACTGCTACTGCAATATCTCCAGGATTCAGAAGCCCCTGTTCCTGGGCAAAATGCAGCCCTATACACGGATCAAGGGCAGACATATGACCATGGTGATTAAGATAAATGGCTTTTTCTTCAGGAAGTTCCAACGATTGTAAAAGTTCTTTGAACATTGAGCGTTTTGTATGCAGTGGCAATAGAAGTTTAATATCTTGAGGAGAATACCCGCTCTTTTGAAGTGCTTTGCGAATAACATAATCAAAATTTGAGATGGATACAGGATCCAGTCTTTCTTTCATCGATTGTGGATCTTTTACATCAATATAATGAAGATTGTTTTCGACTGTTTCGTGGCTGGCAAAATGTTTCGACCCTCCAGCCGGAGTTCTGACATCATCGTGAAAGGATCCGTCTGTCAGGATGGCGCTTTCCAGTATTTCGCTCTGGGAACAATCCCTGGTGACTAATGCGGCAGTGCCTCCATCCGCAAAATTGAACATGAACCGTGAGCGCGGGTTCTCATAATCTATGATTTGCGATTCTTTGCATCCCCCAACAAGCAGGATGTTTTGAATCGATTGGTCGGAAGCAATCATATCCTTTGCTACCTTTAAGGCAATTGGAAAACAAGAGCTGACATTCATGATTTCAAACGCATAGGCATTTTTCGCGCCCAACTCATGCTGGATTTTCGGTGCACTTGACCAGACGTAATAATCCTTATGAGGGCTGCCAAAATAGATCACCACATCGATGGATAGCGGGTCAATGCCTTCAATCGCCTGCCTGCCTGCAGCAATGGCCAGATCAGATGCATGGAAGCTTTCATCTGCCACATGCTTCTGGACTAAACCGAACTTTTCGATAATCACCTGTTCGGGTATGCCCGTCTTTACTGCCAGATCGGCAGCCGTTTCTACCCCAGGAGGAAAAAATGCTCCAGTTGTTTTAATGCCAATTCCCATTAGATTACCCCTCCATCTTCAGGCACCTTCATTTTAGCTGTACCCGTCAAAACTAGTTTTCCATCCTGATTAAAACACTCTGTAAGCAGCGTTAGTATTCGTCTTTCCTTGTCAATTTCCTGAACCGTTCCTGTTGCAGTAATCGTTTCACCTATAAAAACAGGTGCTTTAAACTGGATCGTTTGCTCGACATAAACAGCCCCTCTTCCTGGAAGATGAACGCCCAGCAGCTGCGATAATAAGCTTGACGTTAGAAGCCCGTGTGCAATCCGCTGCTTGAACCTCGTTTTTTTGGCATATTCCCCATCTATATGGATGGGATTAAAGTCCCCGCTTATTCCTGCAAAAAGGACAAAGTCTGTTTCCGTAATGGTTTTGCTGCAGGATGCCTGCTGCCCGATACTATAACTAACCATCCCTTCACCTGCTTTCTATCAATTTTGTTTTTTGAATTTTCCCAGTAGCATTCTTCGGCATTTCTTTTAAAAATATTACTTTCTTAGGAATTTTATATTTTGCTAGATGCCCTTGACAGTATTGAATCACGTCATCCTCTGTTAAAGCGCTTCCATTTTCTTTTACAATATATGCTGCTGGCACTTCTCCCCAAAGAGGATCGGCATTTCCGACCACGGCTGCTTCAGCTACACCTTTCACTTGGCTAATGACTTGCTCCACTTCAAGCGGATAAATATTTTCCCCGCCGGAAATGATCATTTCTTTTTTCCTGCCTGCAATGAACAGGAAGCCTTCATCATCTGTTTTCGCTAAATCTCCTGTCAAAAGCCATCCATCTTTCAGTGCATCCTTTGTCGCATCAGGTCTGTTCCAATATTCCTTCATAATATTTGGTCCTCTAACAGCAAGCTCGCCAACCTCTCCTTTTTCAACCTCGTTGCCCTCAGAATCAATCAGTCTATATTCGGAAAACAACACAGGCTTGCCAATGGACCCTCTCTTACGTGGCGCATCTTCTTTCGTAAGCATAAATAGAGTCGGAGACGTTTCGGTCATCCCAAACCCTTGGCCGAATAAGAACCCTCTATCAAAATAGGCATCTATTAATTCTCGCGGACATGGTGCTCCACCATTATAGAACCAGCGGACTGAACTCAAATCAGCCGTATGAAATGCGGGGCTCGTGAGCAATGCCTGGTGGATCGTCGGGACTCCCATCACGATGGTCACTTTATAGGTTTCAATCATTGACAGTGCTTTTTCAGGCTCGAACTTGCCAGGGATAACGATCGTCCCCCCTGAAAATAAGGACGGAAAGGCAAACAGCCCCATTCCTCCAATATGAAACAGCGGAAGCAGCACGATGCATCGGTCCTCCGACGTTAAATCGATGGCAAGCTTATTATTGATGGCATTCCAGAACATATTGCTCTGAGTCAGTACGGCGCCTTTTGGCTTGCCGGTTGTCCCTGAGGTGTAGCAAATAATATAAGGTGCATCCTCATCAATCCTGCTCTCAAAGTAAGGATTCTCTCCCGCTGAACCTTGACATAATTCTTCCATGAACCCCAAATACTCTATGTCACTTTGCTCAACAAGAGAGGATGCAAACTCTGCATTTTCTTTTTCGGCAAAGATGAGCCTTGAGCCGCTGTCATTGAGCTGAAAAATAAGTTCCTTCGCGCTCAAGCGGATATTTAAAGGAACTGCCACACATTCAGTCTTAGCAATTGCAAAAAGAAGGACGATGTACTCCATCCGGTTGTGTGACAAAATCGCAATGCGCTCTCCTTTTCTTCCTCGCAGTGTTTCTCGAATTTTTTGAGCAGCTGAATCGACCATTTTATTGAGCTGCTTATAGGATACTTTTTCGTTATCTGTTATGACTGCTGTTCGATCTGGATGTGTATATGCCCATTTCTGAATCCAATAGGCAATCCCTTTCATCGAACTCCCCCTTTTACTTTTTTAACCCTTGGAATATCAGTGTCATCGCAGCATCAAATGCTTCTTCTGGCACTTCTTTCTTTTCCCAATATACCCATCTCATTCCCAGAAACTGTCCAATGGACATCAAGCAGTAAGCAACTGTCTCCTGATCCAGATTCTTAAATTCCCCCGCCTCGATTCCTTGAGACAAACTCTTTAAAAATCCATTCGCAAGCTTTCCGTAATACCAGCGGAATAGCTCCTGATCCACGACAACTGCCTGCTGAACGATGCTGTACAAATTGGGGTGATTTTTTACCCAGCTGAAGAAGGCGAAGAAGCCATTTCGCTGTGCTTCTTCAAATGAAGAGCTTCCTGCCATTCCTTCTTTAATCGCAATTCGCAAATCCCGGCTATAGCTCCGGATTAGCTCATCATAAATATCCTTTTTTGAAGGAAAATAATTATAAAAGGTTCCTTGGGCAACTTTGGCTTCCTGTGAAATGTTAACGATGGAAGCTTCAAAATAGCCTTTCTGCCCAAATACCTCCTCAGCAGCTCTTAAAAGCTTTTCACGTGTTTCCATTCCTCTTGGGGTTAGTGCTTTTTCCTCTGAAATATTATTAGTTGACACCTGAATCACCTCTCAACTTTATTATAATTAATATTCTTAAAATTACAACAATATTTTTGTTTTGAAAAATACTAGATTATAGTTCTCTATTTCCAATCAAACTTCATATATACAATTGTCCTTACGGTACATAAAACACGGGATGAGAAGAACTAAGCAAAATTAAAAGGCATGATCCCGGTACAATACCGAGTCCATGCCTACGGTGCCTAATAAAAAAACGTGTCAAACTTTACTTTTTTAGCTCTAAAATTAATTATGCGACCA
Source organism: Cytobacillus sp. (assembly GCF_032154635.1). GTDB lineage: Bacteria > Bacillota > Bacilli > Bacillales > Cytobacillaceae > Cytobacillus. Next base: position 10,457 of record NZ_JALDXW010000003.1, on the reverse strand, counting down.
CTATTGGTAGTTTTTTACTTTTTTAGATTTTATAATGATTTTACCTGACTTCTTTTTCCATTTTTTTACTTTCCTAGGTTTTATAATGATTTTATCTGACCGCTTTTTCTAGTTTTTTACTTTTTCGGATTCTATAACTTTTTTACGTGACCACTTTCCCCAATTTTTTCTAGGTTTTATAATGATTTTATATCAAGGGTGAAGATTATCTGGAAAAATTACGATGTCACGGGTGAACCCTCTGCAAGAAACACCAGGATGTTTCTTGCACTTTCTTTCAGAAAATAACTACAGACTAGTTCACCAAAACTTTCACCACATTATCCACATACTTCGTTGTATTGTATCCAAAAATTTCTAGCTTTTTTGGAAAAACGTATTCTCCTGAGTTGTCTTTGTTCCACTCTATATTTTGTACGGTGATGAAATGGCGCAGTTGATCCAGCTGATCAACTGCGACTTCCATATTATTCATATCATATTGCTTCCCATTTCTATCAAGGATGACCCATTCTGTATCCATTCCCATTGAACCCATATTGCTTTCATCCTCTTCTATAAATTGAAATTGAAAGGACTCATATTGTCGATTTTCAACTTGATGATTACTTAAGACTATTTTTCTCATGTCTCCATCCTCCTCTTTGTCGATAGAGATCGTACTGCCTGCATATTGAAACGATTGAGGATATTTTTTAGAATCATCAAGGTCAATTGTTTTATAGTCGTCGATCCATAAATAAACTGATCCGAATTTTACATGCACTTCTTTTGGCTTTTCTTTAAATAATGGGTCGAAGTGGGTTTGAAAACTGCTCCATCCTCTGCCTTGTTGATAATCCGGATAAGAACCGATATACGGATTGTTTTCTACGATTTTCTTGTTCACTTCAAGGTGATCGAAATTAATGAATTCAATCCGCTTCTCTGGATTTATATTTTGGAAACCATAATGTAAAATGGTCGCTGTTGGAGCTATCGTTAATTTATTTATTCGAAGCGGTATTCCTTCCATTTCCATTTCTTTATCAAGCAAATATTCGTAAGAGGGACTTTTGGTTACAGGGATTTCAAAGCTCCACTCCCCATTTGCAAATCCAAATTCACCGTGGCGACTAAAAGGATCCGGATTAGTGGAGTCCTGGACTAATTTATACAGCCTTGTGACCTTCAGCTGGATTGTCCCACTATCCTCTTTAAGTGGCAGTAGACTGATCTTCCCCTGATATACATTCTTTTCTTCATTATTTTGATCAGGGGGATAGTATTTCGGATATGATCCAAGGTTCATGATTTTATTTTCATTCTCAACCTTAACACCATCAAAATTATTCATCATATATTGATTGTCTTCATTCATATCTTCAATTTCGTAAAAAATTAGCGTCTGTATATCATCGGCAATCACACTTTTGATCGTAATTTTCACGCCATCACTTTCCTTTTCCAGATTCAGCCTTTCCGCTAGATTATGCTGAAGAAATTGACGAAGCTGCTGATCTTCTTCTGTCCACGAATAATAAAGATAGGAGAACCAGCCAGTAAAAAAGCCAATACACAAGAACACAGTGAATGCTCCTGCCAAAAAAAGACCCCGCTTTTTATATTTCTTTAGCTTCAGTTGTCTGCGTTTTTCCTTTTCAGCCAATCTACCTTTGACTTTCTCCATGAAATCTAATGGCACCTGGAAATCTTCAACGGTTTCAGTAAGCTCTAACATAGTTAACATGACCTCTTGAAAAGTAGCCAAATCCTCCTGACAGTTTTGGCAATGATAGAGATGCTCCTCAAAGTCAATCTTTATCGGCCGATCGAGCGTTCTTCCTAAATAATCAATGTAAAGCCGATGTTTTTCCTTACAGCCATCAAAATGCGATCCATATCCCGACTTTTCTCGAAGTGACCGGATACCAGAAAACAAACGTGCCTTCATCTCCTCAATTGAAACGTTTAGAATATAGGCTGATTCCTCCATGGAGATTCCTATTACATATGTAAGGACCATCGCTTCTTTTTCGCATTCTTTCAATTGATCAAGTGCTTTAAACACATCCTGACGCTTTTCACTTTCCTCTGAAGCTTTTAAACTACTATCGGCTGAAAGCTCCCTACTCGTATGTATGAAAACAGACGTTAGCCAAATATCAAATGATGTTTCTCTTTTAAATCGAGGCAGTTCCTTATGTACTTTTAAAATAACACGATAAAAAAGCTCTTCCATTTGCTCTTGACTTCTAAAATAGGACCAACCAAGTATATAGAATGATTCCTTATTCTGATCAAACCAATCTACGATGGACTTCAGGCTCATTTGGCAATTCGCAGTAATTGGATTGGAGTCTATTTTTATTGGGATCATAGTGATGCCCCTCCCCTTTTCTTGATGACCTTTAAAAGTAAAGACGGCTGTTCATGCTCGGTTATTTCCAAAACCCCCATATTTTGTTATTTCTTTCATCTTATCATATCGATGCACAGCCTGTACTTTTCCATTCATCGAGGGGATATAACGTACTACATTTTTTCTTTCCCCTCCTTTGATGGGACGCTCCAAGTCAAATCCTTACCATGAATTATATTCTAATAAAACTTCTTCCAATACAATAAAATCTTCCATCTTCCTCCACTTACTTGCTTCGTTATTATAAGTACTTTTGTTCCAAAGCCATCCTTTTTGGCAGTTGGTAATGCTTCTTAAAAAATCATCATAATACAATACATAAAGCACTTGATGGTATAGCTTTTCCCAGCATTCATCAAGTGCTTCTTGGTATCTTAAATTAAATAATCCTATAAAATAGGAGTTTTTCTTTGATTGATTTTTTCTTGTTTAATAACCCCTTGTGATAGGAGGTAAAATGAAAAAAGCAATAATAAATAGCTTAATAAAGGGTAAAAGAGTATCCATTGATAATAATATATTGTTGAGCGAAATTGTCCAATTAAACCAGCCCATTCTTTTGTAATCGAAATAAAGACAGGAGGATCCATACGAATATATGTACCACCAAAAAACAAATTAAATATGCCCAATTGCCCAATTAAATGTAAAACCTGTATTACTTCATTCATGAAGATTATTAATACTTGACTCTTAATGCTTGGAATAATATGTCTTTTGGCGATGTGTATCTTATTTCCCCCTAGAGCTTGGGAAGCCGTAATGTATAAATTCCTTTGCACCTCAATTGTTTTACTATATACATTGTCATACACACTCATTATGCCCAAAATAACCATAAGGCTTCCAGCAATGAAACTTAAAGTGAGTGGATTTAAAACTGGTTCTATATTAATCCTTATTAAAATGAAATATAAAATGATAAAGACAGGAAACCCACTAAAAATATTAACTTTTATTTTTGTATTGTCATTAATACGAGTATTTAGAGGATTCCTTTTTAACGCAACAAATATACCAAGTGCCCCACCAATTAGCACTCTTAAAAATGCTACAATAATTACAGTAAAGAAAGTATATTTAGCACCATATAATAGTAGCGTTAAAATATCGTAGCCCCATTGATCTGTTCCAAAGATATGTTCCTTTGAAGGAGGAAATGGAGGAGCAGATAGTTTCCTTCCCTCATCTGTAGATATATATTTTACTTCTGCCGTTTCATCAACACTATAAGGAGCTAGACTTGGACCAAAAACGGCGATCAGAAAGAAAAAACTAATCATTATCATACCGACAACTAACTTATAATTTAAGTTACCCATTTATGAAAATCCTCTCTATTAAAAAGATAAAGATTTTAATTGTAATTAAAGTTGCCAGATATAATAAGAAAAAAGATAAAAGTGTAATCATAACAAGATTATATTGATAACCGAAGTTTTCTGGATATTCGAAAAGAATTTCTGTCAACCCCCTTGTATTGTATAAGTACTCAATTATAAAAAGGTTACTGAGAGAAATACCTACAATTTTATATAAGTCCGCCTTTAAAAAAGGAAGGACATTACTAGTTACATGTTTTGCATAAATATATCGTTTCGATAATCCTTTTGCTTTTGCCGTTAAAATGTAGTCCTCTGTTAAAACCTCATAAGTTTTATCATTCAATGTCCGTATCAAATAAAATAATGGCAATATCGTTAAAGTAAAAATAGGTAAAAAAATTGCCGGATCATCCATAGATAAAGAAGCAACCTTAACTACTTTGACTCCTGTTTTTTTATAGATATATGTAACGAATAATTGAAGTAATAGCACAAGAATAAAATCAGGGATTATTCCTATAAATCCTAAAATTGAATTAATCCATTTCTCACTTTTTCTCCAAAGCCAAATACCAAGTATAAAAGAGAAAATGATTACGATAAGCAAAGAAACAGTCAAATATAAGTATGATGAAACAAAGAAACTAGCTAGATCACTTATTAAAAATCTCCTTCTGTCTCCTTGCATGTAAAAATATGATTCGCCATTTATTAATCCAGACAGGAAAGTAATTATTTCATTTGGAATTTCAAATGGTTGAAAAATCAACTTCCCATCCATGTTATATAAATATAACGGCAGAGCAGCAAGAAAAAAAAGGATGATGATACTTCCTACTTGAAAACTGAAAAATTTTATATATTTCATTTTGCCTACCTCGTTTATAATGTCTATCCTGTATTTATGAAACTTTCTATTTATACATAGTATATTGTGGATTAAGTTGTATTGCATCTGCTATTAATTCAAAAGATTTTATTTTAATATCGATATCAGATAGTAAAGATACAAGCATAACCTCATCTACCCCATGCTCAATTTGAAGCTTCAAAAGTTGATTTTTTACTGTTTCAGGAGTACCTATTAGTATTTTTGAGCGATTTTGTTCAATAATTATTTTATCAGATGGAGAGTATGTATAATTCCTAGCAGTTTCAATACTCGGAATACCATGGGGTTGAATGCCTTTTTGGATTAATAATAGGTGTAAATCAAAAATAAGAGCCAATTCTTCAGCCTCTTCTTCCGAATTAGAACAAACAAAATATGTAGTTACGATGGCATGAGGTTCTTTATGAAAAATTGAAGGGACAAAATTATCTTTGTAAGATTGTATTATTGATGGACCTCCTATAGGATGAATAAAATGCGCATAATTAAAGGATAGTCCTTTTTTTGCCGCTATTTGAACACTGCTTCCTCCAGTACTTAATAACCATGTATCTGGTTTTGATGTTACGATTGGAGTAGCCTTTAAGCCATAATAAGGATGATCGTTTGGTAGATTATCTTCCATGTAATACAATAAATCATTTATTTGCTGAAGGTAGTTATCAGCTTTCCAATCCTCACCATTTTTCAATGCTTTTGCTGCTAACGGATTCCCTCCCGGTGACTTACCGATTCCTAAATCGATTCTTCCAGGCGCCAAAACTTCCAATACTCGAAAATTCTCAGCAACTTTATAAGAGCTATAATTAGGCAGCATGACTCCACCTGAACCTAACCGAATTTTAGATGTTTTTGCAGCTAAGAATGCAAGTAATACTTCTGGAGAAGATCCTGCCAAATTAAAGGCATTATGGTGTTCTGAGACCCAAAATCTTGTAAAGCCCAAACTTTCTATTTTTTGAGCAAAAACAATTGTATCCATTAATGCATCAGCTGCAGTTTTTTTTTCAGAAATAGGGGATTGATCCAGTACACTAAGTTTCAACATAAAACCTCTCCTGTCCGAGTGGCACCTCTCATTGAATAATATTTATATAAGGTGTCTTCAATGTATTAATAACAAACACAAGTATAAATTTATAAGAGATATAGATAATTAAATAGAAAAATTTATTTTCTACTTGTCTCTATATCTCATATAAAGATACATACTATTCATTAAGAAAAAATACATATATATATAAAGTGATAGGTCTTATTGTTAATTACTTAAATACTATTTTACTGAATTATTTTATTTGTCGTTATGGCCTGTCCTATATGCACAAAAGCTTCCGTTTGTACACTCCGGAATACCGCCGATCATAGTACCCTTCGTCAATTCTTCAACGCTACCATATTTAATAAAAATTGGAGATACATATAACTCTTTATTCATCTTAACCATCCTCCTCAATATTCATTTAGCAAATAAGACCTATCAACTTTATAACAACTTTTTTTGTAGCCATATTTCTAAGGCTAATGCCCTCAACATTCCAGTAAAATATTCGAAACTTGGACTATATCCTAGATACCATTTTTCAAAAATTACTTTTATATTTTTAGGTTCTAACCAGCCTAAGGAACTCAAGATTGGAAAGTTAAGATATTTATTAATATTTTCCCATTCCTTTTTTATTCCCATATAAATAATAGGTGCGTGTGATGCTTTGTTACTCCTATTTATTATTTCATCAGGAAGAATTGAACTCATAGATTTTCTCAAAATATACTTTGTTTGATCTGGCTGAATTTTGATAGTTACTGATACTCCTGCTAAAAATTCCATAAGTCTTTTATCAAAAAATGGATGCCTAACCTCGATCCCCATTTTATTAGGTATATATTGATTCACCCATTCAACATCAGATCTTTTTACAATGGATTCAAAATATGCCTTAGTTCCATTTCTATCCCAAATATTTTCTCTTTTTCTTATTCTGTGATTAGGGTATTTTAAAATGATCCATGGGTATATTTTTTGTGAAGATTCCCTAGAAAAAAGAGGCAAGATTGTATTTTTATACAATAATTCTTTAATTGAATACCCATCTGTTTTCCACTTTTTATGTTCATTAATTAAAGTTAGTATCTTCATTTTCTTAGCTAATAGAGCTAAATAATTAAGATCACCGTATAATACGTGATCACCTATATGTCCATCTAATAAAACGTTAATGCCTTCATCATATACATGGGTAGGTACTAAACTTGATAGATAGTGAGTAAATAATGGATATGGCTCATCCAAATCTTCAATAACACGAATACTTTCCTTAAAAAGCCAAGCCGCATCTCCTTTAATAAACTTTGTAGAAATCTTTTTTTCCTTAGTAAACAGAGTTATATAATTACTCTCATCAGCTTCAGGAAATGTATTAAAAGTAAGAGAAAAACTCTTGATATTTGCTTGAGTTTCATTTTTCGAGTATAAATCTAATGCTGTCGCTGCAATTGAGGTTGAATCTAATCCTCCACTTAACGAAATACCTACTTCGGATTGATTAGAGTTCAATCTATTTTTTACAGATTGACGGAATATTTCATTGAATTGTTCGAAATATAAACTTTCATCATTATAGGAAATAGTAGATGGGGTAAATTCATAATATTTTTCCTTTTTTATTCGACCATTTCCAAAATATATAACCTCTCCTGGTTCAACCCTATAAATATTTAAATAGGGTGTCAAATTACAATATGTAGGTCGTTCTAATAATAAATTAAATAGATATTGTTCATTTAAAGGGCAATTATCATAAAAGCTTAGTATCTGTTTTAAAGTACTAGCCCATACAAATGTACCATTATAATAACTATAGAATAAGGTCCTCATTCCTAAAGGATCTTTAGCAATTAATACAAGATCACGTTGTTTATCCCAAATTCCTAAGGAGAAGTCACCCTCAATTAGATTAAGAAAAATTTTAGGGAAGGCATTATATAAAATAACAACTAATTGTGCATCTGAAATATTTTCTGATGGACTCAGATTAATTTTTTTTAAGAGTTCATATCTATTATCTATTCGCCCATTAAACACTATTGAATATTCATTTATACCAATACGATAATTAATAGATTGCTCATTTTGAAAATTTGTAGTAAACCTGAGCACATGGCCCATCGTAACATTATTATTATCAAAAACCTTGAAACTGTCATAATTTTCATTGGGATTTAACCCTAACATATATTCAACTTTTTCTCTGTTAGCTTCGTCCTTGTTAAAAGAATATAAACCTACAATGCTATTCATCCAATCATTCCTTCTAATTAATTCCTCTTTTCATCATTGGGTTTGCAGCACTTTTTCTAAGTAAAAACTTCCGTTTTTGATATGATACTTTTTATCAACATTCTCAATAAATTCAGGTCTATGAGAAATAATTATTATTATTCGATTTTCCTTTATAGAGTTTAATAATTCCCATAATTGTGCTTGAGAATTAGGGTCTAATGAGGAACTGGGTTCATCCAGTATCAATATCTGTGGATTTTTTATTAGAGCCCTCGCAATAGCAAGGCGTTGTTTTTGCCCTCCGGATAAATTATTGGCATTTTCAGATAAAAAAGAATTATATTTGTCAGGCATTTTTTGAATAAACTTATCTATATTAGTAAGTTTCCCAATATTATAAATTTCTATTTCAGAAGAGCTGAGATTGCCAAACTTAATATTATTGTATATCGTTTCTGAAAAGAAAAAATTTTCTTGAAAAACAACTGAAACTTTTTCTCTTAAACAATTCATTCTCCAGCTTGATAAATCAAGACCACCAATTTTAATGATCCCTTTTGTTGGTTTATAAAGTCCCAATAAAAGTTTAATAAAAGTTGTTTTTCCAGTTCCGCTTTCACCACATATTGCAACAATTTCTCCTAAATTAGCTTCAAAGTTTATATTGTTTAATTCATGAGTTTTATTATCCCTTGAAAAACATAGGTTATGGGTAGAAATAGAACATACATTAGCTACATCATTGGGGAATCTATCTTCCCTTTCTTCTGCCTCTTTGTAGTCTAGTACTGAAAATAATCTTTTTGCCCCCCCTAATGATTTTTGCATTTCACTATATAGAATTAAAAGCTGATGTATTGGACCAACTAAGCTCATAAAATAAGTGACTGATGCTATAAGAGAACCTACTGAAATAATTTGATTCCTAACCATGTGACTACCATATAATATAAGCATTGCAAATGTTGCCCAATAAATAATTAAATTAATGTTTGATGATACTGAAGATATAAAAATAAATTTCTTCTTGATGTTTAGTGAGTTGTTAAATATAGGATTCAATCGTTTAATATCCCAGTCAACTCTTGAAAATGCTATTATCTCTTTGGAACCTAAAATACTTTCTTGTATTTTTTCAGTGGTCTTTGCAATATTATTTTGATATATATTAGCTTGTTGTTTAATTGGTTTAGAAAAAAGTAAGGTTGCTATAATTGAAAGAGGCACAAGAATAAATCCTAAGATTGTTATTTTCCAATTTATGGTATACAAAAGATAAGCAGATATAATTATTTGACATATAATTTGTAATGCCATTGGTAGAACCAAGCTATAAAAGGAAACAAAAAGCGTAATATCGCTTTGGAATAAAGTGAGGAGTCCACCACTACTCTGATTTTCAATGTATCGATATGGCAGGGACCTAAGATGTAAAAGCAGCTTTTTCTTTAATAAAATCTCCATTTGCTCGGAGACATATGCAATGAAGACATCTCTTATAGTCTGACTGATTCCTAAGAAAATTGCTGCACAAACTATTATAATAATAATTGTTTTAAGTAAAGAAAAATTATGTTCACCAAAAACATCATCAATTATTATTTTATTTATGTAAGGTGAAAACGATTGAATTAGGGCTGATATTATAATCAGAAATAATGCAATAATATACTTTTTTTTATATGGAGATAGATATTTGATTATCCGCTTTTTCAAATTTATCACTTCTTATTTAAAACTTATAAATAACGTTAAAATTTTTTTTTATAGCATCATGTTCATCATTTATTACCTTGTTTTTATACTCCAACCAAGCATGAGCCTCAAATTTCTCTTTGTGAATACCTAAACAAAAAGTTACTTCTATGTTCTTTTGTAAAAATATGAAAAATCCAAGCAATGACCTATGTAAACATTGAGCCTTATTTTTTAATAGGTGTTTATCCCGAACCTCCTCTATTTCTGAACAAACTTGATAAGCATGTTCTAGCGCTAAGTCATTAAAAACTTTAATCTTATTTTTCCTCTCCTCTAACTTTTCTGAAATCCACTTGAAACCTTTAATTTTTATGAGGCTATGTATTATAAAAAATAATAAGTTAATTTTTGACCTTTTAATCAACTTAATTGTACCAACCCTTCTTTTTCTAAGTTATTAATTAGTGTTAATAAGTCATTAGTGACCATGTGCTTATCAACTTCAAATCTATTAATAACAATATCAATAATCATATCAATATTTTTATGTTCGCATAGTAGATTCCAAAAATAGGCACCCATTTTGTCTAACCCATAATATTGACCATTATTATAATTAAATATTACTTTATCTCCATTTTCATTATCGGTAATAAATACTCCCTTAGGGATAGTAATGCAATTAGTAGATAACATTAAAATGTCCCCCTATATAGTCATAAATTGTAAATTATAATTAATTATTGCATTTTTTAGAATAATAAGTCAATTGTTTTTCCTATTTTTTTGGAAAATACGACTAGATTCCCACGTTCTATAATTATAGATAAAGAGAAAAGTAATAGCTTTTACTTTTCA